>MDVS01000038.1 GCA_001940645.1 Candidatus Heimdallarchaeota archaeon LC_3
GTGACCTTAAAAGCAGGAGGACAGAGCATAATCTATGGGTACAAGAGTGAAAAATATAAAAATCCGAAATTTATCATGGTTAACCCTAAACGTAAACATATGCCAGATCCAAGAACCATTTATCGTGATTACACTTTTAGATGGATTATTGAAGTATGTCACAGAGAAATCAAGCAACAATTTAATATTGGTAAGTGTCAAAGCCGTGATATGTGGATTGTTAATGGTTTTCTCATGCTTCTAGGGTTTACGTTCTCTGTCTGGAAAATTTCAGTCTTTTTTGAAAGTCAAGAAGGTGAAAACATTCCTGGATGTCCAACATGGGCTAATGACTTTCATGAAGAATATATTAAACGTAATTGATAAGAGAATTTTGAAATCAAGGAGAAATGAAAGATGTAAATAACCGAAAAATTCAAGAGATTAAAAAGTGCAACTCGAGATATTACTAAAAAAAAATTTCAGACATCAATAAAGCTAAATATGCTATTTATCAGTAAAAAATACATTAAGTTTATGATTTTATTTTATTGTTGAATATCTTATCTGTTCTTTAGTTTGGAGTAAACACAATAATGAAAATATCATTTATTTTCTTTTTTCTATATTTTATCGGCTTGATTTTTGTAACTATTCCAATAGAACGTGCTAATAATGATGAAACAATTATTTTGGGATCTGATAATCTACAGAGTGAAAATTTTGTAATTAACAAAAGATTAAACTCTTATTTCTATTCTGTTAATGATGTAAAAAATGATATAAATTATAAACCATTACAATTCCCTAAAAACAAAACATATTTCAATAATCAAACCAATTCAGATATTTTGGCGGAGAATAATACAGAACATATATGGATACTAGAAAATAATACGGAAAACGGAAAAGTTTATTATGAAATTAAATTTAATAATTCAATTATTCCTGAAAACATTGAAATATTCATTTTTTCAGAATCTGCTATAAGTTTTGTACTTAATGATGCTGAAATTTTCAATGAATTTCTAATTGGAAATTTCAGAACAGATTCAGTATCTGATGTTTTTTTCTTAATTAATGTTACAAATTCCTTATCAATTCAGCCATCTAATTATTCTATTACATTCAATAGACCATCAGAAGGATATAGCTTTGATACTGCAATTAAATTAAAAAATGGTGATTCACCTAAAATTAATATCGAATATTCTACAACAAATTATTTGGAAACAGATTATTTTCAATTTAATTTACTACCTAATCAAAGAGTTATCATAAAAATTGCTGAAAATGCAACTAATATAATTAAGGGTTCACGAGTTAGTCTGTATAAACCACGTACTGGAGAATCGTCACCAGATTTTGAAACACGTCCTACTTCAGAGGAGGTTACTGATGAATTAATCCAATTTTCTTATGTTGCTTCCAATGTTTTAGGTCAAGATAATATATTATGGTTAGAAATACGACATTTTCAATTTGTGAAAGGAAATTATACAATTTCTTTAGACTTTCAAGAATCCATGTATTCTTTTGAGACAGCCTTGGAAATCATTTCTAATATAACACTGATTGATAAAGTTGATTTTATTGATGCTTGGCCTGATATTCGGTATTACAAATTTTTTGTCAATCAAAGTGGTAGTCGAGCATTTGTAACAATAAAGGAAACTGATAGTGGATCAGGAGTCATAAATAATGCTATAGCTTTTATATATGATTCTGGACAAAATACCCCTGTGGAAAACCTTAGAGAAGATGTTGGAAGGAATGGGGTAATGAATGGATCTTTTTATGTCGAACACGGAGGATATTATTATATCGAGCTTGATTTAAGTGAAACGCGGTTTTCAGGATGGAATTTTGAGATATCAATAACAATAATTTCACCTTTACCATTTATATGGAAATTAGAGTTTATTCTCTTGACGATTATTTGTTTACTTATAATTCCTCTTTTGATTCTGGGCTATGATCTTTATTTAGGACAAAGCACCCATCATTGGGATAGTTCAGGGTCGAAGAGTTCTATTTTTAGATTCATTTCGGAAAATCCAAGATTTGGTGAGAGAGAAGAAATTCCGAATGAGAAAATGTTGTTAACTTCTTTTACTTTTTTAGGTGACATCATTCTTGAATTCACCAGTTCGGATGAAGAGGAAACAGTTGTTACATTGAAAAGTGCTAATAAATCATTTTTAAGATTTTTCTATTATTTTCCGATCGGAATTCTTATTTATTGGTTAATCAATTATGTAGTATTTATCAATTCAAGAGAAACTCTTGTTTGGTTTCATTCCCCAGATATATTAGGATTTTCTTTAGTAATTTCTTTATTATTACTTGTTTTTGGAATCCCATCACTTTTTTTCATAATTTTTAGGTTCAATTACATTGATACTATGAAAAAAGAAATATCTTATTCTTTAAAGAGTTATGTATCTCAAACAATCAGAGAGATTGCTTCGAATAAACAAATGTCAATAAGAAATGCTAATGCAATGCTTTCATATATAAGAGTGTTGTGGAACCAAGCTAAAAAAGCATTTAAGGA
The DNA here is from genome assembly GCA_001940645.1 of Candidatus Heimdallarchaeota archaeon LC_3. The sequence goes on from MDVS01000038.1 coordinate 2,537, forward strand.
TCAGAACTACTCATTGTTTATTATTAAAGCTGATTCCGCAGTAAAAAAATTAATTGAATTAAGATTTCTACAATTAATGGGTCAGGTATCGGAAAAATTAATCTTTGAAGAATTGATAGAAAAATTGCGTGAAAATGCCTTTGATTTACCTAGTTCTAAAAAAATTGAATATTTTAGAAAAATAAGAAACAAAGTTGTACATTCTAGTCATCTATTAGATGAAAAAACTGCCATTGAAACCTTTTCTTACTATAGTAAATTTCTTACTCGCTTAGGATTAAGAACATAGCAATATTAACAATAAATTTCGATCTCTCTATTTACGAAATATTTTTTTTTGCTCTTAGATGTATAAAAATCAAGTATTAAAAAGAATTTTTTATTTTGAAAAAAAATTTATTCCTATTTGAAATCGAAATATAACCTATTTTTTTATCAATTAAAATATTCGAGCTTATTCGTTAATGAATTATTAAAACATCAAAAAAACACTTTAAAAATAAGAATTATTACAAATTAACAGAAATTTCTGTATTTGTAGTTTCAATTAATAGAAAAAGTAATATTTCTAAGTAATTAAAAAATAATAATAATAGAATATTATAATTCCTTAAAGAAAGTGGTAGAATGAATCTGCGGATGTTATCGACATCGATTATATTTATATCATTAGTCATTTTTGTTCCTATTTCAGGTACAGATAATGATTTCATAGAGTCTAAACAAACGGAAGATATATTACCAAATATGTCTGCAGAAAATGCAAAAAGCAATAGAAATCTTTCAGATAAAAGTTCTGAAGAGCTTTTTAAATCAAATTCACTCTTAGATACAAATGAGAAGAATATAACTTATAACCAAGATAATTTTGAAACAATAAGTATTCTAGATAAATCGTCTTACAATCCAAGGGATTTAGTATCTATAAATACCTCCACCACTTATGTGGATCAAGCTAATAATCTAGATTGGTCTACTGATGGTTATAATAACAGTTACTATTATTCCTTATATTCCCCACAAGGTGAATTATGGTTCAATTCTACAACTAAGTCTGTAGGAAATAATACAGGCACCGGATTACAATACGAAAATAACACTTATAGAGAGCAAACTCTTAATTCAAGTTTTCAATCAAATTTTACTTCTTACAAAGTTTATCCGCATGAAAATTTTATCCAAAATATCACATTTCTAAGTATGGTAAATGTAACCCCAACAGTTGTAAAGATTTCTTTTAGAACAGTTGGAAAAGCTATAGGAGCAGTAAGCTATAACACTGATAACATATCATTTACTGATCCTGCAAATAGGGTTTCCGATAGATCCTATATTAATGGAACTCGTACAGTTTATCTCAGAAATCTTCAAGCTGATACTCAGTATTATTTTGTTTTAAATGCTACTGATATTTTTGGTAATAAAATGGAAGATTTGAATAATGGGTCTTATTATTCATTTAATACAACATCTGCATTAACTGATCCATTTGTTCAAACCATGACAGTATTAACGTCAGAAGACACAGCAAGTATTAGTGTAACGGTTGCTGGATCACAGTCTGCTAATTTAACAGTATTTTTTGGGATTGACCCAAATACTTTAACTGATGTTCCTTCCAGTTCATCAGTAACTCAAGAATCCAGTCCTTCAGTTTTTATAACAACGGGATTACAATCGGCTAGAAAATATTTTTTCAAAATTAGACTAATGAACAGCGATGGAAATACAACCATTGATGATAACGATGGACAATTATATGTCTTCACAACTAATAAGGACCTTGGGTCCGTAGATGTCAATAGCACCATTCAAACGCAACAACTAAATAGTACACATTTCACAGTTCAATTTACTACAAGTCAAGAATACAATGCAAGTGTGTTCTATGGCATAACATTTGATCAAGCGGTAAATATTCCCTTCCAATCTCCCTTTTCAAATGGTACAAATCACAACATTACAATACCAACTACACAAGTTTCAACCACTTTCTTTAGTATAATATTGTCACCAGATCAAGTTGATATAACCAACATTAACAACTCAAATTCCAATTATTATACATATACATCTGAACCAATAATAAATGTACCGCAAAATGATGCTTACATCAATATTACACTTGTATTACCAAAATACCCGGCAGAATTGGGAATGTGGCAATTCTCACTAAATATAATAAAGAATAATACAGAAACTTTCGAATTAATAAACCTTGCTCCTTACTTGGTTGATTTTCTGGTAAATGATACTTTAACATTTAGCCCAGCAGAATATTTGATGCAAAGAGGATTCATATATAATGTCAGCAATTCTAAAACATTTGGAAATTATGTATCAGAAACTATTGATGGAAATACAGTATTTTCTCCCGGTGACAATGTATCTATTGTTGGAAAGTTAAAATATTCAGATAATTCAACTATTAATAAAACTCAAGTTCCAATAAGTGGTACGGTGTCATTGGTATATGGAAATGAAACTATAAGCACTGATGGTAATATTTTTTCTTTACCAATATCGGAGTTTAACCTTTTACCAAATTTAACTGATTCGTACAATAATGCAACTTATTTCTTAATTAACTTCCAGATTCCTATTACAGATATTTATGGAGAAGTGACCATTCAAACTAGTGTTCTATTTCCTGGTAATCAGACCTATTCTGCACCAGGATTTACACAAGTATTTGATTTCAGAAATATTACAGTTCAATATCTGCTTGGAATTTCTAATACTGTTGGAGATTCTGAGTATTTCTATACACAAAGACTTCAGGGTAGTGTTACTGTAACACCTTACCACTGGGATAAATCTTTGTTTGAAACAAATCAATATGATACTAATAACTATACGAGAGTTTTAAACATACCTGGTGACGAATTAGATGTTGAATTGACTACAAGAGATAGCGATGGTAACATCTCAAATATTCTTCAAGTCCAAAAAAGCCAAAATACTTGGTTCTGGTTAAGAGAACATATAGATTTCACTGTCAAAGCTGATACATACACAATACAATATCTTTGGTTAAACAATTCCCGAGGAATTCCAGAGTTAAATGAGTCCTTCATTAATAAATTTGATGAAAATGCTCCCACATATACATATTCCTTTACTATCAAAGAATCATATGGAATTTTAGATTTAACAGATGATTTGATAACTAGACCTAGTAAAACAGTAAAATTAAGATTCAAAGTTGTTGTACCCGAGACTAATATATCTGTCAAAACTGACTATTCAAATATTCTTACTGTTGGTAGTGTTACTGGAATCAGTCCTGGTGATGGCAAAGCTACATACTCAGACTTAACTTCGGAATACTCTATTGAAATTACGGTGGCTGACAACGTTGGAGACGGAATTCAAACTCTTCCAGTATCTTCATCAACAATATCATTAAAAACAAATTCAATTTCTTTCAATGTCAGTAGAGATATTGATGATCCCGGAACTAGTACACAGACAACTAATCCTGTAAAAGATAGAACATTATCTCTAACTGATTATGCTTTAATTGGAGGAGCAATAGTAGCTTTTGTAGTATATATAGCAATTGTTTATTTGTTTATTAAAAGAAAGTAAAAATAACTACTTTATATAAATTTCTTTTTATAACAATTTTTACTTATTTTTATTTATTTTTCGTCTTCATGATCCATTAGTGATGTTAAACTACCAGTCATTTTATCAACAACTTTTTCGTGTTGCTTTTGTTTCAATACACTCTGCAATTCAGATAATTCAACATGCTCCTTTTTTGCAGAACTTTTCTTTTCAAGTTTGTATTGAACAATCACAGGACCTATTAATCCTTGTCCCATCCTTAATAGTAAATCTTGAATAGAGCCTGAATTTGTATTAGCATATTCAATACCTCTTTGAACCTCATTATATGCTTCAATAATGGTATTTTGATTGGCTGAAACGACAGCATTCATCAAATCAGTTAATTTAGAAAGAAACCATGAATCATATTCGCCCATATAATCATTCACCAAAAAAAATCTAACATTTCACAATATTAAATAAATTTTAAATAATAAAATACTACTCAATTATTATCAAGAGCCTAATAAAAAAACTATTAAGAATAATATAGGGTATAATATTTTTAACTAAGCATAGTTAATAAATTATTCCTTTACAGATAAAATCGCTAAATATAATAAAATTATCCTTAAAATTGATAAATTTCCCGCTCTTATATAAGAATAATAATTGAAAGATTAATACTACTCACAACAATAAACAAAAAACAGGATCAAATGTTCTTATGGCACAACCTAAGAAAAAACCAATATTTATAAAAAAAGGTGGTTCTCAGAGATCTAGACCTGCTATAAAACGCTGGAACATCAAAACTCTTTTAATTGGAGATGGAGGTGTTGGAAAAACATCTTTAGTTGAACGATTTGTTTCAGCAAGCTTTGACGTTGATTATAAAATAACAATCGGCGTAAATGTAATGAATAAAATGGTAGTTTTAAGTGAAACAGAAAATGTTAACCTAGTTATAAATGATGTGGCAGGTCAACCGAGATTTGAATCAATGCGTAGTACTTTTTATCTTGGTGCTCAAGCTGTATTAGCAGTATTTGATTTAACAAGAAAACAGAGTTTAGATAACTTAGTTTATGTTTGGTTACCAGAATTAATGTCATCAAATCCTCCTAAACCTAATTTTCCGCAAATGCAGATTCTATTAATAGCTAATAAGTCAGATCTTGAAGATCTTAGGTCTATAAGTGATGAAGAAATTCTTGAAGCAATAGAAGAAATGAAAAAGAAATTTCCTCAATCAATATTTATGGGACCTCTTGAAACTAGTGCAAAAGATAATATTGCTGTTGATGAAGCATTCGTAGACATTGCCAGACAATATGTCATGAGATTAAAGGAAAAAATGAGTAAATAAGAAAAGGAAGACATTTTTTATGTCAACTGGCTTATCAGCTCAAAAATATTTCTTAATTAAATAACCAATCTTTTTAATGTTATTATTCTAGTATTCACAACGATTTTTTTCTTCTAAATAATAAAGCGCTTTTAATTAAAGAAAGAACAATTTTTGATAGGTTTTTTGATGTTAATTTTTTTTATTTCATCTATCTTTATCAGATAAAGAGACAAAAAGGTTTTAAATTCCTTAATTAGGTTATTCTTTTGCTAGAGACTTTTATGCTTTTGTTAAAATAGTCCTTTTAACAGATTGTATTAAATATCAAATCAACAATAATTGTATAATAAGAAAATAAAGTTATTTTAATAAGGAGAATATTAAATGCCAGGTGCTTATGTTTTGATTAATGCCGAAGTTGGCGCAGAAGAAACTGTTTTGGAACAGATTAATGGAATACCTTCAGTTAAAGAAGCTTACATCGTTTATGGTGTCTATGATCTTGTGGTTCGTTTAGAAGCTGATGATATGACAAGACTCAAAGATGAGATCACAGAACATATAAGAAAAATTGAATTGGTTCGATCTACTCTCACTATGATTCTTATCGAATAATCCTTAATAAAAACCTCCATTTTATTCATTTATTTTTGTTCCAATTTCATTTTATTTATATTATTAGAAATTAAAGATAAATTTTCTATTAATTAGTGTACACTAGGAAAATCTTATAGTTTTTTAAGATAAATTGTCATTCCAATAACCATGAAATAATCGTTGAAATAAACTAATAGTTTTGGTAGAAAATAGAAGACATTGAACCCTAAACACGTCATTAACTGCTGTTTAGCGGCTTTAATTAGATATATGGGTAGTATAAAAATTTATTAAATTCCTTTGAGTCTTAACCTAAATATTGGTGATTTTATCTTTTGCCCTTGTCTCTTGATGATTTAACAAACGAATTTGGGAACATGTTACTATCTATATCAAGAGACATACTTGAAAAAATTTTGTTAAGAAAAAGCACCAATGAATTACCAGATCATCCTTTATTAAAAGAAAAATCAGGAATTTTTTGCACATTAACTAAACAAGGGCAATTAAGAGGATGTATTGGCTATCCTACTCCTGTTTATTCATTAGGAGAAGCTTTAACAAATGCTACTAAACACAGTGCTTTAGAAGATCCAAGATTTTCCCCAGTTACTGCATCAGAATTATCTAATATTACAATTGAAATAACAGTCTTGACTCCCCCTGAAAAACTCTCTATAAAATCACCAGAAGATTATTTCTCTTTGATAAAAATTGGTCGTGACGGATTAATAGCTTCGAAAGGACGGTATAATACTGGGTTATTGTTACCTCAAGTTGCTCTATCTCAAGAATGGACTATTGAGGAATATTTAAATAACACTTGTATGAAAGCAGGTATTTTTCCAAGTGATTCTTGGAAAAATATTAGCGAAGTAACTATAGAAAGGTTTCAAGGTAAAATTTTTCAAGAAAAGGAAAATAATTTAAATTAATATTTATTATTTTATATAGAATGAGAGATTACAAAGAAATATCGTAAAGGAATGAAAAATGAGCTTTAATATAGATGATAAAAAACCCAAACTAACCCATCGATTAACAAAAATAGGAATTCCAGCACTAGATGATAGATTAAAGGGATTACCAACAAATTCATTAATATTAATTTTAGGAGATCCAGGAGCAGGGTTTGATACTTTTTTACATCAAATCCTTCATTTAAGATCAGAACGTGGAGCCAAAGTGTTATACGTATCACTTGATAGACCTAAAAGTGAGATTGCTTATGATCTATCGACATACCATTGGAAGATCGATACTTGGGACTTTTTAGATCTTAGTCCTTCTGCCTCCCGAGAACATGGTGGGACCATGTCTTGGAGCATGGATAGTGTAAATTTGCTTCAACACGATTTAATAAGACGTATTGAAGAAGCAAAAGAATTAGTAGCAAAAGAAACTCTTAGAAAGGAAGTGGCTTTCGATACTTGTGTTAATTCTTTAACATCAATGTTATTAAATACCGAACTTCCCTCTGTTATCTCGTTTTTGAATGAATATGCATCTGCAATAAGAGATACTAACGGATTTCATTTTCTAACTTTAATCAAAGGAGTTCATGGTGAAAGGGTCGAAGCAATTCTTAGTCACATCTCTGATGTCGTAATAGAGATGACTTCCACTAAAAAAGGAAATGTTTACGAAAAAGTCTTAGGCATCAAAAAAATGCGTGGAATAGCAGCACCTCCAGCATCTCTATTTGCTTTAGAATTTACTGATCGAGGAGTTATGCCCGTTACTACCGAAAGGGTAAGATAGCATCTTGGTATTTCGAGGAATTAAGAAAATGATCTTTAATAAGATAGCACCAATTATAACTATTCTTTAAAATATCATTTTTCTCATTAAATATCAAAAAAAAAAGTTGATTATCATGGCTGTTCAGGGACCTTCATCACTAAAAAGAAGAAAAGAACATAGGTTAGTTTACAAAATGATGCAAGAGACAGACCTAACTATTCAGGTTCTTGATGCACGATTTCCACATAGAACTCGTTCACCAGCCATTGAAATTATTGCCAAATCACTAAATAAACCTTTATTAAATTGTATATCAAAATCAGATTTAATTCCAAAGGAAGTTGCTGATAAATGGAAAGAATACCTTAACCAATTTAATCCGACCATTCATATTTCATCTAGAGAAAGAATGGGGACATCAAGACTGAGGCGGACTATTTTTCGAATTAGTCCATTTGTACCGAGTTCGCTACAACCATTAACTATATGTATTGTGGGTTATCCAAATGTTGGAAAATCATCTTTGATAAATGTCTTAGCAGGTCGTCATTCAGCTCCAGTTAGTATAAGAGCAGGGTTTACTCGAACAATTCGGAAAGTAAAAATTACACCCAAGCTTTATTTAATAGATACACCAGGAGTTACACCAATCGAATCATTAGAATTATCAGAGAAAGTATATTTGTGTACAATCTCTCCAGAAGATATACTTGATCCTGATTTAATAATAAATTACTTATTTGAACAAGCTAAAAAGTTTAATCAGGTAAAAAGCTGGGAATCTTATTTGAAGCAAAGTTTAGATCAACCAATCGAATCAATTCTCGCAAAATTTGCTAAACAAAGGGGATTGATTAGGAAAGGAAATGATCCACAAATTGAAGAAGCAGCTCGAGTATTGATAAGAGATTTTTCTAAAGGAAAAATTAAATATTATGAAGATCCACAATATCTATAATGAAAAAATAGAAAATTCTGTTTGTTAATTTTTATCATCTCTCTTCAAAAATTAATAAATCGCTTCTAGTTTAATATAATCATTATTAATATGCTCTATTAGTGTTTTTTACTATTTTCTTAGTGATTTTCTTTTATTTAAAGAAAAAACAATGTAGATTTGATTATTGAAGAGTTTTTTAATGAAAGACCAAAGTAGAAAACTGTTCTAGAACAGAGTATAAAGAATGAAACGAATCTTTATTATTCAATAATTAAAATTGATCACTTCATCAAATTTATAGTATAATTAATGTGGGTTATTTAATGTCAACCAATGATAACAACATTCGTCGATTAGCACGTGTTAGAAGAAACAAACAACGAAAAAATCCAACCTTCAAATCAACCAATTCTTGGAGGTACAAACGGGTAAATAGCCGTTGGAAAAGACCACGTGGTATTGACAACAAGATGGCAGAAGCAAAAAAGGGAGTACCAGCAACAGTTAATATAGGCTATAGAACTCCACGTGCTTTAAGAGGGCTTCATGTTGATGGAAAAAACAATGTTCGAGAAGAATATCTCGTTCACAATATGTCTGATTTAGAGCTTGTTTTACCTCACAAACATGTTGTGCGAATAGCATCAACAGTTGGAAGAAGAAAAAAAGAAGAAATACTTCAACAAGCTCGATCGTGGGGTTTAAAAATCATTAATCCACCAATAATCACCGAAGATATTGGTTTAGATGAAACTGATGAAGATTTATCTCTTGATAGAGACCTTTCAGAACTAGATTTGAACTTAGAAGATATAGAGGATACAGAAACTGAAACTGATGTAACAGAAAAAGAAGATTTGTCCCTTGATCTTAGTGATGATCTAGATATGCCTTCTGAAGAAGAAGAAACAGAAGACGGAGAAGAATTATTAGCTGACGAATTTAAAGATGAGAAATCAGCACCCAAATCTAAACCTAAAACAATTAAGAAAAAGAAATAGATTATTGAAGTTAAAATAAAGTTGAATTAACATGACAGACGTATTTTCTCAAAGACGGATAGCGAGTGAAATCCTGAAATGCGGTCTTAACCGTATTTGGATTGATGAAGCTTCATTAAGTGATGTAGCTCTTGCCATGACCCGACTCGATGTAAAGAAACTTATTGCTGATGGAGCAATCCGTAAAAAGCAAAAAGTGGGAGTATCTCGTGGTCGTGCAAGGTTCGTACTCGAACAAAAGGCTAAAAACCAACGTCGAGGACCTGGTAGAAGAAAAGGAGGAAAAATAGCCAGATTACCTGTTGGTGGGACAAAACGCGTCTGGATTAACAGAATTCGTTCTCAACGTAGATATCTTAGTGCTCTCCGAAATACAAAGCAATTAACTCCTACAGTTTATAGAAAATATTATCGTCAAGCTAAAGGCGGTATGTTTAGATCTGTTGGATATCTAAGGGGCCAGCTTCAAGAAGGTGATTTCATTAAAGGTGGAAAAACTACAACTGGCCGTAGAGGAGGACGGTAAAAATGGCTAGAAACAATCGTTTTAGAGTTGCTTTCAGGCGTAGAAGAGAAGGAAAAACTGATTACAAATTACGACGTGCTTTAGTTATTTCACGTAAGAAAAGAGTAGTAATTAGAAAATCAAACCGTAATATCCGATTACAATTAATTTCTTCACACGCTGAAGGAGATAAAACACATCTCTCAATTAGTTCAAAAAATTTAGAATTATATCAATGGAAAGGATCAACAAATAATTTGCCTTCAAGTTACTTAACAGGATACATGTTCGGTAAAAAAGCCCTTGAAAAAGGATTTAAAGATGAAGAATTAATATTGGATATGGGATTAAACCGTAAATTTTATGGCTCAAGAATTTTTACTGCTTTAAAAGGAGCAGTTGATGCTGGTCTTAACATTAATCATTCAGAGGAAATTTTTCCTTCGGATGAGCGAATTCAAGGTCAACATATATCTGATTATTCTAAACAATTAGCAAATGATGATAAAGACAAACACAAAAAAGTTTTTAGTAAATATATTCCAGATAAACTTCCAGACATGTTCAATGTTGTTAAGAAGAAAATTTCTGGAGACAAATAATTAATAAGTAAAATTTGGAAAAAAATCGGTGAACAAATCAAATGTCAAAACCGTATAGACGAGGCACAAGTAATGCTGGTCGCAGTCGAGATTCTCGACGCGAGGGAAGTGAAGATAGACGAGGCCCGTCACAGTTTGAAAACTGGAAACCCCGTACCCGTCTTGGCAAAATGGTCAAGAATGGTGATATTACCAGCATAAACGAGATATTTCTTCAAAACAAACGGATTATGGATATTGAAATTGTAGATATGTTAGTCCCCGGACTTGAAGAAACTATTTTGGATGTAAGGCGCGTACAACGACAAACAGATGCAGGTAGAAAAACAGCTTTTCAAGCAATAGCTGCTGTAGGTAATAGAAATGGTATAATCGGTGTGGAAAGCGGAAAAGATGTATCAATGGGAACTGCTATTCGTAACGCAATAAAAAATGCAAAACTTCAAATTATTCCCGTTAAGCGGGGTTGTGGAAGTTGGGAATGTGCTTGTCACGATCCTCATAGTATTCCTTTATCAGTAAGTGGAAAATGTGCATCAGTAACGGCAAGAATTCTTCCTGGTCCTAGAGGGTTAGGATTGGTTACGGGAGAAGCTGCCAAAAAGGTATTAAAGCTTGCAGGTATCGAAGATTGCTGGAGTAGAACTTCTGGAGATACTAGAACAACAACAAACTACGTTAAAGCAGTATTTGAAGCACTGAAAGCAACTTACCATGTGCAGAACCCAGCAGATTGGTAATTGGTATTATTAGGAGATAAGAATAAATGGCACAAAAAACTACTAAAACTGTTACTACTAAAGTTAAAAAGCCTACAACAACTAAGAAGACTACTACGACTAAAAAACCTGCTGCTTCAACTAAAACCCCAGCAGCTCCAACTAAAAAGATATCAACGATAATTCAAACAAAACCTAAATTGCAGAAGACAAAAACAAATACTAAATCTAAAAAAACAACAAAATCAACTGCTGATAAGCGATTGGCTATCATACGTATCCGTGGAATCAATAATGTTAGAAGAGATATTAATGATACAATCGGGTTAATGAATTTAAGGCGGATAAACAATTTATCATTTGTTGATAATCGAGTAGACTATAAAGGAATGTTACAGAAGTCTAAAGATTTTATTACTTGGGGAGAACCCTCAGTTCCTGTTGTTTCAGCAGTTTTTAAGAAATGGGGCCGAGTTTTAGGTGATAAACCTTTAACTGATGAATTTATGAAAGGGAACTCAAACTATAAAACTATTGATGAGTTTGCTAAAGCTTTTGTTGAACTAAAAGCTGAAATATCTGACGTGATAACTTTGAAACCCTTCTTTAGATTGCATCCTCCTAAGGGTGGATTTAAAGGCAAAGGTATAAAATATGCATATAAAGCCAATGGAGCTCTTGGTTATAGAGGATCAGAAATTGATGCTCTTATCAAACAAATGGCAGGATTGTAATTACTGGAGATAAAAAAAATGGTAGTAAGAACAGAAAAGAAAAACAGAAAACAAAGAGGCTCTCGTGTTATGGGTTACGGAAGAATTAGTGGAGGACATCGGGCTTCAGGATCCAGAGGTGGAGTTGGTCAAGCTGGACGATTCAAACACAAACTCATTCATCACATTATAAAGGGAACTGCTGGAAGGCGGTCAGTACAAATCGTAGGACGAGGATTCATTAGAAAAGAAAACTTAACGAAAAAGAATGAGACCTGGAATGTCGAAAAGCTAAATCAATATTTAAGTACTCAAGTTATCAAAAAGACCCCAGTAAAAGAATTAAATTTAGCAGATTTTAGAATTACAAAATTACTTGGTAAAGGTAACATTAGTTATCCAGTAACAGTCACAGTTAAACAAGCAACGGAGACTGCTATTAGTAAAGTAGAGAAAGCAAAAGGAAAAGTAATACTACCTAAGGAAGAAAAGTAACCGATCTACTAAAATTTTAAAATTCTTAATATCAAATAAAATCATCAATATTTATCTATTTCAAAATAAATTTGGTAAGTATTGCTAAAAATACACAAAAAATATGAGCCACTGGTCTAGCCCGGTATGACGTCTCCCTGACAAATCGTTTAAATGCGTTTAAATGATATTAGTACGGAGGAGGTCTGCAGTTCAAATTCCTACGCCTTGTGGGACGCAGGATGAATCTCTGCAGTGGCTCACCAATTCTTTTTATTACTTTGGTCGTTGATAGAACAATAAACAAATTATTTCATTTGGGCTGGTAGTTTAGCACGGCTATAACGCTTCCCTCACATTCATTTACTTTTATGAAGAGGATACGGAAGAAATCGAGCGTTCAAATCGCTCTCAGCTCATGATTTTTATTTTTTATTAGAAATCAAGCTTAATTTTAAATTATTGAATTTCTTGTCCTATTCATTTACTCAGTAAAGAATAAGTAACTTCTTTCAAGTTGTTATCTCATGTCAGAAGATTCTCAATCTATAGACCTAATTGGCAATTTTTTCATCAAATCATTCCCAAAAAGTCGTCGTTTGCTTAGCGAACTCTTTGATGAGTTCCTGAAAAAACATTATTCAGTTGGTTACATTGAAGTTAATGTTACGAAAGGTAAAGAATTGATAAACGAATATTTATCAAAAACTTGAGAAAAAATTTCATTTACTTCTTGGATTGTTAAATGCATTAGTGATGCTGTTACTAATTATCCTGAAATTAATGCGTATCGAAAAGGAAAAAACAAAGTTATTGAGTTTGAAGATATCGATATTATAGTTATGGTTGAAAGAAAACTACCTGATAAAGTTATTCCGATTCCTTATTCAGTAAGAAGAAGTTCAGAAAAAAATCTCCTTACTATTTCACGTGAAATTCGATCAACCCAGACAATGAAAGTATCTGAAAAGAATCAATTTTTAGATCAGGGTTTGAAGATCAAGGTTTATTCTTTAATTCCTAGATTTATCAGAAGATGGTTTATTCATCGATTAATTTATAATCCAGTCAACATCAAAAAACAAGGAGGATTAATTGTTGTAACCTCAGTAGGAATGTTCTCTAATACTAGAGGATGGGTAGGTGGTTTTGGAGGAATTACTACACTGAACATTGCTGTGGGGGGAATTACTCAAAAATTAGTAAAAAAAGAGAACGAAATAAAGGAAGAATAATTTTTACAAATTACTCTTTCTATTGATCATGATTCAATTGATGGTGGTCCAGCTACCAGATTTTCAAGTTATTTGGTAAATTTATTAGAATCCTGACATGGTTTGACAGAATTGCTCAATTAAGATATTTCTTTTTTTAATATATCTCTTTTTCTATTTTCTTGTCGAATTTTTCTTTTATCGACTTATAGACATGCATTTCTGGTGAGTCTGATTTTGCTGATCGCATTAATCTTTCAACAATTAATTGTGGAGTGGAGCGTGCGTGATAATTGATTTTTGGAGTTCGATTGACTAGTAATTGGAGATCATCATCTAAACCTGTTGCTTCTATACCATCTATTCGAATTTTTTGGGTTAGTTCTGATCGCAGCTGATCTGCTAAATGACTTACAAACACTCCACAAGTACTGGGCTGCGTCGTTAATAAATCTAATACCGTGCTTATAACTTTTGCTGAAGCTTCTGGTTCTGATATTGCTTCCATCTCATCTGCTAGCACAAGTTTTCCTTTTTGATCGCTTAACATTTTGGAAAAAGTTTTCAAAGCAGCTTCAAAAGCTCCTGCATCAACATTTCCTGTAGGTTTTCGATAGTAATGAATTTCTGAAAATATACCTATTCTTGCATCTTCAGAGGGAACTCCCATACCCATATGTGATAATAAGGCAATTTGTGCAATTAATGTAAGTAATGTTGTTTTTCCACCGGAATTTGCACCTGAAAGAATTGAAATTCGTTCTTTATTGTTTTTTGCAATTGTTCCAAACTCATATGTTACTGGCTCGACTTTTTTATTGCTGTTTTTAAATTCCTCTACTAAAAATAAATTTTTTGCTCTTGAAAATGAAATTCCTGTTTCTTGATTGGAAATTTGAGGCCAAGTTAGGTCTAAAGCTATTGTAACCCTTCCAATCATACAAATAAAATCTAAATCCATAATAGATTGCATAAGCTGCTCTATCCAATCTCTTTCAGTTTCCAAGGAATATGCAAGCTTTCTTTTTATTGTAAATGCTAAAATTTTATGTTTCATTCGTATGTACATTAAAAAACTTGATACAAGCTCTGAATTAATTTGTATAGGAAACGTTAATTCACGTGAAATTAAATTCTCCTCTAATCTCTCAAATTCTTCTGGAATTAGTTGTAATGATTCAATTATTTTCTTTTCAGTAGTTTTTGCTAATTTTTCTATTAATTCAAAGATTGAATGATCAATATAATCATCAAGGTTGTTCAAAAAAATCCCTTCGCTGCTATTAGTTTGCAGCAATTCAAGAAATTTCTTACCGGATAACTGAATATTTTCTGATTCAATAGCCAAACGTAATTTTTCATTTAATTTTTCCATCAGTTCGTCTGCAATGTTATCAAAATTATTCAGAATCTTGGATAAGCGTTCTAGTTCTGGATCATATTTATCATTTATATTTCCATTAAGCTCAAGCCAGGACAGATGCTTTTTTATAGTTGTTATTCTTTTTTCTAATTGATGTAGCCATATATCTGGGATTAAAGCCCTATAATCATCTTTAATTTTTGTTTCTTGTTTTAATAATTCCAATATATTAATCATCGATAATATACTTTTCTTATTAAGCGAAAAAAAGTTTAAGATACGTTCTGGCACAAATTCTATCCATGGCTGTTTGATGGCATTATCATTAGCTAAAATAAAAGTATTAGGCTCACTTGAGGTAAATTCTTCCTCAGATATAAGAATAACCAATTTCCCTTCATTGATTAAAAACTGTAAATCTTCTGGAGAGTTAATCAATAATATCTTGAACAATTTATCAATTTTTAAATGTTCAAGGGTTGTTTTAACCTCCGGAAGGGTAGTGCATATTGTTCTCTCTGTTAGATCTAATCGGGTGTTTTTTAATATTAAGGGATGAATATCTTGAAAATTTTGATGAAAAGCTGCTTGAAAACTAGAAGATTGAGGAATGCATTCTAAGTAGAATTGGTAATACTTCTTGAATAAGCTCTGTCGCTGGGTCAGTCTACTGAAAAGATGTTTTGGTAAAGGAATTAGATCAATATAACATTTTGATTTACTATAAGAAGTCCAACAATATGTTTGAAATATTTTTAATAAATTATCATAAATAGACTGTACATCGGGAGTACTAAGTAATGAATCGATATTTTCTCCCGTTAAAGCATTGTGTGCTGCTCTGACAATTCGAACTGCACCATTCTGTCCTAATCCATCGACTTTAGATAATTCACTAATATTCTTTGACTCGATAGCTGAAATAGCATTTGATTCTGACCGAAAGTGATGGATAAGTTTTTCTGAAACAATCTTACCAACACCTTTTATTTCTAATAGCTTTAATTGAGACATCTGTAATCAGGGAAGAATTTTAACAAAAATAATCTAAAAAACAATAATCTTATCATTATCTCAAACTATGATTTAGTATATTTTATCCCCACGTTGTTGTATTCAAATAGTCATAATAAAGGAATAAAATACATCATTAGCGATTAAAAGACTCTTAAAATAGTTAATTTATGAAATGATAACTTTAAGAATTAAGAATAAAGCATCGAAGTCAAAAAACGTTTGTAAAGAACGTTTAAAGCTTAGAAATACAATTAAATAGTTGAAACAGATTTCTAAGTGCATAACAGAGTATATTTAAATTTCATGAACTGGTTTAATAAGTGTCTAAAAGTTAAAACTGATAGACAAATAGGGTTGAAGTGAACCAAAAACGTTGAAGATGCGTTCTTCCGACACTAGAATCATACCGAACCCAGAAGCTAAGCGTAGAAACGTATTATCTTGTACTGATGTTTCATCGGGAACGATAGTAGCTGGATTTCCCCGGCCATAGTTTTTACGATCGCCTGGACATGTCGAAGTCTTTGGTTTTTTCTGAAACACTTTTTTGCCAAATAATCTCACAAAAGAGAATTATTTCCCTTTTTTCTTGAACATTTATCCTAATAAGGTATTTGTGGATATCGACATTTTGGGCAATAAACATAAAAGGGGCTTGATCTTGGTTGATTTCTAAACATCTCATCACAATTAACACATTTTTGCTCTAAATGTGATCTCTCATGTTTAGGGGGGAAATCTGTTATTGTCAATCGGAAAATTGCTTCTAAAAAAAATTTCATCCAATTTACGAAGGTTAGAATATTTTGATCATCAGGAACTTTTGTCCAACTGATTTGCCAGCTAATTAGTGTCTGGGTTTCATCAGATGTTTGTAACATAATTTGTAATTCAAATCCCAAATCTCCTATCCAACCTTTATATAACCTATCAAATGCTTTAACGTTATCTCCTTTTTGGACTTCTGATGAAAAATCTAAAGTAAATCCAATATTGTTTAAAATTCTGTCTATTTTATCATCTAATTCTTTTGTTTGGACAAAAATACCTATTTGATCGGTAAATTGATCTAATATTCTCATTTCAAGACCGAGTTTATTTTCAAACAACTTTTTTTTGTTACTATAAGACTTGAATTGACTCACAACATGATTATATACTGTTCTAATAGGATTAGATACATTAGACTGAACTATATTCAATAAAGGTTGTAATAATGGTTGAAATGTTTGTAAAATCTCTTTTGGATAATTAATAAATCCTTTAATACCAACGATAGTGGTTTGTAGCTCTTGTAAATTTCTTCGTCCTATTGTTGGTAATTGTTTATCAGTATCATGGTCTAATAAAACTAATGACTCAAAAATAAGATCAGTTATTTGAGTAGGTAGATTTTTTTCATTTATACACTTTACTAGTATTGAATAATGAAATAAAATATATACTAAGTATTTTGAATGAACTTCCAAGTTTTTATAATATTTCATCCAAAATGGTTTACTATGGATAATGTAGTCATTATTTACCCTTGAACATAACATTAAGTAATATATAACCCAAGAAGAACTTATTAAACTCTGAAAAATTTCACCCTGAGCTAGTTGGGAATTAGCTATATTAGAATATTTAGTTGCAATTGAGTAAGTAAAATCTGATCTAAATCTAGAGATTTCTGCTTGTTCATCAGCTGAATAGTGAATATTTTTATCAATTGGTTGATTTAGAAATGCACTTAGTTTCTCTGGTGATAATCTAGTAGTAAAATTTATGTCATCTTGTATTGTAGGTACAATTTTTTTGTATAAAGTTTCAGAGATCCACTCCATAGGCAATAATAAAGGATCATCTGTAATTGAGTTATATCTGAAATAAATATTCCAGATTTCCATGATGTTGTTAGCTAATAGCAATATTTTAGTTGATGTTTCGTCAGTTTTCGGTCTTGATAGTAACACATTTAGATCTTCATTGAAAAGGTCTTTGTAATAATTTAATAAAGGTGGTACGTCTTTAATAAATCTAATTTCAAAGAATTTCTTCCAATAGAAGACACCCAAACGCCGAATTGTTTCGGTTAAAGTTAGATATTCATTCATAGTCGTGTAGATAACATCATGCCATGATTCTCTTAGATTTCCAGCAGAAAAGTTCAATGTTAGTAATGATTCTAATAAAAAATCGATCACATAATATCTTCTTGCTATTGCTTTTAAATTTCCGGGTAGATGTTCAAATTCTTTCCACTCTTTTTTATAAGGAGTATAATTTTGCACAATTGTTTGTGCTACTTCGAAAACATCTATTTTTTCTAATTTTCCTTTAAAAGATAGCAATTTTAATCCAAATTGTCCTATGTCATGCTTTAATATTCTGGTTTTAGTAAAAACAGCTTGAAGGAGAGGTTCTTCAGGAATAGGAAATTCTCTTCCAGTTTTATCTAGCCATTTAATGAATTCAATCACAGTTTCTCTATAGGGATCGATGTTTATATTTTCTCCTGTTGAATCATTATTTTTATCTGAATGTAATTGATTCATGTTAATACCGAACGATGTTTCGAAATTCAGGTCTTTTTAATAATTTGGAAAAAAAAATCTTATACAAAAGATTGAATGACATAAATTGAGTTAAATTTATTGGGATTACAACGAATAATTTTAATTATTTTGATTTTAATAATAATTTTTTAATAACTTTTTCTATTATAATACAGTTTATGAAAAAATCTCTTATTTTCTATTAAGGAGCAAAGTTAAATTCATAAAAGGGTTCTTATTATTTTTAATGAAAGGTTAGGATATCTGATCGATTATTCATATAGGAAAAATATTTAAGCTATGCTAATATTTAAGACCGAAAATTTGCTAATATGAAGAATTTCGCTTATTATTTAAAACATATAAGCTAAAAGCCAGAATTCGTGACAGGTATTTGATTGGTATAAATAGCAATAGACTTAGTTCCGATACAGGAGGAACTTTTACAGATATAGTATTCATTGACTCAAAGGGTTCAATAAAAATTAATAAAGTTCCTACCACTAAAAGTGATCAATCAATTGGTGTTAAAAACGGTGTTGAAAATCTTTCAAATTTTGATTATTCACCGCATATGATCCATGGAACAACCGTTGCAACAAATATGTTGTTAGAACGTAAGGGAGCACAAGTACTATTACTCACTACTGAAGGATTTAAAGATATAATTGAAATAGGAAGACAGAACAGAATAAATTTATATCAACCACCAGAAAAACCAATAGGGTTGACAAAACGAGAGAATCGAATTGGAGTTTCGGAACGAATAGATTTTCAAGGAAAAGTTATAAAGGAATTAAATGTTGCAGATTTAATTAAAAAACTTAATACCTGGGAAAAACAAAACAATAGTCCTCCAGAATCAGTAGCTGTCTGTAATCTATTTTCGTTTACAAATTATCTACATGAAATGAAAATAAAAGAAGTTATTAAGAATAAATGGCCTGATGTTCAAATCTCTCTTTCAATAGATGTTCTTCCTGTTTTTCGAGAGTTTGAAAGGACGATAGCTACTGTAATTGATGCTTATATCTCTCCTGGCATTAAAATCTATCTCAAAAATATTGAAGATAGTATGCATTCAATTAATGTAGAAAAAACATATATTCTACAGTCAAATACAGGAATTTCAAGCCCAAAAAATCTTTTACCAGCACAGGCTGTTCTCTCAGGATTAGCTGGAGGAGTATTAGGCGGTCAATATTCAGCTAAAAAGATCGGATTAAGTAACATTATTAATATTGACATAGGGGGTACATCAACAGATGTATCCTTATTAAATGATATGAAAATTCCAATATCAACTAACAATTATATTGCTGGATTTCCATTTGTCATACCAACTGTTGATGTTGTCACCATAGGAGCAGGTGGTGGGAGTATTGCGTGGGTGGATAAACAAGGATTATTACAAGTTGGACCAAAATCAACGGGAGCCGAGCCCGGCCCTGCATGCTATGGGAAAGATTTAATTCCGTGTTTGACAGATGCAGATATGATTTTAGGATATCTGAATCCGAAAAACTTTGCTGGGGGAACTGTACCACTCTATCCTGAAAGATCAAAAAAGGCTGTAAATAATCTGTTATCAGAATTAAATGGTATTAGCGATATAGATTCATTAGCTCTAGGGATTCAACGTGTGTTTCATACCAATATAGGATATGCTTTACGAGCAGTTTCAGTTGATCGAGGGTTTGACCCAAGAGATTTTACCCTAGTATCTTTTGGTGGAGCAGGATCTACTCACTGTGCTCCGTTAGCTGAATTGTTATCTATGAAACAGATCTTAGTGCCACCTTACCCTGGAGCGTGGTCGGCATTCGGCTTATTAAATACTGACTTCAAGTATGAATTTACTAAGAGTATTATCAAAAAAGTTGATGATTTAGATTTTAGTGAGTTGGACAAAGCATACATTTCTCTTGAAATTCAAGGCAAAAAGAATCTTTTTAATGATGGATTCAACGATTCTGGTATAGCAGTAAATCGTTATGCGGATTGTCGTTATTATAATCAAAGCTACGAACTAGCTATTCCATTACATTTGTTAAAAGCTGAAGAATTTCAAAATTTTCATTCAATTCACAAAAAGAGATATGGATATGAATTACTGGAAGATCCTATAGAGTTAGTCAATATTCGAACTGAAACTATCGGAAAAGTTTCTCTTCCGAAAATTGAAAATATTCCAAAAGGTTCTCCAAAAATTTCTGAAGAAGCCATAAAAAATTATAGAAAAGTGATATTTAATCAGAAAATTATATTAGATGTGCCTGTGATTCAACGAAAGAAATTACTTTCAGGAAACATTATTACTGAACCAAGTATAATAGAACAATTAGATACTACAACAATCATTCATCCTGGTTGGAAAGCAAGAGTAATGAATGACGGACATATTTTGATGAAAAAAATTCAGTAAAGAATGATGCGAAAATGAAAGATATCGACATAATTACTTTATCTGTTGTTCAAAAAGCATTGGAGAATATAGCCTACGAAATGGCAATAGTGCTAAGAAAGACGGCATATTCACCTAATATTAAAGAGAGAAGAGACTTTAGTTGTGCAATATTTAATGAAAAAGCTGAAATAATAGCAAGTAAAGATGGTATACCTGTACACCTAGGATCAATGGATTTATCAGTTGAAGCAGGAATAAACAAATTTAAAAACATTTCTAAAGGTGATGTGTTAATCCACAATACCCCACATAACTTTGGAACTCATTTACCTGATATAACTCTATATACCCCAGTTTTTATTAACCAAAATGATAAACCAACTTTTTTTATAGCATGTAGGGCTCACCATAGTGATGTAGGTGGGAAAACACCAGGAAGTATGCCAGGCTATAGCGCATCATTATTTGAGGAAGGAATACAAATACCTCCGATTAAGCTATGGGAAAAAAATTTAATTAATTCTTCTATATTTGATTTAATACTTGCAAATGTCCGTACACCAAAAGAAAGATATGGGGATTTTTATGCTCAAAAAGCAGCACTTACAATAGGAGAGAAAAGATTAATTGAACTGTTAGAAAAATTTTCTCTTGATGATTTTAATAAAATTATATCCGAATTAGCTAATCGTTCAGAAAAAGCTATGATTGAGCAAATACGAAAAATTCCTATAAATCAGGAGTTTACAGCTTCAGATTTTATGGATTCAGATGGATCAGATAAGAAAGAACCAATTGAAATTAAAGTATCGATCCAAAGGAAACAGAATAATCCAGACCGATTGATTGTTGATTTTACAGGAAGTGCAGAACAACGTAAAGCAAATATTAACGCAACACGAGGTATTACTAGGTCAGCTTTGTTCTATTGTCTCCGTTATTTGCTCTATGAAATTGGCGATTTACCGACCAATTATGGACTTTGGCGACCCCTAGATCTTATTCTTCCAGAAAATTCTATAGTTAATTCCTCTTACCCTTATGCGACTTCTTCTGGAAACGTTGAAACTTCTCAAAGACTTGTAGATGTTATTTTTCTTGCCTTGTCTCCAATAAATTCTTTAAAAGTCCCAGCTGCCTCACAAGGCACAATGAATAATATTTTAATAGGTGGTTATGATTCAAGACCAAATAAAAATGAATTTTTCAGCTATTATGAAACTCTTGCTGGAGGATCTGGAGGAACACCAGATGGTCCAGGATTGTCAGGTGTTCATACTCATATGACTAATACTTTAAACACTCCTGTAGAAGCAATAGAGATATCTTATCCAATTCAAATAAAAAAATATGAAATAAGATTGAATTCTGGTGGAAGTGGGAAATTTGCAGGTGGAGACGGTTTAATTAGAGAATATATAATATTAAGTGAAACAGCGTCAGTATCGCTCCAGACTGAAAGAAGACTCTCTCAACCTTATGGATTATTTAATGGTGAAAATGGATTATCTGGCAAAAATATTAAACATTCCGATCAAGAAGAAATATTACCAGATAAAATTACATTAGAATTAAAGAAAAATGATCGCTTAACAATATTTACTCCAGGAGGGGGAGGATATGGACGTAAACAACAAATTTAAATCAATTATAAATTAAATCTGCATAAATATTCTTTAATTGCTTGAACATTCAATTTCAAGTCCTCTAATTCACTAAAGAGTAAATTTTGTGTAGGATTCCCGGATCGAAAAAGTCCAAGAGTCCTTTTAAATAGTCTTTCCCCTACCAATCCTTTTAAAATGGGATCTTTTCCCTTAAGAACCTTATATAAGTTGTTTATTGATGCCTTCACTCCGATGAGAAATTTTTTCTCATTAGTCTCTTTGATTATCTTATCAACTTTTTGGTGTCTAGTAATGGCCCAACCTAATAATTTTTCATATTTTAAGGGATATTGCTGTCTTGATTCGTCATCTGGTACAAATTTCTTGGTCTTATAAAAATCGGGTAAAAATAAACCAAAATCTATTTCTTGTAAACTATATTTGTTTTTCTGTCTATTTATAAGGTAATTTCCACTATGGCGATCCCATGAGCCGCAAACAATTCCAAAAACAAATATTTTCCCCAAATTTTTTGAATCAAATTGTGCTACTTCAGATAAATCTTCCTTTGATGCTTCACGGAAGTGTTTGACTACGGGTGTTAGAGTTTGAACAAAGAAATTTTCTTTACCAAGTGATTTAAACATCGCTGATCCTGTATTATGAATTACTACTGCGTTACTAGGAATATTCGCCCCTATAATTTTTCCTACTCTCATAATATCAAGCTCTTTGTTAATTCCTCCACCATATTCTGTATCCAGAATCTTAATAAGTAATCCATGACCTTTGACTGATGAAAAAAATAGAAATACTTTGTTTCCTCCCAAGCCTGTAACATCTCTTAATAGTAAAGGTCGATGGGTTCGAGATCTAGGTAACAAAAATCGAAATCTATAAAAAAAATCAATAGCTGATGTGTAAAGGTCAAAATCATGTCCTGAACTGATAACGATATATTTATTTCCATAATTTCCATGAATTAAACGTGTTTTAGATAATACTTCAACATTATTTTCCGAAGTTAAATCTTTTGGTAGAAAAAGGGCATATGGACTTTTAGAAAAGTATTCCGCAGAAGGAATCCAATCTAAACCAAAAATAAACTTTGCTAATAAACTTTTAGTTGTTAAAGAAGATATTACTGATTTAAAATCCTTAGAAAATTCAGAAATACCTTTGTAACCTTCATTTCGGACAATTTCTTGTTTTCCTAATGGTCCTTTCCAAGGTTTAATCTGCTTAAATTCATACAAGCCTTTTAATTTTGCTTTAATATTAGAGCATATTTGCCATTCACGACTCATATTTTCGTAATCTGACAAAATCTGACCTCCTTATGAAATATCTTAATTAGAAATTTTCAGATGTTTTAAAGAAGAAATTAATATTCATTTTAAAATTAAGGAGTAGTTTTCAGTTTTATTAATGCTACCTGACAGCTCAATTATTAATTTCCATTTCCCAAAAATATCTCGTATCGGTAGTAAGGGAGCAAAATCTTTTTCCCAGACATCTAGAAATCCAGTGATTTTTGAAGTTAAACGATTATCAGGATTGAATAGTGATATGGTATAGAATACTTCTTCATCTTCAGTGGTCGCAGGATAATTCAACATTAATCTAACTGGTAATTTATTGATAGTATCTGTTAATGCTCCCATTGCATCCATTAATAGAATATTAACAATGCTTGTGCTATTAAGATTCATTTCATCCTCCATTCTTTCTTTGGTTTTACCTGTTATCACTGATTTTTCCCTTTCTACTCTGAATAGATATACTATAGGATATTTAGCTTATAAAGTATATGTGAAAATTTCATCGAGTAGCTTCTAGTAAAGTAGTTAGCAAAAAATACTTCTTTTACCAATATTTTTTAACAACCAGATAACAACTTTTTATTAATTAAAGTATTGACTCTTATTTAATATTTTTTAGGAAAAAGTGTATTCTAATTGGTTGAAAAATTCAGAAACTTTGACTTAAAAAATATAAAGGTCGCTTATAGACTTTTATTTCTTGGTATGGATTCCTGTATAACCTGTGCATTGTTATATCCATTAATAACAATGGCAAATAAAAACGAACTTGTTTCTGTTGTTGAGCCAAAAATCTTTAGCTCTAAAGATGGTTATAGAAAATTTGTAACAAAAATATTAAAAAAATTCACTCCTGAATTTGATTCAGCAATACCCGTCCCTGTGATTTTAATGCAGTTAAAACCTAATTCACAATTAAAACTTGTTTCTCCCCCAATAATTACTGAAATAGCGATGTCTATATCTGACACACTTGATTCCTTTGAAAAAATGTCTTTTATTGATGGTGAAATCCCGTTGTCAGTATTTTTTATTAATCAACTCCATAAAATGAGCAGTAATTTGCTAGATGAGCTTGAATCTGATCCAAAAAATGATATAGATTTCTAATCTTATTCAATTATAGATGTGTAATCATTTCCTTTTTGATCATCTGATTTTTTTTGTTCTTCACCTTTAGTGGGATACCTTCTCAATTTAGGAAGAAAATTATATAATATATTTTCACTTAATTTTGAGCAACCAGCTCCAATTCCATCCTCAGTTTCAAGAATAATGTAGGATCCATTCTCAAAATTGTTGTTTAAATTAGAAATTTCAATTGTTTTCCCTCTAAACCACTCTTCTTCGACTGTTTTCTCTAATACGTGTATTTTATCCCTATTAATTTCGTTGTGAAATAATAAAACACCATCTATTGTTAATCTTATTTTTTCTTTATTTAATCTTTCCTCCTGAGCAATGCTAACTGCTATTCTTTCCGTAGCAGGCCAATTTCGTTGTTTTTTGAGAAAATCTGCGACAATCTTTGTTGTCATCCATATTCTTCCCTTCTTATTTTTGATAATATCATAGTTGGTGTATTTTGACTCTACCACACCATAATTATTCTCAAAATAGTTCCAGATCTTCTTTCTCTCTTTTGAATCAATAATATCCCATTTTTGCTCTAAATGTTTGTAGTTTTTATCTTCTTCCTTATAAATGTCATATACCTCAGAAAATTTTTCTGGTTTATCATTAACTCTTAATTTTGCTATGTAAAAACCAACAGAATTAAAATCATAAGGATATATTCTTCCAGTGTTTTTTAATTCTTTTGGAAGCTCTTCTTCATCAAACCACGTTAATCCATCGTGAAAAGTTATGTTTTCAATTGACAACGGTTCAATCGTCACTAAATCTTTTTCTATAAATGATTTCAATACAAGTTCATTTTCTTGTGGTAAATATGAACAGGTAGAATAAATTATTATTCCACCAGGTTTAACTAACTTAATTGCTGAATTTATTATTTCAAATTGTCTTTTTGCTATCTTTTTTATGTCAATTTCCTCTCTTTTTTTTAGGTTCAGATCTTGTTCTCTTAAAACACCAGTTCCAGTACACGGAACATCTGCTAAAGCTGCATCAAAGAAGTTAGGCCACTTCTTTCCTAATTTTCTTGCATCTTGTGATGCAAGTAACGTATTTAGAGAACAAATTAGTTTTAAATTCCTATGAAGAACATAAGCACGATGATTTTTTTTTGAATAATCGTTAGCAATAATCAAACCTTTGTTCTCAAGTATATGAGATAGTTGTGTCGTTTTACTTCCAGGAGCTGCACATAAATCTATTATTTTAATATCATTAATTGATCCTTGATGGGAATTAAAAGAGTTGAAAGCCAAAGGTGGAATCATACTGCTAAAATTTTGAGCATAATAATATCCCAAAAGACGTAATCGAATAAAGAAGTTATGAGAATCAGCTGGTACATTGTTTATTTGATAAGCAAAGGATAAAAATTTATTTTTACTCCATTCAATATGATACTTACTCATTAATTCCTCAAATTTACCTTCAAGTATTCTGGAAGTATTTAGTCGAATTGTAAAAGGGATTGGCTGAGAGTTATATTCTATTAATAATTGTAAATCTTCTTTGCTGAGAAATTTTTTTAATTCCTCATAAATAATTATGACCATGATATAAATCCGCTAAATCAATCTGATTTTTATCTTATCATTTCAAATAAATATGAATTTTGATTATTTATTTTATTAAAAACCAACAATCGAAAACTTTAAGAACGTGTAAACATGTTAACACATATATAGTGGAAAATCAAATATTTCCGATAGAAAACGAAAAGGAAATTATTATGAGTGAAAAACGCGTTATAGGCATAAGAGGGTTAGATGAATCTATTTATGATGAAATCCAAAAACATGCAAAAGAAACAAGCAGAAATGTAGCTGATATATTTAATGATGCATTAATGCAATATCTACAAACGATAAAAGAAGGATATACTCCTCCAAATGTCGTTTCAGGACATAGTAAATTTATAATTAATAGTGAAGCTTTAACACAATTAAATCCATTAAAAATTGAAAATGTTGAAAGGGTTATTATAGAAAATGATGATAACTTAACAGTTGACTTGATTGAATCTAATCTTGAAGGAATTAAAAATGCTATCATAGTATATGTTCCCCAAAGGCTCTATTATATTATTATAAAAAAATCTAAGAATTGCGAGAATATAGAACCATATGAAGGTGCTTACCGTATCGAAGAAACATTAGAATTTAATTCTAATTTAAAAATCACCTCAAATA
The DNA here is from genome assembly GCA_001940645.1 of Candidatus Heimdallarchaeota archaeon LC_3. Next base: position 29,530 of record MDVS01000038.1, read on the forward strand.
TGCTTGAAAGATTTAAACAGCAAAATAAACGAATACGAATTAAAGCAAATGGCGATTTATGGTTTGATTACCAAATTGAATCTCAATTATTTGATGAAATTGTATCAAGGATTAGAGTTAACGGTGGGTTATACTGTTCTGAAGATTTACAACCATTTGTTTTAACTAAAGGCTCAGTATCAGGAAATTTGGGTATTATTGATGAAAATAACAACCCAATCGAAGTAACACAGGTAAATACTAAAAAACAAAGACGAACTAGAAGAAGTGATAGTCATTCTTCTCCATTTTTAGATTTGTCAGGAATTTCTGATGCGTTGAGAGAAATAAAAACTAGTTTTCTAGATTTAGGTCCAGAGTTACAGGATAATATTGCCAAAGCATTTGAAAATATTGAAATAGATGGAGAGAAAATTCGGAGAAAAAAGCGTAGAAAATATCCTGGAAAAGCAGAAGTTAGAATTGACATCGATTCTGATGAGTTAGATGAAGATACGGATGATATCGTAGAGTAGTTTTATATACCAAATAATGCTAATAATAACGCAATAAAGTCAATTATTGGTTTTGGGTAAAATCAATGTCTGAAACATCTTTTTTAGATTCTATGAGTCTTAAAAATAGCGAAAATATAAAAACTAAAATAAAAAACGAACTAATCCAAACTAAATCAATTTCAATTCTAAGTCCACCCCAAAAATTTTTCAAAATAGCAAAAAATACTATTATATAAAAGGATCTAGCAGAGGAAGCTTCAAGCGATTCCCTTGCTTTATCAAAAAAACCGTTTTTATTTCTCATATCTCATCCTAAGAAGGAAAATTTTCAAATTTTTTAAAAAGATGCTAAATCAATATTATTAGAGAATAAATGTCAACTGAGTTCTTTTCTTCTAAATTTTTTTCAATTTCTTTAATTTGTCTGAAAAAAATTTTAGCACTAACTTTAAAAAGTCAAATGTGTTCTTAATCAATAATAATTTATCAAAATTCTCCTCAGTTATCACGAATTGAACTCCCTGCGATATAATAATTAATAAATAATGATCAAGTTTTAAAATTCTGTAACACTTGTTTAAAACGGAAAAGAGTTTTCAATCACAATATATTACCTGCTTGTATTGACTAATTTTAAATTAGAAACAACAGTTTTTTATATCTAAACACAATAAAAGATACTTTTGGAGCTCGTTAATATAATTGACACATTAAAAGGACCGTTTGGTATATTAAAAAAGCTAGTTGAGAAAATACCCAATAATAAAGCTTTATATGCATTCTATATCATCTTTTCATTAATTATTCTTATTTTAGGATTTAATTTTATTTCTGAAGGTAATTTCAGACCAGATCAGAAGATTTTATTATTTATCTTTTTGGTATTTGTTGTAGTTTTCTTCGCTTTCCTTCCTAATATTTTAAATTACCTTGAAAATATCAAAATGGTCGAACAATTGCCTGATCAAGAAGAAAAAAAAGCTGATTCTGAAAATTTAGAAAAAGTTCAGATTGAGGAAGTTATTACAAATGCTAGATTAATACAACAAACAAACAAAATAGATAATATTTCTGAATTAATTATTTCATCATTTGAATATAATAAATCAAAAAATAAAGGTATCCTCCGCTTAACTACAGCAAATAATACCACCTTCTACCTTAGAGAAAAAGCAATTTTGAAAGAAAATATTGAAATTTATAAAGAAGAAGTAGACAAAGAATGGAAATTAGACAGAAATGTTGAAAATAAATTTTCTGTTCATTATCCTATCAAAGAAGTTTTTTCTGATTCTCATTTATTAGAATTTGCATTTATTGGCCATAATATAGTAAACGGGAAAAAAATTAATCAAAATTTAAGATTCAAGGATTATTCACCTATCTTAGAGACCATTGTCAAATTCCTCCATGATCATACAAAATCAAATTTAAGTAACAAGTCGTTAAATCTGGAGAGAAGTAAAAGAATTAAAGACCTCACCATTGTTAAATTTAGAAATCTTACACTATTTTACATTAAATATTCGATACAAAATGAAGGATTTTTTGTCTTATTTCCTAAATCGTTAGTAGAATTTACTCCTAAAGAAAGACATTCTTTTTTTGCTTATGAAAAATATCAATCATTTTATCATATCTTAGATAAAAAAGTAAACGAGACTGGTTGGATTATTAGGGGAAATTCTTATTTAGAAATCAAAAAAGAATACAGGCAAATTGAGGGAAAATGGAGACAAATCTGTCAACGAATTTATGAAGAAACAAACATTTAACTTTAAATTGAATAGGGTTTTATCTATTTTGATAAATCATGAACAAAGTTATCAATTATATTCATCAAGTTGGAAATTCAAAATAAATTAATGGTATAAATTAAGAAAATACCAGAAATCCGTAATAGTTTGTGCTATTCTTTACATTCTTTACGAGTAATAATTGCTATTCTCATCGAAATAATTTTCAGTTTATACCGACCTAATTTTTTCAGATTAATTATGCCAAAAAAAATAGATAAAGCATCTGATGTGTTCAATAAATCCGATTACCTGTTTGGTAAAAAAGTACCATTGTACAACCTTCGCAATAAGACCACAGCAAACTACTAAAAGAGAATTAAAGAATTATCTAAAAAAATCCAATGCAACAGTGACCTATATTTTTGATATATTGAGTGAATTTCTCAGTGAAAAACGGAAACGATCACTTGGCAAAAGAAAAAATGAACAATTTTTTTATCAAATTAATTGGGTCGCTATCATCGATTTTTTGATTAACGATTCAAAGTTTGACTTGGAGAAAAACCAAGCATCTGCTAAAACCCGTGAAAATGGACACCACCAATTAATCTCTCTAATTAAATCCTTCATGAGCTTATATGGACTAACTCCATCTTCTTGCCTTAAAGGACAGACATAAATAGGAATACGATAAGTTTTTGTTAGAATACAGGCTGTAAAATAACGATTAAAAAACAAGGTTCCTGCTTTTTCCTTAGATCCTACAGAAAGTTCATGATCACGATCGCCATACCATGGATAATCAGTAACATCAACAGCAATAGTTAAAATAGTGTTTTTATGAATTTGAAAACTCTGAGCATTATATCTTAATATGTCATTAATTTGTTGAACTTTTTTATCAAAATCAAGCTGTTTTATCCTATATTGCACAGTATCAGCACTGCAACCTTCAAATGAATTGCAGACATCCTCAATTGATGCTGTTTCCAGTGCTGCCTGAGCTAATCGTTGGAAAACATGAGTAGAACTCCAGCGAGACTGCTTTGAATAAATCCATCCTTCTGTTCCTTCTACAAACCTACCGAAAAGTTTATGAAGTTCTGACCATACTTGCTGCCTGACTGTGTTGTTGTTTTTTTTATACATTACAAACGAAAAAATGATATCCTATTATACGAAGTTCTCTCATTATTTGTTATTAACTTTATCTTGATCTTTAAGAATTTTTGTGTGTTTTCGCTCAGCCTCTTTCAATTTTCCAATTTTCTTTAATTTTTCGAGCCTTTGTAGTAGAGAATTTATCATATTCCAATTATCATCTTTGACGGATTTGTTTAATAAAGTCAAGGAATTATCAATAAAATTCTCGTTTAGCTGGATATCTCCTTTTTCTTCAAGGCTTTTCAGAGAATCTAAATGGTCAATTATCTCTTTTAAAGTGTTTACTTTAATTGTCAACTGTCTATGCCTAAAATTAAAATAAATTATAATAATCATGATACAAATTAAAGAAAACTCGCTTATCAAAGAAAAACCCAGGAAAGACCAATCATCTTTACTCTGTGATGTAATTGAATAGATCTCTATCAAAATGTTAACTAGAAAGAAAAACATGAAAGAAGTAAGTAGATATGTATAGAAGACTAAATCTTCGATAAGAATTCTAGATAATTCCTGAAGATGCTTGTTCTTATAGAAATACTTCTGCCTTTCTATTTTCAGAGCACTGGATGACTTTTCAAAAACTTTTTGATCGATTTCTGATAGTCCTACGGTGTCCCTTGATTGCAATTCCAAAAATTCAATATAATCATCGTCATAGGGATCATCCGGAGGATGATCAAAACCTCTATCATCTATTACTGAAAGACCTTTAAAATAGGAATATTGTCTTTTTTTCTCTTCTTGATAGTAGTTTGAAAGTTTTTTTTCAATTCTTTTCACATTTCTACCAATTATCAAAATCCATAATCGTTCAGACGGTTCTAAATATTTCAATAAGACAGGGATTAAAGATAAAATTATTAAAAGTGAGCCAACTAGACGAATATCAGCTATCTCAAAATAAAACAGATAAATCGTAATTAAAATAGTGACTGGGATTAAATATTGTAAATTATATATTCTATTACCCTTTGAACTCACGATGTCAATTAATACGTTTTGTAGCATAATTATTACCACGTCTTATGTAAAAATTTATTTCTCTATAAGAAAGAGTAATCTTCTATTAGGATTTAAAAGAATTACCAGAAGTTATAGAAGATTCTTATTTAAAGCTCCTTCTAATTAAATTATATATTTTTTGAAACCGGGAAGTTACTATCGAGATTCACAGAATTTCACATCCATTTATTACCGATCAAACTATTTTACTTTTAAAAACAAACGTATTTACTTCTAAGAAAATAAAATTCAACGAATTAGTTCATTACTTGGAAAAAGAGGATTGTTATTCCTGTCCACTGGTTTATATTAGAATGCTATGAAATTATATCTAAAAATTATATCTAAAAATTATCCAAAAAAAAAGTAAAGAATCCTGGATAAATCATTGAAGTGATTTCAATAAAGTAATTAAAACTTAAATTGATGACTCACATCTTTATCTTTGAAGAATTTATCAGTAAATCCAAATTTAATATTAATCGAATGATATTATCTCACATCATAATATTTTTCTACTTTTCTTCTAGTTAACAAAAAATATTTAAAGAGGAAGAAAAAGGTCATATTTGATTTTATAAAATCAAAATAATGCATTATTGATCACTGCATTTATAAAAATTATAATTTGGTGGATTTTTTGATTATTACTTCAAATGAAAATAAATGTCAAAAATGTCATTTTGAATGGAGAAAACGAGGGGGAATTTCTACTCAATGTCCTAATTGTAAGACTAGAAAGTGGTATGAACCCGAAAGTAATGAGAAATATTTTGAAATGTTTGGAGAAATATTCATTCTTATTGAAAAGAACCAGTTCGGAAAAAGGACTCATGTTAAGTACGTCTTAAATCCAGAACCATTCAAAGAAGAGGATTATTTTCCAATGTACGATATTGTGTTTTTATCGCTAAAAACAAAGGATATTTTCTCTACATGGGAGTCAGAGGAGGATTGGAGTAAAATAAAATCCGGTATTTTGTCTTTTAAGCAAATTTCGAGAGAGTTTTATGATGTGATAAAAAATGGATTAAATAATGATAAAACTAGAAGCGTGGTAGTTAAAGATGGATTAGTAAAGTTAAAATTTATCTCATTTAACTTTGATAAAAAAACGAACTTGTTTATTCCCTACTTGTCTGATCATTTAACACAATAAAGGAACTAAAAAGGCCCATATTATGGACAATCTCCAATCTTTTGAAATGAATGAATTTTATCTAAAAAAATTAATCGATAAAATTATAAAAAATGACATAATACCGTTTATCGGTGCTGGGATAAGTATTCCTTTTCAATACAAAGGATGGAAAGCATTTGTTAATTATATTAATGATTCAAATGTTAAATTAAAAACAATTAGTAAGTTAATTGACAAAGGTAATCTCGAAGAAGCTGTTGATAAACTAATAGAAAAACTTAGTATTAAAAAGATTAATGATTTAATAGATTATGAGTATAGAGAAGAAAAAATAAATGAATCAGAAATAGACAATAGTTCGATTAAAAAAATAGTTGATATATTCCCTGATAGTCTTATTATCACGACCAACTATGATAATGTCATTGAAAAAGCCTTTACTATATCAGATAATCCAATAAGAAACAATAATGTTTATTTGGGGGCTAATTTGGGAAATATTGAGAAATATTTGAAACCAACACAAAACATTCTCATTAAAATTCATGGTACGATAAAAGAACCCGCAAATCGCATACTTAGTAAATCCCAATACAATACACATTACAAAAGTAAGAATCCATTACCTGATCTACTAACTAAATTAATGACTAGCAGATCGTTTCTATTTATTGGATGTAGTCTGGAAAACGATAGAATGCTACAATTACTTGAAAAAGTAGCAAAAAACAATCCTCAAACTACTGAACATTTTACATTACTAAAAATTCCAAGAAATGCCAAATCAAAAGTGAAAAGGGAACAAAATTTATCAAAAAAAAATATAGGAATAATCTGGTATAAAGATCATCCAGATGTTAAGATAATTCTTGAATACGTAAAAAAAATAATGACAGATAACGCTTCTATAAAGAAAATTGAAAATTCCTCAAAAGAAATAGCTAATATAGATGCAATTAGAGATACTACAGGAAAAAATAGACTTTCAATAGCAGATGTTTATTTTGATACGTATTTTAGAATAGATAACAAAAACACAGCTCGAAAACATTCAGATGATCTTTTAGATCTTCAAGGACAAACTTCCATAATAGTAAAGTTTTATAATCCTCTCAATGAGTCGACCCATTTTAAACTTATCAGCTCTAGTATAGAATCGCATAAAATTTTAAAATTAATCGATATTGCGGGTGGAAGGAATGAATTTCCAATTACAAAAGGCTTAATGAATAAAAGACTCATCTACGAAGTTCCAGCAAAATATAACTTTGACTTAAATGGAACTTTAAGCTTGAAAGGGGAATATTTCAAGTTAGGAAGAAAAATCCCATTCAGCGTCAAAGATTTTCCAATAACATTAGGAGAAAAGCTAAAAAATTAGTTATTAAAAAGAGCTGGGGAATATTATAATAGTATTTTGAAGATCAAAGTGTCATGGAACGAAAAAACAACTCCATTAGCCGAAGAACCCGCGGATCAATCATTTTATTTTAAAAAAATGCTTGAATATCTTGATTTTACTTCTATAGATTTTGCTAGTATTCCTGATCAAGGGAAGAGCGAGTCCCAATTCGGTGAAAACTATTGTCTTTGTTTGGTCGTTATTTTGTATTAGATAAGAAAATTGAGAATGCTTTGAATTTTATCAGAAAGATTCGTTATTCGAAATTCCATTTAACATAAATATTCTGTATTGTAAAGTTTCAGTGAATAATTCTAATTATATTGAGTTTAAGTTTAATTTATTAATTTCTATTAATTTTTCTCCGTTATCATAAAATTTAAAAAATAGATTCTTTACCAAATTGTATGGTCTCTCGAATTTTTCATCAGTTTATTACTAAATGTAAAAGTGTATATTTTCAGGATAATTGGTTAAAAGTTCTGTTATTTTTCATGATATATTTTTCTGTTTCTTTTTTTTTCCTCTTGTTAGGTCAATTAAGTATAGTAAATCAACCAAATCCATTAATAAACTTATTAGGTTATTTTTTATTATTATTAATTACTGTCTTAACGGCATTTATTTTTAGTTTGATAGCTTTTTTTATAGTTAGACCTTTTACTACATCGAAAGTTTTTAAGAACATTTTTTTTTCGACCTATTTTATTATTCTTGGAATTCCTGGGTCTGTAGGTATTTTTCTAATGAATTATGACGTTTTTAATCAAAATTATTCAAATAAGGTTCAATTTTATTTATTTTCTTTTGGTTTTATCCTTTTGAATAATTTTATAACGTTAATTTCTATTTTATTTACTCTATTATTCTTCTTACTAATTTTAATGATCCTTCTTTATCCATTGATATTTATCTATGAAAAAGTAGTTAAAAAAGAGGTAGAACAAGAAACAACTATAGATAAAAGCTTTAAAAAAATCGTAAAAATAAGTAATAGTAAAAAAAATAACATCATCATAAAAGATAGTCATAAAATAACTTACCAACCTAAAGATATCATTTTTCGTTCTTCTTTCCTTTTATTTGAATTGGGTGCTTTTATATCTTTAATATTAAATTTAGTTATATTTAATCTAGAAATAAATGAAATTTTAATCTTAGTATTCGGTACTATGATGATTTTGTTCTTTTATGGAAGTTTTGTAATAACTTACATTATTGATTCCGAATATTTAATCTGGATATCGGGTATTTTCGTTGAAAATAAAGAATCAGGATCTATTACAAGACTGGAAGATGGAAAATATAATTATTTCGAAATATTTAGATCAAACCGAAAGGAGCAAATATTTTTATTATTGAGAATTATCATCTATCTTTTGTATATTCCAAATATTTCTTTAATATTTAAAAACGATTTACTATTATTTAGTGTAGGAGCAAGTCTGCTTATGTTATCTTTGTTTTTATTGATTATTTCCATTTATTGCATCTCAATTAATTCAAATATTGAAATAAAAGGGGAAGAATTGATTACAAAATTAAAAGATTCTTTTTGAAAATATATATTCAATTCAGCTACTATTCAAGCTCCTTTCGGAATAGAACAATAAAAAATATTATTAATGAAAAAAAGATAACAGAAAGGATGACAACAGGAAATTTTAACAAATGTTGATATTTTAGATGACAACCTTAAAGATGAATTTTCAGGTCTTATTAAAGATATAAGGCATAGACTTCAAACTCCAAAACAGCTTGGGGAGATAACGATGCTTGGTTGGAAATATGAAGGGAGTAATGATAATGTTATAAGGTATAGTTCGGATCTAAAATCTGTTGAAAAATTGAAAAATAAATCCGTTAAATTAGAGGATTTAAATCAGATATTAATGGAATATGCTCAAAACGCTTTAATCCTACACTTTAAAATGTGTGATTCTTATTTCAAGGATGAACTTAAAATCGGGTAAAATAAAATCGTGCAATAAGTTTTAAATCATAATGAAAAGAAAATAAATAGGATCGGAGGACAGGTTTATTTCCAAAATAACTTCCACGGGTAGAATTTATTGCAAATATTGTAAAAGATTACTTCTAAAAAATGAAGGAGATTTCCATTCAGAATGTAAAGAAGAATTTGATAATTTATATAAATTTGGTATTCCTTCCGAAAGAGATGCTTTTATTATCGAAAACTTACAAAAGACCTATAATATTGAAATTCCTGTTGTAGGAGATATTAAAAATGTTGGAGTCGGTTGTACCATTAAAGATGGTAGAATCACAGCCTTATCTCTTTCTAATTGTCGAATTGTATTTCCTAAATCGTCAATGAATGATCATTTAGCTGAAGATAAAGTCTTTAGACATATTTATAGCTATAAGGATATAGGTCAGGAAAATATAGATTATTGTTGTCAATTGAGAATTATTGAGTTTTTAGATAAATTGGAATACCTAAACTTATCTAACAATGACAATCATAATAGGAACTACATTGAAGAATTTGGTCTTATATTTTTTTTTTTTACGGAATTAAAATTATTAAAGACTCTTATAATTAAGAATACTAATTTAGATCTTAGTAATTTATATTCTCCGAGACAATTTTATTATCCAAATTTAAAAAATCTTATTCTAGATGGAAACCAGACTTTAATGTCAGAAAAGTATTACAATGATTTTACCGAGGAATATGATAATTTTTCTGGAGACGGAATTATTACTTTTAATGAGGGTGATGAATTCTCTCATGTAAGAGATTTATTCAAAGCATACGAAGACGAGGAAATTACTTTACGACTCTCCGATGATGAAATAGAATTTCTTATGCAAGATCAGGGTGTTCTTATCAAGCTTTATGAAAAACCGTTGACTGTTGATGGTCTTAATTTGAATGGTCAAAGCGGGTATGTACTTTCAAGAGAGAGTGATCGAATATTATCAATAATGAAATTATTCAGCAATTTAGTGGTTATATCCCTTGCAACAAATGAATTTACTGAATTTCCTTATGATTTTTCTAAATTTCATCCTAAGCTCCATAATATTGTCATTTCAGAGAATAAAATTAAAGAAATTCCAGATTGGATATTAAATTTAAAAAAATTACAATCGTTAGATATCGCATTAAATAATATTGACGAAAATTCTGTTGTGGTGAAAAAACTTCAAGAAAAAGGCATTGAATTGACTCTTGAATATGATATTTAATGATAGGAAATCGAAGAATTTATAATCGAATTAATTGTTTGTCAGCCAGCAGTTCTAATAGAGTAGCTACAATTAATGAAGTCATTTGTGGTTACATTAAGCACATATTATTTATAGTGAATTCAAATTATCATTTGTTTTATTGAATATAATCCTTATTCGAGTAACAAAAAGAAGAGAAATTAGTGAGCGGGAGGAGACTCGAACTCCTGATCCCTTGCAGGTTGGATAAACTGATCTACAGCTTATTCCCCAAGCAAGAATCTTTGACGGATAGAGAAAATTGAAATAATCCTTTCAAATCCCATACCAAGCTAGACCACCCGCCCAAATTCTAATGGGCATTGTTTTACAATCACTGTCATAATGTGATTAGCATTTTTTTCAAGTTTCTTTCATTTAAAAATATTATAATCACTTAATCAATAAAATAAAATATATTTATAATATTTCAAACACGTCTACTATATATTAAAGAACGAAATTATAAGTGTGATTAAACAAGGTAAGTTAATAATTAATTTCTGATTAGTTTTATTTATGTAAAAAATTGAATTAAGTTCTAGATTTAATTAATATTCATGTTCGAGGTGTTCTTGATAAGTAAAGAAATAATCGATGAAGTTCTTTTTTCCTCTTCCATTTTCAAAGATGAAACAACTCTGTATCACGGGTACGTACCACCAAAATTACCTTACAGGGATAATGAGGTTTCACAAATCGCTCAAAATTTCCGTCCACTTTTTCAAAAGAATTTTGATCCTTCTACTGGAATTTCAGCTAATATAGGTGTAATTGGTAGTGCTGGAATTGGTAAAACTGCTTCTGTTCGATATACAATTAAAAAGCTTATAGAGACTGCAAAATCTCATAAAATTAATGTTTTAGCAGATTATAGAAATTGTCTTATTAATAGAACAGCAGCTGCGATATTTCGAGGTATTCTTCGTGATGTTTTCGGTGTAAATATTCGTGGTTATGGTAATGAAGAAGCTATAGATATTCTAATTCGTAGACTAAATAGTGAGGATGCTTACCTAATTTTAATACTAGATGAGGTAACATCTTTACCTGAAAATGATATAGAAAGCTTCCTTCACATGACTGATGAATTTGGAGCTCGTCATCGATTCTTTGTGATCCTAATTAGTCGACCAACAGAATGGAATATGATGTTACTACCAGAAATAAGCCAAAGAATTAGTGATGTAATAAAATTTGAACCGTATAAATTCGAAGAAGTAAAAGAAATTCTTGAATATAGAGCTGGATTAGCTTTCAAACCATCAGCTTATAATGATGAATTACTCCAAATGATTGCAGAAATATCAACATCAACAAGAAACTTACGTCATGGTGTTGAAATTCTACATCGTGCTGGTAGAATCGCAGACAGATCCGAAACAAGTGAAATTAGTCCAGAAATGGTTCGAAAAGCAAAAGTAAGTGTTTATCCAGAACTAAGACCAGAAATTTTATATGATTTAAATAAACATGAACTATTAGCTCTTTTGGGAATTACTCGGGATCTTTTAAATAATTCTTATACTGCTGTTTCTTTACAAGAAGCATATTCGGCCTACCAATTAGTAAGAGAAGAATATGGTGAAGATAAAAAATCAGTTGACGAATTTTCTGAGTATTTAGACAATTTAGAGATTCTAGGTTTAATTAGTAGTGTTGGTTCAAAACGAAATAGGACAAATGGAAAAATAAAATCCAGAATTACAATTAATGATGTACCTGCTCAAATATTAATGGAAAGAATTGAAAATCATCTAATAAAAATGTAAGATTCTTAGTTATTTAATAATCATAGAGTGTTTTTGAGTTTGGATATATTTAGGCTATTTATTGCTGTTGAGATAGAAAGCAACGAATGTCTAGAATCAATAAAAGATATACAATTATTGATACCAAAAAATATAACAAAATATCCTTCTGAAGATCATATGCACATCACTCTTAAATTTCTAGGTGATACGGATGTTAATTTAATCGATAATATAATAGAAGTATTAGAAACTATTACTTTTGAACCATTTAATATACAATTCGATCATGTTGGAGCATTTCCAAATAATCACAGACCTCGTGTATTATGGATAGGAATTTCTGAAGGATCGGATAATTTAAAGCTTTTAGTTAAGCAAATAAGTGACAAATTGGAAGAATTGGACATTAAAAGAGAAAAGCGAGAATTTAATGCTCATTTAACCCTTGCACGAACTAAAAGACCTATTCAAAAACCTATGGAGGAATTATCACAATTTTTTCTGAAAAAGATAGAGATTGACGATTTATCAAAATTTACCTCCAATGTAACAAAAATTTTTCTTAAAAAAAGCATTTTAACCCCTAAAGGATCAATATATGAAAATCTTCATGTTATACATAGTAAATAACAAATAAGGACCAGGAGCAAAATTATTATTGACAAATTTTCATCAACAATTTCTTTCAGAGTTAAAAAATCATATTGTTGAATTAGAAGAGGAACCTGTNTGAAATTTTGATGTTATCAGAATACCGATCAATAAATTTATTAGGCGTTCAAGTGAAAAAACTTGAAAAACAGAAGAAATATTCTTTACCTTATTATTTAGCCTTTCCTTTAGTTTTAAATAATAAAGCAAAATGGGTAAATCACAAGGAAACAAATTCATCATTACTCAACAAACTTGTTAATTTATTTAGGATTGAACAGAGAACTAATACTATTCAAAGGTTAAATAGCAATTCTATAGGAATATTATATATCCTAATAAAAGAATTAATATCTACTGGCAATGACAAAGAATTAGATATTAAAATTGACCAAGAAATGAGAAACTTCACATCTCAGCGAATAAAAAAAATATTGACAAAATACAAAATTACTGGTCCTAAAGAAATAAAAAAACAATTAGATCCATTAGAAGATATTTTTTTTAACGAAATTCATTTAATAATCCAAATTTATGAACAATTCCTTCATGCTGCTTTTAAAACACCAGAGAACCTATCACAATAGTCATACTATAAAATTAAATTCAAGATTTAAGTTATATTAAGGGAGTCCTGTATTTGAACGAAGAACAATTTAAGTCTTTTTTTTATGAATTTCGAGATGAATCCGGTCAACCAATTTATGATTTAAAAATCGATAAACTTATTCAAAATAAGCAACGCAGCTTGGAAGTAAGTATTACAGATATGCAGAATTTCGAAATATTGAATCCAGAAGTAGAGTTAACAAACCCTTTGCTGTTTCCCGATGCAATAAATGGACCTAAAAATGCCATAAAAGAAGCTGTAAAAGCATTAAAAACGATAATTCGTGAAAAAGATGAAGAATATTTACGATTAATAAAACATCGAATAAATATTCGCTTTCATTTAGCACCTCCAGAGACAATACAAGAGAAACTTCGAGAGATTCGATCAGCTCAAATTGGAAAACTTATTCAAACAAACGCAATTATAACAAAAGCATCAGAAGTAAAACCACTAATAGAAACAGGGAGATTTGAATGTTTAACTTGTAGAAGTCTTATTGACCGCTATTTCTCTGATGGAGAATACCAACCTCCTGTTTTTTGTGAAATACAACAAGCGGACGGAAGCAATTGTTCTGGAAGATCATTTAAATTATTGAAAGACGATTCTGATTTTGTAGACATCCAACGAATCGTTTTACAAGAACGACCAGAAGATCTACCGGCAGGCCGTATGCCAGAGAATTTTGTAGCATATTTACGCGACGATTTAGTTGATACAGTTCGTCCAGGAGATCGTGTAACAATAGTTGGAATGTTGGATACTCGTCCTGATCGAAAACTAGCTCGAGGACAATTAGCAATATTTTCAAAATTTTTAGAAACAATTCATGTAGAAAAAGAATCAGAAGAACTAGTAGAGCTAGAAATTAGCCAAGAAGATGAGGAAGCAATATTAGAATTAAGTAGAGACGTAATGGTTCTCGAAAAAATTCGTGAATCAATAGCACCAATGATATTTGGATTTACTGAAGAAAAAGAAGCAATTTCTTATCTTCTTTTTGGGGGAACAGAAAAAAAACTGAGCGAAGGACTAAAAATAAGAGGAGAATCAAATATACTCTTAATAGGAGACCCAGGAGTTGGTAAAAGTCAAATACTCCGTAGCGTAGCAGAGATTGTTCCAAGGAAGATCTATACATCGGGTAGAGGAGCCTCTGCTGCTGGGTTAACTGCAGCTGTAATGAGGGATCCAGATACTAACGAAATGACTCTTGAAGCTGGTGCTGTAGTTCTAGCAGATAAAGGATTTGCTTTTATAGATGAGTTTGATAAAATGAAGCGTGAAGATCGCTCTGCTTTGCATGAAGCGATGGAGCATCATACCGTTTCGATAGCTAAGGCAGGAATCATTGCTACTTTGAATGCCAGAACTTCTATCCTTGCTGCTGCTAATCCCAGAGATGGTAGATGGATTAAAGATCGAACTCCCATGAATAATATGAATCTTCCTCAAACTATTATTTCTCGTTTTGATTTAATCTTTCCTATGGTTGATGAACCAAATGCGATAGAAGATGAGAAGAAAGCTGCTCATATTTTGTCAATGCACCAGCAAGGTCGCTTTGATGAACCTCCAATTGATATTGAGTTGTTGAGAAAATATATTGAGTTTGCTCGTAAAAATATAATTCCAAAGCTTTCTCCAGAAGCAAAAGATCAATTATTAGATTTCTATCTTGATCTTCGTAGTCGAAGCGGACTCAATGAAGAAGCTGGTGGTCGACCTTCATCTGTAAGTATTACTCCCCGTCAACTAGAAGCTTTAGTTCGATTATCTGAAGCTAGGGCAAAAATGGCATTACGAGACATTGTCACAAGAGAAGATGCTGAGAGAGTTATCAAATTATTTAAATTTTCTTATGATAAGATTGCAATGGATGAAACTGGGGCATATGATGTTGATAGAGCGTCTGGTGGAGTGGGTGCCCAAACAAGAAATGATTTAGGAAAATTGAAAGATTTAATTTTAAAAATGTCCCGTGAAAATGAAGACGGTGATGTTAAAGCTAGTGATTTAAAGATAAAATCAACTGCAGAGTTAGATATTGACCCCAGAAAATACGACGAACTAATGGAGAATTTATCAAGAGAAGGGGAGATTTATGAACCACGTCCTGGTGTGATTCGTCTTTCATCATACTAAAAAAGGATAGTAATCTTCCTTTTTGGTTATTGTATGTCATCTTTGTTGTATAGAAATTTTTTTCTAAGTCTAACTTCTATTTATAAAATTACGATAAACATATTTTATTAATGCTTTTAGTTAAAACATTTAATTTTTTTCTTCAAATTTTTTTCGTGGATAATTTTGAAAGCTTCTAAAAATAATTATTCCTTACCTAGTATTATTAAGGAAAAATATGGAAATCTTTCTTTATATCCTCCCCAATTAGAAGCTATAAATGCAGGTTTACTTTCTGACAAAAATTTTGTTATCTCTGTTCCAACCGCGACAGGCAAGACTTTATTAGCTGAGTTATCAATAATTGAGTATTTTAAAAACAATAAAGATAAAAAAATTATTTATTTATCTCCATTGCGTGCTCTGTCTTCAGAAAAATATAATGACTTTCAGTATTTAAAGGGACATAATATTCATGTTCAGATTAGTACTGGAGATTATGATAAAACTAATATTAACTGGGATCAAACAAACCTTTTAATAACAACAAATGAAAAGTTAGATTCATTAATTAGATCTAATTCTGAGAAATTTCAACAAGAAATTGGTTTAGTGATTGTTGATGAATGTCATCTTATTGATGATTCTCATCGTGGTCCAACCTTAGAGGTTGTTATGACTAAATTAAGAATGTTAAATAAGGATATCAAATTTCTAGCCTTATCAGCCACAATAAAGAATGCAAATGAAATATCAGAATGGCTTAACGCGACCCTAATTGAAAGTTCGTGGCGATCAGTTCCAATAATACAGGGAGTTGCGACAAAAGCAGGTAATCTTTACTGGGGTGAGGATGAAAAGCCAATTGATTTGGTTGTTAAACAAGATGTCCTTATTAGTCTAGTTGAAAATACTTTATCAGAAGGCGGACAAGTTCTTATTTTTACGAATAATAGAAAAAGCACAAAGAAAATAGCTGAAACTTTAACTCTGACTACCGAACGTTTCCTTACTCCTAAAGAAAAAGCTGAAATTCAAGAATTGTTATTAGAAATTACTAAAGAGGAATTTCAAGATCCGACAACACAATCTTTACAAAAAGTATTTAGTTTTGGGGCAGCATTTCATCATGCAGGTCTTCCGAACATTCCGAGAATGGTTATAGAAAAAGCATTTAAGCTGAGATTAATTAAAGTAATAGTTGCTACTCCAACTCTATCAACGGGTGTAAATTTACCTGCTCGTAGAGTAATAATTAATTCTTACTGGCGATATTCTAGTTTAAGTGGAACATCAATTCCGATAAAGGTGATGGAATATGAACAAATGAGAGGGCGTAGCGGACGACCACAATATGATGATAAAGGGGAAACAGTAGTTCTTGCTAAGACAGATGAAGAAGTAAAATTTATACGAGAAAGATATTTTTCTTCTAAGAGTATAGAACCTGTTACTTCAAAATTAGCATCAGAACCTGCGTTACGTATGCATATCTTGGGTGTTATATCAACAGGTATTGTATCCTCGTTTACAGGATTATTTAAATTCATAAAGTCTACCTTTTATAATTTTCAATACAAAAATGAGTTTAGTTTAGAACAAAAGGTCATGAAAATCATTGATTTTTTGACGGATTCTGGATTTATTCGTATTATTAATGAAAACATTGAAATTACTAAAATCGGAAAAAGAACTTCATCTCTTTATATTGATCCATTATCAGCAAGTAGATTACTAGAGGGAATAATTAATGCTGTAAATAAATCTGAAAAACTTGTTTCTTTTTCATTTCTTCATTTATTTTGTACTGTTCCTGATATTAGAAGATTGAGATTAAGAAATCAGGATTGGCAAAAAGTTGAACAAATTTTAGATGAAAATATAGATAATTTCCTTAATCCAGTTCCATCTAGAGTGGGAATCATGTATGAACGCTTTCTTACAGAAACCTATACGGCAGAAATTCTTAGATTTTGGATCGAAGAAGAAGATTTGGGAATGATTTTAAAATTTGCAAATATAGAAATTGGCGATTTCCATAGGATAATTGAATTAGGTAATTGGATAAGTTACAGTGCTAAAGAATTAGCTAAAGAATTAAAATTCTCTTTAAAGTACATTGAATCATATAATATGTATTTTAGTAATTTGAATGAACGAGATACCGATAAATTATTTGATTCATTTACTAATGTAATCGATATACTTGAGAGCATTGAAATCAGGTTGAAATATGGTATAAAATCAGATTTAGTAAAATTAGTTCAAATTAAGCATGTTGGCAGAGTGAGAGCTAGAATATTGGAGAAAGCAGGGATAACAATAACAGAGTTACAAACAATTTCTCCAGAAGATTTACAAAAATTACCAATGTTTGGTCCGTATATTTCTAGATTAATTCTCAGTCAATTTAATGATAGTTATGCAAAAGAATTAGAAGAAAATAAGGAATATGTCGAAGAATATGTTTTAAAAAATAGATCACCAGTAAATTCTATAAATAGTGGTAAATCAAGAAAAAATAAAATAAAAGAAAAACAAAAAAAAATAGATGAGTTTTTTTAATTTTCAAGAAAATCACAGATTTGCGGTATAAGAATTGAATAAATATGAAGTAACTAAATTTCTTACTCAAGTAAAAGAAATTTTTGTTCTTTCAAGAGTAAAATTGTTTTTTTTTAGAGAACTGCGTTGGTTCATTATTTCTATTATTCTCATTGCTACTCTTTTTAGCTTGAGTTTAAGTTTCTTAACAGGTCTAGGCTCACAAGAAATTTTTATTTCAGATAGTGATGACGTTTTAATAATAAGTGAAAATAAATTTTCTCCTACTCTTTCTAGAGTTCCTAGTTATTGGGTTGAAGATATTAGGAAAATTTCTGGGGTAAAAATAATAAGCGCTGAAACTGTTGACATTGTGTACGATGACTCGAATCAAAAACCTGTTTTCTTAAGAGGTGTAACAGAATTCTATAAGGATATTGAGAAAGGATTTACTCTTGAAAGTGGAAGCTGGTTTAATACCTCATTATTAAATCAAGTAGTTGTAGGCAGACAATATGCTGATATTTATGATCTTAAAGTTGGAGATTTCATTATTTTAAATTCTAGAACACGAAATATCATTCAAAATATAATGATTACTGGGATTTTTTCTACAAATTCTGATTCAGAAGATGGAATTATAGGATCAATTTCATTAGGAAAATTAATGAGTAACCTCCCAGAGGAATATATAAACCTTATTCGAGTAAAATTTGATTCAAATGATATAAGTAAGGATGTTTTAAATGATATAATATTTGAAAAGCACAAAATAACAATAAAAATTGATGAAATATCAAATAATACCCATGATCATCGTTTAGCGGAGGTTAGTGTTTATAGTAGAACAAAGGAGTTTATAAATTCATCATTATCATCATTTGATGGTAATGTATTTTTCTACCTTCCTTTTGGAACATATTTTTTTCAGATAGTACATCCTGAAATTATTTTTCAAAGTGATTTCACAAAAAAATTCATCACTGGACCTGAAACTATTTCAATAGAAATAGGAAGAAAAGAATTTCAAGTTAAAGGACAATTTACCATATCAGAAATACCAATAAGTAAAGCTGAAGTGACATTGAATCATCTAGACAGCAATGCTACTTCAACATATCTAACTGATAATAATGGAAATATTGATTTTCAAACATATGAAGGGTCTGTTAATGTCTCGATTAATTGGAAAACATATACTGATTCTCAAATAATAAGAATTTATAACTCACATGACCTAAATATAGACTACAAATTCCTTAGAAAAATAAACATTTCAGATTCTTTCTCTTCAATTCCCTTGGTTAATGGAAATTTAAAAATTTTTGATACTAATAATAATTTACTATTCAATGAATCAGTTACAGGAGATTTATTATATAATATTTCCTTACTCCCAGATACTATATACAAAATTGTTGTGAACGGTTTTCTAAACAATACTTATTATTTCAGAGAATTTAATTATACATTTTCAGAAACATCCATAGTTCCAGTCTTTATTGGCCCTAAAAATATAACTTTATATGTTTATGATTCAGAATTTGGCTTTTATCAGAATAAGTCTTTTCGAGTATGGATAAAGAACAATTCAACATATTCTCAATCAATTTTGATAACTAATAGCTCAGGGTATTCAAATTACATTTTCACAAGTGGAGACGAAGTTGTTATTGAATTACAGGATTCATATAGAAATAAAACAATATTCGAAAGATATATAATTGAAAATCAAGAAACTATTACGATTAATTCTGGAATTCAGGATTTAAGTGGACATTTATTCTCTTATAATGAAGATAGTATTGAAACTAATTTTTCTGCTTACACTGTTATAATATTTAAATCAGAAAATAACATTTTGGAACAAATAAATCCCCATAACAATGGAACCTTCCATTTATCAATTCCATATGGTTTTTATACTTTAAAAATTTCTTCTGAGTCAAAATCTTTTGATTTTTCTTACAACTTTCTAAATTTCACTGATAAAAATTTATTCATTCCTGTTGATAAATTTAGTTTAGAATTGAATTTTAAAAATTCATCTGGTTTTTTAATTAATGGATTCGTAACTGTCAATAAAGAACTATTCGGTCGATGGAAAAGGGAATCTGTTGTCTCAACCTCATCATTGAACACTCAGTTATTCTTTGGAAAATATCAAATAATATTTGAAAATGAAGAGAATTATCGTGAATTAATAATAGATGTAAAAAATAATGTATCATTAGATTTAGTAATCCCTAAAAAGGAACCTATCATTAATATTGAGGGAAATATAATTAATTCAAACATTAAGGGTGAAGAAAACTTAAATATATCAGGCAATTACATTTTCGGTTTGGTTCATTATAAATGGGATAATGAAGCTGTGTGGAGTAATACCACATTACCAGATGTAATTTTAATCCCACCGGTGGATGGTTTTCATAATTTAATTATAAATTTTACAAATGGTGAGAATTCTTATCAAAAGAAATTTTCTTATTTAATTAATACTTTAGGAATCAATATAAGTCTTATTGATTCGATCAATGATGCTTTTGTTATATCAGGTTTTATACCTAAATTTTCTTTTACCTATCCACCATTGATTGTTTATTATCAGTGGGATAATTTATTGAACTCTACTTCTCTTAGCTCTATTCCGAATATTGAGGGAATTCATGAGTTAAAAATTAATGTTTTGAGTACCTTTAACATTTCTAAGACCTTTTTCTTTCAATTTTATCTTGACAAAATATTTCCTTATATAAATGATACAACCTTATTAAATGAAACATTTAATGATAGTAATAAAATCGTAAACTTCACGTTCTCTGAAAATATATCAAGAATGGTATTTAGATGGAACAATGACCCATATAATACAACAAACATATTGATAAAAACACCTACAACAGATGGATATCACAATTTAACTTTAGAAATTAGGGACACTTCAGGAAAAATAGCTGAATACAGCTATTTTATCAAAATAAATCATACTTCTCCATTGATTATACTATTAAATCCAAGTAATGAAAGTATAGTATTTATAAGGGGAAGTATTCTCCAATTTAACATATCGAATTACTATGGAAACATTACTTATAAATGGAACACATCTCAAGAAGTGATATCAAAATTTAGCAAATTAAATATTAGTATTCCACTCGAGAACGGATCTTATAAATTATACATTTATGCTCGAAATATTTTTGGTAGCATTACAAATAAAACTTATATTTTTATAACTAATTATTCAGGTCTTCAGCTTTATACCTTGATACACAGGAATAACACATATATCAAACCAAATACAATCTTACAATTCAATGCAAGTGATCACAATGGAACTATTATTTATTCATGGAATAATAATGGAACTTCGCAAATTTTCAGCCTTAATGGATTTGATATCACCGCACTACCGGATGAAGGGAACCATTTTCTAAGTTTATATATTTCAAATGGTATACTTTGGCTTGAAAAGACTTACAGGTTGATAATTGATAATACTCCTCCTAGCGTTAATACTACAGATGGGCCGTTTCAGAATAAGTTTTTCATTCCAAATTTGGAATTTTCAGAATTTATAAAATCAGCAATTTATTCTTGGAATAATGGAACTAATAATACAATACTCACTTCCATACCGAATGGTGATTTTTGGCATAATCTTACTATCTATTTAGAAGACTACGCTGGTAATAAAGCTATACATTCCCTCCAATTCTACAGCAACAATATTCCTTTGAACTTAAGATTGAGAAACACTGGGAATTTTAGTGTTATCTCAGGAACAGTACCACTTGAGGTTTTAGTAGATAAACCATTGGATAGTCTACAATGTCAATGGGACAACCAGTCACTAGCAGACTGTTCATTTCTTATTCAAATCCCCAGTTCATCTGGTTCCCATACTTTAAGAATAATAGCTGAAGATCTATATGGAATGGTAAAAGAAATCTTCCTTAAATTAAATCTTGACTTGACTCCACCATTGATTTTAAATTCTAATCCAAAAAATAATACAATTATTGGAAATCAATCATTTACATTTACTTTTTCAGAAGAAATAAGTGAAATTATCTATAATTGGTCGGGTATTCTCAATAATTTCACAAATGTTCCAATTATTGGTGATAACGTTCAAGGAAATCAAACATTAACAATTTTCATAAAAGATAATGCTAATAACTGGAATAAATACCTTTTCAAGTTTTTTATTGATTCAAAACCTCCTGAAGTTATTATAGAAGATGCAAAAGATTCCGTTTATGAGTTATATTATGCCCCTGTTAATAGAAATCTTTCCCTGATCTTAGTAGATATTTCCGAACCTATAACTATTTTTTATAAATGGAATACAACCCCTGTTGATAACTCAACAGAAATACGAAATTTGTCAGAAATTAAATCCCCGAATGAAGCAGGTTATTATAATATAGAGATTTTTATTCTAGATCAAGCTCAAAACTGGGGTAATTATTCAATTAATTATTATGTTGCTCAAAACTGGTTTGAATTATATTTTGAACTAAATAAATCAAGAGATTATCTAAATAATACGTTTTTAACATTAATTGATGAGAACCAAAACATTTTAGTCAATCAATCTATAATATCGAATGAATTTATGTTTTATTCTCTAGATGCTTTAAATTCTACCTATATATCTCTAAATTTCGGAAATTATTCTTATAATACTTCAATCTCAAGTATAATAAATAGCACTTATAATTTAAAAATTCAAACGCTTAATTTAGAGCTGAAGGACTTGTTCACAAATGAATATTTCACTGGATTATTAAATATTAAACATGAAATTTTTTCTAGTTCGAGTATCGAATTGGTTGCAGGTATTGGGGAAAATTTATTGCTTTTCCAAGGATTAAATCGATTAGATGTGGTTTTAAATAACCAAGAAAATAAATTGATAACTAGATTCATCCAGCTTGAAGAAAGTTTGTCTATTGTGATCCCCGCAGGAAACATTCAGGGAAATATTTTCATAAAAACACCCGTTTATCCAGTAAGTCAAGCTCAGATTTTCTTAAATCATACATTGATTGGTAATACTGATTTTACCGGAAACCTTCTATACTCAGTAAGCCCTGGTATTTATGAAATCGAAATATTATTAATGGGAGGAACAAATTACACTTTTATTGATGATTACTGGGAAGAAATATATAAAATTTATGAAATCAGTCCGAAATTAAACCTAAATATTATAATTCAAACTAAAACAGGTATTGGACTTCAAGATGTTGAAGTTAATTTATATTTAAATTCAGATCATCAGCTGATTTCAACACAAAGAAGTAATTGGCAAGGTTCAATTCTGTTTAAGCAAATAAATTTTAATCAATATATCATAGAAGCTATTTATTTATCCGAGACGACTTACCAAATCATTAACGTAGGTTTTGACGGAAACATTTCTATTTTAATACAATTAAATTCATTTGAGGATAATATAATACCAATAAATATTAATCAAGGTAAATGGTACAATATTGATGAACAAGATTCGTTTAGTTTACATTTCTCTAATGAATTATCTGAAGAAATTTTCAATAGTTTAGGCTTTTCTATAGCATTTTATGCTATTTTATTAATAATAATTGGAACTACCTTTTTAGCTTTGATAATATCAATTCAACATGCATTAAATATCATTTTGAAAAGATTAAATAATTTAATGCTTCTTGGAGCAACACCTGCTCAAATAATATTCCCAATTAGCACTCAAATTAGCCTACTTGCTTTTATTAGTTCTGTTATTGGTAATATTATTGCCATTTTCGTTACAATAATATTTCCACAAATTAGAAACATTTCTATAGGAGGACTTATTATTAACTCATCAATTGACCTTTTAACAATAATTGTCATTTCATCAATTTTTGGGATAATAATCCTTCTATCTCTAATAATGACTTTAAGAAAGCTAACTCACAATAATTTTCTTTATGAAATGAAAAATAGAAGTGAAAATAAATATTAGAGTCTGTTTATTACCGTTCTATTAACATAGAAACAGCATTTCCTCCTCCTAAACAAACAGTACAAACCCCTTTATTTTTATCTCTTCTTTTTAATTCTGATAATAATGTGACTAAAACTCTAGCTCCTGAAGCTCCTAATGGATGTCCAAGAGCTACTGCGCCACCACGTGGATTGAAATTTTCTTCAGGTATATTTAGTTCTCTTTGCACCGCCACTGAAGCACTGGCAAAAGCTTCGTTGTGTTCCAATATATCAATATCATCTATTTTTTCCTTACTTCGCTCCATTAGTTTTTTCACACCAAATATAGGAGCCTCCATAACATTTTCAGGTTTTACCCCATTAGTGACGTAGCTTTTAATAGTTGCTAACAACTCTAAATTAAGTTCTTGAGCTTTGAATTTCGACATTACAATAACTGCTGCCGCTCCATCATTAAGTGATGATGCATTCCCTGCAGTGACGATACCATCTTGTTTAAAGGCGGGTTTAAGCTTTGATAATGCTTCAATATTTGTATCCTCTCTCGGACCATCATCAAACTTTATAACTTTATCTCCCTTTTTAGATTTAACAGTTAATGGAATTATCTCATCTTTAATCCATTCACTCGTTCTTGCATTTAAGGCCAATTTATGAGATCTCAAAGAAAAAGTATCAGCTTCTTCTCGTGTAACTTTATATTTTTCAGCAATAATTTCTCCTGTATTACCCATTAATATTCCAGAAAATGGATCACGAAGACCGTCATATTCAACACCATCAATTAATTGTCCATTTCCGTAATAATATCCAAAACGTGCTTTTTGCAAATAATATGGAACATTAGTCATAGATTCTTGTCCACCAGCGATTATAATATCAGCCTCACCCGCACGAATTGCTTGAGCTGCTAACATTATTGCTTTTAATCCAGATCCACAGACTTTGTTAATTGTCAAAGCGCTAATTTCATATGGCATTCCTGCTTCTAAAGCTGCTTGTCTAGCTGGTGCCTGTCCTAACCCAGCGGTTCTAAAACATCCTCCCCAGTAATAGGACTTCATCTACTTCGTTAGGGTTGAAAGAGTCTTTAAGTCTATTTAATCAACTCTTTAATTACAATTGAGCCTAATTTTAGTCTGCAGCTGAAAGATTTCAAAGCAACGATTATATTTTCCTATAGGAGTCCTAAGGGCAGAAACTATTACTAGCTTCATTTACCATATGTCTCATGATACCTTATTCTGCAATTTTTTATGGATATATTATGGTTGAAGGGTGTTACTAACTATTTTGGTTTTATATTCAAATATAAATAAATCTAGTCATCTTTAAGATATCTTTCAACGCTATCAGTGTAAGAGAAAAAACTGGTTATTCTACTTAGAACGGTTAAGTCAAAGATAATATCTTATTAGGTTATTGTCCCCCACTCAACCGTTCTCAGTAGGAAAACCAGCAATTTATCTTACACTTATTGCGATGAAAGCAATAAAATAGATGACTAGATTTGTCTATTTTTGACTCTGAAAAAAAATGGTTTGTAAGTATGTTCAAGCTTAAAAAATCGTTAAAACATAACAGAATAATGTTTCATGAGAAATTTGTTTTTTTATTCTATTAACAATTTTGAAATGGTTTTTTGTTTCAATCCAATTTTTTGCTTTTTTATTCCAGCTACTGATTAAAATTATCAATCTTCCTGATTTTGAAAAAAAATCTTTCTTATTAAATTCAAGAGTTTTGAGAAATCTAATAATGATATCGTCACCCGTTGTCCCGCCTCCTATTAATGCATTTTCTAATACATCCTCTCTAGAAATAGGACTATCTCCGGGAATGTAAGGAGGATTAAATATTAACAAATCAATTTTTTTGTTATCATTGATAATTTTAATTTTATTATAACTATCAAATAAATCTGAAACAAAAACTGAAGTATTCAAATCAAGATTGTTCTTTTTTAAATTATTTTTTGTTACTTCAATTGCATTAGGATTAACATCACTGGCAAATAAGAAACAATTAGTTAAAATTGATTTAATAATAAGAGATAAATAACCAGAGCCACATCCGAGTTCGTAACAAACTGAAATAATCTTTTTTGAATCCTTCAATACTTCTCTTAAGACATCTTCTAATAAAAAAGTATCTTCTCCCGGAACATAAATTTCAGGAATTATGTCGAGATTGAATGATCCGATGGTGATAGTTTTCTGATTTTTGACCATTTTCTTCATAAAATTTCTTTGAATTTAGTATTAAATTACAAGGTAAGTTCATAAATAACTTCCATGAGATTCTGGAATTTTTTCCGTTTTAATTCTCCTAATAGTTCGGCACTCATTTTTAAAATTTCAATGAAAAAGCCTAATTCATCTGCTATTGTTTCATTCCAAGCTGCTTGTCCTAAAGCACTTAATACAGGTAATGGACTCCCTGAAGAGGGAAATTCTTCAATTTCCAAGAATAAATGTTTTTTCTCTTTGACTTTATCAATGTGAATATTTGGGCCTAGAATTTTAGGAATGGATCTAAAAGAATCATATAATTTTACAGGAATTTCCCCTAGATCAAAACATGCTATTTCTACATGTTTTTTATAAATTGGATAAGTTATCAATGATTTGGAGATATATGAACTTGCTATTTGACTGATAATTGCCTCAATTACAATTTTTATTTTCTTTTCAGCATTGTTTCTTAAAAATTTTTTAAATTTTTCCATAAAATCATTTTCATTTTGTGGAATGAATGTTTTTATCAAAGCAATGAAGTCATTTAGTACATGAGATTTCTTGTTATCGCTATTTAAAATTTCTATAACAACTTTATTCAGTAAATTTTTATCCACTTCGTTGAATATCAATAATCTTGCAAATACTTCAACTGCTTGCGATGTTACTGGAAAATGAGGTTCAAATTCACACTTTTGAGCTAATTCTTTTGTAATAAATTCTCTTAGATTTTGATGATTGATAAAACTAAAACTTCCATTTTTACCAGAATGTTGTTTACTTTTAAATTCGGGAGAAATTGAATTATAAAATAGTTTTTTTGAATCACGTAATAATCTGGCATAATCTCTTTCAATTTTCTTTAAGAAATTCTGTTGATTAGCTCTTGTTTTTTTATCAACATCATCTATTCGCTTTTTTAGAAGATCTAAGTGTTTACCTAATTCCCCTTGTTTTCTACTAATATTTTTCCCTAAATCCTTTGCTTTTTTTGAATTAATTCTTGCTTCTTTTCCAATTTTTTTCATATCATTAATTATATCTTGTAACTTATTATAAAACTCCTTATAAAATTTCCACAATTCATTTCTTGAGTTTTCAGTTAAAATTAAATTTCCAAACTCCTTTTTGTTAGGAATTTTTTCTATAGGAGGAGATGAATCTCCAATTTGGTAAGATTTTAAAAATTCGCTTACATTTTTATTAATTTTATTCGATTGTTTAATAATTAAATCACGATCATTATTATAAAATCGAAACTCTTTTTCTATTCGATTTCTTACTTCTTTTTGTACTGATAGGGAAAAATTTTCAGGTTCCCAAAATTCAATTAATTGTCTTGAATTTGAAAGAATTATATTAATATCATCTTTTTTTACTGTTTTATCTGATTTAACTTTCACTAATCCTTCAAAAGTTGGAATATAATTCTTTAATGTTAAAGTTTCATAATCACTTAATAAATAATTCTTTAAAATTGCAAAAAAACCCATTAGATTTTGTGCATGCGAAGCAAAATCTTCTACTTTCTTTGCAAAACAAAGTGAATATAGTCCAAGTTTGTTTTTAGTCCATATTGCCTCATCAAATAAATTTTGAATACTGTCACAAATCGCTATCTCCAATGCTTCATAGAACTTTATTAATTCATCTCCCTCTCTTGTAACAGTAAATGTTAATGATTGGAGATCTTCTGAAGATTTGCTTTCTTTCAATTGAGAATTTATTGTATTTAGATTCGCTTCTGATATTTCTAATCGTCCAATTGCCTCCTCAACTTTATTTCCGGTTTGAATTGAAAATATGTTAAAAAGCGTTTGTGTAAATTTCCAAGCTTGAAGAGACAATCCACCTGGGAATCGCATAGAAAATGATCTAATGAACTCTGACAGTAAATATTGCGAAACTTGGTGTTCTCCATCTAATAATGAGGAAGCAATTTTTCCCAATATTGATGCTAAATCAAATTCACGAAAAATTATATCGGTTTGTGTGTTAATAAATCTCTTGTAATCACCTAAAGATGAGTTTAATGATGTGTTTAATAAAATTATAAGGGGAGATCTTTTAGATATCCTTAAAATAAACTCATTTTCCAATTTTCTATAAATCACATGTCGAGATTTTCTTAGGTCAAAAACAGAAACGCCAGATAGTAATTCTCCGATTTCTCCGCTTTTAAATAATTCAGATGAAATGGCCCGTAATTGTTGAGAAGTTAAATCTAACAAATCATGTTGTCTGAATTTATTTAATAATTTTTCGCAATCTTTTACAATATCATTCGGTTTTGATCTGAAAATAATATCTATTGGATCTTCCAATAATGAAATTGCTATTATTTCATTTATTAGAGAGTTTATTAATAACTTTTGTTTGGGGAAAATTTTATCCAGTAAATCGGAAAAATCAGGTTCTTCATCCTTAATATCGGTTAATACTATGCTATTTTGTGGTTCAAGGTTGAGTTTTTCGAGAATTTCTTTGAATTTTTTTTCAAACATTGCATCATCGATTAAATCTTTAGATTTTTTCTTACTCTGATTCACGGTATCAATAAATAGTGTAATAATATCTAAGGGACTCAAAGTGCTGTAATCAGCCATTGATTTTTCCCAAAGTTCTGATTGACCTATTTTCTCTGCAAAATTTTTTGCTACATCTTGATATAAAGCAATTAAATCTTCTGGAATTTTTGTACCATCTTTTGACATGATTAAAAATTGAGAAACAATCTCATAGTCTTTTACTGAAATAATGAATCTGGCAAATTTTCTTGTATCTCCTCCACCAATAAATGTTCTTTCATCAGATCCTATCTCACTAGATAATAATGATGTTACTGCAGAAATACCGCCCACAAATACTTGTTCATCTAAATCAGATTTTAATCCAGGTGAACCTAGCGATATCACGCTCAAACCTGAGCTTGAAGCTAAACTGAGCCAAGAAATGAATTTATTGTCCATCCTTTGTTCCAAAAAACCTTGATATTGAATTTTAAATATTAATAAATCCAAAACAGCAGAAATAAATAACTTTTACATAATGAGCCTTATTAATGTAGGAATTTTTTTTTCACAATTGTATATCATTTCGAAATTAAAAAATAATACAACACTACACTTTATTCCCTCATCTATTCAATCATATTTAAGGTTTATAAATTGGTTTCTGTAAATGTAGATCTTCATTTTCATTCAAGTTATGCTGGTGGTACGGGATCACTATCATTAGAGGATTTTTCAAAGTATGCACCCTTGAAAGGGATTCATTTAGTTGGAACTGGAGATGTACAATTCATTCCTTGGAGAAAAACTCTTGAAGAGAAATTAATAGAATTAGAAGATAACAATGAAGGATTATTCGGTCTTAAAACTGATTTAAACGAAGAAAAAAGGATTAAATTCTTATTACAGACAGAAATTATATTTACTACAGCTTTAAAAGGTACTAAGAAAAGAAAACAAAGTCATACATTAATATTATTCCCTGATTATGAGAGTGTTGATAGATTTTATCATTTAGCAGAAAATTGGGGAAGCAAACTTGAAAAAATGGCACGCCCATTTATTCTGTGTAAATCGCCTCAAGATGTAGGCGAGAAATTAGAATCTATTAAGAATATTAGTTCTTTAATAGAAATAATACCAGCACATGTTTTAACTCCAGATGGAGTATTCGGGTCAAATCATAAACTTAACTGGTTGGAGGAATTTTATGGTGAAGGTGTCAATTTTATTAATATAATAGAAACCGGATTATCAGCTGACCCTAAATTACTTTCTTTAATACCAGAATTTGATAATTTAACGTTTTTATCCAATTCAGATGCTCATTCTGCCTCCATTCAAAGAATCGGACGCGAATTTACCGCGTTAAATGTATCAAATGATAATTATTCCTATAAAGATATAATTCATTCTTTAAGAAATAATAAAGTTGATTTTACAGCTGAATTTATGCCTAGTGAAGGACGATACTTTTTAACGGGTCATAAGAGAACAACAAAAGGTCATGAAAAAAATAAGTTCTGCAGATTTTCACCCAAATATTCCCCAGGTAAAAATATATGTCCAATATGTAACAAAGAATTGACTGAAGGCGCATTATCAAGAGCTATACATATTGGAAAGGCTCAAGGAGAAGAAAGATTGATGGAAGATTACCCTCACAATAGGAACTTTTTTCATTTTATCCCATTAATTGAAACAATTGCATTTGGAAAAAAAATTAAAAATCCAAATTCTAAGAGTGTAATTAAGACTTATATGCAAATAGTAAATAATAATGAAATCAATAATGAATCAAATCTTTGGCAGCTCTCAACTACAAAATTACTAAATATTTTATTAAAAGAAGTTGAAAAAAATGTTCTAGATGCTATTGTATCTGTTCGATCTGGAAACTTTAGTTATCGTCCTGGATATGACGGAATTTATGGTGAATTAGTAATAGGTAGTAAAATAGACTATTTAAATATAAAAGAAGTAGATTTGGGCAACTAAAGAATTTTTTTTATAATTCACTAATCTTTGGTTTTCAAACTCTTCATTATATCCTTTGATGCAAGTTGAATACTAGGAATTAAACTACTTATTAAAAAGATGACCCAAAATAAAAGAATATATTCCCCTATTTGAAAAATAGTTGGAATTTCAGGAATAAATACTTCTTGAGTAACCATAGCTAGTAACAGAGCTATTCCTAATGGAAGTAGTAAAGATATCGGAATTGCTATAATCAATGATAAATTTCCTATTATTAGTCCCATAATAAGCATAATCAATGATATTTCGTACTTTCTTTGACCTATTATTTTTAAGTAAGCCATATCAAGCTCGTAATGTACTGTTAACCATTGTACTGCTTGAAAAAGTCTTATTATTACAAGTGCTATTAATATCATGTTGAACAATCTGAGTTTATCAACAATTTCGAACAAAATATCATCCAATAATGCTGAACTTCCTCGAGCAGAAGTTATTTGGAAGTTAGAATTTTCGTACTCTGAATCTAAAAAATCCATTATTTTTTGCTTTGTTACTCCAATTTTAGAAGGTTCTTTTACCTTAATTAGTAAATAGTTTGAATGTGATTCAAACGCCGATTCAAAACTAATAAATACCTTGTTATTTACTAAAAGGCTGTGAGTATAAATCGTATTTCCTTTCAAAATTGAAACAATTAATAAATTTAAGTAAAAATTATTATTATCTCTGATAGGGATAAATAAATTTATAGGAAAATTTTCTTCTAATATATTAAGATCTTCAGCAAGTTTTTCTCCTATAATGACTTCATTAACTTGCATAGATGAAATATTAATATTTTTAATTTCTTTTAGATCATTATCCCAAAATAAAGAAAGTTTTGATAGATTTGTTCCAATAATTTGACTTTGAAATGAAATATTTCTTCCTTGGTAGGGTTCAGTCACCAAGATGCTAGTATCTTTTTGATTAATGGGTAGAATTGCTAGTATATTTTGATCATTATTTTTAATTAACTCTTCAAGTTCCAATGGAACTAAACTATTTTCTAAATTGTCTTCCTTCTCCCTTAATGATAAATAACTATCTTCCCCAGCTAAACTACTCAGGAATATAATATTAGAATTAAAACTAGTTATTATTGCTGAAATTGAGATCAATAAGATGATTGGAATGGAAATATCACGAATAAAAATCAAAGTTTTTTCTGGTTTTCTTCCTAAAAATCTTACACTTATTTGAATCAAGTGAAAAAAAGAAATTCGTGACATGCTTAGTCGTTCATCTGGTTTTAATTGAACAGTTGCTTTTTTAAACTTGTTTTAAATTTTCTTATGGTGAATTTGGATTTAAACTTACTTATTATTTTATAATGAGAGATTTATGTTATTTCAATACTGTAGATAGCAATTTTTTCTTTTAATGACAATATATTCATTAATAAAAAATAAATTTGAGGAAAAAAAAACATTACATTTCTTTTTTATATCAGTCAGTAAGCTAATATTTATGAGAGAAATTCTACATTATATTATTATTCATAAATAATTTTTCATATAAATTTTTTCTAAAAGTATTAATTAGGTACCACATTAATGCCAAAATCCACATCCCGTCCTCCTTTACGCCTGATTTTTTTTACAAGCGAATCCTGTAAATTCTGTCCTATGATTGAAAATATTGTAAAAAAATTCGTTGGTTCTAATATTGGAACAAATGTTTCCTTAACAACGGTTGATGTTGATTTATCTCCAGAAACTGCTCTTCAATTTAATATAAAGAACCTACCCACTGTTATAATGGGAACAGGTGGAAGTAGTAATTATGAAAAGATAGTCGAAGGATATATGGAAGAAGAAGATATACGTCACAGGCTAACAAATAGAATTTTTCATTCTATTCTAGCAGGTGAAACAGCTTCAGCAAAACGAAAAGAAAATATGATTTGGCTTTCGAAGAATGTTATTGATTCGATCCAAAAGAAAAGGTTAATCCGTCAAAATATTGGAGACTATGTTCATCTACAGTCTTTACAAATTAACAATATGAGTATACTAGCTTTAGATCCTATAGCACCAACACTTTTATATGAATCTGGTCGAGTTTATGGAATGTATGGTCCAGGTCAATTACTTTTATTCAATTTGAATAAAAACATAGGGAATCAAATAAGAATTGTTCCTAAATTTAACGAGTTGATGAAGGCAATTTCTAACTTGTTCAACTATACCTTTTTTCCCACAAACGTTGCGGAATCAGCTGAAATAATAGAGAATAATGATTTAAATGCAATAATTAGGATTTATGGATCTGCTTATGCTGTTGGTGCTCCTAAAATTGGTGAATCCTTATGTCCTTCATTAGCAGGTGAACTGGCAGGATTAATTCAGTCTATTATGGCAAGATTTGTTAAGGTTGAAGAAATATCCTGTTGGGGAACAGGAACCAAATATTGCGAATTTAAAATTGAAGTTCTTGATGAAGAAGTTTCAATCCATTCAAAAATTCCTAGTGATACAGGTGGTAAAAAAGACGTACAAAAGAGGAGAAATAATTTTATTAATACACTAGCTGAAATGGCTGAAAATTTACAGGATTCTTTAATGTTTAAAAAACAATTAAGAAATTTTGGGGATTATGTACATATAGCGGTTTTACAACAAGCTTTCACTGCACTAAAAATAATTGATCCTTTTTGTGGAATGTTATTGCATTCCGCAGGAGTGACATTTGGATTAACTGCTGATAAACGAGTTATCAACAATTCATTACATCATAAAAAGATAAATATACCAATCTCATTAGAAGAAGCTGTAGAGATCCTAATTGAAGAGCTTCAACATCCTACGACATTGTTAACACGTCAACACTCATTTGTTTCTTTTGAAAAATCAGATTCTGATTTGGATGATATAGTTTATTATATAAATATTCATGAACTAGCTTATGCCTCTGGTGCAACCAATGTAAATGAAACTTTTTGTGATTTCATGGCCGGATTTATTAACGGGCGGTTACAGTTGTTGGTTCAAGATGAAACTATAGTAAAAGAAGTAGAATGTTTTGGAACAGGAAATTCCGTCTGCAAATTTAAAATTACAGTAGATTGATTAGCTGCTTTTCTTTCTTCGAAGTATATTTGACTCGGGAATAGTTTCAGATATTCCCCAAAATAATGCTGGTAAAATTAAAGCTAAAAGAATACTTACAACGTATGCAGATATTCCTTCAAGATCAGCAATTATATCGATTTGTAAAAAAGGAGATAGAACACCTAGGAAAGGTACTGCAAACAAGTAGCCTACCTCATAACAAATCATGATTATGAAAAGAAGTAGTGTAACTTTGACTAAACCTTCTGAATACATTTCTGAGTCTGAATATAGGTTTTCCAGCGATGAACCTATAATTGCTACCAAAAATACTGTTGTAAGAAATATTCCTGAAAAAATTATTAATTGCTCATCAAAATTATTCCCAAAATTTAAAACATCAATTGTGTGAATGACTGGTATTACTTGAAAAATAATTGTCCATCCAATTAGTAAAAAAAGGATTCCAATCCCTTGTTTGCTCTTCCATGTAAACGATACTTGTGATAACATGTAAAAACCTTGATATTTTTGTTATTTTCTTTGAATATTTATTTTTGTTTCTTTTCTAGAACCTATCATTTGACGAAGCATATTTTTTAATTGCTCATCAGTTATTTTACTGCCCTGAAGTTGTCCAGATTGTCCTATTTGAATTAAACGATTTTCAAGTACGTCTGCATAATCGGGATTTGCTAATTTTATATTGGCAAGACGGGTTCTAGCCTCATCAGTTAGAAATGTAGCTAATAGTCGTTGTTTTTGTTGCTCAACAATTTGAGCCTGAGCCTGAGCTTGCGCTTGCGCTTGCGCTTGTTGTTCGATTTCTGATTGACGCTTAGCTCTTAAATTAGAAAGTTCCTCATCTTCGCTCATAAAAATACATCTTCTAAATTAAAATATTATTTTTTTTAATAATGGCTTATTTCTGGAATATTTGGTTTTAACTCATCAGCCATTTTATCAACAAAACTTATACCCTTAGGACTTAACTTCCGGCCACCGCCATCTGCCTTAATAACAAGTCCATCTTTTTCCAATTGTTGTAGAATATTTCTTATAATTTTTCCTGATGCCTTAGTACTTTTTTGAGGACGTACTCCTCTATTCTTTGGTGAGTTGTACAATTTTCTTAATTCATGAACCCCAACAATTCCTCTAAAATACATTTTTCTTACAATACTTCCAGCTCTTATATAAAACCAGTCGGGATTTTCTGGAGTATTTTCTTTAGCATGACTAGTTTTGAGAAATTTAAATTCTTCTGGCATTACTAGTGTTTTTCCTTTTAATTCCGTTGCAAGTTTTTCAATTAAAACAGTGGCGGGTATAATAAATCCTGTAGTCAAACGTTTTTACCTCAAAATGATTATGAAATATATAATATAAGTTACTAGATATAAATATTGAAAGTTTTAATAAGAAGTTTACTTCTTTTTTCAAGATTCTACATATAATAGATTTTATTTTTTTTTTTTTAAGTTATGATATATCAATATTCAAGTAGAATTCTTCTTAAATATTGATATTTTTAGTTAAATAAGATAAATTTAACCGTTTATATTTAAATATTGTTTAAGAATTAGATTTTTATTCACATAATTTATAATTATCGATGATTAGGGTTTGGGTAATTGGTTGTATGATTGAAATTAAACAAAATCAATATCGTCAAGTTCTAAAAATCCTACAAAAAATTACGTTGGAAGCTTCTTCTATACAAACATTATCTCTGTTGCGATATGATGGTTCTAATCTTGCTTTTTTTAGTGAAGTTGTGGGACGTGATAGCTTAGAGATACAAACAGCAATATCTGCTATGATTAGTAGTATATCTTCAGCCGCCCAAATGGTATGTGACAAATTTCAATTTGGAGATCCAAAAGAAGTAATAATTAGGGGTTCGGAAGGATATACAATATTTTTTATATCAGAATTTATTCTTGTAGGTGGAGGAGATGATGTCAGAACATTAGGAATAACAAAACGTGTAATGAATCATTATTTTCCTCAAATTTATGGTATTTTCTATCCAGAATGGGCGAAAGACAATAATATTAAAATAGAGATTTAGTTTTATTGGAATTATTTAAAAAATTTAGATTTAGATTCAAATGACTATACTAATTGGTATTGGAAGCAAAAATAAAGTAAAAATATCTGCAACAAAGGCAGGATTTGAGGAATGTTTTCCTGACCGAGATTTAAAGTTTTCTTCGTTTCTTATTGAGAGTAAAGTAAATTCCATGCCTTTAACCCAAGATGAATTGATACAAGGAGCTAAAAGTAGGGCAGAAAAAGCATTAAATATCTTAATAAGGGAAAATCAAAAGACAGAAGTCTTATTTGGGGTTGGATTAGAGGGTGGAATGGAGAATAATACTATTCTGAAGAAATGGTTTCTTTGTGGGTGGGTAGCAATTATCAAAAATAATCAATCCAATATTAGCGTTGCTAAGACAGCCAGTATGATTTTACCGGAAATTATCGTAAAGAAAGTTCTTTCTGGATCTGAATTAGCCGCTGTTATGGATGAAATAACCGGAATGGAAAGCACAAGAGAAAATATGGGTGCTTTTGGAATATTAACAAATCATTTATTTACAAGACACGATTCTTTTCGGGAAGCTATTATTTTAAGTTTAGCACCATATATTAATAAAAAAGATAGAAAAAATTTATATGACTTAAAATAAGGAAAATTAAAGGGAAAATTTAATTAAAAAAGGAAAAATCAGACAAACTTCTATTGAGGAGTCATTTTGAACACTCCATTTGAATTAGATAAGAAATCTAAGATTACTCCTGTTATGCAACAATGGTATCACATAAAAGAACAACACCCAGATTACATTCTATTTTTTAGGATGGGTGATTTTTACGAATTTTTCTATGATGATGCTGTAAAAATGTCTGAAGAATTAGATTTAAAACTTACAACTAGAGGAACAGATGAAAATAATAATCCCATACCACTTGCAGGAATTCCCGTAAAAGCATTAAATGATAATTTAACAAAGGTCATCAATAAAAAAATCCCGGTAACTGTAGCTGAACAAACAGAAGAACTAATGAAATTTGGATCTAAAGAATTTTTTGGAAGAGAAGTTAGCCAAATTATTACACCTGGAACTGTGCTTGATCCTGATTTGTTATCTAATCGCTCAAATAATTTCCTATCAGCGATCCATTATGATAGTAAGTTATTAGGAGCAGATAAAAAACGGTTTGGAATTACTTTTATTGATGTTTCAACAGGAGAATTTCAAATTTCTGAATTTGATACAAAAGATGCACTTTTGAACCAATTATATCGATATTCTCCAGTTGAGATCATTTTATCTCCACAAATTAAAGAAATAAATATTGAAACAGATATTCAAAAAATATTACAAGAAGTTTTATTCTTTGAGGGTGAAAAAACGGATTTTAATTATGATGAGGCGTATAAACAACTAACTTCATTTTATAATACTCATTCTTTGGATGGATTTGGACTTGAAAGTTATAAAGCTGGTATTTCTGCTGCTGGAGCAATATTTTCTATATTGAAAAATAGACAAATTGAAATCTTGAGAAAAAATCCACAAATTGAATCAACTGAAAATTATTTATCCATTGACTTAATAGCGCGAAAGAATCTTGAGCTAGAACAAAATCAAAGGGATGGAACACTTAAAGGGACTCTGCTTTGGGTCTTTGATCAAACTCATACCACTATGGGAGCCAGAAAACTAAGAAGTTGGCTTAGAAAACCAACACGAAATATTCATGAGATAAATAATCGATTAGATGCTGTCGAATCTTTATACGAGGATTTATTACTTAGAGAAGAGTTAATTTCTGTCCTGAAAAATTTTCCTGATATTGAACGATTAGCTACCAAACTTAATACTGGATCATTTAATCCTAGAGATGCGCTTAGGTTAAATGCTGGTTTAAAAATACTACCAAAACTTTTAATTCTTCTAAAAAATTCGCAATCTATTTCTTCTAGTAAACTGCTGTTAACTATCATTAACAATTTGAAATTATCTCCAGAAATAACGGATTTAATTGATTCTGCTATTAAGGATGATTCTCCAATCTTTCTAGCTGATGGAGGAACAATAAAAGAGGGATTTGATAATGATTTAGATCAATTATTTGACATTAAAGACAAAGGTAGTAACTGGTTATCTAAATTTGAGGAAAAAGAACAACGTAGAGTGAATGAAAACTTAAGACGTGTTGGTAAAAAGGAAGCTAAGCTGAAACTTTCTTATACAAGGGGACATGGATATTATATAGAATTACGATCTGGATTACCCGTACCTGGCGATTATAATATTTCTAGAAGTTTGAAGGATCGTACACGATATACTACAACTGATTTACAAGAAATGGCTACAAAGATTTTGAATGCGGAGGAGCAAATTAAAGAAAGAGAAGAGTTTCTATTCAAAGAAAAAATAATATCTATTATGAAGAATAACATTGAAATATTTCTTAGTAATGCAGCTGTTATATCCAGTCTAGATGTTTTATTAACATTTGCAAAACTTGCTAACTCTTATTCTTACACAAGACCTGAAATTTCAGAAGAATACAATCTAGAGATAATAAAAGGAAGACATCCTGTTGTCGAACGAATCTTACCTTTTGGGGAATTTATAACTAATAATACTTTTTTAAACGAAAAAGAACGCGTTTTAATTATTACTGGCGCAAATATGGGTGGAAAAAGTACTTATTTAAGACAGGTGGCTTTGATTTCTATATTAGCTCATATGGGATCATTTGTTCCTGCAGAATATGCAAAAATAAGTTTATTAGATCGAATATTTACACGAGTTGGAGTTGTTGATGATATATGGAGAGGTCAGAGTCATTTCATGGTAGAAATGAACGAAACAGCAAATGTTCTTAATAACGCTACAAAAAGTTCATTGATTATTTTAGACGAGATAGGAAGAGGAACATCTACAAATACTGGATTAGCAATCGCATCCTCAGTAACTGAATATCTCCTTTCAAACATTAAATGTAAAACAATTTTTGCAACTCACTTTCACCAATTAAATAATTTAGCATTACAGTTAACAGGCATTAAGAATTATCATGTGGCCATTGAATACGATAACGATGATCTTATTTTTTTATATAAACTAGTCGAAGGTGGTACAGATGAATCTTATGGTGTGGAAATCGCTAAATTAGCAGGTTTTCCAGGAAAAGTAGTAGAAAATGCTTTAGCTCTTAGAAAATCAATTGACAAAGAAAATAATAACTATCAAATAAAATTTTCACATAAAAATGGAAGTAAGAAAGAAAAGAAGACTGAATCAGTTTTACAGGATCAAAATAAAATTAAATTCAAAAAATCTTCACTAAAAAGTTTCATTCTGCCTTTGAATCAACAAAAAGTAATTAATGAAGTTACTTTTGCAAAATTAGATCACTTAACAGCTTTTGAGGCGTTAAATTTGATTAAAAAATGGAAAGAAGAACTTTCTGAAAATAATAAATAATCTCCTAAAAACTAAAACGTATTGAAAAAAATGACTAATTCAAATAAAAAAATTAGAAAATTAGAAGATTCAGTAATAAGGCTTATAGCTGCTGGAGAAGTTGTGGAGGGTCCTAGTTCTGTCGTAAAAGAATTAACCGAAAATTCTATCGACTCCGGAGCAAAAAATATTACAATTGAAATAAAAAATGGTGGTCAGGATTATATTCAAGTTGCAGATGATGGAGAGGGAATGTCTACTGACGATTTACTGCTGTGTACAAATAGACATACTACCAGTAAAATTTTTGAAGCTTCTGATTTAGAGGAAATACATACTTTAGGCTTTCGTGGAGAATTCCTAGCATCATTGGCAGCAATTGCAAAATTATCAATTTTAACTAAACATGTCAATTCAGCACAAGCATTTAATTTACAAATAGGTCCTATTATTAATAATAAATTCCAATCCCTATCTTTGAGAGATCTACAAAAGAAGCAACGGACTCAAGGAACTACAATTGAAGTTTTTAATCTTTTCTCAGATATTCCAGCTCGAAAAAGCTTTATGAAATCTCCTAAATCTGACACAAGTAAAATTATTGAATTAATTCATTCTTTTCGATTAGCAAGTCCAACTGTGAAATTCACCTTAAAACAGGATAGACAAATATTATTTCAAACGCAAGGTGTTTTAGAAAAGCAATCAGAAAGCAAAAACATATTTAATGGCTTAATTCAAGTGTTAGGAAAAGATACAGCAAAAAACTTAATTGAAATTAAGATTTCTGACAAAAAAGCACTTATAGAAGATCAACCGTGGATAGTTTCCGGATGGATAGGAAAACCATCAGAGTCACGACCAACAAGACAGCATCAATATTTCTTATTGAATGGAAGATTAATCAAATCTAAAATTTTGTCAAACGCAATAGAACAGGGTTATGGAACATTTTTAGCTCGAAAACAATTTCCTATTGCAATTATCTTTCTTACAGGGTCTCCGAAAAATGTCGATGTGAACGTTCATCCCGCTAAACTCGAAGTTAGGTTTAGAGACGAAAATCTTATATTTTCTCTAATCACAGAGTTAGTAAAAAATACATTAATGAACCAAGGAGTAAGTTTCTCGCCTATAACTTACAAAAAAGATGAATTAACTGTTAAAAACAAAACTGAAACAATAAATATTGTTCAAAAACCGCTCTTAAGAACGAATAGTGAAGTAATCTCTCCTAAAACTACTACAGCTTCAGTATCGGAAATGAAAATAACCAAAGATTCAACTGAGGCATTATCTGAAATTGTTGAGGAAATATATGATCCAATGGTTGATATTTACGATGAATCAACAACCAAGAAAAAAGGGGGAGTTTTATCAATGAATCATGTAATAAAAAAATCAGCGGTTAAAAATTTACAACCTGTTGCTCAGTTTAGGAACCTATATATTATAGCTGAAGATCCTGAAAATCCATATAATCTTTATCTAATAGATCAACACGCAGTAGCAGAACGAATAGCTTTAGAAGAACTCTTAAGAACTAAAGGATCTTCGGATGAAAAAATAGATAGAAATGAAAAAAGTTCTAGTAAAAGAGAAATAAGGAGGCAAAAGCTGCTAGTACCACTAACTGTAAACCTGTCTCCACAAAGCATGGACACCTTTAGAGAAGTCAAATCATTGCTTTTGAAATTTGGCTATCGCGGAGAAGAATTTGGAACTAATTCAGTGTTGATACATTCTTTACCATTGTTTTTTGGTCGAAATAGATTATTAAGACATTCGAAAGGGAAAGAGTCTTTAATTCAAGACTTTCGAAATATTCTCGATTCAGTATCTAAAGGTTTAATATCGGATCATTCTCCTCTTGAAGTAGAAATAGCAAAATTAATTGCTTGTAAAAATTCAATAAAGGCAGGAGATTATCTAGATCATGATGAAATGGTGAGATTATTAAAAAAAATAGCAGATGCTGACTTTCCCTTTGTATGCTGCCATGGTAGACCGGCAATCTTTGAGATAAATAATAAAGAGATTGATAAACTGTTTTGGCGATGATAGTACAAAGAAATTTGGTTTAAAATTTTCGTGATATGTTGAAATTAAGCTTTTTAAAGACTTGCACAGTATTCAGCATATTTCGTTGAATCCATTAAATCTGCTTTATCAGCTTCAAAGTTATCTGGTTTTATCTTAAGAAACCATGCTTCATACGGAGAACTGTTAATAGATTCAGGTGCATCACCAATTTGTTCATTTACTTCAACAACTTCTCCAGCGATTGGATTATATATATCACTTACTGATTTAACCGATTCAACTTCTCCAATGACTTGTTTTAAAGTTATTTTATCTCCTACTGCAACTTTCATTCCTGCATATACAATATCAGTCAGATTCTGTTGTGCATAATCTGAAATACCAATGGTGACCGTTCCGTCATCATTTTGTTGTACCCACTCATGTTCTTTATGGTAGAGAAGGTTATCTGGATTATTGTAACTCAAATTCTTTCACCTTTATTCATTATTTTGTGAATAATGTCTAACCTACTTTAATTTAAAAAATATTCTAAGCAATTTATGATTAGGGATTAAGAGAGAAGAACTTTTCAAATAAAACAAAAAGAAAAATTATCGAGAAAATAATGTTATTTAATGTTTAAGGTTGATTATTTATGGTGTTAATAATTTCCTTTACAGATATTTTATTTTCTTCACCAGTTTCCATGTTTTTAAGTGTATACTTTCTTTCTTTGACTTCTTTGGGTCCAATTATGATTATCCAGGTAAATTTTTCAGTGTTAGCATAATCCAATGATTTAGACACTCCTTTCTGACGAAAATCATATTCAGTGATTATATTTTCCGATCTCAGTTTCGAGGTTATTTGTAATGCTATTTCATCCGATTTTATAGATATAACTAAAACTCGATTTTTTTCATCGATTTTTTCATCAAGAGAGAGAAGTGTTTCATAAATAGGTTCTAAACCAAAAGAAATCCCTACCGCAGGAAATAATTTATCAGTTTGCAAAAATTTTCTAATGATTTCATCGTAACGTCCACCACCAGCAAGAGAAGATGTGATAGGACTTTTAATTGCAAATGCTTCAAAAACTGTTGCAGTATAAATCTCTAATCCCCGTGCAAGGCTTGGAATAAATTTGACCTTATCATCTGGAATACTCATAATCTTTAATAATTTAAATAATTCTTCGATTTCCTTCAATCCATCTAAAGCAAGCTCTTGTGTAATTGAATCAGATAGAAATTTTAGAATTTCTGATGTTGAGCCTGTTTTGTCTAGTAGTTTAAAAGATTTTTCGAGAGGTTCTCCTTTTAACCCCTTTTCTTCTAATTCTGCTTCAACACCAACTCTGCCAATTTTTTTTAACTTATCTAAAGAAAGAATAGCACTAGGTAGATCTTCATCTGAAAACCCACTCTGCAATAATATTCCGGAAAGAATCTTGCGGTTATTAATTTCAAATTTCACATCAATATTTAATCTATTAAAGACATCATTAGCTAAAGCAATTAATTCTGCTTCAGCTTGCATCGATTTTATCCCTATAATATCAACATCACATTGAGTAAATTCTCTTACTCTACCAAGTTTAACCGGTCCATCCCGAAAGACCTTCCCTATTTCATATCTTTTGAACGGCATTTTCAGATGAGGATTCATTCCAATAACCCTTGATAACGGAACCGTTAGATCATATCGTAAGGCAAGTTTCCTCTCTCCTTGATCAGTCAAATTATAAGTTTCTTTAAGGATTTCAGCTCCACCAGCATATTTTGAAGCAAGTATGTCATAAAATTCAAGGATTGGCGTTTCAAGGGGTCGATAAGAGTACAACTCAAATGTTTCAGTCAATATCTCTTTAATTCTTGAACGGATAATTTGT
This sequence comes from Candidatus Heimdallarchaeota archaeon LC_3, assembly GCA_001940645.1. The sequence continues at coordinate 72,610 of MDVS01000038.1, forward strand.
TCTTTTGGTAAATAGTCGTTGGTACCTTTAAGAAGTCTAAGTTCCATAATAAATGACAAACCTGAAAAAAAAATAATTGATTTTTAATTTAAAATATAATTTTTATTAGATAAATTTTCTTTATTGGATTACGCCTTGTTGCGTACTTCATTAACAGATAAAAAATCCGAAACAAAAGATAATTGTGTCTAATCACGATAACAAATATCCAAAGAATACTAGCAAAATTAAACACTCGGAGTGTGTCGTGTGTCAAGAGCAAGTCGAGCAAAATTCTATTTTATGTGATCAAGATTTCTGCAAAGATTTCTATAAAACAATTCTCCTCCCCACTGAGCAATTAATTGCAGTTATTGAAAAAAATCAATCTGATTGGACTCATTTCTTCCCATTATTTTTCTCATTATCTCTCACTGCTCAGATATGGCTTCTGGTTCATTACAATTTCCCTAATAAGATTTTTTGGGAATCAGTCTCATATTTAGACTCACAAGACTTGTGGGCAATTATTGCTTCAAATGAAGATTTCAGATTAAAATTTTTTACTATGATTACACCCAACCTTAAACAAGAAGTCGAAAAGGAAATGCAGACATGGATAAGTCAAGACAAAGAGAAAACAATAGAATTAACTGTAATTGTTGAAAAGTTAGAAAATTTCATCTTTATGATCCTTGAATTTATTTCTACAATAAGTGTACAGGAAACAAAATTACCAAATGATTAGTAAGGGTATGAAAGAAGAGATTACGAACTATTATTAATGTAATCCCTAAATTTTAAATTATTTTAACAAAACTCGAAAAAAAAAACAAGCAAGAAACTTTTTCAATTCGCTAAAAGAAAACAAAAATGCTTATAAAAATGATACTACTTCTCTAAGTGGTTAATTAGAAATTCGGTGAAGAAGAATTGGATAAAATTAAAGTTAAGAACTCCATAACAGAAATAGATGGAGATGAAATGACCAGAATAATCTGGGATATGATTAAAAAACAATTAATTTTCCCCTATGTTGATTTAGAAGGAAAAATTGAATATTTTGATTTATCGATCCAAAAACGAGACGAGACTGATGATCAAATAACGATGGATGCTGCAAAATCTATTGAACGAACTAATGTTGGAATTAAATGTGCAACAATTACCCCTGATGAAGTACGCGTAGAAGAATTCAATTTAAAACGAATGTATAAATCACCAAATGGTCAAATACGAAATTTTTTGGGTGGAACTGTTTTTCGATCACCAATATTATGTAAAAATATACCACGATTAATCCCTGCATGGACAAAACCAATTGTAGTAGGAAGACATGCACATGCAGATCAGTATAAGGCCACCGACGTAATTATTCCTGATAAAGGAAAATTAAAATTAGTTTTTGAGGGACAAGATGGTAATAACAAAGAGTGGGTAGTAAATGAATTTCAAGGACCTGGTGTAGCTATTGGAATGTTTAATACCGATAAATCGATTAAAGACTTTGCCAGATCTTGTTTTATACATGGATTAGAGTTGGGATTACCAGTGGTATTTAGTAGCAAGAACACGATTCTAAAAACTTACGATGGTCGGTTCAAAGACATCTTTGAGGAAATCTATACACAAGAATTCAAAGAGGAAATGGATAAAAAAGGATTGACATACGAACATCGTCTTATTGATGATATGGTAGCTCAAGTATTAAAATGGGAAGGTGGGTTTCTTTGGGGATTAAAAAATTATGATGGTGATGTCCAATCAGATACTGTAGCCCAAGGATTTGGATCATTAGGGATGATGAAATCAGTTTTAGTATGTCCTGATGAGAAAACAATAGAAGCAGAAGCTGCCCATGGAACAGTAACGAGACACTATCGACAATATCAACAAGGAAAACCAACAAGTACAAATCCAATAGCAAGCATTTTTGCATGGACAACAGGTTTAATTCATAGAGGAAAATTGGATAACAATCAAGAGTTAGTTAGATTCGCTGAAACACTAGAAAAAGTCTGTGTAGACACTATTGAATCAGGAAAATTTACTAAAGACCTTGCAGTTGCTATCCATAAGACTATTACACCTCCACAAGATACTTACTTAGAAACAATGGCCTTTATGGATGCATTAGCTAAAAATTTAGGTGAAGCATGGAAAAAAGCCTGATATCTTAATTAAAATTTATTTATTACAAAATTTTTATCCAAATAATTAATTAGAATAATAAGATTATTTTTAATGACTCTGCATTAATTGAATCACTATTAAACTATTTTTAATTATATTTTGTAAAGATTGGTAGAAATTACTGATAAAAGTGTAAATAACGAGAATTGAAGAAAATTTACAATTTTTCCTATCTTTTTTGCCACACTGAATAATAATTAATAAGCTATTTGTGGATATTTTTTAATGAAGTCACTAAAACAGTCGCAGGAATTTGATTAATAATTGATTCCCATAAATGATGGGCATAAGAAACAATAATAAGACGAATTCCATATTTATCAACTACTTTTGCAATATCTTCAATATTTGCGACTTCTAACTCAATTATTTTTTCTAATCGGATATCTAGCTCTTCAAATTCTTTATTTATTGTATTAGTATGTTTACCTTCAGTTAAGGAATATAGTTTAGTTTCCTTACCTAATAATCTTGCTAATCTAATTGTATAAGCAATCGAAACTAGTGAATTTGGTTGTAAATCAGTAACTAATAATATTGGCGATATTTTTAATTCATTTAAATTCGGAATATTTTTTAAATTTTCAAAAAATTTTTCGTGATGCTGTTCATAAGTTAAATTATAGTATTTCATTTTTCTTTTTACAAGATTTTCTAAAATTTTTCCTAGTTTCATTTAAATCATCTCATTTTTTCCTAATACAATTTATATTTGTTAAAGCAATTTAAATTATAATAGTCTTGTACTTAAAATACAAAAAATGCATTTCAGAATAAGCACATTAATTTATTTATTTGTCATTTATTAATCAAAAAAGCATCAAGAAATGTCAATAACAGCGATTGGAGCAAATTCTTTAAGATTGGAAATAGCACAAAGATGAGAAGTACCTTTTTTATTAACTAAGAAAATATTATAAGTAAATAATAAGGAACTGTCTCAGAAGATAACTTTTCAAAAAGTTGAAATAGCTTTTTTCTTTTACAATAACAATTTAATTAAGCACACGGCACATCATATTTCTATTAATCACCGGTTTCCTTGAATCTCGGAATGATGGGGATAATTTTTACAGTAGTTTTTATTATTTTTATTTTAAATTTCTAAACAGAAAAAATCATTTAAAAATCAAAAATATTAGTTCTAATTAAACAATTGAAGTTTAATTACATTTATATAGTAAAAATAAGGAATAATTCAAAAGTGTCAGTTAATACAAAATCAAATATCTTAACACTCTTTGAAAAAGAAAAAAAAGAATTTGATTTTCTCATAGAAAAATTGTCTGAAAAAAGCATGGAAACAAAAATTATTCATAATAATCAGTCAATAAAAGAAATAATTGCACACATAACGTATTGGGATATTCAAGGCACTAATTGGATTAGAGATATTGTAAACAACCGGAATCCTAAAATGCCCTTGTCAGAGAGTAATTCTGTTGAAGAATTGAGAGGAGTGCAAGCAAAATTAAATAAAGAAATAGAAAATAAGAACAAAAATAAACCTCTAGATGATATTCTTGAAGATTTCAACCAAACATTCACGAAACTCATAAAAACAGTTGAGGAATTAACTGATGAACAGTTTAATAAGAAATTTAACTTTAAATGGACAGAAAAAATCTATTCAACTCAAGAAATTGTATACTGGCGTATTAACCATATGAAAAACCATACGAAGCCTATTAAAGACTGGCTAAGAGAAAATGAACCATCAGCTTAATTATTAAATTGATTCATTTTAGAAACATCCTAGCGATTAATAAAATCTATTTATTTAAAATGCTTTTCACGATATACTAGCAATATAATTTCCAAATTGTTCGTCAAAAGATAACATGTAATCAATACTTGCTTCTTTTACTGGTATTCCTTTAATTGTTGATATGGGTGATATGTGGGACGCAGTAGCTGAAAATGGTGGTTAACAAAATAATCAAGCAATTATGCCTATTTCTCTTCTAAAAACATTTCAACAAACAAAAGAATTTGACTAAGATATGAATCTAAACAAATATTAAATTTAAGCAATTTAGAAATCCTCACAATTACCAATTGAAAGTAATCTTCTTTTAATTTTTTCCCATGTAAATGTTTTTTCTATCTCTTTCCAGTCAGTTAGAACATATTCGTTTATATAGAAGTCATTACCTGTTAATTTATAGGTAATATAATCAACAATGTCTTCTTTATTCTCTTCACATCTTTGAATCGAATGAATTGCTTCATGGATAACTAAATCTAAATTTATTCCTACAATATCAACTAACCAAATCTGATGAGTTTTAGAAAAGTATTTTCCTAAGATTTTTGGTAATAAATACCTCTCTGCATACTCAATTTCAGTTTTTGCATAATTGTCTTCCTTTAATTCCTCAATAGTTTCTCTTATAAGTTCTTCTCGTGTACATATGAAAAAATTTGTAGTAATAGTTGTCCTGAATTCTTTTGTGAGTAATTTCTGCATTTGTTTCAGAATTGGATTAATTGAGGGATCATACCAAGGCAACTATTTACTCCCTTATGGTTAATATCCTTTTTGCTAACGAATCCATTTGATAAATGAAATGTTTCTCCAATATTGGATCAAAATCTTGAATTAATTTTTTGTAGTTCCTTTTTGCTTGCTTAAAATTCTTATTCTTTATTAAATTTATTACTTCAGCAATTTTCCAATTTATCATTTCAATATTGTTCCCTAAATAAGTATCAAAAATATTCTTAGCAAATTTATTGTTCGCTAATTTATATACACCCCTACTTTGATTATCAATTAGGTCAATACGTTTTAACTGTTTTAACGTAACATGAACTTGACTTTCACTAAGATTAGATTTCTTAACAATGCTTTTAACACTTAATACATCCCAAGTTACCAGGATTCTAATAATTTTTTGAGCACTAGGAGTTCCTAGAATGGTATCAAATTCATTCCACGGGGGTTCATTAATTTTTAAAGACAAAATCATCTACTTATAATACATAAATGCTCCAGTTTAAAAAGATTATTTCATATTCTTAACTTAAATTTTATTTATACACGATCAAAATCGAATTATAACTTTTTCCAGAGCAATCATTTAAAAATAACAAAAAATTGTTTGATTTAGAGAAATAAACAAGTAAATACTTCTCAGGTAATAAAAATGGGAAATTTATCAAAGGAACATATAAAAGAAACAAAGAAAAAAGCCGATTTCGGACAAGGAGAATGCACATATTACCATTTATCAACATTACAAGAAAGAGGATTGGTAGACTTAGAAAAATTACCGTATTCAATACGAGTATTATTGGAAAACGCATTAAGAAACTATGACGGAAAATTAGTTACAGAAAAGGGAGTGGAAACAATAATGAACTGGCCAAAAAAGGTGAATGAGGAAGATATACCATATATGCCAGCAAGAGTGGTGTTACAAGATTTTACTGGGGTACCATTATTAGTGGATTTAGCAGATATGAGAGATGCAATGGTAGAGAATGGAGGGGATCCAAAAAAAATAAATCCAAAAATTCCAACAGATTTAGTGATAGATCACTCGACACAAGTAGATTACTACGGTAGGTCTGATGCTGCAGAACTGAATCTAAAACTAGATTATGGGAGAAATTCTGAGAGATATAAGCTAATAAAATGGGCACAACAATCATTTGAAAATATGAGGGTAGTACCACCGGGAAGTGGAATTGTTCATCAAATTAATTTAGAATATTTGGCTTCAGTAGTTGATTTGAGAGAATTTCGTGGAGAAATGACTGCTGTAATAGATAGTGTGGTTGGTACGGATTCTCATACTACTATGATCAACGGTCTTGGTGTTTTTGCTTTTGGAGTTGGTGGAATTGAAGCAGAAGCGTCAATGTTAGGATTACCCTATTTTATGATTCTTCCTGAAGTAATTGGGGTAAAATTAGTAGGAAAACTTTCAGAAGGCACAACGTCAACGGATTTAGTATTAACAGTAACAGAAATGTTGAGGAAAAAAGGTGTAGTAGGAAAATTTGTGGAATATTTCGGATCAGGATTGGATAATTTAACTCTTCCTGACAGAGCAACAATAAGTAATATGTGTCCAGAATATGGAGCAACAGTTGGATACTTTCCAGTTGATGAAAAAACTCTTGACTATATGAGGTTAACTGGTAGAGATGAAAATCATATAAAATTCGTTAGAGAGTATCTGACTAATCAAGGTTTGTTTAGAACAAAGAGTTCACCAGATCCAGTTTATTCTGACGTAGTTGAACTTAATTTGGATCAAGTAGAATCATCACTAGCAGGACCAAGAAATCCTGAAGAAAGACTAAAAATATCTAGCTTAGGAGAGGTCATAAATAACGAGTTGAAAAATCATCCGACCAAAGGAAAAGGAGAAGTTTCTTTTAAGTTAGAAGATAACAATGTAACACTCAAAGATGGGGATATTGTAATCGCTGCAGTAACGAGCTGTACAAATACTTCAAATCCTGCTGTCCTTATAGGAGCTGCATTGATAGCAAAACGTGCTGTTGAAAAGGGACTAACAGTGAAACCATATGTGAAAACAAGTTGGGGACCAGGATCATTAACAGTAAGTAAATATATTAAGAAATTAGAATTAACAACTTATCTTGAAAAACTTGGCTTTCACAACATCGGATTTTCATGTTTCACTTGCATAGGAAATTCTGGTCCTTTGAAATCGGAAATAGAAGAAGCTATTAAAAGTAGTGAGCTTTACGTGACTTCTGTGTTATCTGGTAATAGAAATTTCACAGGACGTGTTCATGCTCTCACATCTGGAAATTTTTTAGCTTCTCCAATGTTAGTAATAGCATATGCATTAGCAGGAACAACAAAGATAAATTTGAGAAGTGATCCTCTAGGAATGGATAAGAACAATAATCCTGTGTTTTTAAAAGATATTTGGCCATCACAGGAAGAAATTCTGAGATGTATGCAGGAGGGAATAAATTCAGAAATGTTTCAACAGACATACAATACCATCTTAGAAGGAGATGAGAAATGGAAAGCATTAGAGGCAAGAAAGTCAATACAATATGCATGGGATCCTAAATCAACATATATACGACGACCTCCATTTTTTAAAGATTTTAGAAATGAAACGAGGGAAATAATGGATATTAAAGACGCTAAAGTACTTGTAATGGCCGATATGAAAGTTTCCACAGATCATATCTCGCCTGCAGGAGCGATAGCTAAAGGTAGCCCTGCTGCAAAATATTTAGTTTCACAGGGCGTAGATCCTATAGATTTTAACACCTATGGAGCTAGAAGAGGAAATGACGAAGTTATGACTCGAGGTGGATTTGCAAATGTTAAATTCAAAAATGTTTTAGCAGGAGGAAAACAGGGTTGGTGGACAAAAAACCATCTAACAGGAGAAATAGACACAATATATGATACTGCGATGCACTACCAAAAAGAAGGCTTACCATCTATAGTCTTAGGAGCAGACAGTTACGGTAGAGGGTCCAGCAGGGATTGGGCAAGTAAAAATGTAATGCTTCAAGGAGTGAAGGCTGTAATTGTTAAGGATTTTGAAAGGATCCATCGTAGTAACTTGATTGGTGTTGGGGTATTACCATTGGAATTTAAAAAAGGAGAAGGTTGGCAAGAGCTTGGTTTAGATGGTTCTGAGTCTTATAGTATATTGGGATTGTCAGAGGGTATTACTCCAAGGAAAAAATTGAAAGTTATAGCAAAGAAGAACGGATCATCAAAAAAATTTGAAGTAATTTTAAGAGTTGATAGTCCTATAGAAATTGATTATATAAAATATGGCGGAATTATGCCTTATATCGTAGCCCAATCACTTAAGTAGTATATTTTTTCTTTTGTTTAACATCTTTTTCTCTTAAATAACTATCAAATTTCCAAGAAAATAATTTTTTTGCAAGTTTAATAGATCTAGAATTTGCTTTTGATAAATAATTGAAGAAAACATCATGGTCAGATTTACTGATTATAAGATCAATTAGTTCAACCATTTATTACTATTATCAAATTCAAGATTCTACTTCGGTAGAAAAATACTATTTAAATACACATCAAACAACTCAATTGCTTTCTGTCAACTCAAGAGCAGAATTTCTTGGACCAGATCCGGAAGAAAAGTATTTAATTGAAAAAAGACCTGAACTAGAATTAATTGAAATACCTAATGGAACAGTAATTAAAAATTTTGATCAATTTCCAGTATTAATAGAGGAAGATGTCACTAAATATGGTTATCAAGAACAAAATAATAATGAATTTATAGTAATTAATGTCTCGACCAACTACGGACAAAAAATTTATAATTTGAATCAAAGAATAGGATCTATAGAATTTTATGAAATATTAGTGATATTAGAAGGATTTTCAGTCATAGTACTAGTAATAATAGCAACAGGATCAATAGTTTATGAGAAAAAAAAGCTAAATTAATTCTTTTAAATAATACTTCTCTATTAGATGGTAAAGAGATACAATGAAATTTTAAATATCACACAAATAAATAATTAAGCATTGAAAAATTACCTTTTCCTTATTATAAATGCTACTATTCCCCCTGTTGCTAATGAACTGATCGATATAATTAGTAAAACAATCCCGTTGATAATTATTGCTTGTAGTATAGGTTCTTCTATCAATTGTTTTTCAAATATTACATTTTCGCCAAATGGATTATCAATTTTTGCTATATCATAATTAGAGATTCCGAAATCCGTTTCTAAGGTTAAATTATCTAGTTGATCGATTATTTGCTGATATTTTTCATTTGATAAACTTGTCCATTCACTCATAATATTAGGAGGTACTTTTCCACTTGTCATGTTTTTATTAATATTTTCAGCTATTTCTTCAGTAAATACTGGATTGCCCACTGGTTTACCTAAAGCCATTGCTAATTTTAACTGTTGGATATCAGTCATATTGTGAGTTGCTATAGCATTTTTCGCGCTTTTCATTACTTTACTGAGATTGTTTATAGCACCAGAATTCACTGCTTCCCAGTAAGACCTCATTGAAAAATAATAGTTTAGATAGTGTTCTTCATCTATCAATTTTTCAATATTATTTTTTGTTCTATTGAATAAAACCGGTAATTCAGAAACGAATTCAATATCCTGTACATTCGAAATATTTTCAAACACATCATTTCTGATAGGCGTACGCATTATGTTTTCATCAAGAAGATAACTCTGTCCTTCAGTTGATAACAGAAATTTGACAAAGCTTTCTGCTACATCAAACCTATCTTGATCTGTGACTGTATTTTTTGTAAAAGCAATTGGTTCTACACCTAAAATTGACGGATTTCTAGGACATAAATATATTTGATTCTGATGATGTAATTCAAACCAATATCCATTGCTATCGATGGTAGTAAAGATACTGAGGTTATAATATGGCTCATTTTCTGGAATATAAATTCCTGAATAAATCAAACTATTCCCAGCTATCATTGCATTAATTCCCCAACCAAGTTGCCAGCCATAATTATGAATAATCGATTCATAAATCGTTGCAGTAAAACTTGAGGATCCTGTTATCCCTATGATTGGATCATCAAAATAATAATTCGGATGAGCTAAATCACTCCAATAAATTGGTGGAGATAATTCTCGTTCAGTTAAACTCGCATTATCTATCACTAATCCGAGAGATGTAATTATACTGCCTATCCAATAAATTTTCTGAATTTGATTTCCAGTGCCATTCTGAAACATTGTTACATTAGTTATTGGACCGTGATTCCATTCATTTTCTTTCAAATACTGAATTTCTGACAAAATTTCTAGGTTTAGTACAGGTTCTAAAAGATTTTCTGAGAGGAGTTGATCAAATAATAATGAACCTCCACCCCAAGCAAGATCTATATCACCATCATCAATTGTTGGTTTCCATAGTGAGGATGTTAATGCTTTAAATACAATATCAACATCTAATCCCTCTGGGACGAAAGAACTCTGTTTAAAGCCTTCTTCCAATATATTGAATAAACTTGAGGAATGTCGTGTTAAAACATTTATTGATACAGTAGATTGTTTTGGCGATCCGGTAGAAGGTTTAACAACAGGATTCAAACCTAAATAAGCACTTAAAATAAAAATAGTTAGAAAAATCATTTTACTTTTTTTAGATCGATCTATTTTAGTTTTATAAAAAAACAATTGAAATCCCATTCGAGTGAAAAAGAAAATTTAATCAAAAGCAAATTGATTAAAAATATAAGATTTGAATTTTTAAGATTATTGAAAGATAATAGGAACACCTAAATTTCTTTGAAAATATTTAGTGAGTACAAAATGATTGTAGGACCACTTTTTTATCTGATTTTATTTAAAAAAAAATACTAGCATTTTTTCTGTAACTATCATTATTGAAAATAAAAGTACAAATAGGATATACCCAAATAACAAGATGATAATCTGAAACAGATAATTATTCATCAAAGGTATTTTTGATACTAATAGTTCTAATTTTTTTGTGTAAGGTATAAGAAAAGGTATTTTCGTTAGATATTCAGTATATTGGCTTTGGTATCTATTTACTAATCTTTTTTCTTCCCATATAGCTATAATAATCCAAAATACCCAAAACAGGATCAATGAATTAATATCTCCTACTCGTATCATTAAAATGGACGAATTAGGTGGTAACCGATGGGACGGAATATACAGCAAAAGACCAAAGCTATTTATAAAAATACCTAGAATTTGCGGACTATTATTGTTAGAAAAATTACTAGGATTATGTGAAAAAATTCTAAGCTGAATCTGAATAAATCAATCATCGTTGTTTCCTAAAATAGTAAAAATTTTTGTATTGTGCTAATATATGCTGAATTCATTACTGTTGCGAGTAATACTAGTGCTATAATAAGTGATAATATTGGTTGGAATATGATAATGTGACTGTTTTGTAAAAACTGGCTACCGAAATAATTTTGGATCATACTAAACTGTTTTATGAGAGTTGCAAATGTCATCAATAGTCCTATTGTTCCGATTATTATTACAAGGAAATTTGTCGTTTTTAATGTGTATACTCCAAATAATCTTCCCACATCTTTTAAATAATAATACCCAGCATCAGGAACTACCATTTGATATGTCGTATCACTACCTAGAAAAATTTTTACATAAAGAATAAGTTATATATTGGAGAATTGTAATTTATGGTGTCGATA
>MDVS01000039.1 GCA_001940645.1 Candidatus Heimdallarchaeota archaeon LC_3
CTAACAGGAAATATTATTTTAGTATTAGGTATAAGAAAATATGATCCTTCGCCTGATTTCCAAGAAAAAATTGCACCGGATAGTTTGATATTTCCAAATCAAGTAATTTCAGAAATACAGACATTAATACCCTCATCAATTCCTGCAAATTGGAAGCTATCACCAGTGTTGGAAGTAGCTTGGAAAGAATTAGTAAGTACGGCTTTAACTGATTCAGAAATATCAAATGATGAAAAAGATTTAATTTCAAACATACTTTCTAATTTAACAGAGTATGCAAAAATTTTAGAGGAAGCAGTTGCTGATAATGTCATTACTCCAGATGAACAGAAAAATTTAACAGAAACAAGAAAAAAAATATGGAATAAAGCCTTCAAACAAGCATTTGACCGTGATGGATTAAGTCACGAAGAAAATGAATTACTATTTAAATTAATTAAAATTTTAAAATCATTAGAAAATTTTCCAAAGTGATAATCAGATGACCGTTTTTTTGTTTTCTCTTATTGATAATAGTGGAAACATAATCTATTCAAAATTGAATAATTTAGATGAATCAATTGAAGAGGATGAACTAACTGAAATTCTCTATGAGTCATTAAAAATCGTTCTTAGTAAAAAAATGTCAGATATTTTCGAAAATACGTCTAGCATTAAATTGAATAATTTATTTGCTATTATGAATAAATTTAACAGTTTCTATTCTTTTGTAATTACAAACAATGAAAAAATTCAAGAAGAAATTTACTTCCTATGCTTGAAACTAGAGAAAGAACTTGGTACATATTTTTCCGGAGAAAAAATTGACAATATTCCATCCTCATCAATGGTTGCAAAAATAGAGAAAATTTTATTTGAGGACAAAGGGATAATAAGTTTTACTCCCAAAGAACCGACAAAAATATTAGACACAGTAGAAATGTTTAATTTGCATCCTACTTTACAAGATACAGCGGTTAGTTTGCTGTATCATCAAAATGCCACTCTAGATAGGATTCATAAAGATAGTAAAAACTCCCGGGCTGATGTTAAGAGAGAGTTAGAATTATTAACTAATATGGGATATTTAGGACAAAAATTGGATGATAGGGGAAAAATAATTTACTATTGTATGAGTTAAAATACCTAAAAAATAAATATTCATTTATAATTTCACTAATTCATAAATAAATCTCTTAGTATACTCTTTTATATTAGCAAAAATTTCCTCTTCTATTTCAGGATAAAGATAAGGATCCAGAATTTCTTCCTGTCCTTTATTCGCTACTTCACTTAGTAGGTAGTTATTTAAATAACCTTTTTTGTTCAAAATTTTTCTATGCTCATTAGTCATTGCAATAAATAATTTTGTTTCACTGAAATATTCCGGGTAATTATCAACTAGCCGTGCTTGATGTCTGTTCGTTTGATTTTTATTAATCCCGTCTTCTATTAGGAATTTCTCAGTTAAAGGATGAATACTACCGTTTTGATATGTTACTACCCCAGATTTAAATGATAGTTCTTCTTTAATTAATTGCATTTTTTTAAGTTCACTTACTATCTTTTTTGCAATGAATTCCCCATACGGTGATCGCATAATATTTCCAGTGCAAATAAAAGTAATTTCCCAGGGTTTAGAAGAATTTTTTAAAATATCTTTCTAATTCATTATTTCAAACGTGTTCCTAAATAATTTTTGCGACTACTATGGGTAGTAATTCAGATTCAGGAAATTTCTGAATGCTTACTTCCACTTCCTGATCTAATTTTATGTTTTCTATGTTTTTTGCTTCTATTCTTACAGTGATTTTTAACTTATTTTCATTTAAAGTAACTAATCCTACAAAATATGGAGGATTATTGTATTTTGATAAAGGATAATGAACAGTAGTAAAACTATATAGCTTTCCAGTCTTAGAAAGCGTGATCTCTTTTAAGTTGGTCGAACGGCAATTATTACAAAATTTCCGTTTTGGAAAAATGAGTTTCTGGCATTGATTACATTGCAAAGCTTCTAAATTGCTAGACATGATTCTAACTCCTCTTCAAAATATTTACGCTTATTGTTGCTCCTGATCCCCCGATATTTTGAGAGAGTGCATATTCAATACCAATAACTTGGTTCTTCCCTGCTTGATCAGTTAGTTGTAAATGATTTTCCATTACTTGATATACTCCAGTAGCGCCAACTGGGTGTCCTCGGGACTTTAATCCACCTAGTGTGTTTATTGGGTATTCACCATCTAGCGCTATTTGCCCTTCTTTAGCAAGTATTGTAGCTTCACCTTGTTTTGCTAATCCAAATGATTCTATTGATAGAGCACTCATTATGGAAAAGGCATCATGCACTTCAAAGGCCTTAATATCTTTGATTGAAATTTTTGCATCCTTTATCGCCTGATTAAAGGCTAATTTACTAGCTTTGAGTTCACAAAGATCTTTCCTATCTTGCAATGATATACTATCTGTGGCATATCTGCTACCAATAATTTGTGAGCTTGGAAGCAAGGAATTTTCCCTTTTAATCTTTTCTGAGGTCAATAATACAGCTGCACAACCATCAGATACTGGAGAACAATCCATTACTCGTAAAGGATCAGCTACGATTTTTGATTTCATAGCTTTTTCTAAAGTTATTTCTTTTTGAAACATGGCTTTTGGATTTGTCAATCCATTTTTATGTGAATTAATAGAAAATTCTAATAAATCTTCACTGGTAATGTTAAATTCATACATATAACGTCTAGCTATCATAGCATTAAGACCAACAAAGCTAATACCAGGCGAAATCTCCCATTCCATATCAGCTGCACCAGCTAAATAACGTGTTGCTTCTGGTGTAGAAACTTCAGTCATTTTTTCAATCCCTAGTACTAAAACAGAATCATATAGACCAGATTTTATGGACACATAGGCTTGATGAATAGCTACACCTCCAGAACCGCAAGCAGCTTCAATTCTTAATGCTGGAGTACCTGCTAATCCGAGTTGATCAGCTATAAATACACCTAGATGATTTTGACCAGTAAATTGTTCAGCTGACATATTAGAAACAATTATTTGATCAGGAACTATTTGAGTTGTTTCCAATAATTCACTATATGCTTCTATAGCCATATTCCTTATTGTTTTTCCTGTTAACTTTCCAACAGGTGTTGCTCCTGTACCCAACACATGAACTGATGACATTGACGTACACCAAAGGTTATTTTAACTAAAATTCATAGAAAAATCAATCGTTATTCAAAATTTACATTTAAATTCATTTAGGTTCGTGAAAATTATTTTAAATCAGAGTGTGATAACTTTTAAAGAAATCATTATGTTCGAATTAAATATACAAATAACCTTATTTAGATGAATTAGATTGATTGCTGAAGATGAAATAAATAAAAAACATTTTTTAAAGCGATTAGAACTAATCAAAAAATCTGCTTTAATCACCAAAGATTTGACTCCCGAAGAAATGTTAAAAAAAGGACTTGAATTAATTATATTTGCAAAAAATGCTGAATTTCGCGTTTTAAACGAGGAGTAGATTTTGGAAAACATTTTAGTTAAGTCTATCACTCATCTCTGTAATTACTTAAATAATAACAATATTGACTATGTTATAGTGGGTGGAATAAGTGTTCTTGCTTGGGGAAGAGCTAGAACAACTGAGGGCATAGTTATTATTATAGATCATGAAAAACTTAATATATCAGATTTTGTTGATTATTTAAATAAAAATTATTTTTCTGCTGATGAAAGTGACTTTGAAGGGTTTATCCACAAAGATCATTGCACAATTTTTTATAAGGATGGCTTATTCAGAATCGATATCATAGGAATTTATAATTTGGATAATAAAATATCTGTCAATGAGGCTATTGATGTGGAATTTTATGGTATTAAAATTAAAATTGACTCACCAGAATCAATCATTGCACATAAATTAAATTTTGGATCTCAACAAGATATTGAAGATGCTTACTCAGTACTTATAAGAAATAAAGAAAAAATTAATAATAAAAAATTAAAAAATCACGCAGAAAGGTTAAATGTTTTAAATAAATTAGAAAAACTGTTGAAATCAATATAGCAATCATAAATGTCTATCTTGTTGGTACCTTATTGATTATCATTGAACATACATTTTATGCTTATTTACATAATTTTATTCAATAAAACAAATTTCATTTTGAACAAAATAGATTTTGAATATCAATCTCTCTGTATTATAGACATATTAAATCAAAAAGTTGTGGAAAACTTATTAGCTTTTCAAACATGAAATATCGACTTAAAGGGTATTAATCTTCATGATTTATTTCTTCTGCAGGCTTTTTTTTTTTTAAATTAAAAACAATGTAAATGAAATTTAAACTCCAAAAAACCTGTCCAACCTTATTTAGAAGTAGGTAAGTCTGGTAATTACCAACTATATAAATGAAATTTAATCCCTAAAAAGCTAGGCTAATCTAACTTTAAAGTAGGTAATCCTAATTAATTCTTAAATATAATAATTTTAGAGATGTTTTTTAATGATATCAGAACCAGAGGCTGCACAACAAAATGTGCAAGAAAAATCAAAAAAAATTCTAACAGATATTGCAGGGTACGTTTCAGTAAGGACGATAAATATAGGTCTTGAACTTGATTTATTTAGCGAAATAGCAAAACATACAGATGGAATCTCTGTTCAAGAATTAGCAAAAATTACGGGCCTTGATCCAGTTTATTTGGAGGTATGGATGAAATCTGCATATGGATCAGAGTTGATGGAATCAAATGGAATGAACACTTTTAAGTTAGCTCCATTTGTAGATAAATTGTTACTTGATCGTGATTTTTCCGGTTATATTGGTGGTCTTCCAAAAGTGATGATGCAACCAGAAATGTTTGGGAATTTTAGTTCCAATATGAAATCTGGGAATAGGACATGGTGGGATAAAACTTCAAATGAATGGATTAAATCAGTAATAGAAACAACCAGACCAATGTATACAAGAATGTTGAAAGTTGGAAATGAAAAAATTCCTGGTCTAGAAGAAAAATTGAAGAATGGTGCGCATGTTCTGGAGTTGGCAAGTGGAGCAGGTGATGGAATTACTAGAACAGCTCAAAAATACGTTAATTGCACATTTGTAGGTGTGGATTGCGATGATTATTCCATTGAACTTGCAAAAGAATCAACAAGTAAACTCAATTTAAGCAATAGAATTAAATACCAAAAATGTATGTTTGAAGACATTAATGATCATTTCAATGATGAATTTGATATTGTCACAATAAATGCTTCAATTCATGAAGCTCGCGATCTAGAAAAAGTTATTTCAAGTGTCTACAAAACATTAAAAACTGATGGATACTTTGTTATCTCTGATTTTCCCTTTCCTGACGATTTAGAGGGATTAAAAACCGTTCCAGCTAGAATAATGTCAGGAATACAATTCTTTGAATCTCAAATAGATGATTTGCTTTTACCTACACAAATTTATGTTGAACTTATGAAAAAGCATGGATTTAAAGATATTATTTCATTTGATCTTACTCCCACCCATATGGTAGTTAATGGTAGGAAATAGTTAAGCGTTTGAGATTTAAATTTTTGAAAAATAATTGATGTAATAGACTTTACGTTCTTCTTTTAGAGTCGTCTAGTTCTTTCTTTTCCCTTAATTGTCCCTTTTTTCGTAGATCTGAAGCTAATCTACATTTTATATATTTTATATGTAATTTAAAAAAGAAAAATCAAGCATTTTGATTGAAATCTTTCAAGGTATTATTATTTTCTAGTAAAGAAGGTTTTTCATAAACTTAATTTCATTGAGAAAAATTTTAACCAATAAATATTTTTAAAAAAACCTCCATTAAAATATCTGACTCCTTTAAATCTACTAGCTTCTAAGTGAGTTTGATTATTCATATGATAATATAATAATGTAAATAAATCAATAACTTGAGGTTCGATCAATGCATTCAAAAATAATATCATGAAAACAGGCAATCTTTGTCCTGTAAGATATCTTAGTAAGACTTCTTAGTAAGATTTCTTATCACATCAACTTGAGAAAATCAAAAAAGAGTATAGCAAGCTGCTTTCTTTACAAAACATTAGACAAAATAGAGAGATTGTTGAAAATTGGCATCTGGACAAAGGAAAATTACTTATGAAATATTAGAAGCGAAAACCAATCCAAAATATGAAAAATTATTTGGAATTTCTTTTATTGTTGCAATATTAATCAATTTGTTAAATATTTTATTGTATTTAGGGAATTCCTCAGATTTTAATAGCTTTATTTCTCTTTTACTTCTTGATGCATTTCCTACAGTTCTAACAGCTGTTCTTTTCTATAATGAAAGATCTGCAAAATCTGATTATTTAAGAATTAATATTAAAGGGGTTGCATTCAAATCTACTCCAGTATTTCCTCATGGATTACGAATAAAAAAGGGATTCATTTCCTTTGATAGTATAAAATATGTGTCCTTAGCATACATATCCTCAGGATTCAAATCTTCAAATGCTCCAAATCCGCAAAAAGATTTTTCTGCATTTATGGATAGACCCTTGTTACTAAACATTGTGTATGGCCAAACAAAAAGAATTGCTATTGGAGAACGATTTCCAAATAAAAATTTGTTACAATCAGTTGTTTTATTAGAAGCTGGAGCTGGATTAACACAAACATGGAAAAAAATTACTGAAAAATATCCTGACATGAAAGAAACAATATCTGAAATATCATCAAAAATTTCTAAATGGTTTAAAAATAAATAGATTTTTATCGGTTTTTTTCAACCCAAGGAATTACTTCAAGCGCTTCATCAATATCGATCATAGGAACACCATTATGAAGACAAGTAAATGATTGGCACACTTTTTGCTGTTCACCACCCCATTTAACACCCCAACCTTTGAGTACACCAAGAACTATCTTTAAATCTTTTCCCTTACCCGATAATGAATAGCTTACTCTTGCGGGGATAGTTTCTGGATTTACTGTTCGAATAATAATATCGCTATTTTCTAATGTTGAAAGACAATCAGATAATACTCTTCCTGAGATGCTTTTTCCGTATTTATCTTGTATTGAACCTTGAAGGTCTGTGAAATATATACTTCCTTGCGTCAAGATTTCACTTAAAACAAAAACCATCCACTTTTTACCTAAAATTCTTAAACCTTGAAGAATTGAACAATCTTCAAGAACATCACGTGTATTTTCATCTATTTGACTCATAAAATTCAGTTTCCATTGTTAGTAACTGTTTATCAAAATAATAAATTATTAATAAATTAGTAACAAACTGATTTTTGATGTTTAATACATTTCCTTTAAAATTACCTAACATATAAACAAACAATTCTTGATTGAATTCTAATTGTTTATTCAATTTAAATAAACTGAAATTTGCAAAAATGATAAAAAAGCAAAATCTTTCATTATTCATATCAAATTATTATGTAAAAATAGGAAAAGCTGAATTTTGAAGAACTCTGTGATTTAGAAGAACTTGAATCATATACTGATATTCAAAAGGAAGAATTCATAGCAATTATTTCAAAATTGGTTACCAAAGGGGAATTAACAGGTGAAATTATAAACGATTATTTTGTGCTAGAGCAAGATCCAGTCAAAGAAATGGAAAAAAAACAAAAATATTGCCAAGTTTGTGGATCAGAAACAGAAGAAAACAGACTATTCTGTAAAACATGCGAGAACACTTCTAATAGATAGATAAAATTTGATTCCTTCTCGCAACTTTTAACTATCATTGACCATGTTACTGATATGTAATTACTCTCTATTCAACTACTCTTACTACTCTTTATTTTTCTAATCAAAAATTTACACTAGCCATTATGAAATAAGTTTATAAAATCACACCAGGTTATAAATTCAAGACCAAAGGGGACTGTCCTATTGTTCTTGTCCCCGTTCATATTGATTCGTGGACTATTTTGAAAACCAAATTTACCTCTATGTCTATTTTAACTCTGTTTCTTTTTCTTTCATTAAGATTTTTACCTGTTGCTGGCTCTGATTTAGAAATCAAAGCTTCTGTTGGAGATATGGAGTCTTTTGAGTTTCTTAAGTTTCAATCAAAAAAAAATATGACACTTTTCCAAACAGAAGAAGGGAAGACCGAGGAAGTTACTATTCAGAAAGGTTTCAAATATTCTATTAAAATTTCTTCGATAAATGAATCCACTACATCTCAGGATGTTTTTTGTCAATTTATGACTGATTCATTTATTTCTGCTGAGGAGCATTGTGATTATTTTTCTTACCCTAACTTGGACGTATTTTTTCCTGATGATCATATCATACCTACTGTTGATAACAAATCGTTTTGGGAAAAAAAAAGTAGATTTTACCTAGGTGATCAATATACCTATACCGTTACAGATGAGACGTTTGAAATCAATCAAAGTTACACAATCAATATCCCGAATGCTACCCAAGAAATCCATACCGTTAATCGATTTAATTGGAAAGATGGTTGGATTGAATATTACTATTTAAAAAATAATTTGACGTCCAAAGATCCAGATATTAGTAGTCTTTTTCATGAAGTTGAAATCATTAAATTGGAGATTTCTAATGTTGGAATTACATTTTACGGGATATTCTATCCATTTTCTGTAATAATTTTTATTGGATTGATCAGATATCAGAAACGCAAGTAAAGTTTAAGAGAGCAAAGTTTGGAGGTTTATTGATTATCTTAAAAAAGACATTAATATATTCTTAGTTCATCCTTTTTTGTTAGTTTCTTTAGCAGGAGCTACATATTTCGTCTTTAACGCTTGAAATTCACCATCTATAAACTCATTTAATTGTAAAATTATATTCTTCTCATCTTTATGTACAGAAAATCCATGATAAGACTTATTCTCGCTTTCTGGAATTTTAAAGTTGTTGAGAATCTCTTGGGGAAACTGTTCAATTCGATTTTCTTCATATGTTATTTTCTCTAATTTATTTAGAAGATGCATTGATGCAGGGACAGAACTGATTTGGTTTTGAGCAAAATTGATCGATCTTAATTTGGTTTTGAGACTTATTTAGTTAAATTAGATAACATTCTATCAATTGAATTAAATCCTTTTCTTACAACTTCTCTTTATACTTATCACATTCATAATGATATTGATGAGACAATCAATACCCTGAAATCCTTAGATTCATCTTGGGATAGTCCAGAGGATGATTATTCGTACAAATCATGGATAAACCAAATTTATAGAGATGTTGAGGAAGAAAAAAACACTCCAATTTGGGAGGATACACCTGGAAGAATAATCAAAATAATAGATTTCTTTCAGTATTCATACCATTTCGTCATGTAATTCTTGTTTTATCTTTAATCTTATTATTCGGATTCTGGACTAGTTCTGGAACAGCAATAATAACAGAATTGTTGACTAATCGAAGAGTATTGTACTCTGACGTAATATTAATCCTTCCAACTTTCTATTTTTCCAGATTATTATTTACTCCAATTCACGAATTTGGTAACAATTTCTGGTATTATATGTTTAATCAAAAATCAGGGGTCTTCTTTATTAATATTCGTGGACTAATTCGTTTTCAAGGTATTACTGACTTACCTGATTTATTGTTTTTACCAAAATTGTATCAAAGAGCACTGGTCTCCTTGGGAGGACTATGGGCAGAACTAGTTTTTCTAACATTGCTACTATTACTATTTACTCCATTTCAAATGTCGTTTCTTGCTTTTGTTGTAAGTTTAAGAGTATTTTTTAGTCTTATTTGGAACATAAATATGCTATCAACGGGATCTGATGGACATAAATTAATAACTGATATAATAGGGTTTCCAACTTTAGGCGAAGCTTATAATGAATATCTTGTCCGCAAGGTAGCTAACGTTCCCTTAAAAGATACTCTCTACAATAGAAGAGTGTTAATTACTATAAAATTATTTATTATTTTTGCATTTGGGTTTGTTGGAGTCTTAATTATTCTTCAAATAAATTATTTTGGGAGATTGTTCTTACTGTTAATATCTACGACTCTGAATATTTATACAGACTATATTTTTATTTTGGTAATGCTAGTAATATCATATTTATATTTTATTGATTTTATAGTGTTTGTTTTAAGAAGAATACGCTTCTATGGACAATTCTTATCTATAAGAAAAGAACGAATCAGAAATCTAAAAAAATGAATTCATGTTAAATTACACGATTACCTCTTTTTGTCCAATAAATATTTTTAAATTCCCCATGACGAATTGACACTTCTTCGACGTAGATTTGAAACGACCTAACTAGATCTTCTTTCAAAAACAGAGTTAATTTGATCTTCGTCTCATCACATAAAATCTTAATTGAATCTATCAATTTTTCATCAATTTTTTTTCCAGAAACAATCGTTATCTATTTGGTTTGAAAAAATTGTATCGCTTCAACAACTTGATTTAACAATCCCTCATTATTTTTCAATGTTAAAACGTTGTTAGAACCACCATGGGCTTTAGCAATTCCAATAACATTGTAATTTGTACCCTGCCAATCAATAGAAAAGTTAAAATCACCATATTCTACAGGAGAATGAGGTCTAATGCCACCATTAAAAAAATGACTGACTATTCTTTGTATACAATTACCGTAGTAATTAATCATACAATTTCTACAATTTAAACGCCCATAATTGTCACATTTTTCCCTTAATCGATTTTCTATAATAGCTAGATGATTCCTTCTGAGTTCATGTGGTACTTCATTTAAATTTGGTATTCTATTTCCTTCAATTAGTAGTTCTAACCCTATTAACGATTGAAAAGTTGTCTTCCTGATCATTAATTGAGTAGGAATTATTTTGATTATTTCATCCCGCGCTAACCTTTTTTCTGTCCCTAGCTCTTGAAAATAGTTGTTGAGTATTTCCTTCCCAATGCTTGTACTGATTAAGGTCATTTTATGAGATAATGTATGATCACTTTGATGACCACATTGCAATTCAGGGATTGACTCAATATTAATATTTTCCCCACATTTTGTACAAAAAATTTTGGTTTGGGATTTAATGGTCAAATTACTTCCTAAAGGCTGATCACAATTTGGACAGCATACACGCTCCAAACAAGTAGGATCACTACACACAGTATCAAAAATATTGATAAAAAGTAATCTGAAATTTTTTGCAATTTCGAATAAATCATAATTGTGGAGAGTGACAGTATGGTTAGTGTATTTTAATTTTAAGATTTCTTTTGAAATTGAATGCAGCAACCTTCTATCCTTTTTATATCTTAATTTATTATTCAAAATTTCAGAATCCTCGGGACTCTTAATTAATAGAGAAGATAATGGATTATTAATTCTTAATGATTCAAGCTTTCCCTGAAGATTTAATAAAAAGCTAATAACTTCGTTTTTTATAGCATTTTTTCTAAATTTACCATTAATAAACATTTTTCCTTCTTGTAAGACTTTAGCTTGTCGTTGTTCATTTAAAAAAGTAAATTTATGTGTTGATCTGATTCGTTCCTTCCTTTCCAACTGATCCCGATAAATCTGTTTATGAGCAAGATCTTTATCAGTTAAGGTTACTTTTTTTGCATCTCTCGGATCGAGTTGGATCTGATCAAAGGAAGCAGAAATGACAGAATCACTACCGAAAATGTTATCAACAAGTTCCTTGAGGAGTTGAATACTTACTACTTTAAAACCAAGACTTCGATTTAATATATCTTTGACATTGACAAGTATTTTACCTATTCTAGCCTTGATAACGAAATAATCTAAATCCTTTTTTATCCAGATGGTCGTATTTTCGTGTGAATAAACGTAATCAGGTTCTAATGACTCTGGATTAATAAAATTAATTATTGATTGAAAAAATATTTCGATTTCTAATATTTCGTTTTCCTGAAACTCGAAAACTTTTAACTCAAGACTTCTGACCGTAGGAAGATCATGTTCAGCTAAGATCTCATTTTGCAGGGTAATATTTTCAGTAATAAGGTCCCTTAAATGATCTAAATTTTCAAAGTCTAAAATTCCTTTAAGTTGCATAAAATAAAATGAAGGATATGATCCATGTTTGTAATCTAAAAAGAGATTTTCTAAATAATTTATTAATTCCGTATTTAATTTTGATATAATTAAATCTATAATAATATCGGTTATTCCGTATTCTTTCAAGTAAGAATAAATGTCGTGTCTGGAAAATATAGCGATTCCACGAAGATCGACATATTCATTACGAAGAAGCACTCTTTCCTCCCCATAGATTTGTTTTAAAATATTTATCAATTCACTTCTGGGGAAGAAATGACACCAATTACTGATTATAATTTTTTTTTCATCAGTGATGATGATTTCATTCATAATTTCATGTACTCTGAATTCTATAATCGAAATTAGTTTTAATTTACTTTCATTAATTCCAATATTGCATTATTTTATTCATTACTTTACATATTGTGGAATATTAAGGTCAAATAATCAAAAATTATCTTTTTTAACCGAACCGTAATGTCCAGATTCCTTCTTGTTCATCATAAGATCCTCTTGTATTTAGCCCGATTAACGCGTCTATTGTTTTCTGTATAATTGTAAAATGATTGTTGTCACGAGTTCCCCATAAGAGATATAATTCCTGTTTTTCAGATTGGAAAACTGCACCGAAATATTCCAATAGGATTCCAAGGAGATACCATTTTTCTCTTTCATTGTGATAAATTGAGGGTTTTTTGAATAAGGAAAATAATTTTTCATAATTCTTTTCCTTTTTCCAATCGTGTTCTTTGGAATACTTATCTAGTATTCTAAAATCCATTTTCGATCCAACTATCTCCTATATCAATACTTTCTGGTATTTCACATCCTTGAGTTTTACAATCTAATACAAAATCGAATTCATTATAAATTAACTCACTCTTATCTGAATTAGAACTAATAGATGACGATTCTATCGTGTTTATTCCTGTAGTAGCACTCATAATAAATAAAACAGCTATTACTATATGCATTAGTCTAGTTTTCTGAATTTTTTCTAACATTTTGTAACACCACAGGAATTTGGTGTCCTTATGCTTAAAAATTCAGCGCAGCTAAGACCGACATTCTGGGAAAAATTTATGAAAGGCAAAGAATGTTGAAATCTTAGGTGATTTGATGAATAAACAATCTTCTTTTTTGAAAAATGATTCTGTACTTGATCAAAAAATTATCGAAAATATCAAGATGGGTTACAAGAAGTGTCGAGAATTCTTTTCCAAGTATGATAATCAGGGATTAGACCTTTACACAAAAGAAAAGAAGAAATTTTTACGCGAACTAAGTTTGGATTTCTATTCTCAATTTAAGGCTTATAAAGACCTATTTTCAGTTAATTCTGAAGCAATAGAAGAGACTATCCGACGGCATCAGTTTGTTCCGATTATATTTCGTGAAGGTGGATTTGAATATCCATTATCTTTCACCATTTTTATGGATCGAATAAAGGATATTAATGTTATTCCCGCTAAAATTCCAGATTTTTCCAAACTTGATTACTTTTTCTCATCTTTTCCATCATCACGAGGACTGAACGACTTTTTACATCATTTCTATAAAATTGTTAAGCTAATGGTTATTCCTCTAAGAAAGAGAGAAGAAATGATATTAAAGACTCTCACCAATACACATTTTTTGCGTCAAGACTCACAAGGAGAGTATCGGACGACTCCCCCTAGCAACGCTGATGTTCTTCAACAATTAAATCTGGGTAGTAAACAGGAAAAGAAAATTGAAAGAGCTTTGACTCTTCTACATTCTTTTAAAATTTGTAAAATCAGTGGAATAATAATGAATATGAGTAAAATCGGGTATTATTATGTATTAGTCGATAAGAAGAATAGAGACGAACATAAGGATACGAATTTACTCCCTTATTCAGTTTGGGAACTAGATTTTCATGATTATACATCTAATATTTATTGTGTACCTTTCGAGAGGACACAAGATCTGTTAAAGGACTATGATTATATCCCTTTACAAAATTGGTATTGGAACATTAATTTCCATGATTATAACTATAAAAATGAAAATCCTTGGAAAACATTCACAATCCCTAATTTTCTTGACAAAAACTTCCAGACTAAATTCAATAAATGGCCCTTGACAGAATTACTTAGCTGGGATTTGAAAAATTGGGAAAAAGAAGTTATTGAGAATCTGAGCAGAATTAATAATTTGTCAATTAATAACCTAAATGAGCTATCGCCAAATACAAATAAAGATCAGATCATTCGTTTTGTTAAAAAGCTAGGTAGTGATGAGGTATTCCAGTATTATTCAAACATAAACTTCCTAGATATTGATTTTAAGATATCATTTAGGATAACAATAAGAGAAAAAGATTTATTTAAAGATGTCATCGCACAGCTAATGGTTTTCCCGATTGCTCACATTTTTACTATTGATTCTGACCAATTTCAAGAAGCTATAGGGTATATTCATTGTCCTACACATGTTGTGGCTAATCTTATAAGAAATTTTACAGAATTAAAAGAAAATTATCCTTTAGAGCGATTTCATTATTCATTTTCAGGAATGAAAAAGCTCAGTCGTTGTTTAAACATTTATCGATCTGTTTCCAAATGAAAGAAGATGTAAATAAATAGTGAATTACTTAGTCACTAGGGAATTCTAAAGTACAACTAACCGGTCCTAATGGATTAGAGGTTTTGATCAATAAAATGGCTGAAGATGGATGGGAACCAGTAAATATCACTTGTGATAATCCTTATCAAAAAAGAACAACATATCTTTGCTTGATGAAACGAGAGGAAACTGCTGATTTATCGTTGGATGATTTGGTCCAGATATGAATCCTAAGATACTGAAAAAATTAATTACTTTATGAACTTCAGTATATTAATAGTGTTTAGTTTGTCTGGTATCAATTGTTGTTTTACTACCACGCTTTACTTAACTCTTGTAAGCTCCATATGTAATAATTAATTATCATAAATCCCTCAATATTTATTTTTTCTACTAAATTGATCATTTGGTTCATTACTACCTTCGCTTCAGAAAAATTTTTACTTTTTAAACTGTTTTTGAATTTTGTAAATAAATTCTCATAATAGATGAGTAGTGAATTAAAGTCTAACCTTCCCTTGTCCTTAAATAGATAATCTGATATAAATAATTGTTCCAGATTATATTTCATTATTGCTGCTTTTTCGTTCTCCTCTAGGGATGAGTATTTTAGTTCTAGAGCTTTATAATACCGTATTAGATCGTTCACTCCTTCGTCAGATTTTCTTTGAGATATACGAAATATATTAGTTAGTTTCTCTGGATTTCGGTCTGTCAATAAGTTTTTAACGAATCTCAATAATGTTTTAACATCTTCTGACATTTTTTTGTTAATTGTTATTTGTAATGTTCCTAGCATCGTATTTGTGATCATCTTTGCTTTGTCGCGCTCGTTTGCATATGTAAGACTTCGAATTAATGGACTTAGGTAATGTAAATCAACATTGTTTGCATCATTATGTAGGTAATTTCGGTATTCCTGTAAAATCAATTCTCGAAATTTATTCTTAATTTTGTTCCAGAGCTCCGTATGTACATCTTCAGGAGGGATATCATAAAAAAGTATCATTTTATTAGTATTGCTGGTTCTAAAAGGTTTGTTATAGCTTATTTCTTTTAATAGCCATTCTTTATCAAATAGGTCTTCATTTATTATTTCTAGACTTTTCTCCTCCAGATTTAAATAAAGACATTCTTCTAAATATCCATAAATGTTGAAATTTATTGTCGATCCTGGTATAGTCTTTTCTTTTGTTAAAAGATTTTTTGCTTCCTCTCGTTTCCCGATGAGCCGTAAGATTCGTGTATGTAACAAAATATCATTAGTAATTATCTTAGGTTCATAATAATCCTTAGACTTATCTAAATAATATAATATATCTGAAGGATCTACTTTATCAATCAAATAATAGGATAAGAATAACCATAAGGTTGGTTCCTCACATTTGTCTAAATATCTGATGATATCTTCTTTGACATCAGATTCGAATACGATTAAATTGTTGTTAATAAAATATGACCAGAATAAATCTAGGACTCTTCTATTATACGATTGTTCAATATCAGTACCATAGCGATTAAGATGTTTTAGCGATATCAACATATTTTGGAAGTACGGAAACCCTTTCTCTTGGTTAGGATCGGAAAATTCTAGCAAGTTCTTAGCAACAAATGAATCAACATAGATACGTACTCCCATTGAATATTTATCGATCATCATTTTTCCTTTATTAATTAATGTACTATTTTCTAATACTTCTCCCAATAAAATCAGGTTAGAGGCAAAAGAAATTGTTAGAAAACGATAATCTGATTCTGATTTGGAATTAGCAATTAAATTATCAATTAATGAGATGAAATCCTGCAAATAATCAATAGTGAATACATTTTTGATTTCATCGGCTTGATTCAAGATTTTTAACACCTAAGTCATTAGTAAGATAAACATTCTTAAGAATAATGAGTCCATTCATATGTTTTCTAGCAAAAATCTCTAGATAAATATGAGATAATAGAAGAGATAACAGTATTTATTAAAGATATCACTATTTTTTATCGACTCACCCTAGTTCTATTCATGAAAATAATTCGTCAAACTTAGGAAGAAAAACATATAGAATAGAAATTTCATGGGCTTTATAAATGATAATCAATAAACCAGCCGAATCCTACAGATCCTTTTTAGCGATAGGATCAGGAATGATTTTTGTACTGGTTACCCCTCTTCTCCCTTTATATTTTGTTGAATTTGAGGAGTCTGTTAATGGTAGCATGGCTACGGTATTTTGGGGGTGGCAATTTTGGCAATCATATCTTGTTATTGGGTTATTAGTGGTAGGAATGACCATTAGAAAGCTATCAATTAACAAAGGTAATTATCTTTTTGTTAGTTTAAACCTCTTAATGGCTTTTATAACTGTTCAATTGATCCTTGACCTCAACAATCCATTGTGGGGAGTATCAGCTCCAATTCAATCGACCAATTGGTTACCTTATACTTATATCCCTCTTCTTGGCATAATTCTCATTCCTTTAGGTGCGATTTTTTCTGATAAGACAAAATTTGTAGGAATAACAACAAAAGAATTTATTAAAGAACTATTCCCTGGAATTCGAATTGGTGTGATTGCAGTAGCAATTCTTAGTATACCAATTTTCCTATCGATAATTGACCAATTTTTTTAGAAAAAGAAGCATAGGAATTCCTTCGATCACTGTTTGGTCGGCTAATTTGTATTCATTAAATACTATATTGGAGATAGGGATGGATTCAAAACCAAGAAAGACAGGTTGAAAAAATTTGTTCCGAAAAAATAATTTTAGTATTTTTTGCTGATAATTTTCTGTTAATGCAGTTCAATTCTAATTTTAAGGAGAAAAGAGTTTGAATGATTCCAAAAACTGATCTTATGATGATCTTGGGAGAAATTATAGTTTTAAGGTTTTTGTAACTTTATTTTTTACTACAATGGAACAGAATATGACAAAGAGAAAAAGAAAATCTAGACCCCTCATTTGTACCGTGAATAAATGACCGTGATTAATAAGGGCATAGGATCCAACGACAACTGAATATCCATAGGTGTCCATTCCTGCATCTATACTGAGAATCACAGAACTCGCATTTAATGTGTAATTATAGTTACCTTGCTCTGATATATACTCTAAATTACCAAAATCTGAGAAAGAATAGTCAACTACTAATGTTACATTAATGATTTTGTCTACTTTAATCAAAAATGTAATATTATCTATCCAATTATCCTCACTATCAAAGACCTTAAAATCTCTCGGGGTACACAAAGTTAAATTAAAGTCATTCCACTCTTTATTAGGATCGTAATTATTAATATGGATACGATAATATCCACGAGCAGTGTTATTAGCTAAATCATCGCTACCACGGAGTCCTACACTGACATCAATTGTTTTTACTGTTAAATTAACTGGAGTATTTTTGGTTAATTGAATGGATTTTCCAAAAAAATTAGTACCATCTATATATATAGTCCTGTGATTGTGCGGGAAGCTATTAAAATATTGTCGTATTTTCCTTTTTTATTTATACTTAACCAGTAGTTATAATATATTTTATCTTTATTTTGGGTAATTTTGTGTAAAAGAGAGTAAAAATAACCTTAGTTAACCTAATGTAAACTAATTATAAGAGTTTTAAAAGCTAAAAATTAGAGGAAATCAGAAAAGAAAGATAAATCGCTATCTATGCGGTATTTTTCCAAAAACAGTCTCAGAATAACCAGAGGGTAAATATAACCACTCTTCAAGTAAAGAATAAAATTTGGGTTGAAATTTAGCCTTAAATTTATTGTATTGAAGAAAAAGCTTTTTTATTTCCTCTGATTGAAATGAGAAAAGTAGTTCAAAAAATTGGGAACCTTAGAATAAAATATAAGATTTGATTAAATTTGAGAGAAAATAAGCTAAAATAAGGTCGGGGCATACTTAATATACATATGCTCTGAATAGTGAAGAAAAATATCATTGGTATGATTTGTCACATTGATCTCAATAATTACTGTTTTGGGATCCTCTGATGTAAATAATTTACCTGAAAAGTTCCCACAGTCCTGTAATTGAAATGGAAAAAATTGAGGACTGTTTCCTGCCGTTGAAGTATTTGAAATTAATAAAAAACTTCCAATTACGATAATAGTAGTGATTTTCCACGTTTTCATAGAGTATAATGTAATGAGTTATTTTAAAAATATTTTGTATTTTGAAATCGAAAAACCCTAACTGACTTTCTTATTGCTGAAAAAATCATTTATGTATAAATTCACAAGAAGAGAATTAGCATATAATGTTGCACCCGACATAATTCATTAATTCCTTCATTATATAAAATTAACTTCTTTAATCTGCAATTGATAAGTTTTTTGAAGGACAGAATATGGTGTATTGATTTTACTCTTAATTAAAAACCATTCGATTCCTTTTCGGTAGTATTTAAATAGTATCCACGATTTCAATCTTTTATTTGCATTTTCTGGTGTTTTTTTACCCCTATATGACAATTCACGATCATGAACACTATTAAAATGTTCAGCTTTATTAGAGGTTATAAATAGATTTGGGAATACTGATTGGACTTTTGTAAGTATAGAATAGATTTCTAAGAGATCTGGTCTTATTTCTTTGTTAGATTCATGATTTTGGCTTATAAAAGATATTGCAAGTTGCCCAACGTTATCATAAGTTTGTAAATGGAGTGTATATCCAATTAACAGTTTTGCTCTCCGTTTCTTTTTCAAACTCTTCTTTTGTAATGTTTCTTGGATTGTTTTTATTGTCAAATTTCCCATATTCTGATTTTCTTTGTTTTTTTTTTAAAGAGAGATCTTTTTGATAGTGAAGTTTATTTTTACTCTGTGATGGATATATTTCTTTTATGATCGTCGTAATTTCTGATTCTTTATTAAATTTAAGACTTTCGGTATGCAATTCAATCGTCATTTCTCTCATTTTTTTAGTACCAAGAATAGGATCAAGTTGAATGATTCTAGCTCGTTTTCCATCGTCACTATGGATTTGTTGGACTAATAAAAGCGATCTATACATACCACGAATCGCAGATAATATGGTAGGAGACCCATCTGCTACAATCATATCAACTCCTCCTATTTTTGTTATTGCTTGTTCCAAACTATCCCTTATATCCTCTTTATTTCTTGACGATAAAAGTTCTGCCTGGATAGGAGTTCCTTGTTCGTCAACAGCAAATATTAAATAATATTGATTACCTAGTAATCGATGAAAGCCTTCATCATAATATAAAATCTTCATTGATTGATTATTTTGTCTTTTTTTAGAGTTTAAGACATCGTCCAGAGATTTAATAAATTCAAAATTATCACTTAATTGAGTTTCAATTTCAGAGATGACCGCTCTTAACGTAGATTCTGGAACTTCTAAATGGCCAGAAAGACGATTCACAGAAATATTATTTTTAAAAATTAATTTACCTAGCTCATATGCAATTTTTCCCATTTTATCATATATCTTAGGAATTTTAGATGGATTAAATGTTTTTTTACAAATATAACAGTAATACCTTCTTACTTCTCCGACCTTTGTCGAATAAGATCCCCAAGTAGTAACATCTGGAGATTTTCTTTTACAAAATGGACATGATAAATCATCATGTGTTAATTCTAAGAGTAAATTTTCAATCACAGGAATATTTGTTAATGGATATTGACCATGTGTTTTTAAATAACTTAAAGTGCTCATTGTATGTTATTCATCATATTTAGGTATATTTATTCTTTTGTATTACCGTGATATGACAATTAATCATATTAAATCAATCTATGAAAAATTTGAAAATAAATTTATTTTGTTAAGAGAAAAATAAGCTCAAATTAATGCGGCAACATTATATGTGAATTCTCGAAATCAGTGGTTCTGGAAAAAGTTCTCTTGTTTTTAATACTATATATCACGAGTCACATAGACAATTTTCTGATATTTTTTCGAGTGGTTTAAGATCTAAATTCAAATCAGCAGATGTTGACGAAGTTACAGGATTTAAACCAACTATTGCTATAGATCAAAACATTTTAAATCGTAATCCAAATTCTACTTTATCTATTGCTTCTGGTTTACACCCTTTTTTTTAGAATTCTTTTTGCACGGTATGGTACTCAAAAATGCATTACTTGTTCCAAACCTGTTAACTTTTATTCTACAGATGATGCTAATCAAATAATTAAACAATCTTTTGCTTCTTCTCCAGTTGAAATATATATTATTCTAACTAAAGATTCATTATGTTCTCATAAACCTTACTTAATTTCTTTTCAGAGTATTTTCCTAAAAATAAATTGTATATAAACGATGAAATTTGGGATTACAATGAATTAGAAAAAAAAGTTAACACCTACCCTGATGAATTCCTTTTATCAAAAATAACCCAGTTTATTGTATCGGGTAAGAAATAAGTTACCTAATATTAATAACTATTTGTTATATATATTAAGTCTGTATATTATTTTTTTAAATTATAGGACAGAAATCTACTATGAGTAATTCAAAAAGTTATGAAAGTGAAATAATTAGTAATGGATCGAAATCTATTGCATATTGGAAATTTAAAGAAAACTCTACCCCTCAAACATTTCAAGATGCTTTCGTTGAGTTTAATGAAAGCGTTCATAAACCTGAGGTTAGTCGTTTAGTTGTAAATGTTGAAATGAAGAATGCATGGAACCAAGAAGTTCAAAGTTTATGGTTAAAAACTGGTGAGTTGGCAGATGAAGCTGGAATTGAAAAATGGGGTATTGTAACACCTAATGCAACTAAAAAGCTAACAATTCAGTACTTAATAAAAGGGGGAAGAAATGGATCTCGAAAATATTCTCATTTAATTTCAACATCAGAGAGTGAGGTAATCGATTGGGCAAAAAAGTAAAAGTAGTTAAAAAATAATTTAAGTTCGGAAATTTTAGGATAGGAAAGAGATTAATTAAAACAACAATGTAGGACTTAAATTTCAAAGAAATAATGCTATATTTTATGCATAATTAGAAGTAATTACTAAAAATCTCTATTAATTGGATGTTGATATAAACTTATTAGAATGGTTAAAGGCATATCATACTTGTCCTGTTTGTAAACAAAAAGTTAACTAAGATAATGCATTTTTTGGATTTTCTAAAGATAAAAAATATAATTTTCAAAATTAAATCACTTTATTTCAATAAATCGTTTAAACTTGTCAAAAAAATTAGATAAGAATCCAATATCTATTACCTTAACTTAAAATAATGGATTACCTATCTCTCTTTTTCATCATAAAACTCTATTATCTCATCATTTTCTCTTTCAACAAACGTATCATAGGAAATATTTTTCGTGTATCACCCTAAACTTCATTTTCTATAAATTTTACCAAAACGGATTTGGTAACTCATAGGAAAACTTTAATAGTATAGCGAATCTTCATAAGAGATTACATTATAAAAGGAGACAATTTAATAATATGTATTCTCAAGAGAATTCAACAAAACCGCAATATAAGGATTCTCAAGAAGATATTGTTCATGTTTTATGTATAGATGATGAAAAAGATTTTTTATCTCTCATTAGACGATCATTGGAAAAATTGAGTTATGGCCGAATAAAAGCCGAGATAAGTTTCTCTGCCAAGCAAGCTCTCGATTTGTTAGAAAAAAAGAGTATTGATGTTATCGTTTCAGATTATCAAATGCCTGAGATGAATGGATTAGAACTACTAACGGAACTACGGAAACAAGGGAATACCGTTCCGTTCATCATTCTTACAGGACGTGGTAAAGAAGAGGTTGTGATTCAAGCACTTAATATGGGCGCTGATTTTTATTTACAAAAAGGAGGAGATGTTAAAACGCTTTTCACTGAATTGGTACATTTTATCATGATTAGTACTGATTTAAGAAAATCTGAGAAATCATACCAAGATCTCTATGAGAATGCTCCTGATATGTTTGTCTCTGTGGATACTAAAACCGGAAAAATCATTCTATGCAATCAAACATTAGTTACATGTCTGGGTTATTCAAAGAAAGAATTAATAAATTATCCTGTTTTTGAAATATATCATCCAGATTGTTTGGAGGAAGCTAAAAGACTATTCCAATTATTTAAAGAAATGGGGGTTATAAAGGATGCAGAACTTTTATTAAAACGAAAAGATGGTAGAAAAATTCCTGTTAGCCTAAATGTTTCAGCTGAACGTGATGTACATGGGAATGTACTTTACAGCAGATCCATATTGCGTGATATAACCAAACTCAAACAAGTAGAGAAGTCTCTTCTTGAAATTGATCAGCGATATCAAGCGCTTTTTAAAAGTTCAAATATAGCAATCTTCACAGGTAAAAGCCTTGATAACGTAATACTTGATGCAAATCAAACTGTAGCCAAGATGCTAGGATATGAGATTGATGAGTTAATTGGATTGCCCTTCAAACAAATAGTAGATTCATCCGAGTTTGATAATGTTGATCAAAAAATTATTTCATTGCGATCTGGGATTAAAACCTCGGGACATTACCGATTATTAATCAAAAAAGAAGGTACAAAACTTCCTGTAAAAATCAAACCTGTTATGATTTATGATCAAGAAGGACAGCCACTTTATATTCAAAGTGTTATTAGTAATCTCAGTATTCTTCATGAACTCACTCTCGATAATTTAAATTTAGATGAAGCTTTAAAAGCTTTAAAAGAATCAAAAGAGAGATTAAGAGACTTTATGGAGTCAGCAACGGAAAATTTTGCTCTTTTTGATTTAAACCTTAATATTATTGATGTGAACAAAGGTACAATGAAGTCCTTATTTCCAAATCTGAATAAAGAAGACGTTGTTGGAAAAAATATCACAGATATTATCCCTAATTTAAAGGAAACCGGTAGATATAACCAATACCTTGAAGTTATTAGAACGGGAAATCCGATTTATTTTGATAACATTATCCTACATTCTAGATTTGGTGATTTTAATCTTGAAATAAGAGCTTTTAAAGTCGGTACTGGAATGGGAATGATAACTACAGATGTCACAAAACGTACGAAAGCAGAAGATTTGCTCAGACATCAAAAACAAGAGTTAAGTGAATTCGTTCACCAAATAAACCATGATACACGAAGTGGTCTATTTAGCATTCAAGGATATGCCGAACTTTTGGAAGAAAAGGGAGAAAATGATTTAGCTCCAAAAATTATACGTATAACAAAAAAGATTCAAGAATTGCTTAAACGTTCAGTAGAACTTTCGGATGCGGGTTTGGTAGCAAAAAAGACTGATATTGTCAATCTAAATGATATAATCAAGAAAGTAGCTCAAGACGTTCTACCTGAGAATATTAGTATTTCTTCTACGGATCTTCCATCTATGTTTTGCGATCGTCTAAAAATGA
Organism: Candidatus Heimdallarchaeota archaeon LC_3; assembly: GCA_001940645.1. Next base: position 23,959 of record MDVS01000039.1, read on the forward strand.
CACAGATATTCCAAAACCTGTTTGAAAATGCTGTGATTCATGGAAAAGCTACCAAAATAGAGGTAATAAGTGATCAGAACTCAATCTTAATCCGTAATGATGGCATTCCGATTCCCGAAGATCATCGATCTAAAATTTTTCAAAAAGGGTTCACTACAATAGAAGGAAACAGTGGATTAGGATTAAATATTGTAAAAAAAATTGTTGAAGCTCATAGCTGGACAATTACTTTAAAATCAGATGAAACAACGATTTTTTGTATTCATACATCCCCTCCAGAAAGTTAGAATAAATTTGACATTAAAGAAAATCTCTTTTGTGAATTTTGAAAGTAGAGACATTTTTTTAGTCATGTTTGAAACGCTTGTACGTAATCAAAACAGTAACCATTGCTACCAACACCGGTACTAGTTCAAACCCTGGACTTCCCGCTGATTTTTTCTCTGTCGTAGTAGGATTTAGTGTTGATGTTGATTCTGGTAATTTTGCTAATTGAGCTTCTAATAACGTGATGGCATCCGATATTGCAATGTGTTCAACGTTATTTAAAATTGTTCTGTCGAGACAAGTCGCAATAAACTGTCCTCTTTGCGCATAAATGTAAGATGCATAAATGGAGTCATAGAGATTTTAGGATTCATTAATCACTCGATCAACCCCAGTTACTGTTACGGGGTCACCTTCATTAAGTGCAGCACCAAGCATCGCTCCATCAGCCCCAGCTACTGTACCATAATCCGCTAACGTCAATAATATTCCAATGATTGGGTTCGTTACAGCAATCAAAGGTGTTTTCCAGGTTTGTTGGATTGTAGGGATAGAAGACGTGCTAAAAACTGTTGAACTGATTCTTTCATAATCAGTGGGGAGATCAGTTTCTGATAATTCATACTGAGAAATATCATCCTGAGCCATAACAGCTGATAGAGATATTAATAAAACGCCTACCAGTATTAATAATGACTGAATTATAGAGTTCATGTTCGATTCACCTTGTTAATGAGACAACACACAAATAATAGACGTTGGTTACATAAATAATTTATAATTTGCCTCGAAACTGAAAAGAAAATAAATAATTTAAAAATATAAATAGTAATTCCTGTTTGTGAAGTGTCCTTTAAAAACATAATATTGTAATTTGAAATTTCATTCATTAACAACTGAAATTGGATTAATTTCTTTCCTTTTACGATGGAATAAAATGAAATAAGTGAATACTATCTGGTGCAAAATTATATCCATCTACGGAATATGGAGGTAATCCAGATCAAACTACTATAGCTATACCAAGAAATGAAGGTGGAAGATGTTCAAATTATGGTGCATCAATAGTTAAAGAGGAGAAATATTGTTGGAACTGTGGAGTAGGATTGTAATAAAATATGTCTAAATATTATAAGCGTAAAGAACGCAATTTTGATTTAGCTTAAGATAGATTTTACATTATCCCGTAATATCCTCTTTTCAAACAATTTATTTTGATATAAATTGAGAAGAAAGATTTAATTTTAAAAAATTGAAATATTTTTATATAAATAATAGAGAAAATTCCTTAGTTAAATGGTGTGATCGTTATTCCATTAATTAACCAAGGACTCGTATAGACTTTGTCGACATTTAATAGTATTTGAGATTCAGAAAAACTAAATGTATAGCCAACTGAGCTGGGTCCACCCAAGTTTCGAATCCAATTTGGTGTGCTGATACTCAAAGAAATTCTAAGACCGATACTAAAAGAGAGTTCGGCATCGAAATCAATGAAGAATTGTCCTACGTAAAGTTTAGCATAAGGAGAATTAGTAAGAATATCATAATAGTCAATTTTGTAAGCTGTTAATTTACTGTTGAGATCTAATTCTGCCGTAACAGCAAATGATGCGGTATTAAAAACATTTTTTATTTGATTCTCAATAGCTGATTTATATGAGGAAAGATCCGCGGTAAAGGTCCGTGTGTAACTGGGAGTACAATATCGCCAAAAACAGATTCTGGGTATTCTAACAGTAACACTTGCTGAAGATGGAATTTTGTTCAAAACGCTAATAATATGATCTCGGATAGCATTGGTTTTCATACTACCTCCAATATTTTCAATATCTAATCGGTAATAAGATTCAAAAGAAATACCTTTGATAGTCAAACTTCCAGTCCAAGGATCATCACCTGGATTTACAGAAAATGTTGTTGAAGCAGTTCCAATAGCGGTTAATTTTTTACCAGCTGCTACTTCAAATTTGGGTAAACTGTCAAAAGCTCCCCAAGCATCTAAATTTTTGACTCCACCTTTAATTGCAGTTTTATCTGTCCCGTCAGTCATTTCGGTATCTATTAGTTTGTCAATGGCAGTAGTAATGTCTAAACTAAATTTAGCTTCAGCTCCAGCTTCCAATCGTTTTAATGTGATCGTTATCGAACCAGAACTAATAGTAACATCTACTACAAGACCAAAACTAAATTCAAAATCAATATTGTAAGGACCTGGAATCGTAACACTGCTATCAACTAAGCTAATCTGGATTGTATTAGTAGCAGAGCGATACAATTCGAATTTAACTTTAAAACTAGCTTTTTCCGTTGGTGCCACATACGGACCTATTGTATATGTCTCACCAACTGGAAGAGCGGAATCAATGACTTCCTGAGCAATGTCTTTTAATGCTGCGAATATAGCCCGTCCGTCATCAAAATTAATATTAATTCCGTAATTAAACGAAACAGTAAAACTACGGGATACAGTTCTATAGGCACCATCGTTATCATATGCTCTAACATAGATTGTATGAGGTCCTAGGTTAATTGTGCCAAAAGTAAATCCATGAGACTTAACACCAGTCCCACTACCTTTGTAAATCCAACTGCCACCATCTAATTTAACATAAACTCTTGTAACATATCCATCAAAATCATATGCTGAAAAAGTTGATGAAACATATACTGATTCCCCAGTAATCTGATAATTTGCTGTAGAAATAGGAGTAAATATGTAAACAGCAGGACTAAAGTTAAAACTGGGAAAAGTAAAGGCATTGGCACTGGTAGCGATTCCAAATGTCATTACAAACATACTAATAACTAAAATGGTTTTAAATTTGCTTTTCATTAATTTTCACATCAAGGTTTCAAGTAATAATGAGATTTTATTGATATTATTACTTTACTTAATAAAATAATAATCTCTTTAAAAACCTATCGTATAAATTTACTATAAGAATTAAGACCCTTTTCAGTAATTTTAACCGGGATAAATAACTGAAAATTCGATTTAGGACGATTTTGATCCAGCAGTTTTTAGAAAAGGTTTGATTAGATCATTTCAATAATTTAGCTATTGATAGAGACTGTAAAAGAAAAACTAAGGAATTTTAAGAAAAGTATAGAAAGAAAAAAAATTATATTAGTTTATTGCCTAAAAAACTAAACATTAATATGGACAACCTACTCTTTAAGACTTTTTGAAATTTTATTAAAAATCGATATGATTTGGTGTTGAGTAACCGAAGTAATGCTATTTTTTCGATCCGTCTTAGTGCCGACCACCTATCATATGGATATGTATAGAAAAGAAAACAAATAAATTAAAATTTAGATGATACAGATGGAAATAGTTGGAATAGAAATTCCTGTTCTTGATTTAGAAAAAGGAATTAAGTTTTATGAAAATGTTTTTGATTGGAAATTTGATAGAGAATCTATTTCCGGTCAGGGAATAGTGGAACTAAATGAATGTGTAAGTATTGGAATATTTCAGACAGAAAAATTGCGTTCCAAAGGATTAAATGTAGGACTTGCTGTTGAAGATATTTCAGCTACTTTGAAAAAGATTGTTGATGGTGAAGGCAAGATAATTAAGGACAAATTTAAATATGGTGAACGTTTAGGGCATGTTGCGGTATTTCAAGATTGTTTTGGTAATGAATTAAGTTTATTTTCAGAAAATTAGTACATTATATCTGGTAAAATCCTAAAAACACTGAAAAATAGAAAAATTTTCATCTAATTTTCATTTTGGGATATATTATTAGTCAGGTTTTATGGTTAGAAAATTCCTTAAACTGATTGAGATTTTTTGTTTTCTTTAGGGCACGATATTTATGACACAAATATATATTAAACCTACAGATTCTATAGAAATATTATCATTAGTAGATAATTCCTTCGATTTATTAATGACAAGTAATAAGAATGTTAAAAGATATCCATTGTTGCCTGACACATTGATTAAACCATTACCTATAGCTGAACATGGATTTTCAGTTTTAGTGGATGTTAATTTTGGATCTTCAAAAAGACGAATACTATTTGACACCGGTGTATCGATGAATGGATTGATTTATAATCTTAATGCTCTAAATATAGATCTAGAGACTATTGACGCTATTGTAGTTAGTCATGGTCATACTGATCATGTTATGGGATTGCTAGGTATATTGAAGCAAATGGGTAAAAAGAAAACGCCATTAGTTATTCATCCAGATTCATATTTAGAAAGAAAACTGATACTACCTAATGGAGTTGAGGTGAATCTTCCTCAACCGAAGAAAAAAGAATTATTGGATCAAAATATTGAATTGATCGAGTCAGTAGGCCCATCAATGCTTTTTGATGATACTTCCCTAATTTCTGGGGAAATTTCAAGAACAATTGAATTCGAAACTGGCTTACCAAATCATTATGCAAAGAAAAACGGTAAATGGGTTGCTGATCCCATTGTATCTGATGATCAGTGTTTCATTGCTAATATACGTAACAAAGGTCTAGTTGTGATCACAGGATGTGGTCACGCAGGAATTGTTAATATTATAAAGAACGCTCAAGTAATTACCGGTGAATCAAAAATTTATTTTATTATGGGTGGTTTTCATCTAGGTGGTCCGTTTTTTGAAAAGATAATTTCACCGACAATTGATGAATTAGAAAAGATAAATCCGAGTTTTGTTGTTCCAAGCCATTGTACCGGTTGGAAAGCAATACACGAAATGGCTAGGAGATTACCAGATTCTTTTGTTCCAAATAGTGTTGGAACACGTTTTATTATCTAAAAAATATTACAATCATCTTGATAAAAGCAGTACAAAAGAGTAGGTGAAATCATTTTAGATATTGAACAAGAATTTGGATGCGATTTTGAAATTTCACACATTTTCGTATTAATCATGTCCCAATTTCTTATTTAAATCCTATTGAATATTTTTACTAAAGCCTTTAGTGATTTTTCATGAGTTCTTCAGTCACAAATTTCCCTGATATTCCTAAACCTTTCCTTAAATTATTCCCTGAATCTCTTAACAAAGTTCAGCAACAATCTTACCATGACATCTGGAATACTGACAATAATATTATTGTTCAAGCCCCAACTGGTTCAGGGAAGACTGTAATAGCTCAGTTAGCTATACTTAAAGCTCTCCTTAAACCAGGTAAAGCATTATATCTTGGTCCACTTCGAGCATTAAACCATGAAAAATTCGCTGAACTCCGTAAATTTGATTCTCTTAACTGGAAGACTCGCCTTGTTCTTGGTGGTTCCTCTCCTTCTGATCTTTCTGATTGTGATATTCTCCTTTCCACTCCTGAAAAGTTTCTTTCTCTCCTTCATTCACTTAATTTTTCTTCTTTTCCTCTTTCTGTTATTGTTATTGATGAAATTCATCTTCTTGCTGAAGGAAAACGTGGGGCCTATCTTGAATATTTATTGATGTTTCTTAGGACTCATTATCCTTCTATTAGACTTATTGGTTTGTCTGCTACTATTCCTAATACATTTCAATTAGCTGAATGGTTACAAGCTACTCCCCTTATTTATGATAACTCTTATCGTAGCACACAACTTCAAACCAAACTTATTGATTTACCCGAATCCATGCAGGAAAAGTTTGGTAGAATGGTCAAAGCTTATCAAATCAGTAAAAAATTTCTCCCTAATCAATCATTGATTTTTACGACCTCCAGAGCTAATGTCCATTTTTATGCTAAAATGTTTACCTCTTGGGCTCAACGAGACGAATTACCCTTTCACAGTAAAGTTAATTTTCAGAATCAAAAATTATCGGAATTATCCTATTATGGTATTGCTTTTTATCATGCTGGATTATCTGAATCCGATAAGAAGAAAATTATTGAAGAATTTCTAAATAATAATATAAAAATTCTTATTTCCACTTCTTCTCTTGCTTGGGGAGTAAATCTTCCTGCCAAAGTAGTTATCATAGCTGATTTGGATTATAATAATCCTCTAACAGGCAAAGAGACTATGAGTAGCTCAGATATCCTCCAGATGCTTGGACGAGCAGGCAGACCACAACACCACGACAAAGGTTACGGGTATGTTGTTGTTTCTAAAGATCAAAAAGAAAAAATTGAGGGTTTTATTGAAGGATCAGCTCCTGTTCGATCATCCTTACGAGATTATTTTCCCGAACTTCTTTTACTATATTTATCTCATATTCCTCAAGAAACTATTTTATTTGATGATCTTGCAGAATTTTTTGAACAATCTTTTCTGGTTTCTTCCAAATACACTACTCTTACAGATATTAACGATTCGTTAGAAGAAGCTATCAGAATCCTTTTTTTAGCAAAATTAATCATATATGAAAACTTTAAAATCAATATTACCTCTCTTGGATTAGCTACAAGCAAATTCTTTATTCATCCTGATACTGCAAGTAATCTCATCTCTCATCAACCGGATATAACTAATTTAATGAATTTTCTCCCTTTTATCTCTGAATTCAATAATATTGTTGTTCGTAATTCAGAAAAAAAATTTTTGAGACAACTTGGAGCTTCGATCAAGACCTACCAAGTATACAAACTTCAATATATTATTTCTACAGCTGAAAAAGGAAATAAATTAAATCAGGAATTTATTGGAGATGGAAAAGTTATTTATCAAGAATATAAAAGAATAAAATCGTATTATGAGTATATTTCTAATATTTTTATTGACAATTATCCAAATAATAACTAAAATAAGATTCTTCAATGAATCAAATGTAATCTGCCAAATTAACTCTATTGTTCATTAGTTAACCCTACAAAGTTATATATTAGGTTTTTTTATCATTAAATTCAAGAATAATTGCTAAAATCTGCTATGGTAATTAATAATCCTAAGGTGATCAGAATCAATTCAGAGAAAACAATTGTAATTCTTGGAGGAGGAACTGGCGGATTAGTCACTGCTAACATTCTCCGAAAGAAATTAAAGAAAAATCATCGAATTATCTTAATCGATAAAGAAGAGTATCATTTTTTTCCTCCATCTTACCTGTGGGTAATGATGGGTTGGCGGAAGATTGATAAAGTTAAAAAAAGTCTTGAAAGACTAAATCGAAAAAGAATCGAGTTTATACAAGCAGAGGTTAAAAAAATTGATCTTCAAAACAAGCAAGTTGTCCTAAAATCAGAAGCTGATTCAATCCTTTATGATTATTTGATTCTTGCCTTAGGAGCTGAATTAGATTTAACCTCTCTTCCTTTTGATTCAGAGGATGTTCATCTATTTTATTCGTTTGCAGGTTTAGAACCTTTGAAAAAACGTTTGGAAACTTTTACGCAAGGAGTAGTTACACTTGTGATTGCCAGTCTTCCTTATAAATGTCCTGCTGCTCCCTATGAAGCAGCATTATTTCTCAGAAATTATTTTAATAAGAAAAATAGAAATCAGATAGAAATTAATTTGTATGCTCCTGAACCTGCTCCATTACCTGTTGCCGGTCCAGACGTAGGATTAGCTGTCACTCAAATGTTTGAAGACTTTAAAATTAATTATTACCCAAATTCACAGTTCAAAAACATCATTCCTGAGAAAAAAACAATCCATTTCGTTGATGGCAGTTCTCAAGATTATGACTTATGTCTCGTTGTTCCACCCCATAAAGCCCCAAATATTGTAGGAGAAGCAGGTTTAACTGATGATTCAGGTTGGATTCCAAGTGATAGATCTACTCTTAAAACACAATATTCAAATGTCTATGCCATTGGTGATGTCACCTCTATTAAACTTCCAAACGGGGGTATACTACCTAAAGCAGGAATATTTGCGCATAAACATGCCGAAGTAGTAGCAGAAAACATATCTGCGGAAATATTAGATCATCCAAAAAGGATTAAATATGAAGGAAATGGATCATGTTTTATTGAAATAGGAAATGGCAAAGCAGGTTATGCCAGTGGAAATTTTTACAAAACTCCTAAACCAGAAGTGAAAGTGTATAAACCTAGGAGATATTGGCACTGGTCTAAAGTAATATTCGAAAAATACTGGTTTAGAAAATGGTTTTAACATTTTTATTGCATTAAATAAGACTGAATTTTTTTCCATTTGCGTTATCCTTCCTCCTGATTGAATTATTTTTATTAAACTTCTTTTTTTTTACCAGTAATTGTAACATTTTGTAATTAATTTCTTTCTTTCAAGATTTGATATATTTTTAAATTTATAAGTAAAATTTATACTAGAGGTTTTAAGGTTGGATCGAGAAATTAAAACAGGATACTCGTAATTTAAATAACTCAACAGTCCACCCTGAATCTGATAACTCTTCTAATACCAATAATCATGATTCAGAACATATTGTTGACAATGTGCTTGATTTTTTACCCACAGGAACTAAATCTTTTGATTACTTTCCAAATTTGTCTGTTTTTCCAGATTTCCTAACTTTAGAAAAGCAAGTTAATGAATTTTGGAAAAAATTAGAAGTTCCTAAGAAATATTTGAATAAATCTTCTACTAAAAAAAGATTTAGTTTCTTTGATGGTCCCATAACTGCTAATAATCCCATGGGAGTACATCATGCTTGGGGAAGAACCCTCAAAGATGTTTACTTAAGATATAACAATTCTCTAGGAAAAAAGATTCGTTATCAAAATGGCTTTGATTGTCAGGGACTTTGGGTTGAAGTTGAAGTTGAAAAACAATTAAAACTTAATTCAAAAAGAGAAATCTTTGATTTTGGGTTGGATAGATTCACAAATGCTTGTCGTGCTCGAGTTGAAAAATTTGGAGACGTGATCACTGAACAAAGTCAACAACTTGGTCAATGGATGGACTGGGACAATTCTTATTGGACGCATACTGATACTAACATAGAATATATTTGGTATTTCTTGAAAATATGCAATGAAAATGGTTGGTTGTACAAAGGTAATCGCGTTATGCCTTGGTGTCCTCGCTGTGGTACTTCTTTAAGTCAACATGAACAGATGGATTCTTACAAAGACATAACTCATCCAAGTGTTTTTGTTCAATTTGCTCACAAACATTATACTGGACATTTCACTGAATTTGAGGCTTTTCTTTTACAGAAATTTCCCCAGAAAATGCCCGATGTTGCATTATTAGTTTGGACAACAACCCCTTGGACCTTACCGGCTAATGTTGCAGTTGCCGTTCATCCTGAATTAGATTATATTCTAGTAAAACCCCAAAAAAAGAAACTAAAAAATTCAATGTGGTTAGTTCTTGGTAAAAATGCTTTTGAAGGACTTTCATGGTTACAAGAAACCTATGTAGAAGTATTTACATTCAAAGGTGATCTTTTAGTTGGAATAGATCTTGAGGGTCCCTGTCAATCGTTTGTTCCTGAGCAAAATAATGTGGATGTAACCGTTGTTTCATGGGATGAAGTTTCTGAAACCGATGGAACTGGATTAGTGCATGTAGCTCCTGGTTGTGGTGCAGAAGATAATGAGTTAGGGAAAAAGCTTGGATTGCCAGTCTTAGCTCCTTTAACGGAAAACGGTCATTATTTACCCAAATTTGGATTTGACGGCAAATTCTTTAGTGATGTATCAGAATCCGTCACTGAAAAGCTACAATTTCTAGGTAAATTACAATACGAAACTACTCTTGTGCACAGATATCCATCTTGTTGGCGCTGTAATGAGGAACTTGTTTATAGATTAGTAGATGAATGGTTTTTAAGCTCAAAAGAAATACGTCCTTTACTTTTAATAGCTATCGAGGAGGTTACTTGGGATCCACCAAGTTTAAAAGCTAGAATGAAAGATTGGCTTAATAATATGGCGGATTGGTGTATATCCAGAAAAAGATTTTGGGGATTACCCTTACCATTCTATGAATGTTCTGATTGTGGTGAATTACAAGTGATGGGACGGGTGGATGAACTTTGGAGAGCAGCTGGTATGAAATCAAAGTATGAATTTGATAAACTAGTTCCAGACTTACACCGGCCCCATGTAGACAAAGTTATGGTTAAATGTACCAAGTGTGGTCATTCTGTTCCAAGAGTTACAGAAGTTGGTGATTGTTGGCTTGATGCCGGAATAGTGCCTTTCAGCACTTTAGAATTTCTAGATGATAACTCTTCAGATTCTTATTGGGCTAAGTGGTTTCCTGCTGATCTAGTATTAGAGATGCATGAACAAATAAGGTTATGGTTTTATTCTATGTTATTTATGTCAGTGACATTGGTTGGAAAGCCTCCTTATAAACATGTAGTCGCTTATGAAAAGGTTCTTGATGCTAAAGGAGAAGCAATGCATAGATCAAAGGGTAATGCACTTTGGTTTTATGAAGCAGCAGATGAACTTGGAGCTGATCCTAATAGATGGTTCTATGCCGGCTGGGATATATCTAAGCCATTACTATATGGATTTGAAAATGTTAAAAACTCAACTAAGCCATTACTTACTCTTTGGTCATGTGCAAGATTTTTACAACAAAATCTTTTACTTACACCCTCTGTTTGGCCTAAGCTGAATTCGGGGCTTCCAAAAGTGATGAATTTAACTGATGTATGGTTAGTAAATGAATTAAAATCTTTAGAAAAGGAAGTTACTAATTTGTATAAAAGTTATAAGCTCTCTAAATTGTTGCAAACACTTTCTAGATTCTGGGATAAACTCTCAACATTTTGGTTACGAAATAATAGACAGAGGTTCTGGGTAGCTGAAGAATCAGAGAAAAATGTTCTTTCTGCTGATGTCCAATTAGCTTATCAACTGCTTTGGAAAGCTGTTTATCTTTCTGTGAAGTTGTTTGCTCCAGTTGTACCTCATTTGGCAGAGTACTTTTACCAAGTGCTGATAAAGCCTGCATCAAGTACACTACCTGAAAGTATTCACTTATTAACTAAAAAAGCTGAAATACTACCTAATTTAACCAAAAAACAACGAGAAACTTTAGAAGTTTCAGAACTTGTCTGGGATTTGTTAGAAACTGGTAGAAAATTACGCCAAGATAATCGAATAAAAAATCGGTATCGTCTTCCTGAATTATATCTTACCAAATTAGATAATCATGATGAGTTAAATTTAGTGAAATCATGGAAAAATGTATTTGAAATTGAATTAAACTTTCAAAACGTCTATTTTCAAAGACCAAAAAATGATTCTGGGTTCAATACAAATACCACGCAGGATTGGACTTTATATTTAGATCCGAAAGTCCCTGAAGAATGGAAAATTGAATGGAAACGTTCTGATATCTTAAGAACAATTCAATTTTTGCGAAAAAAAGCATCTTTACCTTTAACACAAAAATCTTTAGTGGGATTCAGAACTTCAAACAAGAAGGAGCTTGAAAAATTATTGTCGAAAGAATTTAAAGAAAAACTAGTTAGTGATGCTTTTGTCGAGGTAGTCCCTGATGCTCCAACTTCTTGGATAAGAAAAAAAGTAAAAGGATTAGAATTGGAGGTTTTATTAAAAAACTAAGAATTTTACTTCAATTCAGTATTTTTCTTTCTTTCTTTACCAAATATATAAAAAACAAAATACTGAATTAAATTAAAGAATTTGAAACTAAATTTGTGGTATCTGAGCCATACTTTCCTTAATCATTTGATGATTTACTTGGAAATCTTGTAATTTATTACTAAGAAAATTCTGATATCCTAAGAGATCTAACAATCCATGACCGCTCAAATTAAACAAAATCACTGGGCCCTCGGATGAGGAAGAATCTTTTGGATATTGTCTTGCTTGTTCAATTGTTGATGCTACAGCATGAGCTGATTCAGGTGCAGGAATAATTCCTTCAGCTTTAGTAAATATGTGAGCAGCATCAAAAACAAGTTGTTGAGAATAAGCTTCTGCCTCTATTATTTTATTTTCGAGCAGGTGTGAAACTGTTGGAGCAGAACCATGATATCGTAGTCCTCCAGCATGAACTGGTGCCGGAATAAATTTGTGTCCAACTGTATACATCCGAAGTAACGGAGTCATTTGTCCAGTATCTCCAAAATCATATTTCATTTCACCTTGTGTTAATTTTGGTGCAGCGGTTGATTCCACAGCTATAACTTTCAGATCAGGAGTTTTTCCCTGCAATTTATCTTCTAAGAAAGGGAAAGCTAATCCTCCAAAATTCGATCCTCCTCCCAAACAACCAATAATGATATCGGGTTTTTCATTAATGCTTTCTAATTGTGTTTGTGCTTCTTGTCCAATAATAGTTTGATGTAATAATACATGGTTTAAAACTGATCCCAAGGAGTATTTACAGTTTTCTGAGGACATAGTTTTTTCAATAGCTTCAGAAATAGCAGTTCCAAGAGAGCCAGGGTGATCAGGATTTTCACCTAATATTTTTTTTCCGATTTCTGTTATGTTTGAAGGAGAGGGATGAACTTTAGCGCCATACATTTCCATTACCGTTCTTCTTTGAGGTTTTTGATCATAACTAATCTTAACCATGAACACTTCAATATCAAGGTCGAAAAATTGACCTGCATAAGCTAAAGCTGTACCCCACTGTCCAGCCCCTGTTTCTGTATATAATTTCTCTACACCTTCTTTGGCATTATAATAGGCTTGAGCAATGGCTGTATTAGGTTTATGAGAACCGGGAGGACTAACTCCTTCATACTTAAAATAAATTTTAGCAGAAGTTTTCAAAGCTGCTTCAAATCGTTCTGCTCGAAAAACAGGTGATGGTCTATAACGAGCATATATATCACGTACTTCCTCAGGAATTGGAATATATTTTTCAGCACTAACTTCCTGTTTAATTAATTCTAAAGGAAATAACGGTGCTAAATCCTGTGGACCAATGGGTAGTTTTGTGCCGGGATGTAATGGAGGTGCCATTTGTCCTGATAAATTCCCAAAGTCTGATAAAATATTATAATAATTCTTTGGGATATCTTCTATACTTAAATCAATTCGTATTGTATTTTTTCTTTTTGTTTCTTCTAACATTGTTATTCACCAAATTATTTTTTTGATTAAACATGATTTTTTTTAGGGAAATAAGGTATAATGGCTGGAAATTTTACAACGGATTGTATATTAAGAGTAATAAACTTCCTCTTACTGTTTAAAGAATCGGTGAAGATGAAAACAATACTAAGAAGAACAATTATTATTCTTTATTAATTCTTAGTTTCTTCGCCACCAAAGACGCCAATGCCAACTTCTAACATTTCGATAGTCAGAAAAAAGAGATAATTTTTGCATTGGAGTCTTAACATAGTGAAAAGGTTTCGAACCAGTAATGCATTTTGATTCTAAGATTTTTTGATAATGTTCTGTGTTAAATTCCGTATTAGCTGTTAGCCTTTCAAAGGCATTATCCAGTCCAAGTGCATACCACAATCAATCCTTAAGAAAAATCTTACAACTACAGCAAAAAATAATTTTATAAAAATGTTTTCACGAAAACAAATTACTAATGTAAGAGAGAAAAAAATTATCTTTTTCAGAAAATTTACAAAATAAAAAATTGTCCTATTCACATCTTAAACTTCTAAATCGCGAACAAAATGCTTATTTAATAATAATCCTAGCCTAAGCATTTTTTTTTGTAATTGTCACTGATTTTCAGTCAGTTTTCTGTATTATCTCAACTTTTAATTCAGTAAATATTGAAGCTAATGAAATTATCTAATGAAATTTGAATTATGAATAATTTAGATTACCACATTAACAAAAAATGAATAAATAGTATTAAAGAGGGGAGGGAGAGCCCCACAACAAAGAAAATAGGAAAGTTACATTTAAAATGTAAGAGAAGACCTAATGAGTCGTGGGGCTAATTCATTCTTAACTCCTTACCTTATATATGTTTTGTTCTTATGCATACTTATTAATTATGTACCATAAATGTCATCTAAATTTCGTATTAGATTTTTGTCTTTTTTCGATCGATCGTTCATAAAGATATCAAGAAATATTGAATTTATTATTAATTTTTCATAATACAGAGGAATTTAAAGAAAATATTCTATATGATTAATACATATAAACTATATAAGATGATTCACTTTCTTGTTTCCGTATCCAAAATTAAGGTTGATCTGAAGAGTGAGTGAATATAAAAATTTAATTATTGATGATAAAGAACAACAAATAGATAAAGCTGCCGTTAAAGAATCTTTAATGGATTTCGTAGGACATTTTTCTACAGCCAGTGCAATTCTAACTGGTTTTTATATTACAACATGTGTCTTCATTATAGGGATAAAAGCAAGTATTACCGATCCTGATACCTTTGCATTTCTTGACGCTCCACTTCTAGAAAATAATATTATTGGTATCACAATAAAAGATTTCTTAAACGACTTTAGTTTAGCATATTTATGGCCTTCTAACTTTCAGTATATGGTTTTAATATTCATAATATTGTTTATTTTGAGTCTTTTCTCTTATGCAATGTTTATCTGGGTTGGTTTACTTCAAATGTCAAATTATCGTGATCATTCTGATAAAAAAGAGAAAAAAATCCTTACATGGGTACAAAGAGGAATGAATACTTTATTTATAAGTCTGATTTTTAGTTTTATTTCTCTTCCTTGGGCCATGTTAAGGTTTATCGTAGATGAAGCCCTAAGTGCCTCTCTTTTACTTATAATAATTATAATAGTATTTATTATAATACTACTATTACTTTTGAGAATTATTAGAAGAAAATGAAATGGTAAATCTCTAAAATAGTTTTAATAGTTGGAATTGGGATTTATTAATAATGCTTTTAGGGAATACAATCTCAAATCGTGCGCCATTAGCATATTTAGAATTATTTTCTCCTGTTATGGTTCCACCATGATGTTGTATTATTAGTCTTGACAAATACAATCCTATTCCCGTTCCTTTAGTTCCAAATACTGTATCTGCACTGACATATTTTTCAAATAAATTGTTTTTTATCATATCTGGAATACCAGGACCATTATCTTCCACAATTAGGAATATTTGGTTAGTTTTTGAGTTAAAACTTCCACTTATAGAAATTTTTCCCTTGGTTGGATCAATATATTTTTTAGCATTAATGATTAAGTTTTTAACAACCTGTTCAATCCTTGATTTATCCAAAAAACATGATACTTCAAATGGGAAATTGATTTCAAATTGAATATCCTTATATTGCTGGATATAAGCATTAGTCGTTTCTTGGACTTGCTCAAAAAACTGAAAACCTTCTGGTCTCATAACTATAGTATGTGTTTCGAATTTCCTTAATTGAGCTAAATCTTCCAATAAATGAAGTGCCTGTTTATTATTATTTTCAATTCTTTTGATATAGCTTGAAATTTTAGCATTTTCGATTCCTTTTCCCTTCAATTCTCTCAAAATAAGCGTTAAAAAACCTGAGACTGTTATCAAAGGATTCTTTAATTCGTGAGATATAAAAGAGGTATATTCAAGGAATTTTTTGTATTCTTCTGGTATT
Source organism: Candidatus Heimdallarchaeota archaeon LC_3 (assembly GCA_001940645.1). Next base: position 39,599 of record MDVS01000039.1, read on the forward strand.
GTTTCTTGTGTATCATCATCTTTTTGTGTTCTTTTTGTTGGATAGTTTTGTAGTGTCATTTCATAGGTTGCAAAAGTTGGATAAATATCTGATTGACTTTGTCCATAAGGCAACATCATGAAACCTATTAACATCAATAATAAAGCAATTAAAAATAAACCGAACCATATTACATAGATATACCTTAAGTCATATGGTTCAGAATAATGCCAAGGCACCCATGCAGCATAAGTGATTCCAAACCATACAAATCCGATCAATAAATAATTTACAGCTCTTTTACTATATCCATACAGTGTGTAACGCTTGAATCCAAATAGATACCACATATAAGCGATTGTAAAAGAAACAGGAATAAAAACTGTGAAGAGAAAACCAGACATGGTAAATTCTATATCAGAGCGAATAAATAAACCATAAACAAACCATAATTCTGAAACAATTACAATAAAAAAAGCAGGAATTCTTTGAAACAACTTCTTCCTCTTATGGATTGAGAACATTATTTCAGAAAATCCGTACCACATTCCTGCAGCCCAAATTATCATTCCTTGTCTAAAAAAGAAGAATGTTTCAGGATTTTGGTTATCAACAAATCCAAGGGAGCCAAGTAAAAGACCTACGAAAAGTAATAAAAAAAACGTAAAGCTAATAGCCCATGCTAATTGGTAATTGCCATATTTTTTCCCCCATTTGTTCCATCGATAAAATAAACTGCCAGATATTGTTAATATTAATATAGAAGCTAAGAGGGATAAGATAAATATTGGATAAGTAGTTTCTAATTCAGGAATTGGAAATCCTCTAATTTCATAAAATATGAAGAAAAATGATAGAATTTGGAATATAATAATAAATAGAATAAATACCCAATGCCTTTTCACCAAATCTTTGATGTAATTATTTCGAAACAAAGACTATTTACACCCTACAAATTATTATCAAGTAAAATATTTTTTTAATTTTATCAAATTCAATAAAAACTTTGTAATGATACCCGTTTGATATGTCTTTTTTACTTGAATTCTTTTTTTCTTAATAAAGATTATGAGAGGATACCTAATTTTTTAGGAAATTTACTAATATTACAATGGTTTCGATGAGAAGACTTTCATTTTTGAAAAAGCTGAAAAATTTTAGATAAATATTTTGATTTCAAGGAATATTATATCCTAGTATGGTCCTAATAACTAGCAAATTTATTATTATCTTTTATTAAGATTGTTTTATTGCTGATAAAAGCCTTAATTTTTTTCTCAGTTTTTTTTTCTTACTTCGTTTTCCGATTATATTAATTAATAAATAAATAAAGAATAAATTCAATTTGACAAATGGAATTGGAAATAAAGAGTTCATAATTATGAGTGAAAAGGAAAAACAAAAGAAAGACAAGCCTAAAGATAAACCAGAACCACCAAAAGATCAGATTGTAGAAACTAAACATAAGATTATGATAAATAATAAAGAAATAGCTTATACTATTAAAACAGGGACAATAGTACTAAAAAAGGAAATTGATGAAAAAGAACCCCAAGCAAAAGCATCCATTTTTTTCCTTGCATATTCGAAGGATAAGCCTTCTGACATTACAAAAAGACCAATAACTTTTTCTTTTAATGGTGGACCAGGATCGTCATCTGTTTGGCTCCACTTAGGTCTTTTAGGACCTAAAATAATTAAAGTCGAGGATAATAATGCGAAACCTATTTCTCCTCCCTATAAACTAAGAGATAATAATTATTCAATTCTCGATGAGACGGATCTAGTATTTATAGATCCTGTCAGTACAGGATATAGTCGTGCAGTTCCTGGAGAGAAATCAGAACAATTTCTTGAATTCAAAAAAGATATTGAAACCGTCGGTGAATTTATTCGTCTTTTCACAACCAGGTATAAGCGATGGACTTCGCCTAAATTTCTAATAGGGGAAAGTTACGGAACTACAAGAGCAGCAAGGTTATCAGGCTACTTACAAGATAAATTAGGTATGAATTTAAATGGATTAATGCTAATTTCAGTGGTATTAAACTTTCAAACTATTTCTTTCTTACCTGGCAATGATTTCCCGCATATACTCTTTTTACCTACATGGACTGCTACAGCTTGGTATCATAATATGTTACCAGAGGATTTACAACAAAATCTCGAAAATTCAGTTAAGGAAGCGAGAGAATTTGCAATGAATGAGTATACCCTAGCATTAATGAAGGGAGACAAATTGCAAGGAGAAGAAAGAAAACAAATTATTAAAAAATTGGCTCGATTAACTGGATTATCAGAAAAATACATAGAAAGAACGAATCTTCGAATAAATATTAACAAATTTTCAAAAGAATTATTACGTGAAAAACATAGAACAGTAGGCAGGTTAGATAGTAGATATTTAGGGATTGATAGTGATGATTCTGGTGCAGAGTATGAGTTTGATCCTGCATATTCGGTTATTCAGGGACCATATACTGCAACATTTAATGACTATGTTAGAAATGATCTAAATTACGAAAACGATGTCCCTTATGAAATCTTAGCCCCATTATATGAAAAATGGAAATATGAAAAATATCAGAATAAATTTGTTAATGTGGCTGAGACTTTACGCGAAGCTATGAGTAAAAATAATTTCCTTAAAGTTTTTGTTGCTAATGGCTATTTTGATCAAGCTACTCCGTTTCTTGCTACAGAATACACATTAGATCATTTGGGATTAGACGAATCTTTAAGGAATAATATTTCTGTTTCTTATTATGAAGCGGGCCATATGATGTATGTTCATGAGCCATCCTTGAAACAAATGAAAGAAGACTTGAAACGATTTTTACATTCAGCAATATACTAAGAACAAATTTAGTATGAATTTATAAGAAATGAATATAATTTAAGACCTACACGTGATCACTACGAATTTTTGATGCCCCAATACACACGATAGAAGTATTACCAATAGTTCGGATTTTCTCAACATTACCGGTGTAAAAGTGAATTTAAACAGGAAAATTTTTCATTTAATGAAAAAACAATTCAAGTTCAAATATATCTAACATATCAGGATATGAAATCCTCATCGTATTTTCAGCGGTTGGCTTGACAAGGATTAGAAGAATAAAGAATTAAATTTAATTTACTTCTTTTCTTTAACTATTTTTCCACCTTTAATTACAGAAGTTATATTGTCAGGCTCTCCTAAAACTGTAATATCGTCTAATGGGTTTTTCGATACAGTGATAATATCTGCATCATATCCCTTAGCCAATAATCCTGATTTAGGAGCTTGAGGGCCTAGTGTTAATGGACCATTATATGTTGCTGTTTCAATAGCTTGTAATTCTGACATACCTGCTTGAATATAATATGCTAGCTCTTTACCATTACTTCCCCATGGAACGACTGTCTCCAATCCAGAATTAATGATATCAGTTCCCAAGGCTATTGTGACACCTTTTCTGATGCATGTTTTACTAGATTCAAAATGGATGTCTGAAAGGGCCTGAAGTTTTTTAAGAGCATAATCTGGAATTTGAGATTTTTGAGAGAATTTTAATAATTGATCGATAATGAATCGTGTTGGTACAACAATAGCATTTTTTTTTACCATAATATCAGCAATTTCATCATCAATATATGATCCATGTTCAATTGTATGAACATCATTTCTCAAAGCGGCCATAATACCAGGTTTTCCATGACAATGAGCCATAACAATACGATCAGCTCTTTTAGCCTCATCTACTATTGCCCTCATTTCTTCATCGCTAAATTGTTGATGAATTGGGTGATCAATTTCACTCAATACTCCACCAGATGCACAAATTTTTATTACTTTAGCTCCTAAACGAAGTTGCTTTCTGACACTTTTTAGTACTTCTGGAACTCCATCACATAACTCTAAGGGGAAGCCTGAAAAAGAATTAGTCAAGCAATCCAGTGAAATACTATGGATGTCTGCATGTCCTCCGGTTTGGCTTAAAATAGCGCCAGGCGAATAAATGTTTGGACCTTCGATGGATCCTTCATTTATTGCTCTCGAAAGAAAAATGCCATATCCTCCTGCTTCTCTGATACTAGTAAAACCTGCATACAAAGCCCTTTCAGCGTCCTTAACAGTTCTTGCTGTAAGGACAGAGATATGTGTTCTTACTAATTCTTCAAGATTAGCTGTTTTCAAGCCCAAAAAATGAGCATGACAATCCCACATTCCTGGCATAGCAACAGGGACAGTAAGAGTTTTTTCAACGTTATTAGTGGGTGATCCTTCAATTGAACCAACATATTCAATTTTATCTTTACTTAATAAGACACAACCATTCTTAATAGGCTCTCCTTTTCCAGGTATAAGCATATCTGCTTCGATTCGAATCATGAAATGACCTCGTGGAAATTATAGAATAGTGAATAATTACTTCAGAAAATTCTTTTATTTCTTATATTTTTCTTAAAAAACTTCAATAAGATTTTTTAAAAAAAAAAATCGAATATAATTCAAAAATTTCTTGATTATTCTTTTTCTAGTAGAAATCTACCCACTTTGTCTTGCAAACTACTTTGTCTTACCTTGAATTTGATATACTTAAGAATATTTTATCCGTATAGGTTATTGTGTAGAAAGATGAAATATAATAATGTCAAACAAAACAAAATAATATTTAATATTAATAAAATGCCTATTTTAAAATTTGATAGTCTTTTATTAGTTATATCATTTGTTATTTTATTGTACAGTTTATCATTGCTAGTAATACCTAATTTTTTTCAAAATCAAGGCCTTTATACCTTTACAATAAACCATTTTGT
>MDVS01000040.1 GCA_001940645.1 Candidatus Heimdallarchaeota archaeon LC_3
TCATTATATAAAGTAAAATTAGTATTAGCATTGATGAATATGGCCTCTCTAAAATCTACTGAAAAATTTGAAAAAGTGATTACTCGTGTTGGGAATTCAACATTCCTTTTGTTACCTAATTCAGCTAATTATTTAGGGTTTTCACTTGGAACAGAAGTAATCGTTGAAATTGATTCTAATAAGATCACGATTACTCCCCGAGATCCTAAATTGTTTGAATCTTATGTCAAAGGTCTTACTAACAAGAAAGGTAAGCTTGAAGCGATCTTTTTTGACAAGGATGAGATCAAACAATCCCCAAGATTCGAGCATAAGACTCATTTTCGCAATGTTCAATTCACTGTGATCTTATCCTTTGATCATTTTGAGAAGAAATATCTGCTGATCTACTTCAATAAGACTAAAAATAATTGGTATGTGAATTATATTACCGAAGCAATCTATCAAGAGATCAAAGACGGCAAAAATCCAGAAAATTTTATAATAATGAGTTAATAAATCAAGATTGTTGTGATATTATGATGAATTCTTTTGCTCAGGATTATATGTTGTCCATTTTTACTATTTTGCTCTTTATCCTCCTTATTTTAGCTTTCACTATCCCAATAATGCAAATTTTCTATAAGTATTTGAATAATAAATACCAGGAATTTGTCGATTATCATAATGAAAAAGACGATCTGGGATATTTCTTTCTATTATTTTTCTTTATTGCTTTCGTTATCGTATTTTCACTCTTAGCTCTAATGTAGAGTTATAATAAGACTTTTTTATTAGGTAATCATAATAGACATTCCACCCCGTAATGGTATTCCTCATACTTATATTAATAGGAAGGGATCTGAAATTAAAGGAAGAATTTATTACATCAGGACTGAACATGGAAAAAGGTTAGTTACCGATAATCAACTTGAATGGCTCTTTACACATTTAGAAGATCCTTATATTGATTATCACTTCAATGTAAAAATAAACTACCTTCAAAATAATTTAAAAACATTTGACTTTTCGAGACAAGCTGATTTCAATTACAGTGTATGGATCCAAGATCTATCAGACAATTTAGTTGAGATTCTAAAGGCAGATCATGAATTATTAACAAATTATTTTCTTATAATTACAACGTATATTTTTTTTGATACAGTTTTTTCTCATCCTTTTTCTTCTTGGCTCATAAAAATAGAAAAAACTCGTGGTTCAATATCTACTAAATTGTATAAAACTAATCCTCCCCAATCTTAACATTAAAATATGTCTAATCAATAAAATAAAGACCTTACTAAGGTCTTTGGTAACAGTATTTCTATGTTTATAAAGTAATAAATCAATAATTTGAGATATATTGTTGAAAAGGAAAAAGAATGCTAAATTAACTGGGTTGAGTCTTCAAACAATATTAGTAATACTAATCCTTTTCACTTTGTATGCTTCGTATTATTTTTTAGCCATTAAAGATATGAGACTTGCTGGTATGGGATCTGATTTATTCTGGCCAGATACTTGTGCAAGATCATTGTTTCCTTTTCCTACGAAATACGGTGTGATTTGTGGTCAAGCTCTAACTGAGATGACAGATCAAAATAAATTCGTTTATAATAATTTTATTAAAAATGGGCTCTATATTTTAGTAATGATCTTTTCATGGATTATAACTGCTTTCGGTTTAGTAAAATATTATTTATGGATAAAAGGAAGAGGGACACTTATTCCCCTTATATTTTTCGTCTTTTTGAATACAATACTATAAATGATACAAAGATCAAAAGAAATTTCTTGGATGGATTCAATTAATTTAAATAAATATAGGATCATTTGCCAATTGAATCTTCATATTCATTGCCCCCTACGTGTTTATGAATTTTCCTTTATTATATAAGCGCGACGTAGTATTAGATCTGCGACAAATTTTATCAGAGAATGAAGAAGAATTTCATAAATAATTCCAAATCTTACTCATTATCTCATTAGAACATTGATAACAAATCTGATGAAGCATCGACTTCTGTTGAGCTTCCTTTTAGTTTCTGACCTTTACCTTTAAATTGGAGATTAAGATTTGGTCCTCCACCTTCAGCAGAAACAAAACTCATATTCGCCAGACTTTCTTTTAATTCTGTGATCTCTTTAATGATGATTTCTTCCTTGTTAAGCTTCTTCACTTTAGATAAAGCTCTAACTAGTTGACTTACTTCATTTAATACTTTTTTTGCATCTAAAGACGTTTGTGATAAACTGTTTTGCAATAAAGCTAATTTGTTAGATTGAGCTCCTAGTTTTTCTGTTCTGAATGTCATCAATTCAAGTTTTTGATCCATAGCTTTTATTCTGTTGTCAAAATCTTGTAAATTTTGATGTAGATTTCTATGCCAATCAACTACGTATGATAATGCTTGTGATCGTGATTTAATATCAGGAGTATTGTTTAAAATCTCTTCTAAATACGATTCAGTCCTCGAATCTAAATAATAAGTAGTTGATTTAGATTTTCTATCTGCTCCTTTGCTTGTTTTCATAGATTCAAGAACATCGCTTGCTAGATCTTCTCCTCCTCTTCTTGACCTTGCTTTTTCGAAGACCTTTTCCATATCCTCAAGAGTTTTTGTAATATCATCGCTTGGACTCATAAATTCTCACTTGATTTAAAAATTAATTAATGACATATTAAGGGTTAGAATAATAATACCTATTTATTATGAATTATTTTATGTATAAGTTTTTGTTACTAATTACTATTAAATGCTTTTCTATATTATTTATTGTTAAAGAATTTTCTAGAAGATATTAAGATATTTAAGGCAGAAACTCTGATATTAGGTGACATATATCAAAAAATTTTAATAAAAATCAGTTCTCTGTATTGAGTATTTATAGAAAAGAGTTAAGTTATTATTTACAAAAAGTTGAAATATCTACTAAATTGCATCCATGGCTTTATTGATTCTTTCTTTAACTTCTTGTGCGATTCCTTCAATTTTTTTGTCTTGTATAAGAGCTGTAAACATTGTTACAGGATTAATAGCAGAAATAGTCACTTGATTATCACTTTCCCATATACAAACATTACAAGGTAACAATAATCCTATTTTACGATCATGTTCTAGTACTTGATGTGCAAATGGAGGGTTACAAACTCCCAAAATTGTGTATCTATCAAATTCAATATCTAATTTCTTCTTAAACGTATCCTTTACATTGATTTCTGTTAAAACACCAAAACCCTGTTCTTTAAATGCATTTACTGTTTTTTCGTATGCTTCATCAAATGATAAATTTATTTTCTTTGTTATATCAAACATTATGCCAAAAACTCCTCATAAATTAATTATTATTCTCGTAAATCAAAAAATGATATTTTTGTGAGGTAAATAATAGATTATTATGAAAGTAAATTGTGTTTGGAAAGAAAAGAAAAAAAAAGAAAGAAAGATATAAATATGGAGAAAAGGGAAAATCTAGATTGTTCTAACTGACATTTCAAAGTTAGAAGGTGCTACTATAGTGATTTTTTGATCATTCTTTTTTCTAAATTGTATTCTACTGGAATTTGATTGAGGTGAGCAAATTTCTATACCCATGAATTTTTCATGATCTATTGCCATCATTGTTCTCTCTAATAATTTAGTTTCCGAAATAGGATCTAACCCACCCTCAAATACTAAAATTCGTCCGTTTTTAATATTATCCAAAATTAAATCACATTTTTGCTCAACATTAAGTTTTTTTATTGTAGAGCGAGTTACAAAATCAATTTGTAAATCACTTTTTTCCACCACTTCTGGTTGACCATTAACTGGTTGCAGAATTTCATCTTCCATTTAAATCACCTTGATTCTTAAGAAACCTTTCCTATCGCTTCATAAAGCCTGTTAATACCATTACCAGTAAGTGCACTAATAGGAATAGCTTTAGATTGAAAAACTTCACTTACTAAACTTGGATCCGACTCAGGTAAATCATTTTTATTTGCCGCCACGATGATAGGAATATTTTTTGATTTCAGATTACCTATTATTGTCCAGTTTACTTGATTAAAAGGTTGTCGAGCACTGTCAACAACAATAACTGCTGCATCAAGATTATTGAGAGATTGGATTGCCTTGATCACACCATGCGTTGCTTCTTTAGCACGTGTTTGTGCTTCTTTTGTAGTCATACCAAATTTTGTAAAATCTCGATAGTCAACTGTACTAGCAATACCTGGGGTATCAACTAAGTTTAAAGTTAATCCCTTTCCTGATTGAGTTTTGAAATTTACATTATTAAGTTCAACGACTTCCCGAGTTTCGTGAGGAATTTCACTAACTGTTCCTAATGTCTTTCCAGCAAATTCTTCGCCTATTCTATTTGCTAATGTTGTTTTTCCTGCATTAACTTCGCCTAGTATGCCAAGTGTAAGTTGTTTCTTTCTTGAAAAACGTAATAAACTAATTAATCCCAATTTTTTCACCTATATTTTATTAAAATTATAAAGATTTGATGAACTACCTCACGTCTAAAATTAAGAATAGATATTTCCTAGATAATATGTCTAATCGTTTTGATTCAAAATTATAAATAATAAAGAAATTATGATTAATAGAGGATTTGATAAGCAAAATTTCTCTATTGATGAAAACGATTATGAATTCTTTTTAATTGCTTTGACGCATCTTTATGAATAGATCTATACCTTTTATCAATTTCCTTTTTAAATATAATTAATTCTTCATCGTTATTTTTTAATAAAGATTTATATTTAGGACCATACTGCATAACCAATCGATTAATAGAGGGATCCTTTCTATTTTGAACCAAGTCAACTAAATTTTGAATTTTTGTTTCTGGTTTTCCTAAAATTTTATCTAATGAGTTTTGATGAATTTCAAGATCTTTGATTTGGTTTTTTTCATCAAAATTAGCTAAAAATTTATACCAAATTGATAATCTTTCCATTTGGTTGATCATTTGTGTTAATTCCCTAAAATCAGGATCAGATAATGCTAAAGCACCTACAAAATTGAAAGTTTTTAACTTATTAGAAGGATTTAATTGAGAAAGTTGGTTTATTTCTTTTAAACTTTTAATAAGAGATTTATCAAAGGGTTTAGGTAGATCTTTTTTCTGAAAACGCATATAAAATCAGCGATAATAAAGAAGTATTAAATCAATTAGTAGGGAAAAAATACTGACCTAATTATTCCAGAAAGGGAGGATAAAAGCGATTTGATTGGGAATTTTTCTTATGGAAAGCGTTTTTTGATAACTTTGCTAAATTCATCTGAAAGCATACTTGTAGCATTTGCAGCTTCACAAAAACTGAGATTCTTTTCTTCAATTAATTGAACAAGCTTTTTCTTTAAAATTCTATAAATTTCCTCTTCGATAGACATGGAAATCACTTTCTTATGTTAAAAAAAATGAATTTTTCAATTTTATTTTTTTTTCGGAAAACCTACATTTTATTATCTGATAGAATTTTTCTAATATCATCTAAAGAATATTTTAATATTTACACCAAATATCAAAATTTATTACCATGGTTACATGGGCAAACTCAAACTCTAAATATGTTTGTAGTAAGTGTTTAAACCCACCCCAGGATTCCCAAGATGTGTTAAGAGGGTGTACTGTTTGCGGAAACAAATTATTCAAACTTGAAGCAAATAGCGAAACTAACAAAATGTTACAACAAAAAGAAAATTTTGATCGTTCAAATAATAATGTTGAATTATCAGAAGTTACTTCTATATCAATTCCGAAAAATGGAATCTTTGAGATAGATGTTGAATCTCTTATGAAAAAAATTGGTCCAGAACCAATAGCTATAATAGATAATAAAGGTAAAATATATCTTAATCTGTAAAATTAATAGTTTTTTAAAATAGATAAGAAAACGAATTTTTGAAGCCATGTTCTTTAAAAATTAATAAAATATAAAATTGGAATAATTTTAAGAATAATTATTTATTTTTCAATATAGAAGAAAAGAGGATTATACAAATAAATAGTTAAATTTATTTATTCTGTTGAATCAATGATACTAATGATTTCATAAGTGAATCAACATCATGATCTTCAATTTTTTCAGGATCAAGCTGAATGATATTTTCAGATATTCCTAATTCATTTTTTACGATTTTTGAATCAAACTCGGAAATAAAGACAATTGTTGAATCTGAAAGGTTTTCTTTAATATAAGAATCAATCCCAATAAGTTGATCGAGTGTCCGATTTAAAGATAGGATAATAGTATAACGTTCTTTCTCTTTTTTCAAACTTATTTGGGGACCAAATTTTCCTTCAAATGTTCCTAATGCATATTTTTTGATTTTATCATTTTCTTTTATTGAATTCTTAATTGCTTTTAACCAAAAACTATCAATTTCTATGTTTTTTTTTGAAAATTCATCAAATATTTCTTGTTTAGAAGAAATTTTCACTCTAAGAGACTTTATTACTTCCCTAGGATTTCCACCAGTATTCTCAAGAATTTCACTTAGATCTTGTTCAGTGAAAGGCCAAATCTTTTCAGAATTTGTAGGTTTTTTGATTTTCATCTGATCTAAAATGTAATAATTCATTTCTTTATACACAAACTCATCCAAATCTATTTTCGTAAACCTCCTTAACAATACTGGATTTTCAAATCTGGAAACTGTTGATAATGTTGATACATCTAGGATATTCTCCCAAACTTGTGTTAATGAAGCTAGAACAATTAAAGTATTATTTTGTTCATTATAAACTCTTTTAATTCTCTCTAAAAGCTGCATTGCAGGTTTATCACCATAAGCAACAAAGAGTCCTTCAATTTCATCAAAAAAATATATAATTGGTTTATTAGAATATTCTGCAATCACTTTCAGAGCGAAAAATGCTAATTCACTGTCTTCATGAAGATTTCCAGGATGAGGTAAAATAGGATTTTCTAGCTTTAATCCTGTTAAAAGAAATTTTGCAGTTTTGTGGAATTTTTCTTCAGATAAAGCAAATAGCATTTCAGCAACTAAAGCTTCTTTACCAACTAATTTTTTAATAGCATTTTCTAAGGTGCCAAAAGTATTTTTCAAATTTCCTATTGCTTCTTGTAATACCTTAATTCCTATTTGCTTAATTAATTGAAAATACATTAGAGGATAAAGTTGTTCTGCCCCTTCTTGAGTAGTAGGTGTTGGAATGTATACAGTATGAGCATTTACTGGAATTGATCCATCACGTAATGCATGATAAAGAGCAGTTTTCCCATAACCAGCAGATCCAAGAACGGGAAGAATTCTTGATTCTTTAGAGTATTGAATTGTTGATAATTGTTCTAGTAATGCATCAATAACAGCTTTTCTAGGAGAAAAGACTTGAGTTTTCGAACTATGTTGTTGAATATTATCACTTCTAGCAACAAATGAAGAAAACGGTTTATAGATTGGTTGTTTAATATTTTCTGCCATATTGATCACTTTAAGCATCAATCATTATATAATAATAGAAATTACCTTGTATAGTTTTGATTCCATCTTTCGTTTCATTAATTGAAAAACCTGCCTGCAAAGTGATGTCACCTTTAGAATGCATTTGTAAGAGATGTTTATTAAAAATTTTTCTATCTAAATTCTCATTATATTCCGTCAATAAGTAATTCCAAAGATCTGGAATTTTCACCATTGGTCTAATGGGAGTTATTAGATTTAACACAGCATTTTTAATAATATAATCAATTTTGCTAATTGAAAAATCAGCGGTTGATTTTGAAGTATTAGAAAGAACTTTTAAAATATTAGTAGTTTCTTTTATTCCTTTCGAACTCAAAACATAGCAATATTTTGAATTATTCCGTCTATTAACAAGTCCTCTTTCTAGTAAATCAGTAAAAAGCTTACGTTCAATCTTAGTTCGAGCATAGTAAGACTCATTATCTGATTGTTGCATCAAAGACATGATGGTTAAATACGCGGTAATTTTACTGTCTGCCATTGTTATATTATCACGAATAGAAAAATTACTCTCAAAGTTCTATATCAAAAGATATTTTCCAGATATCATCCTGACCAAAACAATAAAACAAATCCTTTGAACAACCTGCTCTAAAATTTGAAATGATTCTATTAAAATAATTTAATAAAAAACATAAACGGAAAACTTCCATAATCAAGGTCACTCCAATTATTCGAAAGTTCCTCTTCTACTTCTTTTAATACCAATTTTGCATGTAAATGGTTAGAATTTTTAATATTACTCACATTTATACATTTTTATAAATCATCGTGTCCTAATAACCTAAACTGATATCATTAAAATTCAACTACTAAATTACGGAGTGGATTTTCTGTTTTTATTAGGAATACTAATTTGGGATTAACTCAAACTTTTATTAACAGGATTTTCTTTATTAATTCAGAAATAATTTTATAGTTTGATAAAAAAATATACAACAAGAATATCCTTTATTGTTTGTAACTTATCTTTCTAGGCTGAATAATTAAATGAATGAAGAGTTTACACTTGGAGTATTTTCCGATCCACATTCTAACCTTCTTAGCCTACAAGCTGTCTTAGAAGACATGGTTTCCAAATACCCAATTGAAAAAATTGCTTGTCTAGGAGATATTGTTGGTTATTATTCCCAACCAAAGCAAGTGCTGGAACAGGTGTTGGAAGTAAGTGATTACATCGTTAAAGGAAACCATGATGAAGCAGCATGCAAAAATATTATTCCCAATGATTTCAATATTTTTGCAGCACAAGCTATTCAATATTCAATTGATAAAATATCAGTGGATGATAAAAAAGTTCTTAATAATTTATCTCCTATTGAAACAGTAACCATTGATGAAAAGTCAGTTCAATTCTGTCATGGATCTCCTCAGTTTCCCCTAGATGAATATACATTCAACTTCACATCTCAACAGGATGCAATTTTTGAATTCATGAATTTTATTGATATTAATATCTTATTTCTAGGACATACTCACATACCTTATATTAGAGAAGTAAATGGAAAAATAATAGCTAATCCAGGATCATCCTCACAACCAAGAGATGGGGACAATAGACCATCTTATATAGTATTTGATATTAAAAATGGGTTAGGGAAGATAGAACGTGTTTCGTACGATTATGAACAAATAATCAAAATGACATCAGAAGCAGGATTACCTGCTCAACTTGGAGAAAGATTGAGAAAAGGAAAATGATTGAAATAAATCTTATATTTAAAAATATCAATTGATTACAAATTTCGTTTGTAATAAAGATCTAAACATATTTAATACATGAAAAAAATATAGTTTAAAGGAGTGGATAATATCAAAATAGGGTCGAGATAAAGATTTAATTGAAAATTCGTTAAATAAAAGAAAAAAATATAAATTCTTAAAATGTTAATTAACATCAAAACTAGTTATTATTCCAGATGAGGTAACAAAAAAGATGGTTTCTAAAAAAATACTTTTGTTAGGTGACGGTGCTGTTGGTAAAACAAGCTTGGTACATCGTTATGTCGAAGGACAGTTTAAAGAAAGATATAAAGCTACTATAGGTGTAGATATTTTTAGTAAGAATGTTGGAGGCGCAGAACTACAGATTTGGGACTTATCAGGGCAAGAACATTTTGTTTCTGTTAGGTCAAAGTTTTATAGTAAATCTGATGGTGCCTTATTGGTGTTTGATCTAACGAACCAGAAGTCTTTTGATAATTTAGGAACTTGGGTAAAAGAAGCAGTTGAAGGTGTAGGATCCGATATACCAATGGTTATTTTAGGTAACAAAATAGATTTGGCAGACTTAATAGTTATTAAGGATGATGATATTAATGAATTTTCTTCTCAACATAGTTGGAAATGGTTAAAAACATCAGCTAAAAATGGAACAAGTGTGGAAGAAGCTTTTACAACAATTGCGAAAGTTTTATGATAATCTAAATTCTAGAATGATAATATAATTTAGTAAATCTCTTTGAATCTATTCTTATTTCCTTTTTATTACAATTTTTTACTTTTTTTATTTATAATGAACAATTTCTACCAGTTTTGATTATATATTAGAAAATTTAATTTTTAATTTCTAATATAGAAATAGACAATTTTAAAATTTGAAATCTTTTGAAACCATAAGAGTGATAGAACGATGCTATTCTCTATTTTAACACATACAGTACTAAAAATCTTTTATTAGTAAATTTTAAATAGCAATAATTGTAGTTATTTGAATTTTGAATTAAATCTTGATTGTGTGTGTTTGATGGTTCCCCCGGAAATTATATCATTTGATTTATTTGACACTTTAGTTGTTGTTCGTGGGTTTGAACCTAAACAAGCATTCGAAAAATCCTACCAAACACTTTGTTCTATTAAAAATATTTCGGATAGAGAATTGTCCTATGAACAATTTTTCCAAATGTACCGAACCAAGATCAGGTATTATTTAAATCAAAGACAGAAAACGGGTAAAGATTTTACCAACGATGAACTTATTATTAATATGCTAGAAGAATTTCGCATTAAACTTGATACTTCTCAAGCAACTCAGATTGCCAATGCATATTTCGATGCCCTTCTACCTTATACGATTCCTTTTCCAGGTCTCCGAGAAACTTTAGAATTTTTAGCTCAAGATTATCAACTGATTCTCACCAGCAATCATTCGTGGCCAGCTCATGGCATTTCTACGCTTAATAAAGTCGGTATAAATAATTTGTTCATTAAAAAAACTTTTTCAGGAAAAGTTGGATGGGCCAAGCCTTATTCTCAAATTTGGGAGGAGGCTATTGATGGTTTGAATGTTAATAAAAATCAAATATTACATGTAGGAGACAATCCTCGAACAGATATTGATGGGGCAATAAATTTTGGATTTCTTGCTTGCTGGTATAAGTCTAGAAATCATTTTAAATATTCAAAAGAAAAAAAAGTTCCTATTGAACCAAAAACGACTCATTCACCCAATTTTTTAGGAATAATAAAAGAACTTAATGAATTGCCTGGATTATTAAAGAAATTATTTCCTGATTAGGATATGTTATTATAAAATAAGAATGGTTTTCTCAATTGAACGTTGATGAAAATGAAAAGAAAATTCTAATCTTAGGAGCTTCTGGTTTCGTTGGCCACTGGATTGTAGAAGCCCTAGGCTTAAATTATAATTTCTTGTTAACTTACAACAAAAACCGTAAAATTATTGATTATAGTACTGAATTTTTGTGGTTTAATTTCAAAATTTCAAATGATATTGAGAAATTTTTAAATAAAACAAATCCTGATATAATCATTAATTTAATTAAATCAGGCTTACCTAAAAAGAAATCTGAGAAAAATTCTTTATTTAAAAACCGATTAGAAAATTTTATTAATTTTAATAAGAAATTAATGAAAGTTGTTGAAAAGAAAAATGTTTTCTATATTTTTTTATCTACAGATTTTGTTTTTGATGGATTTTCTGGTCCTTATCTTGAATCGTCACCTACGTCTCCAGTTACAAACATTGGAAAGGCATATAATGATATTGAGTCTATTTATCATCCTTTAATAGAAAAAGAAAATGCAGCAATTGTGAGATCAAGCTTATTATTAGGTAATACAGAACCATATTTTTCCAATAAAAATTTGTTTGATTTACTTATTTCCGAAAGCAAAGAGATTAAAAAAACAAATTTGTTCGGAAAATTTTATAGAACTCCTAGTCATGTTTTAAATTTGGCGTTCCTAATTAACCGTATTTTAGAAGAAAATAATAAATCTGGTATATTTCATGTTCCTGGAGAATATTTATCCTATGAAGAACTAATAGTAAAATTAGTTGGTAAAGCACAATTAAAAGAATACTCCTTTCAAATTCCTGAGAAGGAATTTTTTCCAAATAATGAAATAAGACTTGGTTTAAATTCTGATGAAACAGTTAAAAACTTAAAATTTAAAACTTTAAGCCTTGAGGAGGGCTTTAAATTGTCAAAAGAAAGAATTTATTAGAAAAGAGCATTAATTAATAGTATAACCCGATGTCTTTTCGTGTTTTATCCATAATATCAATTTTTTCCTGTTTTCGGGCAAATTCATCTAGATTTTTCTCTATTCGCTTAGAATGATCTAAAAGGGATTCAATATCTACATCTACAGATTTATATGAGTTAACAAACTCAATTAACTTACTTGCTGACTTAGGTGATGGTATTCTAGGATTTACTACAGGTGCTAAGACTGCAAATGAAACAATTGACCTCCTCACAATCCCCTCATTTAATAAAGCTCCAGCTATCCCTCCAACATATCCTGTTCCTAATTGATTTTTATATTCTGGTATTGCTAGTTTTACTTTTTCTATTGGTGATTTATTTCTATCCCTAATTTCAGGTTCAGCAATAAAAAAAGCTTCTTGATTATCGCTGGAAGCACTATACCCATCCAAAACAATTAATTCTTCTGCTTTAATTTTTTCTAACCAATCTAATAATGCATTAGCGATATAAAAATGTGCTCTTTCACTTAACGGACTTTCAGAAACTAATATACCTAAGTCAAATCCTTTTTTACCGTACATTCTATAAGGATAGGCAAGGAGACCATCAAAAAAAGTAGCTTGAGGAGCTATTAAGGGACTACGTATGAATCCAATAACTTCTAGATCCAATTCATAAGCTAAATGTCTCGAAGCAATTGATCCTACTAATCCCGGACCTGGAAACCCAGCTACAAAAGTTTTAATATCATCGAATACTTTTTGATTATTTCCTTTGGGTACACATTTCGCATATGCCAAATTCGGTGAATCAAAAGGGAAAAAATCCTCATGAGGAGGATTAGGATTAGAATTTCCAGCCATATTTATTCCTCTGATATCATTATCGAAAACAATTTTTTTCAAAAGTTTTTTGTGTTAATTTCTCAAGAATAGAATAAGAAGTAATTTTTACTTTTAGTAAATGGTTTGAGATTCCTTAAATAACAATTAATCTTGATATTTTTGTTTAAATTTCTTTAAATTTTCAATCATTAATTTTCTCAATTCCATTACTGCTGTAGCTGTATCTTTAGCTGATAATTGTGTTGATGGCAATATATGCTTGTTAGATTCCTCGATTATTGGTTTAGGTAACTGAGTGTCTGAAGACATTTCTTGTTCTTCTGGTGAAGGGGATTGATATGGCATATTAGTTGGTGGAGGTGCAGATGAAAATGATATTTTTGTAGGAGGAAGGGGTTGATTAGCAGATGGTGGAGATAATGGCACTGGTGATTGAAAAGGTTGTTGAAGTGGTGCAAATTCTTGAATTACTTGTTTAACTTGTGTCATTTTAACCAATTTTATAGGTTCTAAAGTGGAAAATTGTAAATGAGTTAAATCACTAAAATCAAGCTTTTTAGTTATTGATTTAAGCGTTTCACCTCTTATAGCTTTTCTATCCCTTAATTTTCTCATTTCTTTTTCAAAAAATAACATTGATGCACGATAAACATCCATAATGGCTTCATATTCCATTGTTGGAATGTTTTTCGCCTTTATTACTACTTTTTCATTGATATTATGTTTTTCGGCCACAGATTATCATCTAACTTTGAATTTGAATTTGAATTTGAAAAAATTTTAATTTTGTTATTTTTTTATCAAGTTTTAGTCGTATTTTAGGAATTTCATTTTAAGAATATTTCTTTGATAAATATCATACTTTTTAAGATTGTTCTATCAATTAAAAGGATTATTTTCTCTCTTTATCTCAGTTTATACTTTTTTTGTATAGAGAGAAGTTATTTTTTTAAAAATTTTAAAGCATTTATTTTAGTAAATTTATGTGAAGTGCTATTCACCCCATCGTTTATATAAATTGTGCTCTATTTCCATTTGATCCAATATTTTTCCTACTAAAAAGTTTTGCAGATCCTCAATTGTTTTCGGTTTGTGATAAAATCCAGGTATAGCTGGTAGGATCGTTGCACCAGCTAGAAATGCTTTTTTCATATTCTCAATTATGGGTAAGGAAAAGGGGGTTTCGCGAATAACTAAAACAAGTCTTCTTCTTTCTTTTAGACATACTGAAGCCGATCTTGCTATTAAATTGGTTTCGAGACCATTTGCTATTAGACCTAAGGTTTTCACTGAACATGGACAAATTATCATACCATTCGTTAGATAAGAACCAGATGCAATCGAAGCCGCTATATTATTTTCTGAAAAAACCTGAATATTCTTATTTTCTTTATATCGGTCTAATTCAATACCTTCTTCAATTTTCGCTACGATTTCTGCTCCTTTAGAAACTACTAAATGAATATTGTAGTGTAAATTAAGGAGAACATCGATTAATTTCAATCCATATCCTATACCTGATGCACCTGTTAGTGCGACTATAATTTTTTTCATAATAATCAAAAATTTCTTACTTTAATGAATTTTTCTGACAATTTCTAATAACAAATGACAAATAGAGCTAATATTTAAAGAATTTGTTAATTTCTGATGTGATAATCTGAATTATCTCTTTGATATTAATTATTATCATGAAGTCAAATAAGACTTTTTTGATTATTAGGAACTAAAAAATATAATATTAATTCAGTCGAAAAGTTAATAATCGAACGTAAAATATTCTAAAAAATTAGGATGAGTCTAGAAATCAGAAAAAAGAAAAATCTTCAGATTTTTTCAATTAACTAATTAAAATTTAATATAAACTTGGATTTCAACATGTTTGATAAAATTTTGATTGCAAATAGAGGAGAAATATCTATCAGGATTTCACAGGCAGCTCAAGAAATGGGTATTAAAACTGTTGCTGTATTTAGCGATCCTGATGAATTATCCCCTCATGTATTTGCAGCTAATGAGTCTTACTCTTTGGGAGGAGAAACACCTCAGGAGTCTTATTTGGACATTAATAAAATCATAAAAGCAGCTAAGGCAACAGGTGCTCACGCAATTCATCCAGGCTATGGTTTTCTTTCAGAAAGAGCAGATTTTGCTGAAAAATGCTGGAAAGAGAATATTGTTTTTATTGGACCACATCCAGAAGCTATTAAAAAGATGGGGGACAAAATCGAAGCAAAAAAAATAATGAAAAAGTGCGGTGTACCGGTTATTCCTGGTTATATTGGATCTATGAAGAATAAAAAAATATTAAGAACCAAAGCTGAAGACATAGGGTATCCGATAATAATAAAAGCAGCTGCTGGAGGGGGAGGAAAAGGGATGAGAATAGTTAAAAATTCTGAAGAGCTAATACCATTATTAGAGAGCGCAGCTCGTGAAGCAAAGAATGCTTTTGGAGATAATAGAGTATTTATCGAAAAATTTGTTAATTCTCCTAGGCACATTGAAATTCAGGTTCTTGGTGATAATTTTGAAAATATAATTCATCTTCATGAACGAGAATGCAGCATCCAAAGAAGATATCAGAAAATAGTTGAGGAAACTCCTAGCTTAGCAGTAAATGATGATTTGCGCACAAGAATGGGAGAAGCAGCAATAAAAGCCGCAAAAGCAGTTAATTATAATTCAGCGGGAACTGTTGAATTTATCCTTGATGATACTACAAAAGAATTCTACTTTTTAGAGATGAACACAAGATTACAGGTTGAACACCCAATTACGGAATTAGTTATGGGATGCGATATTGTTCAGTGGATGATCAAAATAGCTTCTGGTCTTCCATTGGTAGTAAAGCAATCTCAGGTAAAACAACGTGGACATGCGATTGAATGTAGAATTTATGCTGAAAATCCACATGATCTTGAATTTCGCCCATCGATAGGAAAAATAATAAAATATGAATTGAATTCAAGAATAGGAGTACGTAATGATACAGGAATTCAAACTGGATCAGAAATTTCGATAAACTATGATCCTATGCTCTCCAAGCTAATAGTTTATTCTGAAACTAGAGAAGAAGCAATTCAAAAAATGAAATGGGCACTATCTAACTATGTTATATTGGGCGTGGAAACAAATATTGAATTTTTAAATGATATATTTGCTCATGAAAGCTTTATTAATGGTAAGTATAACACAAATTTTATTCCTGAATACTTTAAAGGCTGGAGATCAGCTAAAGTAAAAGAAGAAGTTCCAAAAGAGGTAATTATTGCAAATGCATTATATGACATGCTACAACCTCAATCGGTGACAGCATCAAGATTACTGTCTTTAAAAAATTCTGCGACGCAGATTGTGAATTCTTACAAAGAATACGTTGCCAGATGGGGAAGACAGAACTTAGAATCAACTTCAATAGTATTTGGTTTAAACCAACAAATCGATCTGAAATCAGAGGATAAAAAGAAAAAATAATAAAGGATCCTTTTAAAATTAGGTCTTTCACTGAAATAAAAATAATTCATTAATTATTATTTCCTTAAAACATCTAAAAAACAGACCTTAACATAATCCAACTATCATAATTTTTCTCAACTGGTGGAAATTATGTCAAAAAATATTGATGACGGATCCAAGAAAAGAAAAGTCAATATAAGAAAGAAGAAGGATGGATTTGTTGTTACTATTGACGGTTTTCCCTATTTAATTGAACAAGGACAAATTCTTCCTGACGGAAGATTAGAATTTTTAATAGAAAATAAAAAACATCGTGTGACCGTAGCAAGAGAGGGGGAGAAGAGTTATGTCCTTTTTGAAGGTCAAACTTATAAACTGGTTGAGTCAGAAGACGAGTTTGCTAATATAGATAGTCTAAGGGATGATTCCTTGAATGCTCCAATGCCAGGAAGAATAACAAAAATATTAGTAAAAGTTGGAGATTTTGTAAAACCAAAGGAGCGTCTCCTAGTTTTGGAAGCAATGAAAATGGAAAACGTAGTTTCTTCTCCTTTTGCAGGAACCGTGACCAAAATCTTTTTTAAAGTAAATGAACAGGTAAAAGAAGGAGAACCACTAATTATAATCAATCCAATTGATAAAATAGGAAAGAAATGAATTTTAATTGATCTTTTTTATCCAATTTGCTTGACGTTTGGAAAAAAAAGCTTCGATTCCTTCCTGACCTTCTTCTGATTTTCGTAATTCAGCAATTATTTTAATAGTATAATCTGCAAATTCTTCATAATTAGAATTCGCACTATTCTTTATTAATAATTTACCAGCTTTAATAGCATTTGGTCCACTTGTGAGTAATTCTTCAACAATGTTTTCAACTTTTTGATCCAAATCATCTTTTGGAACAACATAATTTATTAAATTAATTGATTTAGCTGTTTCTGCTGTAAATCTTGAACCAGTTAGAAAATACTCTCTCGCCGCACTTATACCAATCTTAGGTATTACAAATTGGCTAATGATAGCAGGAATTATACCCAATTTAACTTCACTAAACCCGAATTTAGCGTTATCAGGCGAAATAGCAATATCACATGCTGAAACGAGCCCGATTCCTCCTCCAATTGCCGTACCATTAATTTTTCCCACAATTGGTTTTGATAGATTATTCCAAATTTCAAACATTTCTGACATTATTTTAGCGTCATCAATATTTTCTTCAATTGTGAATTCACTACTTTTTTTCATATAGTTTAGATCTGCTCCGGCACAAAATGATCTGCCTTCTCCAGTTAAAACAATCACCCTTAAATCAGAATCACCAATTATTTTTCCACATATTATCAATTCTTCTATGAGTTTTTCATTGAATGCATTATGTACTTCTGGACGATTTAAAGAGACATAAATAACATTTCTTGTATCAATTATTACTTTTAATGTTGAAAACTTAGGAAATTCCGTCATAAAGAAAACACTCCTACATTCGAAATACACCAAATTTTGTCTTTTCTTCTGGGGCATTAAGAGTTGTATGTAGTGCTAAACCCAATACCGTTCTTGTATCTGGTGGATAAATAATTCCGTCATCCCAAAGTCGGGCTGTAGAATAAAAAGGTTTCCCTTCTTCTTCATATTTTTCTAAGATAGGTTTTTTGATTTTTTTAATGTCTTCTGGAGACATTTCTTTTCCTTCTCGTTGTAATTGGTCTATTTTAACTTGTGCTAATACATCAGCAGCTTGTTGTCCTCCCATTACACTAATTCTAGCATTTGGCCATATAAAAAGGAATCGAGGATCATAAGCTCTTCCACACATTCCATAATTTCCAGCTCCAAAACTTCCTCCCATAATCACAGTAAGTTTAGGTACTTTTGAGTTAGAAACTGCCATTACCATTTTAGCTCCATCCTTTGCAATACCACCAGCCTCGTAGGATTTTCCAATCATAAATCCAGTTATATTTTGAAGAAAAATTAAAGGTAATCTTCTCTCATTACAAAGTTCTATAAAATGTGTTCCTTTTAGAGCTGATTGACTAAATAGTACACCGCTATTTGCCAGTATACCTACGGGTATACCCATTATCCGAGCAAAGCCTGTTATTAACGTTGATCCATATCTTGGTTTAAAAGAATGGAATCTTGAACCATCGACAATTCTTGCAATAATCTTCATTGTATCCCATGATTGTCTTAAATCCTGAGAAATAATTCCTAAAATTTCTTCCGGATTAAATTTTGGTTCTTCTGGCTCTCTAATGCCCTCTCCAAACTCAATTTTTGGACGTCTATTTAAATTTTCTACAATATTCCTTATAATTTGAATAGAATGTTCATCATTTTCAGCAAAGTAATCAGCAACACCCGAACTTTTTGTATGAACATCAGCTCCTCCTAATTCCTCTGGCGTTACAATTTCACCAGTTGCAGCTCTAACTAAAGGAGGACCACCTAAGAAAATTGTTCCAGTTCCTTTTACAATAACCGTTTCATCAGACATAGCAGGAACATAAGCTCCACCTGCTGTGCAAGAACCCATTACTGCACTTATTTGTGGAATCCCTTTACTCGACATCATAGCTTGGTTGAAAAATATTCTTCCAAAATGATCTTTATCAGGAAATACACGATCTTGTAATGGAAGAAAAGCTCCTCCAGAATCTACCAAATAAATACATGGGAGATGATTCTGTTCAGCTATTGTTTGTGCTCTTAAATGTTTCTTAACTGTTAAAGGTAAATAGGAACCACCTTTTACAGTCGCATCATTCGCAATAATCATCACTTCTCTATCATGTATGAGCCCGATACCAGTGATTATTCCAGCAGCTGGTATCCATTCTTTTCCATATAATTTATAAGCCGCTAAAGGTGATAACTCAAGAAACGGTGATTGTTCATCTAATAAAGACTCGATACGTTCACGTACAAACATTTTCCCTTTTGAATTGTGACGTTCTAGTTGTTTTTGACCCCCACCTAATTGGATTTTCTCATAAATTTCTAAATATTCTTTAAATAATTTTAAATTGGCTGAATAATTTTTCATATATGAATCAGAATTATTATCGATAGTTCCGTCGATTATTTCCATAATTCATGCCTCAAAAATTTTGAACAAGTCATTTTGAATTGTTATCTAATTTAATATTAAGATTATCAAGTTTTTTATTATAATTATTGATAGCCAATTTTTTCTTGTAATATAGGCCCCAAGTCAACGCAGGATAAGCTGGATAAAGAAAAAGAGTAGAAATTATTATTATCTCCATTATTTGAGTCATCCAAGCTCCTGTTGGAATTAAAAAACTTCCATTAGTTAAAAAGTTAAAAAATAAAACAGGAAAGAATAATAAAATTGAACCACCTAGAAGAAACATTATTAATGTAATTGGAAATGCAAGATAAAGAACGGCTCCTTCATACCAATATTTCTTTATATTATTCATTTTAATCATAAAACTTCCTTCATAATCTTTCCAGTCTTCATAGAGGACAATTAAAGCCAACTGAAAAAAAAAGCTAGTCAAAATTACTGTTAGAAGAAAAACTACAATCAAAATCAAGATTAAAGAAATACTTGGATCTAATAAAGAACCAAATGAATCACTTATACTTCTCAATAGTCCAGAACCTTGAACAGGCAGTATAAAACTGTAGAAAAAAATAGTAATCAAGTAAGACGATAATAAACATATAACTCCAAGTAAAAAACCATCATATTTTGGAAGCTGAATTTTCCTAAATTGTTCCCACCATGGTGAATTATTAGAAGGTTCGAAGTGGATTCCAAGAATAAAAAAACAAATTTGGAAGATAGAAACCAAAAATCCACCCATTATCCATTGTTCAATCCCAATATTAGCTGGAAGTGGAAAATCAAGTATTGGAGCCCAGTTCAACATGTATATAAGATAGCCGAAAGCTTTTGGATCGGGATTTACAAATGAAAGCACAGTTTTTAAACCAAAAAAGTTGAAATCTAAAGAAAAAAATTGATTTACAAGTTCTAGTCCAATAACAATTATTGAGCTAATGAAAAAAATTAGAATTAACAATGATAGAGTAATTGTTCCCCCTTTACTGAAAATCTCCCAGATTTTAGGAGAATCTTTGTTTATTTCAATATTGCTTTCAAACTCTTGATCACTGTTAATACTACTCATGATTAACTTCCAGAAATGTCATTAGGTAAAATTTTTGTAAACACGAAATTTTTGTCGAATATAAATTTTAATGTATAACCTATTATTAGACCGATTAATCCACCAAGTAAATAATATTCTTCTCCAAATAGTACTAGAAAAGTTGTTTCTGTCCCCCAAAAAATAATTGTTGTAAAGACTGCAAACGAAAAATACTTTATAATTTCTGTTGTAGTTTCAGCCATAGTTGTAATGGTGTTGAATATGATATATTTATCAACAAAAAACTTGAATATAAATCCTATAATTGTTCCAAAACCGAGTGCTATAATAAACCAAATGGGAAATGACAAAAAAATCACAAAAGCTAATTCTGGATTAAATTCTTTTAAAGTAAATTCAACTAAATTTTGCGTTATTAAATTAATAACTATAGCGATAACAGCGAATATCATGTACAAGGAATATCTATTCATGGGTAAAATACCAAGCAGAATATAGCTAAGCGATTTGTTCAGATATGATATTAAGATTAAAAATTAATTGATAATTTTTTAAGGTATTCAATTAACTTATCCAAAATTACTTTTTCGTCCTTACTAATGTAATTATCTTTTTTTGCCGTATTTTCTGCTTCATTAATAATTTTGTTATATAAATTCAAAAGAATGTTCATTTCATCTTTTGTTAAAGTATTATCTTCAAGAGCTTCGTTAACTGCATTTTCGTATTGTCTAACATTTCTAGCAATTGTATCAACTAAAATTCTTTCTTCTTTGGTTATTTTTCCATCTAACAAAACTAAATCAAGTAATTGCTTCAAAAAATCAATAGGATTAGGAGAAATCATATAAAATCAATCTTCAAAATAATGTTAGGAATCAAAATATGAATTATGTTTTACATATCAATAATTAATATGATTATAATAATGAGTTAAGAAATTTATTTTAATTTCATGTTAGCAAATAGTTTAAATTCTCTTCTAGTATAAAATATAATAGTCCATTTAAGCTTTAATGTGATAATATCTTAAAATATATTCAGGATATTAAATAATATTAGTAAATATTTCTAGTAATGAATTTCTGCTTAAAAATTTCTAATTATATTGAAGTATCTATTAGAATTGTCTTGACAAAATTTAAAACTATAAAAAAAACTCTATGAATAATTTCATGATAAGGGTTCTTTTGTAAAGAAATAAAAAATATGAAAAAAATGGTTATTACATCACATAAGAAAAGGTTACAAAGTCTTA
>MDVS01000041.1 GCA_001940645.1 Candidatus Heimdallarchaeota archaeon LC_3
TCTTTAGAACCTACTGATAACTCATGATCTCGATCACCATAAAACGGATGATCAGTAATATCAACTGCAACAGTAATTTTTGTATTTTTATGAATTTGAAAACCTTGAGCAATATATCTCAGGGAATTATTAACGTGTTGTACTGAAGGGTCAAATTCAAGGTTTTTTATTCGATAGTGGACAGTATCAGCACTGCAGCCTGCAAAATCAAGACAGACATCTTCAATAGAAGTTTTTTCCAAATTAGCCTGTATCAATCGTTGAAATACGTCGTTTGAACTCCAACGAGACTGCTTCGAATATATCCACCCTTCTGTACCTTCAAAATATAATTCGAAAAGTTTATCAACTTCTTTAGAAACTAGCTGCCTGACTCGTTCTTTTGTTTGTTTTTTCATCGTAGTTAAAACTTAAAAAGAACTTGTCATTTAACCTTTTTGTCGGAGAGAGAGAAAGAATTAGATTACAATTAGAAAAATTTTTAGAAGACTTGCGGAAGTACTGAAAATAGAAAAGATGTAGCATAATCACGTAGATTTGATTCCCAGTATGTTAAAGAACTGTCAGTATTATACAAAAAGTAAGTTGAATCAGAGTTAGAAAAATATTCATCAACATCTGAAAAATAACCAGCTTTGTAACTAGAATAAGTTGCAGCAGCTTCGTCTATCCACAAGGTTTCATCGGGATCTGAATTAAAATGAATCAAATGTTGAAATTCATGAGCTAGAGTACCGTTAGCATTTCCACTAGAAATAGCTTGTGTATCGATGTGAACAATCTCCATGAGCATGGAATGTTGTATTATTGGATCACTTGGGAATGAAGCTGGATCATACTCATGTAAACGTAAAAAAACACCGGCAATATATGAACTACCACTTAACCCATCCTCAATATCCATAATAAATACAGAAATTTTGCCATCTCCGTCTACATCCGGTGGTACTCCAAAATAGGGTACTTCTGAGTCCCAAATATTGGTTTCAAACTCATTAGCAAACCCTTCAGCAAACGTTTTATCGTGTGTTCCCAAAAGAGTGTTTTCTACGAAAATAACGCTATGAGTTGATGTGGCCCTAACTGTTGCATTTGTTTCATAAAATGAAGTGGCCCAATTTCCAGTGGTTGATAATAATCCATAATCCACTGCCCAAAAAGTCAATTCATCATCAACTTGAAAATCCGTGTTAACTGATTGATCAGATTCAATATTTATATTAGGTTGAAGTAACACATCTGGTAAATCTAATGATGGTAGTAATAGTGGATTAATAACAGTATTTTCAGCATTTTCTGCTTGATTTATTACTAGGAAACTAGCTGTCTGATCATTTTGTTTAACAAAATTATTAGGGTCAATTCCAATTTTATCGTTTTCTGAATCGATTACATGAATAAGAAAGACGAAATTAGTGATCGAACTTAATAAAACTAAAAAAAAGATTATAAAAGATAATTTTGATTTAGAATATAACAATGGAAATCTCACACTAATTATTTATTTAAATAAGTTTACCAAGTTTGTATTACAAAAAGGGATCTAAATAAGATAAGGGTAATACCATTTTAATTAAAAATTAAAAATAAAAATTCATATCTAATGACTTTATTTAGCCTTTCTTTACATCTTTTATAATATTTTCTATGAAAAATTCTCCTGCCTTATACGATGATCGAACTAACGGACCAGAAATAACGGATTTAAACCCAAAATTTAAAGCGAACTTCCTCATTTTTTCAAAAACTTCTGGATGAATATATTTTTCCACCTTCATATGTTTAAGCGTAGGTCGTAAATATTGACCTATTGTTAAGAAATCCACTTCAATTTTTCTTAAATCTGAAAATGTTTGGTTAATATCTCCCCAATTTTCCCCTACACCTACCATAATTGAAGTTTTTGTAAACATATTCGATTTTCTTTCTTTAACCTCTCTTAAAACCAATAAAGACTTTCGATAATTTGCTCTTGGATCGCGAACTATAGGAGTTAACCTTTCAACTGTTTCCACATTGTGAGAAATGACGTTTGGAGATGAATTGATAATATTTTCTAAATTGTTTCCCAGATAATCTGGAATAAGAACTTCAATTAGTGTTTCAGGGTTTTTCTCTTTAATTTTTGTTATACATTTCGCAAAATGAATCGATCCCCCATCAGTAAGATCATCTCTGTCTACTGATGTAAGAACAACATATTTGAGGTTTAAATTATTAACAGCATTAGCAACATTATCAGGCTCGTTTAAATCCAACGGATTGGGTTTTCCAGAAGTTACAGAACAAAATCTACAACCTCTAGTGCAGATGTCTCCCATTAGCATAAAAGTAGCTGTTCCGCTACCCCAACATTCATGTTTGTTGGGACATTTTGCTTCTTCACAAACAGTAAAAAGCCTTTCATTACTTTTTATACCTCCTACAAGTCCCACATTTTCTCCACTAGGTATTTTTACTTTTAACCAGTCTGGTTTTCGTTCGATTTTAGTTTTTGGGTTGGTTTTTAATTCAACTGGTAACTCTGTTCTCATAATATCATATCAAGAATAAATTTGAACAATTTATTAAATTCAAACATTGAATAAATACATTCGTGTGAAATCAAATCAGGATTTTTGATATTTTTGTCTGAAATTCAAAATAAATAATATTATGAACCTATTTAACAGATTAATAATGAAAAACAATGCGAAAAATGTCACATAGTGATTCTAAATGAAAAATTGTAAGTAGGAAAATCTATTATTTAAAGAAACCTTTTCTCATTTTAATCCTATATTTTCACTGATCTATCTCTAACAAGAAATTTTATTCATTATCCATAATGAGAATTTACATCATTTCAAAAATTGTATTTAATGAAAAAAATTCACCACAAACTTATATTTATATCCAAATAAAAAATTCAATTAGTTTCAGGTACAAATAAATGGCTTTAAATGAAAAAAAATTATTCGAAAGGTTCGCGATTGTTTGGGGAGGACAAGCTGGAGATGGACTCCAATCATCAGGACTGATCCTTTCAAAATATTTTAACAAGATTGGATATTACGTTCATTCAGTTCCTGGAACGCAATCTACAATTCGTGGAGGTCATTTATGGCAACAAATCGAATTTTCTAAACACCTGTTAAGATCACATAACAGAAAAATAAATATGATTATAGCTTTTACTGCACAAACATTACATGTCCATTTAAGAGATCTGGATGAAAATGGCATTTTAATATATAACTCTGATAAAGCTGTTATTGAACAATATAGTAAGGAATTAGAAGAAAAGAAAATATCTGTTATTAGACTTCCATTGACAGGATTAGGTAAAGATGTTGATCCAAAAACACCTGCTATCATTAATACAATCACAATAGGTATAATATTATCTATCTTACAATTACCAGTAAACGAAATTTATGATGTTATTAAAAAACAATTTCAAAATAAATCTCAAATAATAATAAATAATAATATTAAAGCCATAGAATTAGGATTGGAAAAAGCTGAAAATTTTCTCTCATTCAAAAGAAAATTTGACTTACCCAAAGATTCTATCAGCGATTATATAGTTATTTCTGGAAATGAAGCAATATCTTTAGGAGCGGTCGCAGCTGGTTTGAAATTTTTGAGTCAATACCCAATTACTCCTGCATCATCGATCCTTTCATTTCTCGCTAAAAATTCTAACAAATATGGAATAATTGTAAGACAAGCAGAGGATGAAATGGCTGCATTAAGCATGGTTCTTGGTGCATCATTTGCAGGAGTAAGGGCTATGACAGCAACCTCAGGCCCTGGATTCTCTTTAATGGCAGAAACATTAGGTTACTCATCTGCTACAGAAACACCATGTGTAATTGTTTTATCGATGAGAGGGGGACCAAGTACTGGTGTGCCTACAAAAATGGAACAAGCTGATTTATTGCCTGTAATTTGGTCTTCACATGGAGAATCTCCCCGTGTATTTTTAGCACCAAGATCGATTGAGGAATGTTTTGAAACAACAGTACGTGCGTTTAATATTGCTGATAAGTATCAAATGCCTGTTATACTAGCTTCAGATTTTTATTTGTCCGAACATATCAAAAATGTTAAGCCATTCAATCTTGATGTTGAAATTGATAGAGGAAAACTTTGGAAAAAGTCAGACAAGGATGAAAAGCCTTATAAAAGATTTAAATTAACCGAAGATGGTATATCGCCTAGGGCGTTTCCTCCTAATCCAGATACATTACATGTTTTAGTTGGAGCAGATCACAATGAAGATTCTCATTCTCTTTCCGGGAATAAGTGTGGTTTACCTGAATCTGGTGAAATGAGAATAAAAATGATAGAAAAAAGATTTAGAAAGCTCGAGAAATTACGCAATGAAGACATGCGAGGTCCAATCTGGTATGGTCTAGAGGATGCATCTAAAACGTTAATATGTTGGGGAAGTATTACTGGTGCAATTAGTGAAACTGTTGATGAATTGAATAAGAATGGTGAAGATTGGAATGTATTATCTTTCGTAGATATTCATCCATTACCAGTTGTTAAAGTCAAAAAAGAGTTGGAAAAAATAAAGTACGGTATAGTAGTAGAAATCAATTATACAGGTCAATTTGAAGCACTTTTAAAAAATGAAACTGAATGGATTCCTCAGGGAAAATCAATTCACCCTTTAACTGGAGAAGCACCAACAAAGAAATATTTAATCAAACATTTAGCAGAAAATCAAGAATTAATTAGATCTAATTTAAAGGAAATTTTACATAAATGAGCACTAATAATTCAAAAACTGAAATTCCATTTAAAAAATTTGGAGTCCCAATTTTAGTAGAACAGCATCAACAATCAAATTGGTGTCCCGGATGTGGAGATTTTGCTCTGCTTAAAGCAACTAAAAGAGCATTAGGAAGATTAGGTTTTGATCCTAAAGATATAGTTACTGTATCCGGAATAGGATGCAGTAGTAATTTTGTTCACTTCGGAATGTGGTATGGTTTTCATGCTATTCATGGAAGAGCAATGCCCACTGCTACAGGAATTCATCTAGCTAATACTGACCTTAAAACAATAGTAGTCGGGGGAGATGGAGATGGATATGGAATAGGACTCAGCCATTTTATTCATGGCGCTAGAAGAAATGTTAATTTGATTTATATGGTAATGAACAACCAAATTTATGGTTTAACTTTAGGTCAGGCATCTCCTAGTTCTAGAGAGAAAATGGTGACGAAGATAACCCCTGATGGAGTTGATGAACAACCTATTAATCCTATTACCCTTGCTTTAAGTGGTGGCGCAACATTTGTTGCAAGAGGTTTTTCTGGAGATGTAAAACATCTTGAAGATTTAATCATTGAAGCAATTAATCATAAAGGATTCTCTTTTATTGATGTGCTCAGTCCTTGTGTCACTTTTAATAAGGTCAATACATATAAATTCTTCAAGGATAGAGTTTATAATTTGCAAGAGGAAGGCCATAATAGCTCCAATTTAGCTGATGCCTTGGCTAGAGGATTAGATTGGGAAAATGGAAGAATTCCAATCGGAATTTTCTATCAAAATAAATCAAGACCTGCTTTACATGAAATTATCCCTGGAACTACTTTTGGGAATATAATAAATGCTCCATTAGGCTTTAAAGAAATGGGAATTTCTGAAGATCAAGTATTTGATGATTTTCGTTAATTTTTATTGATGTAAAAATGAATAAGAATATTAAAACCATTATTCGAACATTAAAAGATACATATCCAGATTCACAGTGTTCTTTAGATTATAATAATCCTTGGAATTTATTAGTAGCAACTATTTTATCTGCTCAATCAACAGATGCTACGGTCAATAAAGTCACTCCCTTCTATTTTAAACAATATCCAGCAATTGAAGATACAGTAAAAGCAAATATTACAGACATTGAAGATATTATTAGACCTTGTGGATTATATACAAGGAAAGCAAAAAGTATCAGAGATTGTGCAATTAAAATTCATAAAGATTATGCTAACAAAGTTCCCAATGATATGAAACAATTAGTAAAATTACCTGGAGTTGGTAGAAAGACTGCTAATGTTATTTTAGGTGTAGCTTATAATATTGCATTAGGAATAGTAGTAGATACTCATGTGAAGCGTATTTCTAAACTTCTTGCATGGACAAAATTAGAAAATCCAGATAGAATCGAGAAAGATTTAATGAATATTATTCAGAAACAAGATTGGATTATAATTGGGCATCTTTTAATTGATCACGGAAGGAATATTTGTAATGCTAAAAAACCCTTATGTAAAAAATGTTCGATAGAGCTTTATTGTCCTTCCAGCAAAATAAAAAATTAAACCTATTTGTGGAACATTTCATAATGAAGCTAACCCACTGGTAAAACATTTACTTAATAACTTGAGCAAATAATAACTTAACCATTTTTTTTTTGTTTTGAATAAGTGATAGTCAAATGAATATTACCAAAATAATTCCAGAAATAAATTTAGTTAATTCCACCGATTTAAAGAATAAATTAATTCAAATTTATCAAAAAATTATGGTGGCAGGGAAATGGGATGAAAACGATCTTAAAAAAATTCCTTTTACACTATTGATACCTGAATTAGTAGATAAGACCAATAATATTCCTAAAATCAACTTGATTGATCATATAAGGGCTGTTACAAAAATGAGTATAGCTGTATATGATATATACGAAGGATTAGGGTTGGAAAAAGAGTTAAATAGAGATGAGCTAATTTCAGGAGCTATTTTACACGATATTGGTAAATTTGTTGAATATAAAAAAGACAATAAAGGAAATATAGTTCCGACACAGTCTGGCAAAATATTGAGGCATCCAGCTCAGGGATTGGAATTAGTAGCTGAATTCGACTTACCATTATCAGTTCGGCAGGCCATAGTATTTCATAGCAAAGAAGGAGATCAAATAAATCGACTACCTGAAGTAGAAATTATCTCACGTAGCGACTTCTTATGTTTCATTCCAGTTAAAAAAATTTTGCAGAAATAAAATAGGTGAATAATAAAAAATGAGTAAATACAAAATAGTTTCGTTACCTGGAGATGGGATTGGTATTGATACTACAGATGCTGCTATGAAAGTCTTAGAGATTTCTGGTTTTAGTAATGATGTAGAATTCATAAATGCTGATATCGGTTGGGAATTTTGGAAAATAGAAGGAAATCCACTTCCCGAACGGACAATTGATATACTAAAGGAAAGTAAATGCGCTTTATTTGGAGCTATTACCTCTAAACCGAAGGAAGAAGCAATTTCCGAACTAAATCCTGATCTTAAAAGTAAAGGATTAGTGTACTATAGTCCAATTGTAACATTACGTCAGTTATTTGATCTCTATACCAATCTACGTCCTTGTAAGGCATACAAAGGAAATCCATTAAATTATAGAGATGATATCAATATTACTGTTTTCCGAGAAAATACTGAAGGATTATATGCGGGTGTTGAATGGCATCCTGTTCCTCAGGAAGTTATGGACACATTTGTTAACACACATCCTAAAGCAAAACGATTTTCACAGGAAAAACTTGAAGATTTAGCTATTTCAACTCGAATTTTTACTCGAAAAGGATGTCAAAGGATTATAACAAAAGGATTTGAATACGCAAAGGAATTTAATTTTCCAAATGTTACAATTGTAGAAAAACCAAATGTAATTAGAGAAACATCAGGAATGATGGTACGTGAAGCTCGTAAAATTTCAAAGAGTTTTCCAGACGTAGAACTATGGGAAACAAATATTGATGCAATGGCCATGTGGTTAGTTAAAAATCCTCAGATTTATAACGTGCTCGTTTCATCAAACATGTTTGGAGATATTATTTCAGACCTTTCCGCACAGCTTATTGGTGGTCTAGGTTTTGCTTGCGCTGGTAATATTGGTGATAATTTTGCTGTTTTTGAACCCACTCATGGTTCTGCTCCTAAGTATGTTGGTATGAACAAAGTTAATCCAATTGCTTCTATTCTATCTGCTAAAATGATGCTTGAATGGTTAGGAGAAAAAGACTTTGCTAATACTGTTGAAACAGCTGTTGAACAAGTTATTTTAGAAGGAAAAGCTAGAACATATGACATGGGTGGAAAAACATCAACGTCTGCCATGGCAGATGAAGTATGCTCGAAAGTGGCTAAGTTGACAAAAAAATAATTCAGTAATGATAATAGATGGAGAAAAAATTGAAAGATTACACAATAATCGAAAAAATAATTCAAGCCCATACAAATTTATCAGAAAAAGAAATTTTCCCAGGTAACGTAATCTGGGTTAATCTTGACATGGTTACAGCACGTGATTATGCAGGTCCTCAAGTTATCAATCTATTTGAGAAAAATTATCCAAACTCTAATGTTTTTGATAATAAAGATATTTTATTGACTCCGGATTGTTATCCATATGGTAATGATCCTATTCATGCTAAAGATCAACAATTGTTAAGAGATTTTTCTGAAAAACACGATATCGAACTAACTGATTTAGGACAGGGAATAGGATCACACATACTTATACGAAAAGGATATGTTAAATCTGGTAATATTGTTATTGGAGCAGATAGTCATTATAATTTACTAGGAGCTGTAGGAGTTCTTGGTTTAGGAGCTGGAGATATTATGTTAGCTTTCGCTTTTAAAACTGGAAGATTTTGGCTTCAAATACCTGAAACAATTAGAGTCAATTTGAGTGGAAGTATTTCTTGGCCAACAACTGCTAAAGATGTCACCTTATTTGTGTTAAAAGAATTACATGCTTATGGGATAACAGGTAAAGCTATTGAGTTTTATGGAGACATTATAGACTCTTTCACACTTGAAGAAAGAATCACTTTGTGCTCATTGATTACTGAAGCTTCAGGATTCATAGGCTTTATCCCCCAAGAAAATTTAATAGCGGATCAAGAGGCAATTTACAAAGATAAGATTGAGATTAATATCTCTAATATTGGACAATATGTATCTTCTCCTCCTTATCCTCATAATGTAGAACCAGTTCAACAAGTTGTGGATACCCATATTGATTCTGTAGTTATAGGTTCTTGTACAAATGGAACAGCTTTTGATATTGGACAGGTTGCAAAAATTTTAGCAAATAAAAAAATTAAAACACGATTAAGTATTATTCCTGCTACAAGAGAAGATATGATTGAGATAACTAAGAATGGTACTTATGAAACTCTTTTAGATGCTGGTGCCAATTTCTTTGGAGTTGGGTGTTCCACCTGTGCTAAAGGGCAATTCGGACTGACTGGTGGAAAAAATCATATAACAATGACCACTGGTAATAGAAATACTAAAGGAAAAATAGGACCTGCTCCAGTATATTTAGCGAGTCCGGTTATTGCCGCATATACAGCATTGAATGGAAAAATTACACTACCGGATAGTAAGGTGAAATAAGGATTGGTATTAGCTTCTATCATTAAAGGAAGAGTTAAAGTTATTGATGTAGATGACATTGATACTGATAATATTTTTCATGCTTCGTTATTAACCATCCATGATCCAGAAAAGATTAAGATGCATATTTTTGGAAATTTACAAGGATTTGAGAATTTTTCAAAAGAAGACCATATTGATGAGATTCTTTTTGTTGGAAGTAATTTTGGCAAAGGATCGACCCGTCAGCAAGCTGTAACAGGATTTTTAGCTCTTAAAATTAAAGTTATTGTTGGAAAGAGCTTTGCACCAATTTATTATACCAATGCTATTAATGAAGGCTTGTTGTTAGTGCAAGCGCCAAAAATTGATGAATTAAATATCAAAGATGGAGAAATAATAAGCATTGATCTTGAAAAATCTAAAATAATACATTCTTCTTCGAGTAAGTCAATAACTATTGAAAAAATACCACAACCTGTTCTTGATATTATAAACGCAGGTGGATTGCTGGAATTAGGAAAAACCTTGAATTAAAGATATTTGGTAAGATTAATGAAAAATAAAACATTTTCCGAAAAGATTTTCTCAAAAAAAAGTGGTAAATATGTTTCAACAAATGACATAGTCTTTGCTTCTCCTGATTGGATATTATCACATGACAATTCTGCCTCGATATATAAAACATTTAAAAAAATGAAAGGAGAAAAGATCAAAAATCCAGAAAAATTATTCATTGTTTTAGATCATGATGCTCCACCCACCAATTCACAAATTGCTAATGATCATGAAAGTATAAGATCATTTGTTAAAAATCAAGACATCAAACACTTTCAAGATGTTGGAATGGGTATATGTCATCAACTTATTTCAGATGTTGTTCTACCCGGTGATCTTATTGTTGGCTCTGATTCTCATACAAGTACTAGTGGAGCATTAAATACATTTGCAGCAGGCATTGATAGAACGGAAACAGCTGGATTATGGTTAACTGGATCAACGTGGTTTCGTGTTCCTGAAACTATCAAAATTATTTTAGAAGGTAAATTATCTGAAGGGGTTTATGCAAAAGATATTGCCTTATGGTTACTTGGAACAATTGGATCATCAGGAGCCAATTACCGAGCATTAGAATTTCATGGTGAAAGCATCAAATATCTTTCAATTTCTGAAAGAATGACTATTACCAATCTTGCAGCAGAAATGGGAGCAAAAACAGCCATTTTTCCTCCAGATAGAGTATTACTAGAACATATAAAAAAGAATGGTAGATATGTCAAACAAAATGACCTATTTTATGGTGATTCAGGAGCTGAATATTCAGAAACAATTACTGTAGACTTAAATGAATTAACTCCATTAATTGCTGCACCTCATAATGTTGATAATGTTAAATCAGTATCTGAGTTAGCAAAAACACCTATAAACCAAGCTTTTTTAGGAACGTGCACAAATGCACGGGTTGATGATATAAAAATAGCGAGTGAAATTCTAAAGAATAAAAAAATAAATCTGAACGTTCAATTTATTGTAGCGCCGGCTTCTAAAGAAATATATTTAGAAAGTATTAAGAAGGGTTACATGGAAATACTCATAAATTCAGGAGCTACAGTTTTAACATCCAGTTGTGGGCCTTGCTTGGGAAAAGGTCAAGGAATACCAGCAGATAATTGGAATATCATTTCGACAGCTAATAGGAACTTTTTGGGGAGAATGGGAAACAAAAAATCTTCTATATTTTTAGCTTCACCTGCAACAGTAGTTAAATCAGCCGTAAACGGTTACGTTAGTGATCCAAGAAATCATCCTCCATTAGAAGATAGGGTATTCGAACAAAAAATAAAAGACAAATCAATAAATGTAATTTCTTCTGATGAAGTTAGGTATATCGACGGTGTCTGGAATTATGCTGATGTTGATAATCTGAACACAGATCAAATGTTTGCTGGAAATTTAACTTACGATATAAAATCTTCAGATCCAGAAAAAATTGTTCCTTTTCTTTTCAAAGGAATAGATGAAAATTTTTCAAAGAATGTCAAGAAAAATGATATTTTAGTTGTGGGAGAAAACTTTGGTTGTGGTTCATCTCGTGAACATCCTGCTGTTGGATTGAAATTCTTAGGAATAAAAGGAATTGTTGCCAAATCGGTTGCTCGAATATTCTACAGATCCGCTGTTAATCAAGGATTAGCAGTTATTATCAATCCAAAATTTGTAAATGATTATAAAAAAGGATCGAAGATAAATTTTGATTTTAAATCAAACGAACTTACCTTAAACGGAAATAAATTTACGATTCCTGAACTTCCAGATGAATTAAAGAGAATTTTCGAATCTGGTGGATTAATTAATTATTATTCTAAATAAAAGGTTGTTTTCAAAAAATCCAATTACGAAATCATCACCACTACATCGACAAAAGGGATATATTTTGAAATTATACGAAAATGAAGCAAAGAAATTGTTCAGTAAGTTTAATGTTCCGATACCTAAACAAATTGCAGTCATTAAGTCTATTGAAGAATTAGAAGTATTAGACTTAAAATATCCGATCATTCTAAAAGTTCTAGTTCTTTCAGGAGGAAGAGGTAAAGTTGGAGGAATTAAAAAAGCATATAATTTAGAAGAAGCAATAAAAAATTCAAAAGAGTTGTTTCAATTATCTATTCAAGGATACAAGGTTAAAAAAATATTGATTGAAGAAGCTATACAGATTCTTGATGAACTTTATGTTTCAATATTAACTGATCCTGCAACATTTGATGTGACAATACTAGCGTCAAGTATAGGAGGAGTAGATGTAGAAACAAAAGCAAAAACTTCTCCAGAGCAATTTTTTAAATACAAAATACTAAAAAATGATAAAGAACTTAACAAAGAGGATTCAAACAGAGTTTTTAAGTTTTTTGAAAACAATCTCCAAAAATACGAGAACTCTACGTTAATTGCTCAAAATATAGCCATAACAATCAAGAATCTATTTAGTTGTTTTCAGAATATTGATGCTAGGGTATGTGAAATAAATCCACTTATTATATCTAATGATGAAAATAAATCAATTTTAGCTGTTGATGCTAAAATAATTCTTGATGATAACGCTTTATATCGTCAATCAGCCATTCTCAGTTATTTAGGACAAGATCCAACAAAAAAAAGGCATGATGTTTCAGAACAGACTAAATTTGAAGCAAGAGCTTCAGAAAATGAAATTCCATACATCGATCTCATTAACCAAGTATCAGCCGAAGCTAAAGATGCAGATACATTATATGTTGGATTAGTACCAGGTGGTGCTGGTTATGGAATTTTTTCTATAGATGAAGTAGTAAACGTAAGTAAAAAATATTTTCCTAATCAAACAATCATTCCTATTAATTTTATGGACTCTGGGGGAGGACCTACCCTTCAAAAGGTAGCTGAGATGTTTCATTTATTAATGGATGGTATTTCTGATATAATAATTACCTCTCGTTTTGGTGGTATCTCAAGTTGCGACATATTTATACAAGGTTTAATTTTATCAATAAAGGAAAGATATTCATTAAAGAAAAGGGTAATTCCTGTATATGGGAGAATGGTAGGTACAGATCTTCCTAGTGCTATTGTTTTTTATGAGAAGGCTAAACAAGAGTCTCCAAAAGCATTGAAAAACTTGCATATTATTGTGGGTAACCAGAAAATCATGGCAGATATCATTAAGGACGGATTAGAATATGGACTTAATCAGAAAAAATTGTTGGCTTGATTATTATAAGAGGAAAAGATGAAGAGGACTTAAAAATGTCATTGGCACCTATTAACCTAACAGAAGGATTACTATATCATTTAATTAAAAACAAAAGACCTGATATTGGAGATAATATCATTGAAACAAATGAAATTAATACCTTGATAGTCGGATTGGGAAGACAAGGCACACGTCATGCTCAATTAATGACAGATTATGGTACAAAGATAACCTGTGGTGTTCATCCTGGTAGAGGAGGTACAAAACTATTAGAAACAATTCCGGTCTATAACAATGCAAGTGAAGCGGTAAAAAATCATCCAAATATTGCAATTGCGAGTATTTGGAGACATTTTTCAACAGCAAAAGAGGCTACTGTTGAAACAATTGAAGCTGGAATACCCATAATAGTTTTAATCAGTGAGGGAATACCATTAAAAGATGTTAGAGACATTTTAGTTGTAGCGAGAAAAAATAATACATTATTATTTGGAGGAAATACTCCAGGAATTATTTTTCCACCTGAATCTATTAAAATTGGCATGCTCCCTGATGTTTTCCACCCTCAAGAAGTTGAACAAGGAAAAGCAGGAGCAAAAGGAGTAACAATATTATCTAGAAGCGGAGCAATTCTATATCACTTATCCGATGCTTTAGCATCAGCGGGTATAGCTCAAAATGCAGTATTAGGAATTGGTGGGGATGGCGCAATAGGTTCAAGATTTCTAGATATAGTACCAAATGTAATGCAATATGCTAATACTGATTTAGTGATTATCGCAGGAGAAATTGGCGGTATGCAAGAAGAATTACTAGCAGAAGACATCAAGAATCATCATATTAAATATCCTAAACCCTTAATTGCTTTGATTTCTGGATCAAATGCACCTGCAGGAAAAACCATGGGTCATGCTGGAGCAGTTATTGCTCCGGATATGGATTATGGAACGTTTATGACTAAAAAAAATGCTTTAGAAAATGCTGGAATTACTGTTGTTAATCATCAAGGAGATTTAATTGAAGAAGTACAAAAAATACTGAAAGATAAGACATATTTCAAAGTTGAAGATTATTATAGAAGAATGAAAAAGAAATGGGAGTTGAAACCTCCTCCACAGTTCTGGGGAACTTCGCTAACTAAAATTGAACCAAATATAATATTAATCCGAGGATATAATCTGTCAGACTTAATTCAAAAAAAATCATTTCTGGATGTTTTATATTTAATATTCACAGGAGAATTTCCTGATAAACAGACTAGAGAAGAAATGTCAGAAATTATAAAAAAAGCGATTATGGAAAATCCAATAGCATTAGATAAAGATTTTAGTAACAATCAAGAATTATCGAAAATAATTGCTACCTACTTGTTTAATGATAATACCATATCTCCACTGTCTGAGGATAATCAAAAACAACAATTGAATAAAATATCTTATATTATCGGTAGAATAATTCAGTATTTTTCAATGATATTTAAGACAAATCATATATTAAGTGAAAGCTCTAATAATGATGATTTAGAAACATTAATTTATCGATCTTTGATTGGTGTAGAAAACGAGCCAATAAATCGACTAAATTTATTGATGGTAATGATAACTGCCTGTATTGATCATGGTGTAACACCTCCTTCTTGTCAAACAACACTGTTACTAGCTTCAGTAAGGACATCACTTGAAGTCGCTTTATGTGGTGGAATAAATGCAATTACCGATATTCATGGAGGAGCAGGAGCAAAAGCCGCAAAATTATATTCGAAAATTGTTTCTGAGAGTAAAATTAGCAATATTAATATTGATGAATCAATTTATAGAAATATCAGAGAATTGACTAAAAAAGGAGAAATGATTGATGGCCTTGGACATCGAATACATACCAAAGATCCACGAACAACCATTTTATGGAATTTGGCTGAAAAAGCTGGCATATGTGGACCTAGTATTGAATCTTCTAAGAAATTATCTCGAATATTTTATCGAACAAGAGGATTAGATCTACCCATAAATGTAGATGGAGTCTTGGGTTCAATAATATCAGAGTTAGGATTAAATCCAATCCTTACAAAAGCTATTTTCATACTAGGACGGACAGTTGGTTTAGCAGCCCATTATTATGAAGAAGTTCAAACTCAAATACCAATGAGAAGAATCAATTTTGATTTAGCTCAGTATAGAGGACCAGAATACAGAACAATTGAATAAAAGTACTTAAATTATTTATTGTAAATAATTGAAAAAAGAGTTTCTAATGCTATAGCCATCCTTGAACCATACCAACTAAGATAAGAACCATCAACAATCTCAATTTTTTTTGGATGTACCTTCCCAAGATCCTTATAACGCTTTTTTATTTCAGTGATGTCATTATTTGTAAAATTATAAGGTTCAGTAGGTAATAATATAATATCTGGATTATATTTTTTTATCACTTCATCTAAATCAACCTCAGGATATCTAGAAGAAGTAAAATTGGCTGAAACATTTTCTAATCGCAAAAACTTTAAAACATCATGAATATATGTTTCATTATTAATCGTCATCCAAGGATTTTTCCATATAGGACAAAAGACACTAAATTTATCATACTTAATTTTATTAATATTTCTAATAATCCTCTCAGTTCTATTTTTTATATCTGTTACTAAATTACTTACATGAACACTATCTTCCAAACCACAAATTTCAATAATTTGATCTAATAATTTAAAACTATCGTTGATTGTTTTTGGATATGTTACAAACACAGGAATATTAGAGAAAATCAATTCTTTTATATGATTTTCTTGGTTTTCTTCTTTATTCGCGATAATTAAATCAGGTTTTAAAGAAAAAATTAAATTTACATCGGGATTTTTAGTTCCACCACAAATATGTCTAGGAGAATATTGTGCTTCTTTAGGGAAAATACAATATTTTGTAACACCAATTATTCTATTTTTTAATCCAAAAGAAAAAAGGGTCTCAGTAATTGATGGAACTAATGATATGATTTTATTTGATGAAATGGAAGAAAATTTTTGTCCAATTGAATCATAAAAAGGCATAATAAGTCACAGACGTGAAATAACTATTAATAACTCATTCACTAAAGGATAATTATTAATTTCTTTATATTTTACTCGAGTTGCACTTTTTAATCTCTTGAATTTTTCGGTTATTTACATCTTTCATTTCTCCTTGATTTCAAAATTCTCTTATCAATTACGTTTAATATATTCTTCATGAAAGTCATTAGCCCATGTTGGACATCCAGGAATGTTTTCACCTTCTTGACTTTCAAAAAAGACTGAAATTTTCCAGACAGAGAA
>MDVS01000042.1 GCA_001940645.1 Candidatus Heimdallarchaeota archaeon LC_3
AGAGAAATATGATTTTGCCATCAAGAAATCGATAAGCTACAGGAACAGCGTGTATGGTACCATCTTGATTATGGGTGCAAACTCGAGCCTTCCGTTCTTTTTTCAAATAGGTAATGATTTCTTCATCTGATAATGATGGTGCTTGATCGGAATATTTCATGAGAAAATCAAAATGAAGTGAATATATGAAGTTTTCCCCAGATCAATGATCGATTACTA
This sequence comes from Candidatus Heimdallarchaeota archaeon LC_3, assembly GCA_001940645.1. The sequence goes on from MDVS01000042.1 coordinate 220, forward strand.
CTACAATTCCGATTTCTTTAACCTTTTTGCCAGATAATCGTAAGCATATAAAGGGCTCTCCTTAAAGCGATCACTACGATTTTCGGAACTTGAAATCTGTCGCGAAATAGTAGTTTCATGACTTTTAATTCTAATTCGGCAAATTAATTGACCAACACAATTTTATCTCTATTTAAGATTATTGATGGAAAAAAAGTAATATTGACACTCACAGACCAAAAAGTTATTACTCGAATCAAAATTACACAAATTTATTTGTCCATCCGAGGATTTATTTAGGTTTAGCTGAGAGGATGTTATTCTGAATCTATATTATCTTTGTGAACCTGCATGAGCATCACTCGTATCGATTCTTTAAGTAAGTGTAAAAAAACTATCCCCTTTTTTGTAATACTATAATGTTTGTACCGTGCATCTAATAATGTTTTCTCTGTAAAAACCGGTTGAAGGTATTGTAATTTTAACAACCGTTTGATTTCATCAGAAACCGTTTGTAGGGGTATAGACAAAATTTCAGCAATATAAGCTGAATGAGATTTCCCAGGTGGTTTCGATGTCTCAAGAATTAGGAATAGATATTATTGCACGTCAGTTACCATCTGATTTTAAAAAATTATTAACCGATGCATTTGTTAAGAGTAATCATGTTCAAATTCCTAATCATAAATTTTTTCACAACCTTGGCTATGATCAAATTACTGTACAAGAAATAATTTTAAAATTAGATCCTAGAATAAAAAAAGTTAGGGCTGGTTCTGATAGTTTTAACTACATAATCTCTTCTAAAATTATTTCCCAAGAACTAGCTAATTGTATTGTGAAAATAATGACAAATAACGTAAAATATTTTAAAATTATGAGGCCTAAAGAAAATAAAACGAACTTTTTTCTTAGAGAATAAGGAAAATTAAATAAATTCTGTCTTTGATATTTTTCAATAGTCATATATATAAATGACAATATCGTATATTGTATACAGGAAGATTTTATATGAAAACTGCTTCAATTCGATTAAATAGTCAACAAGAAAAAGATATTGAAAATTTTGCAAAAAATGAAAATATCGATAAATCTACTGCAGTAAGAAAACTATTGGATATAGGATTGAAAGAAATAAGAAAGAAAAAAGCTATAGATATGGTACGTAATAGAAGATGGACTGTTTGGAAGGCTGCTAGTCATTGTAGTGAGTCATTTCGCAGTTTTTTATCAATATTAAAGGAGAATAACATCCCATTTCCCATAACATTAGATGAGTTAAAAAATGAATTTGAATAAACAGGCAGTATCAAATTCAAGCCCGTTGATTCTTCTCGCAAAAATAGGAAAACTTGACTATTTATTTAATTTGTTTGAAAATATTTTCATACCGCTTGAAGTATACAAGGAAACGGTTGTAAGAGGAATACACGATGGGTTTCAGGATGCAGTTATAATTGATGAGGCAATAAAAATAAAATTGATAATTGTAAAAGAAACAAAAAAAATGTATAAAGAGGACGAATTGAAACAATTTTTGCATGAAGGGGAAATAAAAGCAATTTCATTAGCAAAAGAACTAAGTTCCAACACGATTTTACTTGATGATGAAGAAGCAAGAATCTATGCTAGAAATATTGGATTAAAGGTAAAAGGAACTATAGGAATAGTAATTGATAATGTGCTAAGTAAGAAAATAACAAAAAAAGAAGGAAAAGAAAGTTTAAAGAAATTAAATAGAATAATGTTTCTATCGGGAGAAATATATGAATACGCCTTAGAAAGGATCACAAAAATTGAATAATAATAGAATATCCATATAGAAACTAAAAGACCTTCCTTCTCAATAGAGTAAGCTGAAATGTTTCTTGTATCTGTTGAAAAAAAATAATTCGTTTTACAGGTCTTCTATGGTTTCTGTGATAGTAACATCTCTCTTTTTCAGTTCTTTCAGGAGTGTACTGTAACATATGCTATTTTCTCCTATATACTCCGGTGGAGATATCCCTTTCATTTTATAAACACCCTTAGCAACGAGACGGGTAACTATGGAACATGTATAACCAGTAGTACGGGCCATGGATGTTGTCTTTGATTTTCTGTCATAACGATCAAGCATATCATAACAGTATGTAACTTTTTTACCTTGTTTCTCTCCTTTAATGATGATTTGCATTACAATGAGATCTTCTTCACCTTCCTCGAGTTTCCACTTCGGGAGCATTAATTTCGTGGTGAGATCTATAGGCTTGACTTTTACCCCCTTGACTTCAATAATTTCATGAGAAAATAAATCTAGGTCCATTAGTAGTTTCATCTTTTCGATATGGCCAGGATAACGTAATGTTTTCTCTATCTTATCAGGAATGTCAGGGAATGTCTTTGTCAATGTTCTTAATCCATCCAAATTGAATGCTTCAAGAGAACCAATTCCAGGGAAATTTAGTATTTCAGGATCAGATAATGCTGGTCGGATAACAAGATTACTTTTAACTACAAATCTCGCTGGCGTTGTATAATCATCGATCACGTCAATGGGTGAAAAAATAGACTTGTATTCAAGTGGTTCGTCACGAATTACTGGAAGACCTCCAACATAGCATGTGTAAGATTCTATTTTATCTAAGGAACTATGTAGATGGCCTAGTATGATACTACTAAAACCAGGAGCAACCCCACAATCCACTACTGCTGTAACATTATTGTCATTGGCGAGTTTATCTAGTTTAAAAGGGTCTTCAGGAAAAAATGAAACATCTACAACATTTTTACCTGACTCAATAATAGACTTTAGCGTTTCAAAACCCATTATACCCGGTAATGCCCCAACAATAATATCAAAGTTCATTACAGTGTTTTTCAATAATTGCAAATCTGATAGATCAGCGTGTATTACCTTAATATGGTGTGCTTTCAGTTTATCTAAGGAAGTTTGGTTGACATCTGCAGCTGTTACGTCCATATCTTTATCCATTGCTAAATCAAGTGCGATGGCACTTCCAACAAGACCTGCTCCTAAAACAAGATACTTCATTAAAATTTCTCCAATATATACTCATATATTTAGGTGATAATAGTTTCGTACCAGTTGATACTGTTGAAGGTGTTAAAGTCGGGTGTTTTCCAGATCTCTACAAAGCTTTATCTGGAAACATGCCTGATCAAGTAATTACTTTATAATTTTTTAAGACAAAAGCCTTATTTAGAACATAATATAGCATTTTTACAATTCTAAGAATTTTTTCCTCATATTTCAACTGGACTTATTTTTACCTCCATAAATTGAATAGGGTTTGAAAATTTAAGCAACACCACTAAATTGATTAAAGAAATTTGATAGACTTTTTCCAAGCTTTTTAAGGATTATTCATTTTATTTATATATGCAATAAATTGCTATCTTTATAATTATTTATTGGATTTTTATTTTAAATTAATAGTGAATATGATTCAATTCATTTTGTTTATTCATTTTGATTATTTTTATTTAACCGGATTTATTGAAGCTATAACAAAACCTAAATAGTGGTATTTATGAATCCACAATCGAAAATAACTCAAAGAAAAGGTAAATATATACAAATCTTTGCAGATACTTGTTCAATCTGTGAAAAACATAAACTAAATGTTGAAATAGGTAAATGTGCAAGTTGTAAGTTGGATGTTTTTTCTATTAATGAAGAATCTTTTTTCTATTAATGAACACGATATTAATATAGCGTTATTATGTAATTTTCTTTCTCAATCCATACAACTTTTAAATAGTCTTGTCGAATTCTGGATTATGTTTTTCAGATACACTCATACTAATTTTCCACTCACAGATATTATGTTTTAACTATTTTTGTTGTCATAAATGCCTTAAGCTTAAAGCATCTAATGCAGCTCTAAATCTATTAACTTTCTGTTTTTTAAGATTATTAATCATTGAAGATATAGCTTTTTGCTTTACTTCTTGATTCTCAGTTAACATATCTTTTAATCCTCCAGTGAGAACCTCTGCATATCTGTTAAATAATCTAGGATTTGTTAAGTATTTATCTACTTTCTTGAATTTTTTCATGGTTTTATAGAAATAAGAGCTTTTTATTTTCTTACCATAAATCGATAATCCTTTACTTGTAAAGTCGTTTTTCGATTTAGCTTCAACTAACGCATCAGCAGCTAAAATACCAGAATAAATACCATAATTCATTCCATTTATAGTTAATCCGTTGGAAAAAACAAAACCTGCTGCATCACCAACTAATAAAGCTCCATCAAAGAAAAGTTTCTTTGGTATCATATGATATCCACCATGTGGTACCATCTTTGCTCCGTATTCTACAGTTTCTCCTCCTTCTATTAATTTTGAGATAAAAGGTTGCTTTTTAAATTGTTCCCATAAAGTGTATGTATGGATTCCAGGTTCGGACTTACTTTTTCTCGTGATTGTTTCAAGCTGGACAACAATACCAATTGACAAACTTTCCTTGTTAGTGTACAAAAAGGCTCCAACTCTTGCTTGATCATTTGGTGGTTTATAACATCCTGCAAGCATTTCATAAGCCATTCCTTCCCCTGAACCAACATTAAATCGTTGTTCTATTGTTTCTTTAGGTAATGATATTATTTCTTTTATTCCTAACATATAATGTTTTTGGATATCTTTCTTTGGATCTAATTCATTTCTAAAGCCGTATTTTATTGCAAGTTGGGGGTTCGCTCCTTCCGCAAAAACAACAACATGGCTTGTGAATTCATCTCCACTTTGCCGAATTCCAGATACTTTGCCTTCCTTAATTATTAATTCATCAACATTAACTGAATTAAATACGTCAACCCCAGCTTCTTTAGCTTTTTCAGCTAACCATGGATCAAAACGGGCACGCAATACTGAAAATCCATTATAGGGAGGGTTTTTCCAACTTGGAAAATTAAGATTAACAAACATTGAATCTTCAGGAGCTAATAAACCTATTCCTTTGTTTACAATATATCTTTCAACAGGTGCTTCTTCCCACCAATTATCTCCGAATAATTCTCCTAAATCATTTCCCCATAAAACTCCACCTGACAAGTTTTTATTTCCAATGGGATCTCCCCGATCAAGAAGAAGTACATTCAAACCTTTATTAGCCGCACGAATGGCAGTTGCTGAACCTGCTACACCAGCACCTATAACTATTACATCATAGTCCATAAATGATACCTAATCATTATAAATTTGCTATTTAGAAGTTCCCAGTTTTAAGGAACAAGAAGTTTTTTTTGATTTATTCTATAACCTTTTATACTACTTAACAATTGTTAAGTTAACAAAAATATATTTTTGTGATCCTATTCCTACCACTAAGAATATTATGAAATTTTCATTGAACAATACAAATCTTGTGTTTCTGGATAAGGATGAGCAGATAAAAACTAAAAAAGAAAATTTTATTAGAAAAATATTTATTAATACTATGATTTATGAATTTGAACCTAAATCTATTAACCCACCAGCAACTTATGTTAAGGATAGATATAGCGTCGAGATAAAACCAGTTAATCTTGATTTTTCATCAGAGGAGATGGAAATTCTTAAGTATTACAAATTTCTTAACGAAAACCATTCTCTATTGGAACACAAGAGTTTGAGACTGGGAACAGCTGAGGGATTTATAACCAAAAAATTTCCAGTGAAAATTGCGAGAGTTAAGAATCTTGTAAATTTTGCTTTCAGAAAAAATATTCTTTTTTAATATCCTCGAGTAAATTTCATCAATAAAACAAGAAAACGGTTATTAAGAATTAAAACATCAAAATTATCTGAATTAGATGAAGAAAACATTTCTAATATGTTAAAACAATTCCCTTATAGTGTCCATTTCTTAGGAGAAGAAGAAAATATTTATTTCATTAAATTATCAGAACATCAAGATACACTATTATACGATAGATTTATTGATTATTTTCCTTCCTTAGAAAATGAATTAGAAATCTTAGAATACTCTTATCCTGAGCCTGATCTTGTTTTGTCGGTTATGGGGTAATTTTTTTTCCGCATTATATTAAATAACTCAAAGATTTCATTCTATATGTCACCGAAATTTCATACTTTAAATTTCACTTTTACTCTCTACAAGCAGGCCCTTAGTTTTAGTAGTGAAACGTCTGTTAAGAGTAAAACCGTTTTTAATATCTCACTTAGTGGTAGCCATGTTTTATTCATTGTGATATTTTTCCCTCTGAACTCCATTTTTTAAATGAACTACTCACTTTCTATTTTATTATGCTTTCTCATTACTATGGATTAGTCTATATTATCAAAGTAAATAATTACTTCTTTTTCATAGAATATTGAATTAAATTAAAAAATTTCCTTTTTCCTAGGTGAATGCATTCCTATCTACTAAATAATATGAAATTTTATGTGTACACTGATTCTGGAACTAACTCGTAATATGGGTATAATATTTCTCTCTGTTAGGTATCTTAATGGTAGCATATAACAAAATATGGACAAAATTATTTGTCTTGACCTATGATCAGTTTCTTCTCCCTAAGTGTGGTTTGCCTAACTTTTTCTTTACAGAATACAATCTAAATAATGCCATGTTTCCTATTCAGGATTCAAATCTGGATGTTAAATTTCGAAATTTTACTCTTTAAATTTCATCTTGTTTATGCTTTAACAACCCAAGTCTTTGAGTATCCATCATAGGATCCGCTGACTGTAGTCTCTGTTAATTTACTAAATAATTCTCTTATGAATTCAAATTGATCTACTTCTGGATTATCCCAATTCAGAATTAGCTTGTCTTTATTACTTTCAACGTTAAAAGCATTAAGAATATTGCATAGGTTAGACCAGTTGCTTGTACTGGAATTCTTGTTCCTATTCTTAATCACTCTTACATTCTGAGACATCTAATTATCACCTAAATTACCGGAGGCTTCAGATTGACCAAATCCTAAAATCCTATCTGGTATTGCGGTCTGAGCTTCCTTATTCAGTCCAACGTTATCTTCAAAATATCTATCTGGTATTGCGGTCTGAGCTTCCTTGGCAGGCTGTACATCCGATGCAGCAGAAGCAACGATGAATAGTGAGGCTAATAGAATTAATGGTATTACTACTTTCACAATTGGTTTCAATGATTTCATTTCTAGTGTCACCATTTTCAGCTAACTCTTTCTGCCCTTAAAATAGGTTTCGCAGCATTTTACTAACTATTTTCTTACACAACACAAAAAAAATTGATACTTATCTCTGACAAATTTCATAGCTAAATCCACTGCAATGATCTAACTATTATATGAGATAAAATCCTAATTTATCAATTGTATTTTGAATATTAATGTCTTTTTCAATACATTCAACAATACCTAATGATTTAGCTTCACTTACGATAGCATTGGATATAAAAGACGAGAATAATACGAATGGGATAACAATACCTTGATTATTAAGCTCTTTGAAAAATTCTAATCCATTTTTTGGAAACATATTATAATCAGAAATGATTAGATTAATATTGTCAAGTTCATTTAAAATATTTCTGTATTTTTTGTTCTTAAGCTTATTCATATAATTCATAGCTTCTTCAGGTGAAGAAAACGTTAGGTAATCGTATTTATTATTGAAACTTGTAAAAAGAAACTTATACATAACTAATTGATCCTCATTGTCGTCTACAATTAAAATTTTTCTTTTTGTATTACTTTTACTATCTTCGTACATAGAATCATTAATACGACTAGTTGATACTGATTGCATAGCTTGTTCCTACAATTTTTTTACTGGAAATCCAGTTCTAAGTATAAAATTGTATGGAGGGCTTAAATATGTGCTCCGCCTTAAAGGTCATATTATGCAAAGTTTTATGAATAAATTTACTAATATAATACTACTCAAATTACTGTCAAAATCACTAGTATGGTGAAAAATACTCATGGATAATAATAACCAATCATCATTTAATTTCCAGATTTTGGAAAAAGAGATGATAAAAAATATTGTCGAAGGGTATTTTGAATGTAAATCATTTTTTCAAGCACATCATGACAATACCAATATTGAATCTCACAAAGAAAAAGAAAAATTCCTAAAAAGAATCAGTCGAGAGTTTTTTGAGAAGTTTCAAAATCATCCGTATTGCGTAAAAGATGATTATGGTCGGGAGGTTCTTGAAAAAAATAATCGAGTTTTATTGAAATTTCGATCAGGAGGTTTCTTTTTTCCCAGGACGTTTTCGCATTTCATGGATCGATTACAGGATATAAATATCACTCCTGTCCGAGAAATTGATCTCACTGATTTAGATGAGTATATGAAAGGTTTTTCTGATCTTGATAGCCTTGATGATTTTTTATCAGGGTTTTTTATTGTCATAAAATCATTAACAATCCCACTTCGCGAAAGAGAAGTAGAAGTACTAAAAATTTTGACCAAACCTGAATTTTTACTCAAGGATGCTGAAGGTAAACCCCGAATCCATTCCCCTGAGATTGAAGAAATTGTAGCTGCATTAGGGTATTCCAAGAAAAATCTCCTCCGAGTCAAACGATCGGAAAATTTAATGTACAATTTCCGTGTTTGTTGGACAAATATGATCGCAATGAACCCAGCAAAATTCGGATTCTATTATGCCCAGTTTGAATATACCCCTGAAATGGAAGGAGTAGAAAAAATCAAGCCGTATCTTGTTTGGGATTTACCATTAAAAGATAGGAGGATAGCCATAGCCTGTGTGCCTTTCGGAAATGTCAATGAGTTACTAAATCCTTTTGATTATACTCAACTTACTGATTGGCTTTGGAATGCTAATTTTCAAGATTATTCTCATGATAAACATGATTCCCAACATGGATGGAGTGAATTTGAAATCCCTGATATTCTTTCCAATTATTATCGAACAGGAAATTTCGTCCACTGGGATTTGGAACGATCCTATAAAGACGAATTTAATGAGAATGAAGTAGAAATTATCAAGAATTTAACAAAAACAAATACTTTATCACTTCGTTCACTGGATCTTTTGTCCAAAAATCTTAGTTCAGGTGGTATAAGACATATACTTAACCAATTCGTTGAAAATGGTGTCTATCAACAATATCCGAACGTAGCATTCATAGGATTAAAGGATATTATATTTGTAACGATTAAGTGTGAAGATAAAGATTATTTCCAGAATATTGTTCATAATCTGTTATCCTATCCAGTGGCTCATGTGTTTTCCAACGAAAAGCAAAATCTTATAATAGGGTATATTCATGTTCCTGGAGTTTTGGTTAACAAGATCACTGACAAATTCAATTTATTATCCCTTTTACTAAAGGATAAGATTTCAATTGAATACGAATTGCTTCCCAATACTAAAAAAATTAGCAAATTCATTGAGTTGAGTAAAATAAACTTCACTGTTAAAAATGGAATAGCTTATACAATAGACGAAAATTGAATAGTAAACAATCCTATTTTTTAAAATCCGTAATAATTATTTCCCAATGCTTTTCTTCTTTATTATAGGAAGTACTCACTGCAACATCAAGCAAAGATTCAATGCTACTCTCTACAATATCCATTCTTTCGGTATCATCTTTATCGAAAGATAAGATAATTAAATCTCCCCTACTTTCTCCACCGAACATAAGAACTATCGCTTGAAGAATTCGAAATTTTTCTTTTTTAGTATAATATATCGTTGGTTTTTTTAATAATTCGAAATCTTTACCTAAAAATTCTTTTAGTCTTTCATCAAACATTTGCCTTATCCAGCTTAATAAGTTAGATTCGAGAATTCTCTTGCATTATAGGACTTTAATTAATTAATTTCATAATCTAAAATTTCATATAATATCTCTTATAAAACTCAATTCTATTAACAGCATCATTTATCAGCTTTTGTAACTTTTTAAGATCGTCTTCATTCAATTCATAACTTTCATCTGTAAATTGATCTTGATTCATCACTATCTTTACTTAAATCTTTACTGCCCTTCCAAGGATCTTAATGATTTCTGGTGGTGCAATATTAATAATGCATGAATCCGTCCACTTCCAGGTGAAATGGTTTGCATTAGCTCTCATCCTTCTTTTTCATATTTATTTAGCTCTTCTTCAAATTTGGGTGCTTCATCCATACTTATTGATAACACTTTGAAAGTCATTTATATCACAACATATGTTTTTCCCTTATCAATAAAAAATATTGTGAGTAATATTTTCCAAATGATTCTCGAAATTAATACACAAAAATATTTTCTTGCACAATAAGATTCATGCGAACAAAACCGAAGAGACCAGTTATTATGTTAATTACATACAGGAATCCCACAAGTCTTGCAACATTGCTTTGTGATATATCGGTGAAACGGTTTGATTTGATTTGTCATTTCAATTCCTCATAATTTTGGTTCTGTTATCACGTTCTAAAGCTATTAATAGTCTGTATTTTGTGTATACAATTGCTTTCTTAAGTATTCCTCCAAAGGTTACTATATTTCGATTATTTTAGGTATTATCTTCTTGGCTACATTGACATTTCACTATGATAATCAAATAGAGCTTCTGAAATATATCTTTGTAATTCTAAATCTTTAATTTTTCTTTCAAATGGAGCCAATTTTCTCCTGTCTTTTACAATTGTTATTAGCTGCTCTTTTTCTATCTCTATTCGTTCTTCTAACTTATTGAGTCCATTATCTCTTGAAATTTCTAATGCTTCGTTTAAAAAAGTATAAGACTTATTCAAATCTCCTCGTAATACAGAGAGTTGTGTTGAAATTAATTTTGAATATATAATATGTGAATACAAAGAGTATTTTTTCCCTAAATTAAAGATTTTATTATTTATTACTTCTATTTTCTGAATTGCTTCAAAATTGTTATCAGATATTTTCGCTTCAATTATATGTAATTCACACAGGTTATAAAGAGCTAATACTTGTTTTTCAAATGGAAGATAAGAGGAATTCACTAGTTGTTCAAGTATTTGAATTGCTTTAACTTTGTCTTTTAGTTGATTACTCTTTTTTAGTAATTCAGCTTCGATTAAGTCAAATTGATCTAGTAAATCAAGTTGATTTACTAACAATTTAAATTTGATTTTCCGTATTCTGCGATAATAAAGGTCCAGTGCTTGAGACAAATATCCACTATCAGCAAAAAAGATAATAAAATCATAAATATTAGTTAAATAACTTGAATTAGTTAAACCATTCATGAATTTATCAAAAACTTTCAGTGCTTGATCTATATCATTTCTAGCTATAAATATTTTTCCCATTTTCAATCCGAGAGTAATTTTTTCATCGATATTCTCTAAAGAATCAAAAAAATTGTAACTTTTTTCATAATACAGATAGGCTACTTCAAATTCTCCCATTTGAAAGTAAATATTACCCATTTCAATGAATAAAAATGCTTCAAAGTTATAACTAGCTCCATTTTTTGATTTTAATAATAATTCCTCTGCAAGATCACTTGCTTTAGCTAAATTTCCCTGGATTATATTGCACCTTATGATAAAAAATTGTGATTTTAACGATTCAATTGAAGCAATTTTTTTATCAGGATAAAAATCAAAAATCATACTTGATAGTTCAAAGAAATATTTTGCTAACGTTAAATTTCCATAGACTAAGTAACTCCAACCTAAAAATCTGTACATTAAAGCTTCATGCCAAGTTTTTCTCCCTAACTTACTAGAAATAATATTTTCTTCGAAAATAGTAATTCCATTCTTGAGATCATTTTTTAATATTTTAAACGTCCCAAGTTGTAATTGTTTAATCCAAAATTTATTCCAATTAGTTTTTTGAATCCTATAGGTTTTTGGTGAATTAGTTTTTTTTCCTGATCTTTTAGAATAAGAAGTAAAAAACATTGGTAATGATTGTGTGAAGAGTTTTTCCCAAATAATTTTGAAATCAGATTTGGTATCCCAATTTTTTTTGTCCCAAATTGAATATTTCAAAGTATTTTCAACCAAAGTACAAAATTTAATTTTTTAATTTTTCTAACCATTCTCTAATTAATTCCTGTTCGCTTAATGTCGGATTGGATAGAATTAAGTCAATATACATGATATGATTATCTGTTGTGATTTTTACATTTTTTAAGAATGGATCAATTATCATACCTTCTTGACTCAATTCTTTCATGTAATGGAAGATGGAAGGAATATTTCTAATCCCTGCAGCAAGTAAAGTTTGTAATTCATCACCACTTACCCACTCTGTTAATAAAACCGGTATTTTACGATCATCATGATCAACTGCTCCTACAGCTAATACATCTGGAAGTTTAAATGGGTATGTAAAGCTTTCCCAAGACAAAATATTTGCTTTTATAGTGGTTAGAGTATGAATGAACAATTGTGGTAAAATTTCCTGATTATAAAATTTGATAACAAATAGATGGTCTCTAATAATTGCTTGTATTATTTGATAAGCCTGATTACCTCCTCTTGAAAATTTTTTAATAAATTTATATTTTTTTCTTGATTTTTGATCAGTATTTCTGATTACATCAATGATTTCATTAGCTAACTCTTCAATTTCTATTTTTCTGAGGGTTTTCCATTTTTCTGTAACTAATAATCGCATATTATCAAAGGTATAAAGTTGTAGGAAATCTTTATCAACTATAGGTTCAAGGTTTAGTTTTCGGTTGGATGATTGAACAATTTCACTCATATTATTCCATTCCGTGCTTGAAACATGATTGGAGATATTAATCTCGGGTAACTAAGACTTATTTTTAAGAACTGTAGAATTTTTGTCTTAACGATCCTATCCTCGGGAGTTTTCACAGAGGTCTTTGCCAATACATGAGAAAATAATTGAACTAGTGAAAATCAATGTATTATTTTAGTTCATTCTCATATTTATCAAAATAATTTATATTTAAATATTTCGGTGATTAGTCTCGAGTTTTGCTACCTTTTTTTCTGATCTTTTTAGCAATATTAAGATTTTAAGATCTTAATCTCTATAACATAATCAATTAACATTTTATTTGAGATTGACCGAGAATTGTAGCAGCCTCAAAATGACTTCCTTTTGAAAAAAACCATTACTGGTTGAATTTCAATAACGAAAGAATATGCTTTATCCTCGTTCAATGAAACTTCGATTATTTAAATTAATTAGTTTTGTGTTAAATTTTTTAGTTTGGTCACTAATTCAGGAAATTTTTTCAGACAATTTGCTTGCAAGTTGAGATATCTCAAGTATTTTAATTGCAACAATTCTTCTGGTAATCCTATTTTTTCTAATCCCAACGCTGATAAGTCAATTCCAATAACTTTTCTATCATGGACCTCTATGTATCTTGAACTAAGTTTAACTTTAGTTTTTTCTGCTATAGTAGTAATAATTTCTTGTTCTTCCTCATTAAGAGTATTTTTTATCCATGCATAAAAGGGATCAATGGATAATCGAAAGATTGGTTCTTCCTGATCTCTTTCATATTCTCCTTTGAGAATGAAATATTCTTTGATTTTCAATTCATTGAAAATTTTAGGTCCGTCATTTGTCGATAAATTGAAATAGTTAATGAATTCTTGTAGATTTAATCTTAAATTTCCTCCCGAATGAATAAATTCTTGTTCAATTTTATGTAAGTCTGAAGAGTTCATACTATCAGATTTCTAATTATTTTATATTTAAATAATCAAAGAAAGTTGTTTTAGTAAATTTACTAATTGCCTTATTACTTCCTTTCATAATTAGTATTATTTTGAGATTTGAGATTTGAGATTTGAGATTTGAGATTTGAGATTTGAGATTTGAGATTTGAGATTTGAGATTTGAGATTTGTGGCCTGAGGTAATCCAAACATCTTCATATTTTTCTGTAATAGACCTATAAAGCTCAAGAAAAAGAGAATCTGGAATATCTAGATCCCCTACCAGAATGGCGTTTGAATAATTCTTTGTCACGTTATAGATAACATGAGTTTGATTTATTTAATAAAACAATAATTAAAGGAAAAGTAGATAGAATTAATGAATTTTTGAAAAAAAGATCTAAACAAAGCCAATATTACGATCAGAAGAAACTGAATTCAATTCTTCGTATAATTACAAAAGAACCGATGCTATTATTCCTGGTGACTCTTTTATAAATAATAATAATTGTAAGAATTAAAAATTAGAATTATCTCTGTTTACGTGAAAAGTAGACAAGACATTTCACAATTATTAATGTCAGAATAACGGTAGAAAATGTAATTGATTGAGCTATAATTGTAGATTGTGTAGTAGATGTGGGGGTTTCATAATCAACTGTGATATTATTAATCTGAGTGCTAGTTCCGTTATTACTCAGAATACCATCAGCTGGAACAATCACTACGACTGCTGCTGAGTCAGCAGAAAGTTGAAAAGAAGTAAGACCTGTTACATTAGTAACCAAGAATGTTTCAGTAGTTGTTTCAAAAAGACTACTCATTTCTGGACCAACATCAATTTCGACCGTTTTGGAAGTTGCATAGGGGTTGTAGTAAAGATAAGTAGGATATGCCTCCTTATGATAGTAATCAGTGATTAAGCAATCCAACTGCAATATTTTCTCAATGTTTGTTGGGGAAATGATGCCTCCAAAGATACCAACATGAGAGGATCCATAGAGAGCTAAATTAGTAGGGCCTGCTTGATTAAGATAACGATCTCGGTTTACATCTCCTGTTGCAAGAGGACTGATTCCACCCCAGGATTTACGAAGTGCTTCATATCCCACGCTATAATTCATGTCATATAGCTCTATCCAGTCTTCACTGTCTTGATGATCTGAATCTAACCCATTCCCATAGAATAATCGGGCTGCATTTGCGGCATTTAATACATATTTGCCGATGGCTCGAGCATAACGGTCATCGTATCTCACAATGGGAACTAAAGCCCCTACATTTTCAAAAGTGCCCATTGCAAAGGCATATCCTGAACCGTCAGTTATACTTCCGTGTAAACCATGAACATCATAACCACCCCAATTATCAGCAATTACACCCCAACCAGAACGAGCTTCTGCGGGACCAAAAGCCCAGTTAATTATTTTACTAATATCATACGTCGTTCCAACTTCTGCATTTATACGGGCGGCGATATACGCACCATATGGCAATAAAATTTCATAAAGAGGGTTGAAATCTAGTTCATCTAAGAATTGTAAGCCCCATTCTGCAGCAACCAGATATTTCGGATCTTGATACTTTAAATATGCCATGTACTCGAACCATGAGATAGCTGCAGCTGCATCTGGTTCTCTCCATTTAGCATTATATATTGGTTTCATTGTATTGAAACTATATGCAGTATAATCGAAATTGGGAACAATCCAGGGATCTGTACTGCCACCCATCCCCACTGAAGCTTCATACCATCTATCCGCAACTGAATGAAATTCATTTTGAAAATCACCTGTATCTGGATAGAATGAAGCTAATTGATAAAATAAAATGTTAGGGAATAGCTCATACCAGAAAGTGTTCCCTGCATTAGTATGGCGATTGTTAAGATAGACATCTTGACCTGTATCATTATTAAACCAATTTTCACTCATTTTAACCCAATTATAACCACTTTGATTACTTTTATCAATACCCACTAAAGTCGCACTTACAACTGCAGCTAAACCGTTGATGGCTTCATCTGAAACTACAGTTCCGACATAGGAAGGCATTTTAAACGTATCCTGATCAATATTCCAACGATTGCTATCCAAACTGATCAAGGGAAGAAATTCCCCAGTTTTATTGAAGTCAAAGAAAATTGCATCATAATCTCGAGTGACTTGTTTCCAATCTCGCATAAGGAATGGTTCAGGTAAATTAGGCATGATGTTGACTCGAGAAATTTCCCCAGGTTCTACTGAAATATCTTGAGTTTTAGCATCCGTAATTATTACTGTCTGAAATACCGCAAAACTAAAGAAAATCATAATCACTAAAGAAAAAGCTGATATTTGTTTAAATTTCCCTACAAAAAGATTGAATCTTAGTAAATTAGACACTGCAATTCACTCATTAGATCATTAAATATAAATGTATAAACATTTTCATTTAAATTTATTCAATTTCTACATTATAGAGTGAATCGGTATTAAGCAATAGTTTATTTAATTAAAAATTAGCTTGAATACCTTTATTTCAATTTGTAATCCATTTTTTGATAGTTATCAATTAGAAAACAGGCTTCTCCGGATCTTCTCCAATGGAAAATTAGATCGTTATTCATCAACTCCCCTCAAAATATGACAGCTAAAACTATAGATAAAGTGCAAAAATTACATGCTATGGTTCCACGACTGGTGAAAGATCCTATATTAGAATCAGATATAAATAAATCGTTTAATAGAGTATTGGCTATTTATTTAAGGCTCTTCCAAGAAAAAGAGGA
>MDVS01000043.1 GCA_001940645.1 Candidatus Heimdallarchaeota archaeon LC_3
CTTCTTCTATTAGGCATTGGATTAAAAAACATTAGAATTATTGAGACACACGAAGATTTTTCTATAAATATTGATATCCTAAAAAAAACAATTGAAAATGATAAAACTAATACTGATAATTTTCCAGCTATTATAATAGCTAATGCAGGTACTACCAATACTGGAGCTATTGATGATTTAATAGCACTTCATAGAATCGCAAAGAAAAACAATGCTTGGCTGCATATTGATGCTGCATACGGTGGATTTGCTAGAATATCAAAAACATCAGCTTCCGAACTTTTAGCTGACATTAATTTTGCAGATTCTATTGCTTTAGATGCGCACAAATGGTTATTCGTACCCTTTGAAGCAGGGATAGTATTGGTAAAAAACAGAGAATGTCTGAAACATGCTTTTTCAGAAGATGCAGGTTACTTAGTAGATACTCAATCAGTAAGTGAACATCAATTAATGGTCAATTTCTGGGAGTACAGCTTTCCAATGAGTCGTGAATTTAGAGGATTGAAAGTTTGGATGTTAATAAATGCGTATGGGAGAGAAGGATTAAGCAACTTAATTACAAAAAATATTTTACTTGTTAAATATTTGTCTACTCGAGTGGAAGAACATCCCGATTTGGAATTAATGTCTTCAAGTGAATTAAGCATTGTATGTTTTCGTTGGAGAGATTCAGATGAATTTAACAACATGATAATAGAAAAAATACAAAAAAACCAAAAATATTATGTTAGTAGAACTAAATTAAAGGGTAGATCGACAATCCGTGTTTGTATTGTGAATTTAGAATCAGATACAGACGTTATTGATGGATTAATTCAAGAAATTGAAAATATTGGTATCACATTGGCAATTTAACTCAATTATTTGATTCCAAATTAAAAAACCACTTTCAAAATTTTTTCCGGGTAGAATATTTTTAAAGAAAATTTTATTACATCGAAATTTCTGGTTGTTTTTCTTCGGAAAATAATCGATTTTTATCATTTTTTTTAAAAACGAACAAAATTCCCCCTACAAAAATTACAAATAGTTCACGTATCATATGATCAAAAAATGCTATTAATATTGCTTCCTGAATGGTTAAAGGGGTTAGTAATAAAAGTACAGTACCTATACCTGCTTCATAAGATCCTAATCCACCGGGTAATAAAGGTATAGCAGCACCAATAAATCCTAAAGTTGCAGCCATCATACAGATCGTAAAGTCTATTTGAAAACCCAGTGCACGGGCAATTAAAAAGACAGATGTTGATTCTAGAATCCAAATTGATATGGTTAACCCGATACTAGCAACGAAACGTATGGGGGTTCGTTTTAATGATAATATTCCTTGATTGAAATTTTGAATAACTTTCAAAAGATTAATTTGTAAAGTTTTATTTGGTAACTTTTTTACCCATTTTTCAATAACCTCAGGATAAAAGGAAATTAAGACAATTAAAAAGAAGAATGAGGAAATCATCCCTAATACTACTATGAGAATCCATAGTTGGTACTCATTATCCACAAAGGAAAATCCATATAATAACCAGAAAAAAAGCAAAAAAACAAGCATTGATAAATCCAGTAATCGGTCTACAATTAAGGCAAACAATGAGTTTCCGGCTGATGACTTATTGTCTTTCCTAGGGTAATACACACGTGATAAATCACCAATCCGTGAAGGCGTTACAGCGTTTAAAAACCAAGCAATGTAAATTAATTTATAAAAATACAATTTTTCCTTGGTGTTTTCTAAAAGTAACAAATTCCAACGTAATGCTCTAAAAAAAAATGCTAGAGCAAAAAGAATCAGGAAAAAAACAACCAATTCATAATTACTAAGTAAAATTCTTAACCCTATTATGATATACTCTGGATTATCAGAATTAATTATCGATATGATACTAATTAATACCAAGAAAGTTATCGAACCAATTAAGATGGTTTTTAACCATTTTTTCATACGATAAAATTTCTTTTGAAAAATAAATATATCTTTTATTATTAAAAAACTACCAAGATAAGATTTCCAAATGCTTAGTTGATTTCATTACCTACTTCTAAAAAGAGATGTTAAGAGTAAAAAACTTCAATTAAAATATAAAAATTACTTTATTTTCATTAATTAATTCATAATTATAATTATTCATTTTATTAAAAGTTAAACAAAGTTTCAAACTTCAAAAAGGTTTTGATTAAATGACTGGAATTTTCATCACTGGTTCCCAGGGTTTCATTGGTTCATATCTATGCAATGAGTTTCTGGATAAAGGCTATACAGTCTTTGGTATTGATAACTATTCTAAATATGGAAAAATCGTGCGAAGACATGATTCTCATAAAAATTTTTATTTTAAATCCATTGATTTAGCTAAATCTACCGTTAAAAATATAGAGAATGAAATTAAGGATTGGAAGTTTGAATATATCATCGCAGGAGCTGCTATGATTGGAGGGATATCATATTTTCACAAATTCGCTTATGATTTATTAGCTGCAAATGAAAGAATTTTAGCCAATACATTTGATTTGGCCATACAGAAATTTAAGGAAAATAATTTAAAGCGTATCTTGGTTCTTAGTAGCAGTATGGTTTTTGAACGCACAACCGTTTTTCCAACACCAGAGTTAGAAATTGATAAATGCCCTCCACCTCTGTCTACTTACGGATTTCAAAAATTAGCATCAGAATACTTTTGTAAAGGTGTATGGGAACAACACAATGTCCCTTATACGATTATTCGTCCCTTTAATGCAATAGGTATAGGAGAAGAAAAGGCTATAAGTGATAATGAATCTTATACTTCTGGAGATCTACAATTATTGTTGTCCCATGTTGTTCCTGATTTGATAGTTAAATGCTTAAAAGCTCAAGATCCATTACACATTTTAGGTAAGGGAAACCAAGTTAGACATTATACCAATGGAAAAGATATTGCAAGAGGGGTTAGATTAGCACTTGAATCAGATAAAGCAGTAAATCAAGATTTTAATATCAGTCATCAACAACCTCACACAGTTTTGCAAGTGGCAAAAGTAATTTGGAATAAGATTAACCCGAATAAACCATTTAAAGTTGTAAATGATCCGCCTTTCGAATATGATGTCCAAACACGAAGTCCAGATGTCACAAAAGCAAAAAATATTCTGGGATTCGAAGCAGAAATATCTCTTGAAGAAAGTCTTGACCAAATTATTCCTTATTATAAAGATAAAGTCGAAAAAAATCTTCTTTAATTATCTATTAAAAGAAAAGAGGGTTTTCAATTTGGATAAACAATTAAAAGACACCACTATTCTTATACCTACCTTAAACGAATATAATAATCTTAGAATTCTTTTAAAACAATTTTTACTACTTAGTAAAGAAATAAAAATTTTATTGGTAGACGACTCTTCAGAAAAGGAATATAATAAACTTTTCAAGCTAAAAGAGGACTATCCAAGACTTGAAATTATAATTATTAGGGGAAAAAAGCGAGGAGTCGGAACAGCAGTTAGGATGGGAATAAAAAATATTAAAACGAAATATTTTATCATAATGATGGGAGATTTGTCTGATGATCCTAAGGATGTTCCAAAATTAATTTCAAAATTACGAGATGGATATCAAATAGTTTTTGGATCACGATTCATTAAGGGTTCTTATATTTTGGATTATCCAGTTATTAAATTTATATCCAATCGTCTCACAAACATATTGGTTGCTCTTATTTTCATGATTAAATCGCATGATATAACAGGTGCTTTTGCAGGGTATCTAACTTATCCTTTGATAAATGAGAAATTTATTTCCCAAAGGTTTTCGATTTTCATCGAAATTCCAATAATTGGAAAGCTTAAAGGAATGAGTTATTGTGAGGTTCCAGTAACTTGGCGAAATAGAATCGAAGGCCAAAGTAATATGAAATTAATAAAAGCTGGAAATGATTATTGGTTAACGATATTGAGGTTATTTTTTAAAAGATTAAGAAAACATTGAATTATTTTTGAATGAAATTCCAAACATCGATAATTTCCTTTGGAGTTTGAATATTTTTATATTCCTGATGAGGGGTTGCTAATATTAAAATGTCAGATAATTCAATTAATTTAGTTAAAGGAAGAAAATTTGGATCTTTAATGTATGTATCAGTACATAAAACTTTTTTTGCTTCAAATTCTAATATGTTTTTAAGTTTGTAAGACAAAGAAGTCCTTTTGTCATCACTTTCTGCTTTGAAAGCCATACCTAGAATTCCTACAGTTAATTCTTGAATATTTTTTTCTTTTTTTAATTGTTTGACAATAAAATTTGGTAATCCTTCATTAATAAGCATAGCAGAATGACCAAGGAAAAATTGATTATCAGAAACTGAAGAGAGTTGCATAGTATCTTTAAAAAGGCACGGACCTGCTGCAAATCCCGCTTTCGGAAATCCTTTTGTTCTTGGATAATTAAAAGTCATTGCATGATATATCTTGTAAAAATCCAACCCCATAGATTCAGCTAACATATAATATTGGTTAGCTGTAGCAAATTGTATATATCTCCATGAATTAGTAAATAATTTTGCCAATTCTGCTTCCATAGGTTGAAGATATACTAAATCCTTGGTTAAATATCGAAATACCTCAGTTGCTTTTGATACACCTTCTTCATCAAAACCGGATATTATTTGAGGTAAGGAATATAGTTCAATCATTGCTTTTCCTTCAGCAATCCTTTCAGGACAGAATGCTACATGTATATTTAGATTATACTGATTAAATAATTGATGTATCTTTTGACTGGTTCCTGGATATACCGTACTTCTAAGTATCACTGTCTGATTGTCTGAAAAAAATTCAATGGAGTTCTCAATAAAGTCTTTGAAGACTTTAAAGGAAGGATTTAGATACTCATCTACAGGTGTTCCAATAATAACAATAACTACATCTGCTTTTTTAACAAAATTCAGATCATCGGTAGCAAAGAGATTTTTATTTATTACTTTTTTTAATTTAATGTCTGCGCCATCTTCTTTAAATGGTAATATTGAACTATTTATCAATTCGTTAGTTTCTTTATTAATATCAATTATTGTAATATTCAAATCTTCACTTGCATCAGCAAGAGTTATACTTAACGGTAGCCCAACATGTCCGCCACCACCTATAATTGCAATCTTCATATTCATAACCAAGGATATTTCAAAACTCAAAAGTAAATTTCATTTTAAATTTTATATTTATTTTATAAATTAATCTTTTTTCTTTCTATGTTGAATTTTGAAAACAAAATTAAAAATATCAGTTTAACTATTTATCTAACTGTAAATTTTTCTTTTACTGTTCAGATTCTAACTTTTCTTACTTCAACTATCCAATGAGAAAGTTTTTACTCATGATTTCTATAAGTTTTTGTTTCTAATTCAACATTTTCTAATTCTAGTAAAGAATCTTTAAAAAGATCGGGTAGATCATTGAAAGTGATTAAACAGAAAGATCCAACTCCAGATAATGGTCCATCTGAAATAGTAATAAAGGTCATATGGTCTATTTTTTCACCTATCCCAAACCCCCAGCTATTATCTGTTAAATTGCATATCCAAAAATATCCGATTAACTTCAAAACACTATGGGTTGTTTTTAATACAATTTTATGATCAGAATACGTCAATACAATTCGATAAAATTTGTTTTAGAAAATTTAAATATAGAGATCAATATTTTCTTTTCACCTCTAATAAGTAATAACTAGTCTAAACATGACTATATTTATGAATTATCAAAAAAAGAGAAGAATGGATATTAAAATTATAATGTCAACTTTTTTATTGATCATTTATTACCTAGAGTCGTTATCATGGGTTTTTCATTCTTTTGGTGAAGGTAATGTTAGTTGAAATTATGTTTTTATTTATAGTATCAGCCAGTATAGGGGCAATGATTATCGGAGAAAGATATTTAAAATTAAATAATATATCTAATAATGCATTCTATGGTATTAGTACTATAATCTATATCGTCACTAGGTTTGTTTCATTATTTGTTATTTTTTTTCTTCTTAATCGTCAAGGACCAGGAGATCTATTCACTACTTTTTATCCGCAAGCATTACATGCTTTAAGTGGCAAAATAATTTACTTAGAATTTGATTCCGCATTTTCACCAGGTTTTCCTTATTTATTAGGGTTAGCAATTTTTATTTTAAATCATTATTTGACAATAATACTTTTTTATATAATTTTTGACTTTTTAACATTAGTTATTAGCGTAAAATTCATACTTCCCTTATTAAAAATCAATAACCTGCGATTATTTTTATGGTTTTATTTATTTTGTCCATTGGGTTGGATATTTGTAGTTTATTGGGTACAAGATGATATAATTCTTGCTTTTGTGATTACTTTATCTCTCATTTTAATTTTGAACAAAAAGGAAAATGAAACAATTGTGTTATTCGGTTTAAGTTTCGTATTTACAAAATTATTATCTTTAATTTTCTTTCTTCCAATTTTTACTTTATTCTCCAGACCAATCCGTGGTATAATTCTAACCGGTACAATCATAATAATTGCATATCTTCCTCTAATCTTAATTGGTGTAGATATATTCTATCCGATAAAAGCAGGAACTTTAGAACCTATTGGAACTAATATTTGGGTTATATTAGGAAGAAGCGGATTAAATTTAGGTATTTTACCTAACATTTTAGTTCTTATTGTTCTAGCTACTTTATTCATTTTTTTTCTTCCCAATATCAATTTAATAAAGAGTGGATTTTTTACCCGAATACGAAATTTTTTAACAAATCTAACTCCTGAAGCGCGCATTATGATGTTTGCTCTTATTTTCATGATTTTAGCACAAAAATCCCTCTCATTTTATTTAGAAATCACAGTAGTTTTTTTTATACTTATCTATTTCCGTATCTCCCAACATGAAATGATTTCTAATACAACTTTCAAATTTTCAAAAGAAAAAATTCTATTCTTCTTTTCATTATTTATGATTTCCCTAGTTTATTATCCAAATGACGCATTAAGATATGATACAATATTTTCTATAACATGGATTTTGAATATTTCATTTGTTATACTCACAACAATATCTTTAATAGCATTGTTATATGTAATTTTAACTCATGAAGCCTTTAAAATTGAAAAATTACATCAATAGTAAATTGAAATAAAAACAGTACTTCCGCAAGTCTTCGAGGTACGAATATAAAACCTTCTATTTTTGTACTTTACACCCGACAAAAAACATAAGTGACTGTTTTGTTGATTATTTCAACAGCTATGAAAAAACAAAACAACTCCACAGTCAGGCAGCAAGTATGGTCAGAACTTCATAAACTTTTCGGTAGGTTTATTGAAGGTACAGAAGGTTGGATTTATTCAAAGCAGTCTCGCTGGAGTTCTACTCATGTTTTCCAACGATTAGCTCAGGCAGCACTGGAAACAGCATCAATTGAGGATGTCTGCAATTCATTTGAAGGTTGCAGTGCTGATACTGTGCAATATAGGATTAGACAACTTGATTTTGAGAAAATAGTTCAACAGATTAATGATATATTAAGATATAATGCTCAAAGTTTTCAAATTCATAAAAACACTATTTTAACTATTGCTGTTGATGTTACTGATTATCCATGGTATGGTGATCGTGATCATGATCTTTCTGTGGGATCTAAGGAAAAAGCAGGGACTTTGTTTTTTAATCGTTATTTTACAGCCTGTATTATAACAAAAACTTATCGTATTCCTATTTATGTCTGTCCTTTAAGGCAAGAAGATGGAGTTAGTCCATATAAGCTCATGAGGGATTTAATTAGAGAGATTAATTGGTGGTGTCCATTTTCACGGGTTTTAGCAGATGCTTGGTTTTTCTCCAAAGAATTGTATGATTTGTTAGATCTCTATAAAATCGAGTACTTATTCAATTTAAAAACTCAACGAATAGGTAAACAGAAATTAGAGATGATTAGAAAGACTCAAAGATTTATGGCAAAATTTGATGGCGTGGATGTGTCAAATCCAAAGATTTTTTACAAATGGCTGAAAAAACATAGACTTCTAACCTTCAAATTTGATTCTTTCCTTACTATGAGGAATAATCGTCGCTTTCCGGTTGTTGTACAAACAGTTCTAGCAAAGAAGAAAAAAGGACGAAAACCCCATAAAGAATATATTCAATTATACGCTTATACAACGAATATATCAGCTTCAGGAGAGTATTTAAAAGATCTATATAAATTACGATGGGGAATTGAGACTCAATATCGTGTTACTCATCAATTTCAAGCTAAAACTACCTCACTATGCATTAATTTACGTATTCTCCTGGTTGGACTGAGTTTCATCTTAACAGGTCTTTGGCTTCGTGTCAATCTTATATTAAATCGAATAAAGTCTCATACTGATAGTGTCATTGATTTTGATCTTCCTATAAAAATTAATATTAAAGATACACTAGTGTTGACTGTTCCAGGATTAAAACGTATCATTCAAGCGATATGGTGGATGAAATTGGGAGGTGAAAAATGACTTGCGGAAGTACTGTAAAAATTTGAAATTTAAAGTAATTTATTTACATCACTGGGTTAATGAAAATAATCCTACAAAAAAATTCTAAAAACATCCTTTTTTAATTTCTTATAATTCTAAAAAATATTGATTGATTACAAATGAATAAAAAATTCACCGTTATAAGGGAAAAAATTAATAATATTCCTTCTCCAGAAATTATTTCACCAGATGAAGTATTCACACATTCAATAAATTTCTACCAATTATTAATGATTTTCTTAATAATATTGACAATAATTCATTTCATCAAGATGAAGAATTCTCTAGTATTGAAAAAAGGTTTATGAAAAGTATTCCCGATCAACCAGTAGATTGGGATATTATATTTTCAATTTTTAAAAATGAAGTTATTCCTCGTTTGAATTCTGTTGCTAATAAACATTTTTTGGCATATATTCCTGGAGATCCTGCTCCTCCAGCTATGATTGGAGCTATGATACACCAGTTTTGAATCAATTTATTGGAAGTATGATTGGATCACCGGGTGGTGTTGTTATTGAAGGTCTTGCACTACATTGGATTAAACAGATGATGGATTACCCAGAATCAGCAGGAGGATGTTTTACATCCGGTGGATCAGTTGCAAACTTGACCGGTTTATATTCTGGTTTAATTAATAAGGCTCCTTGGATTAAAAGTGATGGATTGTTTGGAAATAAAAAACCTTTGGTTTATTGTTCAGACCAAACTCATAATTCGATTACAAAAGCTCTTCTTCTATTAGGAATTGGATTAAAAAATATTAGAGTTATTGAGACACAAGAAGATTTTTCTATAAATATTGATATCCTAAAAAAAACAATTGAAAATGATAAAATTAATACTGATAATTTTCCAGCTATTGTCATAGCTAATGCAGGTACTACCAATACTGGAGCTATTGATGATTTAAAAGCACTTTATAACATTGCAAAGAAAAACAATACCTGGTTGCATATTGATGCTGCTTATGGTGGATTTGCAAGAATATCAAAAACCACAGCTTCAGAACTTTTAGTTGATATTAATCTTGCAGATTCGATTGCTTTAGATGCGCACAAATGGTTATTCGTACCCTTTGAAGCAGGGATGGTATTAGTAAAAAATAGAGAAGATTTGAAACACGCTTTTTCAGAAAATGCAGATTACTTAGTAGATACTCAATCAGTTAGTGAATATCAGTTGATGGTCAATTTCTGGGAATATAGCTTTCCCATGAGTCGTGAATTTAGAGGATTGAAAGTTTGGATGCTAATAAATGCATATGGGAGAGAAGGATTAAGCAACTTAATTACAAAAAATATTTTTCTTGCTAAATACTTGGCTACTCGAGTGGAAGAACATCCCGATTTGGAATTAATGTCTTCAAGTGAATTAAGTATTGTTTGTTTTCGTTGGAGAGATTCAGACGAATTTTACAACAAGATAATAGAAAAAATACAGAAAAACCAAAAATATTATGTGAGTAGAACTAAATTGAAAGGTAAATCGACTATCCGTGTTTGTATTGTTAATTTAAAATCAGATACAGACGTTATTGATAGATTAATTCAAGAAATTGAAAATATTGTCTTCACATTGGCAACTTAACTCAATTATTTGATTCCAAATCAAAAAACGACCTTCAACTATTTTTTTCCGGCTGGAAAAAGCATTTAATTCAATGAATAATTTATCCAATTAATCTAATTTTAATTATTATTTTAACTAAAAATACAGTATTGGTGTTTAAATGAATTTACAACATACTTCATGTAGTTATCATCCTAATAAAGTTGCTGTATCAATTTGTGAAAGATGTCGTAGGCCAATATGTCTTGAAGATAAAAGAATTTATAGGAGATCTCATTCTTCGGGAACAGATTCTCATAGTAGAAGATATTACACAAGTCATGAGTTTTGTGTTATTTGTAACTCTGCTAAATTATCTTCTGATGCTAAATGGTCCCCTATGATATTGATATGCTTTATTCCCTTCATCCTAATGTTTTTCGGAATGTTTTTTCTAATTCCCTTCGAAGTATCAAATTCTGGACCATTTGATTTTGGATTTTTTGGGTACATTCCAATGATTTTTATTGGTTTTATCGCGTTTTTTATACTAATAATGTTTGTTTCTATAAATCAAACGAAAAAGAAAGCAACAAATGCTGAAATGGAAGCTAGTTCCTTTCGTAATTCATTGAATAATTCTTCTGCTCCTTTTACTTATCAAAAATATGTAAATAATAGTTTTGAACCTGCAAGAGAATCCAGTGGGTTTTCATCATCTAGCAGTGACTTTAACTATTCTGAAGCGTTTTCCTTAGTTTGTTACGAATGTGGTAAAAGTATTTCGGTTCAAGACAAATTTTGTCCGAATTGTGGGGATAGTACAAAAGAGGAACTTGAAAAACACTATTCACAAAGATAAAACAATCATAAAAAGTGGTTTTATGAATTTACTATTGAAATTTATGAACTTTTTCGAAATCCCAAATAGATAAATATAATCCCAATTAATTCAACAAAAAATTGGACGACAGTTATACCGAAAATTGAAGTAACAGCACCTGCACCCGCTAATAATATTGCTCCTACCGTAATAAGCAAAATAAAGGGTTTTCTATCTAAATAATATGATCCAAGAGTTCCCCCAATAATTAGAAGACTTCCAGGGATTGTTAGAAGGGGACTAAATATTCTTATAATACTTCTTCTTTCTAATGAATATTCCTCACCCCAACCTATCCCTCCGGGAATGACACCCACTAATTTGTTAACATCAACTGTACTTATGATAGCAAATATTATTACAAAACTAATTATTATAGCTCCATATATTAAATATATTCGTCCATGGATTTCTTTAAAGATGATTTCATGAGAGATCATATAAAATAGTTGTCCTCCACCCAAAAAAAATACTAATAAGATTGCAGATACATAATATAATCGATAAGTAATATCAGACCATTCAATTAACGGAGATATTCCTTCAAGGAAGGTTGCAATAAAGAAAAAAAGGAAACTTACAGCCCATAACCCAAAAGATAGCTCTTTTCTCGAAATATAACTTTTAATTAGTGTTATACTTATAATTAAACTAATCATTGACGCTCCAATTGGGATTATACTATAAATCGGTTCAAGTGTTGTATCAATCATATCTTAACGTAATAAAAACTTATTATAAACAATTTTTGCTTAAAAAGAATATTGATAATGAATTTTCTTTAATGTTGATAACTAATATTTTTCTACACAATTTCAAATTCCGATAAGAAAAAAATCAATAACTGTAATTTTTTCTAGTAAACTAAGCAATTCTTATTCATATTAAAAAAATTCTTAATTAATAAAGTTTGGTTCGAGAAAAGCATATTTTTATTGATAATAACGTCTTTTTTTCATGCATTTCAAAAATAAGGATTTGGAACGATCCTAACATAGTTCAATTTGAATAAGTATCTGTTCAATTTTCTTTTTTACACTTACACTATAATCTTGAAGTGAGTATGTGAATTAAAACAAATAGTGTCAGACCGTGGTTGGGCTGATAATTAAAATGTATGAACCTATAAACAATAATTTTCTCCTTTGTTTACCATAATTGGTAGCCTTGCATTAATAGGGGGAGTGTTTCACTCCTATTATGCTTGGCAAAGGGGTATTGAAAATTATTCTATTGTTTTAGTGACTCAAATGATTTTTAACTTAAACTTTTTTTCCTTTTCTTCGGATTTTAAATAGGGATTTTAAATTCATCACTATTTTTCCATAATCTATCAAATTGAGACAAAAAATGTCTAGACAAATCATCTACCGAAGCTTTCAGGCAGAAATTTATTTTATTTTCGCTGGGAAATATAAGTACAGCATTTATATTATCAAACAACAAAAAATTTTGATGCATTTCTTCAGATAATTTAATTTTTAATCTATTTGAGGTAACCCAGTGATGAACAGTATTTTGAGGAAAAAATTGACCTGTAAACATTTTTTCTCTCATTCTACCAACGAAACTGTTTTTAGATAATAGCATTGAAACATTAGTTGTTTTTCGCTCAAAAGCTCTCAAAACAGCAGGCTGAATTTTAGACATCAATCCCATACCAACATCATGAATAGCTAATTTAAAAGAATACAATGTTTCATCAATTAATGAACTTAATAATTCTCCCGCATTATCTCCTGAGATTATATCTATCTGTAAATGCTTATAGATGCTTATTTCTTTGTTATTTTCAGGAGAAAATTGGAAAATTTCTTTTAAGAATTTCTCTTTCTCATCCCTTTTTCCTTCTAATCGCAATTCCTGCTGATGGATAAATGATGATACAAGATCATCAGGTAATACACATTTGTAAATATTTCCTTTATTTGAGAACTGTACAACAGATACAAACTTATCCTTCACTAATTTATCTAATAGAGTATAAACCTTTTGGCGCGTAAACCCAGTTTTCTTATAGAATTCACCTATTGGACTAGGACCTTGTTGCCATAATTGATAATATACGAGAGCCCATTCTTCAGGTATATCAAAATAATTTTTCAAAATTTCTATAGGTTCCATAAACGTCAGCTAATTTGTAAATTTTTAAATAAATCATAAAAAATCTTTTAACTTCCTTTGAGCACTATTCATTTTCTTTAAGAAATCATGTTGATTTTTACTTTCTATTGCGCATTCCCTAATACTTCTGATTTTTTTTAGCGATTTTTCGTAAGTATAATTATATGTTTTCATTAAATAGACAGCTAACATCACTCCTGTTCTTCCACAACCTGCATAGCAATGTACAAGGAGTGGTTGATTATTTTCCTTTGCCATTTTTGATATAGATACAAAATTTTCAACGATTTCGTTATCAGGTACTCCAAAATCAGGGATTGGCAATTGTATATGAGTTATTTCTGTTCCTTTTAATAATTCAGCGACTTCTTTAGGGTACGTCAATGACACTACTATTTTAACATTGTTTGTCTTTAAAATATCAACTGAAGATTTATTATGTATTAAACTAGAACCTGCAATTTCATTTTCAATAATCCAGTAAAATTCGAATTCATCACGTGAATAAGGATAATACATTATTAAATTCCTAATTTTTCAGCAAATTTAATTTTTAGATTAAAATTATTATTCGATGCACTTTAACAAAATTTTTCCAATAGATTCTCTTGATTCGATAAAATCATGTGCGATTCCTGCATCTTTTAATTGAAAAATTTTTCCTATTTTAGGCCTAAGATTATGTTTGGTTACAAAATCGACTAATTCATTCCATGGAACTTTATAACCTGAATCCATTAGACGACCAATGTGAAACCCACCAATAATTTTATTTTCACTAATCATTTTTAAAACATTAACTCGTGGTAGTGTTCTATAAGTTTTCAGCCAAGATAAAGGACGCCAGATGGAAAAATCAATACTAGAAATTCCTATAGTCAATAACATACCTAAGGGTTTTAATACTTTAACACTATCACTAAATACTTTTCCGCCTACAGATTCTAGACAAAAATCAATTGAATCTCGGGGTAAATATTTAGCTAACGGTTGTTTTTGATAATTAATCACTTGATCTACTCCCAGTTCTTCTAATATGCCAAATTTCTTATCATTTCCCACTGCTCCAACAACTTCAGTACCTAATTCTTTGGCAATTTGTACAGCTGATGTCCCTACGCCTCCTGCTGCAGAATTAATTAAAATTTTTTTGTTTTTCCCAACATATTGACGGCCAATTACACATAATCCAATGAAAGCTGTTATCCAAGTCGCAAGGAATCCACCGTTCTCCTGCATAGAATACTGAGGAACTATAGGAAAAACTTGGTTTTCTTTTGTTATAATTTCTGTGGAGTAACAACCATATTGACTCCCAATAATCACATTTTGACCAATTTTAAACCTGTTATCGGCCTCTTCCCCAATTTCTAATATTTCCCCGGATCCTTCAAATCCAAGAACGTAAGGTTTTTTTGGAGTCCATTTATAGATCCCTTTTCGTGCAAGGATATCAGCATAATTTACTCCTGCATAATGAAGTTTTACACGGATTTCATCTTTTTTAAGAGTTTCGGATTTATATTCCTCAATTTTCAGAATTTTAGAGGATCCAGAACGTTTTAAAAATACCCCAGACGGCATGTTTCATTTATCTCATTTTACTATTCATATTTTTTCTTTAAAAAGATGACAATAAGCTTGAGCACGTATAAAAGTGATTTTTCGAATTTAGAAAGAAGGGAGTAGAAATAATTCAAAAATTATTCGAAGTCAATTTTGAAGAAAATACCAACATCAACTAATAATCTGCACCTAAATAAGCCTCAATTACAACACGATTATTTTCGACTTCTTGTGGAGTACCTTCGGCTATTACTTTACCCCGAGCCATAACCCAAATTTCATCAGAGTAATTAAAAACAATGTCCATATTATGTTCTATCAAGAAGATGGTTGTCTGTTTTTTTAATTCCACGATTTTATCCATAATTTTATTCGCTAAAGTAGGATTAACTCCTGCTAATGGTTCATCTAGAAGAAGAATTTTTGGTATTGCCATTAAAAGTCTACCCATTGCTAATAACTTTAGTTGACCACCAGATAACTCATTTGAAAGTTGATCCCTAATATGGGTTATCTCTAAAAAATCCAAAATTTCTAGGGCTTTTATAGTATTTTTCCTTTCTTCTTCTTTTATTTTCTTTCTTTTCAAAAACACATTAAAAAACGATTCCCCGGTTTGTTTTGAAGGTGCAACCAAAAGATTTTCTAACACTGTTAACTTCCCCCAATTTCTAGTTGTTTGAAATGTTCTTAGAAGATGTTTTAGTGCTATTTCATGACTTTCTAACCCATCAATTCGCTTATCTTCAAATTCAACAAACCCAATATCCTTATTACTAGATTCATCTTCTGTATCGGTCTTTTGTAACCAACCAGTTATTATATTAAATAATGTGGTTTTTCCAGATCCATTTGGTCCAATTAAGGCTGTTAATTTCCCCTTTGTTACAGTAACACTTGCTCCTTCTAAAGCTTTTACTCCAACAAAGTATTTATGGATATCTTGAGCTATTAAATGAGGTTCCTTTTCCATTATTTCTACCTACAATATTTATTCATTTGTTTTTTATTCTCCTGTTTCATCGAGTTCTTCTCCAGTAAGTCTTGCTTTTTCTGTTAAACTTTGTCTTGCCTTTATTGCATCATCAGATCTTTTCTTAACTTCTTCTGGAACTAAATTTAAATATTTTGAGTTATTAGTTCTTGGTTCAGGTATTAATCCTTGGGGTTTAAACAATAAAAATAAGATTAAAATTGTTCCTAAAATTATTAACCGTGTATTATCCGGGTTTATTATGATGTCTAATTGCAACCAATTGAATAAATCTCCAAAAATATCCATTTCTGGAAAAAGTCTTAAACTTATTCCTTTTTTAATGATATCTGCTTGCGCAGCTCGAATGTAAACTTGTACAAGTAGTACTCCAGCAAAAACTCCTCTACTATTTCCTAATCCACCTATAATTATAAAAACGAACAATTCAAAGGTAAGAAAAGGTCTGAAATCCCCATGTTCAAACGCAGCTAACACAATTCCATACATAACACCTGCTAAGCCTGCTAATACTCCAGCAAATGTAGTAACCTGCCAACGAAATCGATAAACATTTTTTCCCACCGATGTTACTGTAATATCATCTTCCCGGATAGCTCGTAATGTACGTCCATATGGGGATTTTCTTATTTCTTCAACTATCCAATATACAAAAAGTGAAATGAGTGCAAAAATTATTACTAGAAGTATATGCCACTGCCTAACGATACCTAAACCGAGAGTTTCAAATATTTCTATTTTTCCGTTAAACAAAGCTACGAAATCAGTCTTGATACTATTAGATATAAGAGGAGTCCCTTTAAAATAAAAATACCTCTCTTCATTTTGAAGTAGAAACCTAATAACCTCAGCACCAGCAATAGTCATAATTGCAAAATAGTCGGCTCTTAACTTTACTGTTGGTATTGCAATTATAAAACCAAAGAATCCGCAAACAATAAGAGCAAAAGCAACTCCAATTGGTAGCGGCACTCCAGCAGTATATGTAAGAGATGAAATATAGGCACCGAGAGCGAAAAATGCTACTTTACCAAAATTCGGTAACCCAACTGATCCTACTTCCAAATCCAAGCTTAATGCTCCAATGAAAAGTACAAAAGTAAAAAGTAGAATGTTTAAAATCCATTGAGCACGATTTGTAAATGATAAAAATGCTGTTATAAATAAAATGAAAATGGGAATAACAAGAATTAAATTTATCTTATTTACTTTAACCCATTCTATGAAATCAGCTACATCCGAATTAGGTTTATCTTTTGTTTCACTTTCACTCATACTACCACTACCTGAATTTTTCTAAACACGTGCACGCGTAGCCTCTACTTTTCCACTGATTCCTTGTGGCCGAAATAGAAGAACCAATATCAATATAACAAATCCAATCGCATCAGCATAAGACGGATGGAAAGTGATACCGGGAAAAACAACACCTGGAATGATTTCAATATTAGAAAGCATATCTTCTATTCCTCCATCCTTTTGAAACTCTGTTAATATAATAAAAAATGCTTGACGTACGAATCCATAAATCAAGGCAGCAATAATTCCTCCTCGGAAAGATCCAACACCTCCCAAAATCACTACAGCAAATATTGGCAATAACAATAAAAATCCAGTAAAAGAATCGAATTTTGGTAAGTTTGCTCTATAAAATGTGGCTCCGAAGCCAGTAATTCCGCCAGCAATAAACCATGTATATAAAACAATTCGTTTTGTATTAATACCCGATATCTGAGCCAATTCCCTGCTATCAGAAGTTGCTCTCATTGCTATTCCGAATTTTGTTCTTCTAAATAAGAAGTCAACAGCAAATACCATAACAATAGCCAATATTATAATAAAAAATTCATATTTCGTAATTAAAATTGATTGAGTTCCGAAAAATGAATCATTATTGAACAAAACAAATTCATAAACATCATTATGTAAAAAACTTGGAAAAAAACCAGGTAAATTAGCGTCCTGTGTACAATTCGGACAACGACCTCCGAAGGTTCCTCTTCTATATGCTGTTTCACTAAAAATCATGGACAATAAATTACGTACGATTAATCCAATTCCAATGGAAGCCACAACAAAACTTGTAGGACCTGCTTTTGTGTTTCTCAATCTTGAATATATTAAAATTTCACCAAGAATTCCAAATAATCCTACCATAACAAAAGCAAACATTGCATGGACAAAAATATTATTTATCAAAAAATTATTATCCCAGGGGATCCAAAAATATAACAGTTGAAGTCCCCACCATCCAATATACATTCCAAACGTTACCCATTCTGCATGAGCAAAATTAGAAAATTTCATGACAGAATAAATCATGTTTAATCCTATAGTAAGTAAAATCAATAAACCTGAAAGGAAAAGTGCTTGTGAAATGTTTTGGAGAATATCAAACCCAATTGCTTGCATCATTTAACCTCAATTACTATTAATCTCGTGCTCCAAGATAAAGCTTTCTTATCCTATCTTCTGCTAATAATTCCTTAGTAGTCCCCTCAGCGGCAATTTTACCCGTTACTAAAACGTACCCACGATCAGAAATTTCAAGAGATCTTCTTGCTCGTTGTTCTACAAGGAGAATGGAGATTGAAAGTTCTCTTATTAATTTGAGAATTAATTGGAGGATTTCTTCTGCAATATTTGGAGCTAAAGCAGCTGTTGGTTCATCTAAAATTAAAATTTCGGGGTTTGGAATCAATGCACGTGCTAAAGCAAGCATTTGTCTTTCTCCTCCACTTAGTAAACTTGCTTCTTGTTTAAATCGTTCTTCTAAAATAGGAAATAATTCAAGCATACTTTTTAATCGTTCCCTATAAAATTTATCCCATTTTCTTACATAAAACCCCATTTTAAGATTTTCTTCAATTGTCAATGAAGGGAAGACATTGTTGAGCTGAGGGACATAACTAAGAGGAATACCCGATCTAATTATTTCGTGAGGTAGCATATGACTTACTTCTCTTCCTCGAATAAAAACATTACCAGAAAACAATTCAACTAACCCTATTAGGGTCCGTATTAAAGTTGATTTTCCAGATCCGTTCGGTCCAATAATTGTTACGAGTTCCCCTTCTGAAATTTGAATATTAATACCATTAATAACTTGAAGCTTACCATAACCTGAAATTATATTTCTTCCTTCGAGAACTACCTGAGACATACTGTTTACCTAAATTTTAGACTTTTCCCCCACTCTTAAGTATATATTTAAAAAATTTTTCCCGATTCAATTTTAAAATAAATTTTCTTTAAAAAAAGCAAAAATATTAACAGTACTATTTAGGCAATTGCAAAAAGAAATTTTCTCTCTTCTATTTATGACCAAGTGTTTAAAAATATTTTGAAATAAAGCATAGGCCATAATATTAGTCGAAAAATCTCTAAAAAGAAAAAAAAACAAATATTAAATGAATTTATTGAGCTTTAGTGAAGAAAATCTGTTTCGTTTATGGATTTTAATCCAATTCACCTTGCCTATTAATTGAGAAAGAATACACGTAAATAGAATATATTTTCTAACCTTTTTTAATCCTCTAACCGGAACTACACGACCTTTAAGGATATCTTTAAACGTGGACTGATATCTTTCAACAGAACTTCTTTTTGTCCTACTCAAATTTCTTATCCTAACTCCTTCTCTCCCTAAAGCTATCTTTCGCCAATTAGATTTTCTAAGGTAGTTAAAATGCTTGATTTTAGCCTTTTTAGGGTTATATGATATAGCAGGAATTAATCCTAACTCAATGTTTCGAGAATAACACTTTTTATCATCAAAAGCACCATCCATAGTCATAACAGAAGCTGAACATAGATCACGTTTCTCTAAATGATTGAAAAGAATCATTGCACCGTTTGATTGATGTATATTTGCTGGAAGAACCCAGGATGACCGTGCAATTTCGCTTGTTGTTCCGCTAACAAAATAGGCCCAATAACCATGAAAACGCTCTTTATCAGTTTTATAGCCATATCCAGCGTCTGGATCTAAATTATGCTTATTACGACCATTTGATAATATATCTGTAGCATCTAATGCTAATTCGTCTTCATCAAACATCCCAAGGGATACCAAATGTTCATCAATCTTTTTTAATATTTTCAAAATAGTTATTTCAGATAAATTTCGCAGAAATCGAGAAAAAGTGTCATGAGAGGGAATATTTTCTCTACTGAAACCACAAAATTTCCTGAAATCATTATTTTCGTATAATTTTTCTTCACAAAATCACTACAATAATAATCCTTCAATTCACAGATCCGTTGATTTTTCGCACCCCTGCAGGAATGATAACAATATCATCGTCTAGACCGTTATTATCTAGTTTTTCTAATAAAATTCTTATCCCTTGAAATATTTCAAGGAATAATTTTAAGTAAGTTATTAAACGTTACTGGATAATGTATTTAGGAACTCTATTACTATGTCTAATGATTTGTTAATTATTGCAATTGTAATTGCAATAATTATTGGGACGATCACACCTGAAATGAATGTGAGATTGAATGCCCAAGGAGATTTTTTTGATTCTTTTGCAATTAATAAATGAATTCCATTGATTTTTTGTTCTAATATTTTTAATTGAGCGATATCACTATTAACGTTAAGAGTCAATTCTAATAAATTTTTCATGTAATTAGAATATATTTTTTCCAGATTAGAAATAATATTTAGTTTAGCTGATAGTAAAATACCTCGAAATCTTATTTGAACAAGTATAAAATTGAGGAAAATCACGATATTGATAATTATTAAGATATTTAATGATAAACCTAATACGCGTCCAAAATTTATTTGTTGATTTGCTAGAAACATGAAAATGAGAAATAAGGCGATAATAAATAATTTAAAGAATACTTGAAAAACAAAATCACTGATAAATTGGAATCTATACTTAAAAGAAGAATAAGATAATTCTCCTTTAATGGAATTTGATAAATCAATTTGAATAATATTCAGATTTGTTAGAAAATCTTTTTCTAAAGTTTCTGGTCTAACTATTCTTTTTATCAATGATAATGCTATGACAAACACCATGATATGCCATAGAGCTGAACTAGCTAGTAATCCTAAAAATAAACCTGTAAATAATAGAACTAAGACTGAAATATCAGTATAGGGAAATACTTGCAAACCTTCATAGTAATATAAACCATCAAATGTCCACCAATTATCAAACGCAACAAGTAAGCCAATTAAAACAGTCATTCCACCTGCTATAAGTTCAAATTTAGAAAACATCCATTTTTTTACTATTTCTTCAAAATTTCTGTAAGCCGTGGGGGTAAACAGCTCTTTAAATTGATTATTCTTCCTTGTTTCGATTTCGGATTTCACTTTTGGATCAAGCATAGGCATTAAATTATATAATGAATCCAAGATACTATTTAAAAAATAAACACTAATTAAGAGGAGAATAGGAACAGTCCACATTAGTATATCTTCAAAAATATTGATTCTTCTATCTAAAGACGTTTCTTGAGGTATTAATAAGATCGGGCCAATAAATCCTAATAGAAATATAACTATAAAGATTACAGTTCTTCGATAACTTGTAATAAAATTAATTTTCAGAAATAATGGTTTATACATATATAATTCCCATACTTTGATTTTCTATTTGAGAAGAGGAATTTTGAAGATTATTATTAAAGTATAAAAGGTTAATATTAAATTATCAATCAATCCTCTTCAAACTTTTTAAAAAGATTCTTTACAATTTTTTCCATTTTTTCGAATAAATATCATTCTTGTGGAGTAGCTTTGTTTTTTGTTAAAGTAAATGGTCATAATTAAAACCTAATATCTTCCAGATTGCGAATAAGACGAAATTGTTCAATTTCAGAGGTTTCTTTGGTATCTACTTTTTTAAGTTTCCCAAAATCGATATTTGTGAGTTTTTCAAGATCATTGATTGAAATCTGGTATAAAAATGTCTCAGCAGTCGAAAGTCTTTCGAATACATTCCCTTCTTCAATCCTATCAATATCTAGAACCTGATCTTGTTGACTAAGTAGAAATGCTGTAGCTACTAGTTTTCTGTTCTTCAATATAACAATTAATTTCCAAAAAAATTTTGGAATAGGAATTTTTTTGAATTTAGGGTCGGAATGAGGAAAGTCTTCAGGATTCGGTAATGTTCCAGTAGGAGTTAACGGTCCATCAAAGATCGGTCCATTGAATACACAGCCTCTACGTTTTTCTGCTTCTAATTGATCTAGAACGTATTCTTCAATCCCCAACCAGAGTTTTCTTCCTTGATTGAATTTGAAAAATTGTGGGGCACAATTTGTGAAGTGAAAAGTATCGTCACCATTCCTTTTTGCCTCTGCTTTTGTATCCCCCCAAGTTGCATCGAGTCGACGAACTAGATGTCCCCGATCAAATGGATTATTTGTGCGACTCTCATCTAACCTCTGCCGTTTATAAAATTCATTGCCAATCTGAACGTTCTCATCTATACGTGGATCAAATAACCATCGATCCCCTCTGCGCCTACCAACATCTCTTCGCAACCCTCCATCAATATTTACTGCTACAAAAAATGCTAACTTTTTCTCTTTATTCATAACAACACTATAATTATAGTATTTAAGCACAAAATCAGTCGAAGAATTATTCAAATAAGCAATTTTCGATTTCTGATTCTCATTTATTTGTGGAAGGGGGATTTTATGTTTACTTCCAAGAAAAGCATCTTTATATCCTGGACGTTTATTCAAGTTGGTATGGTCAATTTCAACTCTTTCAGTTGGTATACTATCAGGAGGTAACACTGATGGGGAAAGAGATTGGGGAGGAAGCTCTCTACCAATGATTTCCAGAGGAAACTTTGCAATCAATGATACAAAGTCATTTTTAGTTTCTGTATGAATAATACTACCTTTAAATTCTTGTGATGAATAAGAATCATGTATTAAGTATCTTTTTGGTTTAGGAGGTGAAAATTCTAACGCTTTTTTTATCAAAGGATGATTTCCTAAATTATCTTGAAGATGTTTAACAATCGAACTAATCCTAATTCCCTCATTCGCTATCCATTTGATTCGAGACTCACCCATTGAAGAGTCCCAAATAGCACCATCATGTGTCAACCAATTCCCATTATCATCTTTTTCAGGAACTCCACTATGATGTAGTGCTGCAATTTGCCAAAACATATTAAAAACCGGTGAACCAGAAGAACCACCAAGAGTATCAGTCTGGTACCACAATGTCTGATCCATAAACTTAAGAAGCTTATTTTCCCGGACACAAATCTGTTTTAACCTTCCCTCTGGATGCTGAATTATTGTCAAATATTCACCCACGTTCGCTTTACCCCGTTCAGGTGATAAAGATAACCATCCCCAATCTTCAAGACGAAAATTCCCTTCTTTTGAAGTAGGAGCAATAGCCACTATAGCGAAATCTAATTCCTCATTTGCATAGAAAAATTTTTCTGGATGAAAACTGAATCTTACTACGGGTTTCTCGTAATTTGTAATGTCAAGTTCATAATTGAAATCCGCAATTGAATAGGTAGCATCCTCTTTCCTTTTGAAGACATGATTATTAGTAAGTAAAACTTCAGGACCGATAAGAAACCCTGTTGCGTAACCAAGTAGTCTTCCTGACCTATTTCGTAATTGGATTCGGCAAATAGCTCGCGAGGCTATTAAACCCTTTTCGAGGAAGTTGATGTTGACTAGGTCATTCCCTCCAATGATCCTTTCAAAAGCGCTTCGAGCACGTTCTGGGTTGCCCGTTTCATCAAGTAAACGTTGAAATCGAGAGTCTCTTTGCTCTATACTGAGAAATCTACCACGATCTATTTCTCCTACTTCTTTTGATCGCTCTATTGGATCAAAATCAAGACGTTTCCTTGAAGCTTCGATTAATTTCTTGAAAATTGCCACAGTTCTTTCCTCCACACTATTAAAGGATCAAAATAATTCATAAATTATGTTCTTAAGTAATGTTCCTTTTACAATCGGGATTTTCTATAATTTTCTTTTCTTTAGAAGCATCATAAAAACGAAACTTAGTAATAATACAGCTATTGTCCATCCTGGTGTAGGAGCTGGTTCTGGATTACACCTCAATTCTCGTTCATTTGGACTTGTGTAATGATTGTTGTCTTGATTACCAGCTGTACCAGCAATTACGTAAGGATTATCAACAATTCCATCTTGTGGAGAAGCATCAGGGCTTGTCATATCGTCCCAGAAGTTATCAGAAAAAATATTCTGAACACCATCGTCCTTTGCTTGTGAATTCCCTATATTATTGGACATAAAATCATTACATGTTATGTTATTTTGAACGGATCCTGAAGATACCGTTAAACCTGTAGTAGTTACATTAACAAGATTATAAGCAAAAGCACTGTTATTAGTGTTCATATAGATACCATAATTATCATTGATTACATTATAGAATATATTTATGTCCGATAAATTCCACAAATAAAGACCATTACCCCCTCCATCGACTAATACATTATTCGTG
Source organism: Candidatus Heimdallarchaeota archaeon LC_3 (assembly GCA_001940645.1). The sequence goes on from MDVS01000043.1 coordinate 24,129, forward strand.
ATATTAATAGATTTAGAATGAGCAACAAACATTATATGATCAGTTGTATTTTGAGCGTTATTTTCCTCGATCTGAATATTTGTTGTATATCTTAAATCGAAACCGTTTCCAGTGTTATGTAATAATGTATTATTCACAATTCTCCCATTAGTCACATTATTGAGTACAATTCCACTGGTTCCATAGTTTAAACAATTATGTTGAATAACAAAGAATTTATCAACATTGTTAATTTCAATTAAATTAACACCAATATTAAACGTATTAATATCAAACTCTTCAATGATAAATGGTAATAAGGCTGAACCATCCCCCTGCCAACCCTCAGAACTTGCTAAAGCAATTAAATCAGCATTTGAATTAATGAGAATTGGTTGATGAGAAGAACATTGATGTGTTGAAAGGTTTATTGAAGAATTTTTATTTAATATAGAAGTTTCATTTCCATTAATTGGCGAAATCATAGTTGCTAAGCTAAAGGAAAATACGAGAATAATTAAAAATAATTCAAAATAGTTTTTAGTTTTCATTTCAGTCTCCTATTTTTAAATGAATATTAGAACTTAATTGAAGAAACCTATTTGATAATTATAGTTTGTAACTAACATCTATTTATAAAAATTTACTTGTTTGTTGTACAAAGTTAGGTAATGGGTGATATTCATCATTATCAATTTATGCAGCTATTTTATTTAAATTTTGAAATAAATCCAAAAAAGACAAGAATTCTTAGTATTATGTACGAGATTAATTTTTAGTTATATATCTTTATGGTAGACAAACAATAGTAAGAGATATTTCAAAATTAGACGAAAAAATTACTTTTAATTTACTTTCAAATTTGTTATGTGAGGAAAATGATAATTGGTTCTTTCCTATTTAAAAAAAACTTGTATACAGTGTGGAAGATATTAAAAATAATATTTTAAATGAAAAAGAACAATATCCAGAGTTAGCTGAAAAAATTGATAAGTATAGAATTGGATTTTCATGGATAGAAAAACAAAACCAGTTCCAATTAGATGAGAAGTTTTACCAATTGAAAAGAAAAAATTCATGATTATAATGTATCATTTATTATCAAATGATTTAAGGAAAATTTGTAACACATAGTGTGCATTAAAATAAAATAAATTAATACTTGACCCTAGTTGTTGAGTCCTTTCAACCGATAGGTTGTTAAAAACAATTCAACCTCTCTGGAATCAAAAACAAGAAATTTCAACAACTAATGTCGAAATTGTGTCTGAAAAGAGTTTTGCATAACCAGAAATAAATCGATTGGTAACTAATCTTCTGCTATTTATTCGCTTGTTGATTGTTCATTAATTATTTTAAAAAAAATTCTTGAAAAAGGTAACTGTTTGTAAAGGTAATTCATATTTTATATTATAAAAAACAATGTCCAATCTCTGTTCTTCAATTGTATCAGAAGGAATAACAGCTCCTTCCAACCGTTTAAGTAACCCTTGAGTCTTAAGTATTTCGATATTTCTCAATAGATTATTCCGATCCTTAATTTCAACTCTCAATTTTTTTAATAATATATCCTGATCTACTTCATCAAGAGTCTTTCCTTTAATATTCATTTTTAATATCCAAAACAACAAATCCATTTGATCTATTGATAATTTCTTGAAATTCTCTTCAAAAATGGGATCAGAAATTGATTCGCTTGAAATTTCTGATATCAACATTTTATCAACGTTTGTTATTGTTTTTTTGAATCTAAAAGAATTAATTTTGAACACTAATTCTTGAAACCAAAGTGGGATGATTTCAATTATAATTATGACTGATATTGCCCCTAATCTAAAATTTTGATCAATATCGAGGACTGTTAACGGTAACACTAATAATAACAGGCCTGATAGAGCTAATTTCTTAATAAACACAATTTTTTTCTATTTTACAACCTTTAAAAAGATTTTTCATATTGAAGGACACTAGGTCCATAAATATGATAAATGGGACAACAAAAACAATTAGTTGATTATTAACTGATGAAAATCCCAAAAATTATGTTATTTATAAAAATGGTGTAATAATTGATTCTGACAATTGGTTATACGGTGCAAATATTAGTTTATTAGTAAATACTTCTCAATTAAATCTCAAAAGTTTCTCAATTAAATCTCATAAATTTTCATTCCAAAAAATGAACAATGGATCGATTACTACCTTTTTCAAACAAACCACCATTAATAAAATCAACAAAGTTATTGGGCATTCAAAAATAAAAAGATGTTTTAAATAATAAAGGAAAATTCTTATGAAAAATTAAGTCAGAATTATGACACTAATTCGGACAAAGAAAGATTTGGCAAAATAATAATCTACTTATAACGTAAAAAAATTATATTTGGAGTTTTATAAATCTATGACGATTATTTGTGGTATTCGGGGAAAAGATCATATCCTTTTAGGATGCGATAGTTGGTCTTATGATAAAAAGAGAAAATATGCAGGTCCAAGTATCAAATATAGTGTTATAAACAATGGAAATATGGGAATAGGTGTAGTCACCTCTGGAGCTACTTCAGTACTTGGTAATGAAAGTAGAAGACCACTTCGCGAGGTTTTTGAACATGTGAACATAATTCATGAAATGTACAGAGATAAAATTAAATCCACTAAAAACTTTATCGATTATTTAGAATTGGAATTTATAAAAGAATTGGAATTATTGAAGGATGTTATGTTTGAAGAAGAGACTAATGAGATAAATAGGGAAGATCTTAGAAATAGCTTTCTAATATACAAATTTCTCGTTGGGGGATGTTTTAACAATATTTTGCATTTAGAATTTTTGAATCTAACTTTTGAATCTGATTACCATGTCAAAGTATCGAGGAAAAAGATTATGCAGACTAATCAGTTATATTTTGATGGAACATCTATAGTGAAAGGAGATTATGCAAAGAAACTAGCAACTAAACTCATTTCTGATAGTGGAACGTTACCAAAAAATAAAAGAATTATAAAAAATTATATGGAGAAAATGATAAGTTACGATATTAAAAATAACCCAAAATTAGATCCGAATTTTTTTGGTAGGACAATTGGGGAGAATTAGTAATAATGTCAATAAGAAATAATTCAGTCAAAGTAAGAATATAGGTTGAAGTTAGTTGAATATTGAAATTAGTAGACTATTAAATTGAATTCCTATTAATAATTCATCACGATCATCCCATCATTCTGTACAAATGACAACAAATAATCCAATTTTCTTCTTCCATATCTTCAACTATTATTATCTAATAAGATCCCTGAATATTGATTCTTCATTAGAATTGTTCTTTTGTCTAAAAATATTTTGAATTTATTTATATCCAAATACTCTTCAGGAATATAGTTTTTACGAAGATAATCCATTTTTCTTTGTTCATCTACAAAGAAATTATTTATCCATTCGTTTGGTAATTTATCTAGCTTCTCCTGATTTTCATGCCCCTCCATTATTTGTAAATTAGCTAATGAGTCGACGTTATTTTTATAGAATTCAATATCTTCTTCAATAATCCCAAGTTTTTTTAATTTTCTCTTATCAAATAGACTTCTTGGAAATATATGATCTATGTGGAACTTATTTTTATAATCAAGGTTTGGATAAAGTAATGCTAGAACGGAGAAAGTATGTTTATGAATAACTAAAATCAAAGAACAGATAAATTTTAAATAATCATTTTATTTCCATTTTATATCTTGGATTTTTGTCGATTAAGAAACATGTAGTTACCATTCCAGGATTCAAATTAATCAATATGCATATTAAACCAAGATTACAGTAAATAATATAAATATGTACAAGTATTTATGCAAAAAGAATAAATTAAAAGGAGTTAATTCGCCAAAACATTTAGGAAAAATCTCATTAGAAATAAGTAAATTTAATTTAATTGGCGAGTTTACAAATAAATTTAAAGTCAAGCATGATTTAGATAATTAAATCCAATATATTCAATTTTTACTTTATTTACTTATCATTTTACTGCGTATTGGCGAAAGACGATTTATATGATATTAGAATTTCAGATATACACCTTATTTGAAGAAAAGTTATTCATAAAAAATTTCCATCAGGTTATTTCTCCTGATCAAACTACGATTATCAATAAAACTATTCCTTCCTTAATCAAAGTTATAAAGAATCTCTTCAGTATCAATAGTACAAATTCGAAAGTATTTTCTATTGCAGGGCTAAATATTTACTTTAAAATTCTTAACGAAAACATTTATATAATAATAACATCTATAGGATCAATTGCTTCTATTTTTGACGATTTTATTAAAAAAATCGACACTTCTATTAAAGAAATTCTTAGTCTGGAACCAATTTTTGATTTAAATTCAAACCATTATTTTCTTAGAAAATTAGAATCTTTAAAAATTCTTGCAGAGAACAAAATTCTAGGAAAGAAACAATCACAAATTGAAGAAAAGAGTCAAACAATTTCTGTTATGAGACAATCACTTGTTAATAAAAGTAAAAACAAGTATTTAATTATGGGAGCGGCAGCAGCAGGCAAGAGTTCAATAATAGCTCAATTTTTTGAAAGTTGGAAACAAGAACAATTATTAAACATAAAACCAACAGTATTAAATGCGATAAGGCAATTCAATGATAATTATACTAAAGAATCATTTTTGATTAGGGATTTAGCAGGACAAGCAGTTTATAGGAAGAAGCATCTAGAAGACCCAAAAAATTTTGAAAATGTTAACTGTCTAATATATGTGATTGATATTGAAGAGACGAATAACTTTAGCATTGTTCAAACATATTTCCTAGATATTTTAAATAAGCTAAAGACTCAAAAACAAAATCCATTAGTATCGATCTTCCTACACAAGTTCGATCCGTCAATCAGAGAGAAAATATCTAATCAATTGTTATTTTGGATAGAATGGTTAGAAGAGATTTTTAGTAAAGAGGAATATCGATCCTTACATTTAAATTTTCATCTTTCATCTATACTAGATAGTACAGCTAAAGAAGCTTTAGCACGAACATTATTATTTACTCTTCCTCATTGGTTCTTGGGCCAAACTATTCAAAATGAGCTAATCATTAAATCAACTAATAGTCTATATCCAGTGTTTGGACAATTTCACAAAGTTCTAACGGAAATTGAACAAGACCAAATTAAGAATGAACTATATCAAGCATCTTATTTATTTGGATTGGAAGTAGCTAATGAAATTGTATCCAATTGGATAAAATATATGATAAAAGATGAAGAATTTATTAAGAGCTTTAATTTAAATAATCAGATATCTGATGTGGAAATAAGAACATTTGAAGAAGAAAAAAAAATCGAATTTTGTTTTAAGTGCCCACTTAAAGAAGAACTGAAGGTTCATCCTTCAATGTGTGAAATTACTCATGGATTATTTCAAGGAGTCGGTCAATTAATTGGATTTCCAAGCGCAAAAATGAAAACTACCCAAATCAGAAATAAAAGTGAGTATTGCATCATTGATTTGTCGTATTAAATTTTATTTTAGCAGTATTTATTTAAAAGTCGAATTAATGCTCACATCATGATCTTGTATGAGAATTTTAGAAATCTCTTTCCAAGAATCGATTAATTCCCAAACCTCTGAAGATTTGATTTTTTTTTCAATTTTTTCAAAAATTTTTTTTATATGTAGCGAATCAAAGTATGTGATTAGTGGAGCAATAGTACATAGCATAAATTGACGCTGATTTCCACGCACACTAGTATCAAAAATTGAACCAAAATAAATATATCCAAAACGGTTGAGGTTTCGTATTTGGAGTAAAACTCCTTCTCCATGTTCATAATCTTCATGACCATAAATCGCTACGGTTGTCTGAAATAATTGAACACCGATTTCATTTATTGAAATTTTTATTGAATAGTCCTTAGGAAAAACATCTTTAATAACCGGTCCTAATTCTTCATCCCAAAAAGCATAAAACAAACAAATATCTTCTTGAAGAATATTTCTTGCTTCAAAACCCTCAACAAGTTTATTATCTAACATTTTCATAAACTTTTCATTAAATTTAGATAACTGCTTTTTTCTATGCAATTTTCCTTTTATCGAACTAAGTAATTCTTCTTCTTGAAATGGTTTAGTTATATAATCATCTATCCCTAATAATTTTCCTAATTGAATATCTTCTGGAGTCGCTTTTGCGGATAAAAATATGAATGGGATGCTAAACCATTTAGGATTTTTTGATATTGTTTTAAAAAATTCATATCCGTCCATTTTTGGCATCATAATGTCACTAATAATTAAATCAGGTTTTCTATCTGAATTAGATAACGTATCAATAGCATCAATTCCATTAGAGGAAGTAATTATATTATAATCGTTAAATTCAAGCATCATTTGAATATTTTTCAAAATTTTGGGATTATCTTCAACAACTAAAATGAGTTCATCCATATTTGACACCATTCATGTTATTTAGGAGCTTTATCTTTCCTTAAATCTGGTAAAAAAGCGGAAAAAATACTTCCGATTTGATAGTTGCTTTTAACATAAATTTGACCTTGGTGAAGCTCGACAATTTCTTTAGCAATTGCGAGACCGAGACCCGTTCCTTGAATTTCAAGAACGTCTTCTGACCGGAAGAACCGCTCAAATAAAAATGGTAATTCATGCTGTTTTATACCAATTCCCTCATCAATTACTTGAATAAGGATCCCTGGTAGAATTTTTGGGTTGTATTCTCCCAGATAATTTTCAAAAATTTTAATCTCTATTTTTTTATATTCTTGTGAGTATTTTATAGCATTTTCAATAAGAATACGTATTATTTGATTTATTCTTGAACTATCACCATAGAAGTGAAGATCAGGATTAACATCAGCAATCATATCGATCTTTTTTGATTTTAGTTGGGGAGTAAAATACATCTTTACATCAGTAATAATCTCTATTATTGGAAATATAAACATATTTAACTCTATTTTTCCAAATTCAATACTAGATATAATTAACAACTCTTCTATCATTAAATTTAAAAGTTCTGAACTTTCTTTAATCATAGATAAAGTTTCATTAATTTGAACAGCAGACATTTTATTTTTATAATTAATCAAGTTATTAATTGAAAGACTTATTGATGTAATCGGAGTCCTAAGCTCGTGAGACACATTTGAAACAAAATGTTTTCTCATATTTTCAAATATTTGAAATTTCGTTATATCTCGTAATTCAACCATAGTTCCTAATGGTTGATTTGAATTAGGAAGAAAAATATGAACTAGCGATGTTTGAAAATAAATACCATCAGTTGTTTCAATGATAACGGGTTTAGGATCTTTCGATGTAATAATCTTCAGAATTGAATCAATAAGTTTAAGTCCACATAAATCATAAATAATAAATTTTTTGGGTAAAGTTTGATTGCATGTTCTCTCAAATAAAGCCTTAAAACTGTTATTTGCATAATAGAGCAAGCCATTATTTGATAATACTAATATACTGTCAGAAATAGCATCGAGCATCGTTTCAATTCTAAATTTTTCTTTAAGAACTTCTTCGGTTTTTTCCTCAACTTTTTTAACTAAATTTTCCTGGGATAATCGTAATTTTTTTTCCATTAATTTTTTTTCAGTAATATCAGCATGTGTTCCAATTAAACGAACAGGTTCATTTTTGTCATTGCGCAATACTTTACCATGAGCTAAGACCCATTTATATGAACCATCTTTGCATCTCATTCTATACTCAGCAATATATTCTGAAGTTCGACCAACTAAATGATCATTAATAATATTAATAATTCTTTGGTAATCATCAGGATGAACCCGTCGATTCCATTCATCTGCTCGGTTAGTTATTTCATATTCTTGGTATCCCAGGATCTCTTTCCATTGTTTAGAAAAGAAGGTTTTCTTTGATAAAAGATTTGCATCCCAAACACCGATGTTACTATGTTCCAATGCGATTTTCCAACGATTTTCCGAAAACAGGTTTTCTCTTTCTTTTAATCTATCGTCAGAAATATCATAATTCAAACCAATTATCAAAAAATTTGATTGTTTGTTATCAGCGACATAAAGTGTAAGATGAAATTCGTTTATTTTACCATTCTTTAGTCTTAATCGGTATTGAAATTCAGTCTTTATTTTATTTTTGCGCGTAATCTCAAGTGAATTTAGAAAAATTTCTCTATCATCTGGATACACGTAAGATAGATATTCCTCTATTGGAACTTTGTCTGATATTATTTCATGATCCAGAATGCTTTTATCTTTATTTAAGAAATGGACAATGTTGTCTTTATCGATAGACCAGACAAAAAGTTTGCAATCGGATAAATTATTTTTAAATTTTGGTATGATTAAACTATCAAGCCCAATATTGTTCGTATTTAAACCCCAACGACTATCAATAGTTGCTATCATTATAATGTACAGTGCAAATAAGTTATAATAAATATTTTATTTGTATAATATTAATATTCAAAAATATTCGTATTATTGTCTTTATATAGTAGCACACTTTTTAGTCTTGAAAATTTCTAATTTTTGGTTGAACCAATGAATTTGAGCCACTCATTCGATTTATTCTTTAAAAATGGATAGATTGGTATATTTAACTAGAATTTATTGAAATTATGATCACATTGATATCAAATTTTCGAATAACAAAAAAAGTAATTATTTTGTATTTTAACTAAACAGTTTTTGAGAGTCCGAAGTGAAATAATTCTTCTTAATTAACGAAATAATTCCGATATTTATTGGTCATTTTATTGTTTAGCTTAAATTTTTCTTTTACTTTTACAACCGTCTAGAAAACGAGGTCTTATATTTCATTATGGGATTTATTTTAATCATTTCATTTTTTGGTGCCTGAATTTTCTCTTACGAAAATTATAGTATTGAATAATCAATTAAACCTAAATGAGTTTGTCTTAATGTCTTTAAGTTTCAATTACAGGTAGTGAAACCGTTTGAATAATATTTGGGATGTTTCTTAATTTTCCGAGAACCATTCTTTGAAGCTCTCCACTGGTCTCAGCTCTTAATTGTACAATAAGATCGTATTCCCCTGTGACAATATCAATTCTATCAACTAATCTTGGTATATTTTCGATGGATGATTTAATAACCTTTTCAAATCCAGTTTGACATTTGATTAACACAAAAAGGATTGCCATAAGAAAAATCTTCGGATGAATAAGAATTTTTTAATGTTAGTTTTCATTCCCATACTTTTTTTTAGAAATATTCTCTTTTAATACTTTCGAATGTTATTTGGCCTTCTATTTTACTCGAAATATACTTGTTTAATGAATGAACATTAATATAACACCTGTTGTCAGAGTGGTAAATCCTATCTAAGGAATCATCTTAATTTTAGCAATGAGACTTTCCACTTTTTCTGAGACATCAGCGTTATCTGGTTCTTTTAAAATATTAAAGGCTAATTTGATTTCTCTGTTTTCTAAAAAAAGATGAAAAAGGTATAATCCAGTTATCATAAGAATACCGAGTAAAAATAAAATATTTTCGATTCTTAGAAAAAAATAATCAACGTTCCAATAACTAATATCATTTAAAGTGTTATACCACCCAAGTAGGACAGCAAAAAAAGCTACTACACTTACGGTTCTAAAAATTCTAGGTATAAGATAACCTATGATTTCAAATTGGGTCGATTTTTTCATCTGTTCAATTTTCGGTAACAGGATTGTAATTAAGAAAAAAACCATTCCCCACCACATGAATCCAGTAATGATATGGATCATTCTCCTCCATCGGTATTCAAGCGTCAGGATTATGAAAAAAATTACTAGAATGACAACCCATTTTAATAAAAGATATCTTCCTCTTGTCCAATCTTTATTATAGAACATTACCAAATATCCAATTGTCTTTGAAGAACAAAATAAGTATTAATTATTTTAATTTTTTTATTCTGGTCTCGTCCAATGAAAAGAAAGGATTGTGTAATAACTTTAATAATTTTATAGGGATATCTATATGATTTTTTAGTAGTGCCTAAGAACATGAATTGTTTCCAGAGGTTGGTACAGCTAGACTTTTGCATAAAAAGGAAGTATTAAAGATCTTAATCGTAGACGATTTACCGGATAACCTCGAACTATTAGAATTATGTATGAAAGATTTATCACCAAAGGTGGACCGTGCAGAGAACGGAAAACAGGCAATATCTTTGATAAAGAAGAACGAATATGATATAGTTTTCATGGACTTACGAATGCCAATTTTAGACGGCTATTCTGCTATGAAACATATTCGAGAGTGGGAAAAACAAGAAAACAAGGACCAACTACTAATCGTAGCAGTAACCGCATATTCTATGGACTATGAATATGAAAAATCATTACAAGCAGGTTTTTCAGATTTCTTGACAAAGCCAATCTCCAAAGAATTGATCAAAGAGGTAGTTAAAAAATAATTATCAAAAAAGAAGGTTAATGAAAAGGATCGATAAGTCAATTCAAAAATTGCATAGAAAATCAGAAATAACATTCACATTGATTCTAAACAAATAATTAAGGTCTCCAGTTGTGTCTTCGTTATAGCATCAACTTGTAATCAAAATGAAGATTTCTTCAGTTTACATTAATATTCATATTACCTTACTAAAAAGACATTAATAAAAATACTGAAAAAATTACTGAAAATACGATAACAAAAGCAATTACAAAAGCAAAAAGAACCAATTTATATCTATTGAACTTAGAGGAAATGTTGCCATTAGATTTATCTTGACTCAAATAATCCGACCCCATTAAAGCAATGTTTGACCTGCATAAAAAAATGGTTTGACCTTTAATAATTCTACTCAAATTTTTTTTATAATGTTTGATACGGGTATTTCTTCAATAAATAGAATTTTTTAACACGATTAGATAAGAAGGGTCAAAATTTTGATTATTCAAAAAATTATTTTCTAATAAAAAGATATTTTAGATTCTTTAAATCAGAAAGAAAATATAGCAAATCAATAAAATAATCGTTTTTAAGAAATGTTCCATTCTTTTCTCCTGTCGAGAAAGATATTAAAAGTCATTATCAAATAAATCACTTTATGTCTAGTGCATTTATTTTAATCAGCAGTGAAACTGGTAAAGAGCTATTTATTCTAAAAGAACTAAGAAAAAATCCTTATGTCTCTAAAGCATATAAAACTTTCACCTGCTTTACAGAAATTGAGTCTAGATTATCGAATAGATGGTAAAAGTACTTATTCTGTTCAGAAAGTTGATCATGATGCAAAAAAGAAAGCCAAAGATCAGACAAGAGGTCGTAAACGTACGCGTTTTGTAAAATATGAACAAATAGTCAAGTTTATGGGTGAATTTGAAAAGTGGTCTTTTTTTACTCATCCAACGTCTGGTGAACGTATTTTCTATAAAAAGTCATTTGTGACCTTGAAAGCAGGAGGACAATGCATAATCTATGCGTACAAAAATGAAAAGTATAAAAATCCTAAATTTATCATGGTGAACCCTAAGCGTAATCATATGCCTGATCCGCGGACTATTTATCGTGATTATTCTTTTAGATGGGTGATTGAAGTGTGTCACAGAGAAATAGAGCAACAATTTAATATTGGTAAGTGTCAAAGCCGAGATATGTGGATTGTTAATGGTTTTCTTATGTTAGTGGGCCTTATATTTTCAGTTTGGAAAGTAACAATCTTTTTTGATTCACAAAAGGTTAATAATCAACTTGGATGTCCAACTTGGGCTAACTGGTTTCATGAACAATATATCAAGAGTCATTAAGAGCTGATTTTTGTAAAATAAGGTGATGAGAAAAATGAAAAAAAGGGAAAAATTCATGAGTTCAAAAAAAGCAACTCGAGTAAACTGATAACAAATCTAATACCAAAATGGGTAATCTTACTTTACTAAAGTCAACAACTAGACAAAATTTTTTTATTTATACAATTTTCAATCCTGAATAGAGGTGAAATTGGTGAAGGATAGCGAAAGTACAGAATATAATCAAATCTCAGAAGATTGGCGACATCGTGATAATTTCACTTGGCAACTCCCTTCTGTTATTCTTGTAATTGGAAGTGCATTAATTGTAACGGCATTTGGACTTGACATTGATCTTAGATATTTAAATACCGTTAGAATAATATTACTTGGACTTGGTGCACTTTTGTCATTTAGTTTGACTTGGGCATTAATTCAAAACCTTTGGTATCAAGTCGGTAGTAGTCAAGCTCTCATAAATCTTCAAAATAATGAAGGAATCAGCGGTCAAAAATTGAAGAATAAATCACACAGAACTATTAGATTCCAAAAATCTTAATATTACTTATTTAGAATTTGTAAAAAGGCTTGTTTTCAATTTAACTGGATCATTTTTGTTAATAATTTTATCTATATTAACTGCAGTTATTTTAGTTTGGTTGTTTCTTGATATAATCATATCTTAATCCCTCAATACACATAGAAATACTTTGTCTCTGGAAATCTTTTATTAGATTGTAAAGGAAATTTTAAGTCTCTGAAACACATGGAGACGGTAAACCTCATATTGAAGTTGATTTACTGGGTTTTCACTTCGTATCTTCTGAAAGAGGAGCGAAATTTGAAAGAATGATTAAAAAAGATTTAGATGGGCTTCTTTACTGGGTCTTTAGAGATGTAACTTTAAATATGGCTTATCCTATGAATTCAAAAATAGGAGTGAAAATCAAGAACTTTTATTAACGATTAATATCGTATTTGTCATAATTTTCTTGATTACCTTTTTTTGCTCTTAGCAAGTTAATCCATTGGAATTCATCAAGATAAATTTTTTTCATATATAAATTCGGCTTATTTTAATTATATAATGTAAAACTTTTAAGAAAATTAAACTCAGAAGTGATTCAAAAAACCAAATATTAGCTGTAATGAGAGAAACGATACCATTTTCAATAAAAACGAAATTCATTCAGCATGAATTAGCAACTGATAAAAAAACTTCTGTTTATGAACAGAAAAAATTTATTTACCTATTTCAAAAAAAAATTCTATCTGATTTGCCATACATGTGCAAACAATCAATTTTCTTAACCTTCCATCCAATGGATACTAATATTACAAATACATTAATTGATGATTCAGGAATACTCTTTGATAAACAAATACGGTCAATTTTATCAATCACTAGAAGTAAAATTAATAAAAATAGAAACAATATTATAAATATCAAAATTTAATTATTTCAGTTAAATATAAAAATAAGTACGACTTTGGTAATAGATTTAAATTGAATTTCTTAGTGTAAATTAAAAAGAGAAAGGAAAAAATAAAGAGAGGAGAACAAGGAACAAGTTGTCAATTTATGCATAAAGAGATCTTAACTATTAATTTCACCATTGATTTCAGTCATGTCTTCTAATTTATTTACGATAAAGTCACTACTGAAATTTAGAAATCACTTGTAAAAGTAATTTTGAGAAAAAAAGATAATTTCAAAATGAAAATCTTAAAATGAGTTAGAAATAAATTCTTTTAGCCTATTGATCTCGTCTGGCATGTGATCTGGACTTATTGAATCAACAACTATATCAATTCCTTTTGAATTTGTTTTTTTTCTCCCTAATGGTCCTCCTAATATATTTTCAAGCACATTCTCCAAATCACCTGTATTCCAAAAAAATATCCCATAATCCTCTAAAATTTGTATAAATTCTAAGTAACATTTATTGATTATTTCTTCACACTTAATTTCAAGAAATTTATCCAATTTTGTCATAATATTTTCTTTGAATACTTTTTTTCCAATAATGGTTTGTCTAAAATATTCTTGATTTTCAAACAACGCATCATTGTCTAAAACAAATTTCGCTTTTAAATTGAATTTCT
>MDVS01000044.1 GCA_001940645.1 Candidatus Heimdallarchaeota archaeon LC_3
TTCAGAAAATTTCCTTATTGATCTTAAAAGTTTTAGTTTACTCTTTTTGAGGTTTTCTGGATCAACAAAATCTGGGATATCCATTGTCACAAGTGCTAAAATTTGAAGTAGATGACTTTGAATCATGTCTTTTAATATTCCTGTAGCTTCAAAAAAGTCAGCCCTTTTGTCCACACCCACTGTTTCTGCTACTATTATCTCAACTTTTTCAATATGTTTATTAGACCATATTGATTGAAATAAGGGATTATTTTTTCTGAATATTATAATATTCTGAATAGGTTCTTTTCCTAGATAGTGATCTATTCTAAAAATTTGTGAAGGTTTTAGATATTTTAGTAAATCTTTATGCAATATCTTTGCTGACTGTAAATCTAATCCAAATGGCTTTTCTACAACGATTTTGGTATTGTCAGTTAATAAATTTTTTTCGTTTAACATATGAATAATCTGAAAATAATTCACGGGTGTTGTTGCCAAATAGAATAGAAATTTAAACTTGATATCATAGGATTTGTTTATTTCTAGAATTTTTTCGTTCAACTTATCAAAAGATTCAGTTTGATAAATATCGAAGGGAATTCCATACACTCTTTTCTTTAAATCATTCCAAACTTCTATTTTCCATGTTTCAGAGGTATATTTTGTAATAGAATCAAAAAAAATTTCATGAAACATTAATTTAGATTCTATCCTTCTACTAATACCTAAAACACAGAAATTATCATGTAAAATATCTTCTAAAACTAAATTAAAAATTGCAGGAAGTATTTTTCTTTTAGAAAGATCCCCAGATGCTCCAAATAGTACTAAAAGATAGGGATCAGGTTTATTTATTATAGAAATATTAAAATCACCATAAATTCATTTTCTAATGATGTTTTTTTATTTTATTCATTTTTAATTTTCAGCAATATTTTGTGAAATAGAAAGCAAATTAATAATTTTTTGAACATTAATAGGAATATCAGAAGTGACATTATTATGTAAAGAAATAAATATGTCTGGTAAAGGAATCTTGTTATTCATTCTTATTATTCTTTGATTAATCATTTGTTCAGTATCCCTTTTACGTTTTGTGACTCTTTCAATTGCTATATTCTTATCAACCACAAGATTAATGAGTTTTGCTTCTGGAAATTTCGTGAGTGCATCCATAGCAATTGCTCGGCTAATATTCATTAAAATGTAATGCTTTCCATTTAAATAAGGAAACACATCAGATTTTAAAAATCCATAATAATTACCGTAAATAAACCAATGGAGGATAAATTTAAACTCATTTACGCACTGAATAAAGGTATTTTCATCAAGTGAAACAAATTTTTCGCTTTCATGGTTCTCTCGGGTAATTCTTCTCTTTGGAATTATTGTAGAAACCCCTAATGAATCGAATTTCTTCTTCAATTCTTTCATTATAGTATCTTTTCCAGAACCAGAATTTCCTATAAAAAATAGAACCATTGAAGAATCAAAAATATTGTCTTTCTTCATATAATACCGAGTAATAAAAGTAAAATTAACTCTTTTATTTTTGATAATTAAAATATTTAAGAATTAAACAGTTAAAAATTGTTCAGAAATAAGAATTACAGTTTATATTCATTGTGAAGGCTTTAATTACTCTGACTTGAGCTCTTGTAACCTATTATAAACCAATTCTATATTTTCTACAATCCATGGATTAATTTTTCCGCTGTCTCGTGTTGGTGATTTATAATCAACGAGCGCAGCATCAAGAGGACACATTTCAACAAATTGTTCTTTCTCGTAACCAATCTCGAAATTTAATTTATCATATTCGAAGGAGCAATCCGTACAAGATCTGCCGGTTTGTCGACAAATCGTATAGAACTCATTTAAAATTTCACTAATAAATCCTTTATCTTTTTTTTTGATTTTTTCCTGGATATTTTCAGATATTTCATCCATATAATCACTTTCTAGAATATTATCTTCAATAAAAGGTAGGTAATTCTAAAAGGTTTCAGACTCAAGTCATACCTACATTTACAATTTATTAATTCTTTCTATTTCTTATAGGAGCACCTACAAAAAAGAAGAATATACCTTGGAAAACAAGTTTTTTTAAAAAAACCAATTATTAACTACTAGTTTATCCAATTCCAAACTTTAGAAATTCCTTGAGATAATTCAGTTTGAGGTGACCAAGAGGTTATCTCTGATATTCTAGTGATATCAAGACAAATTCTCTCTACTTCACCTTCTCTAATGGGTTTAGTTATTTTTGTGACCTCAACGTTTGTTATATTTTGAATTATTGTAACTAATTCTCGTAAAGACGTTTCTTTTCCTGTTCCAACATTTACAACTTCTCGTAGAGGTTTTTCAAGAATTTCCAGGCACAAATTAGCAACGTCTTTAACATAGACATAATCTCGTGTTGAGGTTCCATCCCCATAAAGAATTATTGGTTTTACTGTTTTTATATTACCAAGAAAAATTGAAATTACCCCTGCTTCACCCATGATATCCTGTCTAGGACCATAAACATTTGCAAAACGAAGAACAGTGACAGGTAAGCCTAAACGATTGTAATAATCACAATATACTTCTGCTGCAGCTTTACTAACTCCGTACGGAGATAATGGTGAATTTTTTGTATCTTCATTTGCTGGAAGAGTCTTAACATTACCATAAATTGCTCCCCCTGTAGATGCAAAGATGAAATGCTTTATTCCACAAACTGTAGCTTGTTCTAGTAAATTCACCGTTCCTCCAACATTGATTGATGAATCTAATAGGGGATCTTCAGTCGAAATAATTACCGAAGCTTGTGCAGCAAAATGTAAAATATAATCTATACCTTTTAAAGCTTTTTTAACAGTCTCAGTATCTCTTATATCACCATTAATAAATTCAATACCAGGTACTACATTTTCTATTTTGCCAGTCCTTAAATTATCAATGATTCTTACTTTATGGCCAATTTTTAAAGCTTCCTCTGCAACATGAGAACCTATAAATCCTGCTCCACCAGTAACTAAAATTTTTTCCATTAGATGACCTTTCTAAAATAAATTTATTTTTTTATGGTAATTCCTATTAAAAAAAGAGAATGAAAATGAATTCAATTGTTTTCTTAGCCAGCTTTTGATTTGATATTAGACAGGAGTCATTATTCCCCATCTATCTAAAGCTTTTTTGAGTTCTGGTTTAGTTTTTGCATATTCTTCAAGTGCATATCCACTTTTATAAGCTTCTATAGCTTGAATACAAGCTTTTGCACCCGCATGTGTACCATCAGGATGTCCATGGATGCCACCACCAATTTGAACTGCCATATCAAGTGTGTTATAGATTTTCATGACTTCTGGTAAGGTTCCCGGATGTAAACCTCCTGAAGCAACAGGCATTGTTGGTTTAAGATTTCCCCATTCTTGGTTTAATATAGTTAACTCTCGTTCCTTTACGCTTTTATTTAGCAATAAATCAATCATATCAAGTACATCTTGCTTTGGACTATCAAGCTTGCCTACAACTGTACCAATGTGTAGATTATCTACTCCAATCAGACGCTGCAGTTTAGCAAGGAAGTACATTGAAATTCCATGGGTATAATGCTTAGTGAAGGCTGCGTGCATAGCTCTATGAGCGTGGATCGACATATCATAATCTTTAGCTAATTTTCTAACAGTTTGTACAGCTGAAAATCCACAAGTCACCACGTCAATCATGAAATATCTGAATCCATTTTCGTGAAGGATTTTAATTCTATTCTTCATCTCATCTGTCTCAGCAGTAACATTGATAAAAGCCTCTTTTACATCTCCTGTATCTGATTCAATTTTTTCTCTAATTTTAGACATTTTTTCGACACGTAGTTTGAATCGATTGAACGCTTGATCAGTAAGATTTTCATCATCCTTTATTACATCAATACCTCCAGACCAAGCATCTTCAGCAACTTTACAATGCTGCTCCACTGTCATTCCAATTTTTGGTTTAGGAACAGTTGCAGTTAGTGGACCTTCCTTTTTCTTTAAAATTTTTGAAATTGATTCCGTTCCCATATTAGGACCCGGATTTTCTTTCAAAAATGCTTCAGGAATAGAAGCATCTATCAATCGTAAATTTTTCACAGCTTTCATACCATAAATATTTCCTGCTATCCCAGATAATAATTGTGGAATATTAGAAGGTTCCCAGAGAACTAATGGATAAGCAATTTTTACGTAATTCTCATTATACCAAAACGATCTAGCCCTTATACTATAAATATTATCATCTAAAGTTTCTAATGTACTCCAAGTTCCTACGGAAGATTCTGATGCTAATCGTCCTACTACATCTTCTATTGAGATTCCTTTACTAGGTTCAAAGTAATAAAGAACCACTAGATCTGATTTATTGGGCTCATATTCTTTATCAATAAATTCGTGATACCATTCAATTTTATCGTTCATAAAAGTTTCACATCTGATTCTAATTGTTATTTTCTAAAGATATCCTTAATATATTTCGTTTCAAAATTATAAGCCATCATTTGTGGTGGTATTAAACCAAATTCTGTTATAAAAGCAGCTATATATTGGCTTGAAATAGTTTCAAATGCTGGATTTATTATTTCTAGGTTATCGGGATGATCTGGCCAGATTTCTGCTGATGATCTCATTTCAATTTCGCTTAAAAAACCTAAACGAGTTTCAGGGTTATATTTTAATAAAGAAGTACAAACATAAAGAGGAACATGTAGTTCTCGTGATGATAGAGCTAATAATCTAGATCCTATTTTGTTTAATGCCACTCCCTCAACTGTAACTGAATCCGCTCCAATTATAATTAAATCTACATCATATTTTTGCATAGCCCACCACATTGCGCTATCAACAACGTGGATTACTTCTATATCTTTTTCTAAGGCTTTTTTAACAGTTTTTCTACCCTGATACATGGGTCTGGTTTCAGTATTAATTAGTCGAAAATTCTTCCCCAGATTCTTGGCTTTCCAAAATATTTCATCAACAAAAGAACTGTGACAATGCGTCATAATAGTGCATCCATCAACAATTTTTTCTGCTCCGATCTCTCCAACTCTTTTTCTAGCGTTTTCCAATAATTGTTTGTACTCCTCACCAGCTTTTACAATACTATTAACGCCCTTCTGTTTAATTCTTTCTAATACGTATGTTAATCCGTTTTGTAATGCTGGTTCTGTAACTCTAATATATTTTACTTCATTAGAACGATTAGATAGATGTTCCAAAAATGCCGATTCATCTTTGAAATTTTTTGATATTTCGAAAGCATATTTTGCAAAAGCAGTTATTCCTTCAATAGCAACATTCGTTGCACCTTGAATTTTTAATGATTTAACATCATCTAAAACTGATTTTAATTTTTTATATTCGGGAGTATTATCGAAATTAGTCATGGTAGCCAACTGATTACTATCAATAATGGAATTTATTAATAATTAATTCCAAAATATAAAAATGTTGAATTGATGAAAATACTTTTTCATTTCCTACACCTTTATTTATTCTATCGATATGAAAAAACAGGCTTTACTAGTTCCAATTGCTTTGAAAATGCCCCATTTACTTTAGGATTTTGAATTAAAGCACCCACCTCCTTTACTATATCATCTGGCACAGGAGTGCCGGGATTTGATCCCCAAGGAGTACCAGGAAGAGGTAAAAATGCATGAAATCTTATATGACAATTCTTTTTAACAAATTTTTTTACTATGTTTACAGTATCCCACATTTCATTGACTGTTTCTTCAGGTAAACCTAAAATAAAATCTAACTGAGGAATCAGGTCTCCTTCTAACAAATAATCTACACAATCTAGAATTTCTTGAAGCGAATGCCCTCTGTTCATCTTTTGAAGCATATTTTCATTTCCAGATTGAGCTCCAATAGCTACTATTTTACTATCAGATTGTTGAAGGATCTCTACAGTTTTAGGATTTACAAACTCTGGACGAATTTCGCTGGGAAATGAACCAAGAAACATTCTCACTGGATATTTTTTCACAGTTTTTACTAAATTCCATAAAGAGTCTAAATCTGGTTTTCTATGATCTTTTGATCCATACTCCAACGAATTAGGAGAAATAAATCTAATATCTACATTAGAACGATGATTAAACTTCTCATAGTAATATTTCACAATTTTGTCAATTGATTCAAGAGAACGATAACGTATTGATCTTAAAATTCTTGGTACTTGACAAAACTTACATCCAAAGGAACAACCTCGTGAAATTTCTATAGGTGGATGGATACTGGGTTCAATTGAATATGGTAGATAATCATCGAGAACAACTTTTTGAGGGAGGGGAGTTTGTTTTACTAAACCTTGATCATTATAAGCTATTCCTGGAATAAGCTCCCATGAATCATTAGAAAGAATAACACGGACAATTTTTTCAATAATTATTTCCCCTTCCCCTTTTGCTGAAATATCAAAACCTAAATCCAAAGTATTAATCGGAGCAGCAGTTGGATGAGCTCCTCCAGCAACAGCAATTAGTCTTTTTCTCTGATCTTTTGTTAAATTTTTCATTATTGCTAACATTTCGTTCTTGACTATAGGAACATCTACAGACATAAACGAATCAAAGAAAAAAATTTTGGTTGTTTTTGAGTGATTTATTGAATTTAAAACTATATCAGCAATAATAGTTGGATTTTTTTCCCTAATGAATTGTATTGAAAACTCAGGAAAATTTTTTACTAAAATAGGCAATAATGATGCAAAAGAATAATAAGTATTTTTCCTAAACCTTACTAAAAAAACGCCTTTATTCATTTATTGATCATCTCTAAAATTTAATAAGAATTTTATGAAATTATTTGATTAAACAGCTTAAATAATGCCAGTTTCGTTGTTTATAGGCAAATTATCTAATAATTCAGTTTTTAAAGATATGCAGATTGTCTTAAAAATAATTAATTGAGGAACAATTTTAAGACATCCAAAAGTAAAAAATGATACGGAATTAGAAGAAATGTCAAAAATTCGGACCTTGGAGACTTTAGAAATAAATGAAATTCAAATACTTGAGATTATCAGATCGAACACACAAAGCTCCACCCATAAACTTGCAATTCTAAACAGATTAAAACAATTAGCTGTTCATGGTGGAAAAGATTTCGATATCAAGATTATGCAAAATTTAATAAATGGATTAACAAATGAAGGATTTATAGAATTTATAGAAAAAGTTGAATCTTACAAATTAACTGATTTAGGAAAAGAGGTACTATTTTCTTAATGTTGATAATTATTATTCATTTATTCTACCAAAAGGATCTACAATATCTTTTAATGCATCAATTTCTTCTTCATTTGGTTCGGGAATTACTTCAAGATTTTTTGATACTTGAAAATCAAAACCAGTAATACTTTGGATTTTTTCTGGAGTATTAGAAGCCTGAAAAATTCCAATTAATTCAGGAAATTGCTCATTCTTAATTTTTTTCCAAGAAAAAACTCCTTCGGGAGTCACATAAATAGTGTAATCAAGTTCATGCTTCATTTTTCTCCAAGCACTAACAAATTTTACTTTATCAACTAAAACTTTTTTTGAATGTTCTGTTGAAAACAGTAGAACTTTCTTAGCTAATTGTAAAAATGCAGTACTTCCAGTCCCTGGAGCACACGAGCCGTCTGCATAATATTGTCTATTAATTCTTGCTTTTCCATCAATTTGGCCTGCTTCAGCGATAAAGAAATCAAATCCCCTCGATAAATAT
This sequence comes from Candidatus Heimdallarchaeota archaeon LC_3, assembly GCA_001940645.1. The sequence goes on from MDVS01000044.1 coordinate 7,728, forward strand.
CTCATGATAGCATTCATAGATTTAGTTGCTTCTGTTCGTGGACTGAATCCAGACAAAGACTTTACTAATGGAGGTGAAGGATTAATAAAACCAGATTCCCCTGCAACCCATGATAAATCAGGAGCATGCAAATCTTGGGCTATTAAACAAGCAGCCATACCAATTAATGATCCTGTTCCAGTAAAACCTAAGGTATTATTTTCAAGATATCTGCTTAAGTATATTGCCAGTAGCTCGTTAGTCGAAAAATCTGTCATATAACATTCTACTCAATGATTTATAAATTTAGACTCTTAATTTGTCTAAGTAATCCTTTCCACCAGAAGCCCTAAGGTATGCATAATTGTTTTTAATTTTAGGAGCTAAAATCATATTATCCTGATATTCCTGAAACCCTTTTTTAGTCTTTGATAATTTCAGGTATTTTTTTATGTGAATTTCATCAACTTTATATTGATTATGCGAAGAAAGGGGGTGACAGGGGAACGGAATATGAACAATTTTTGAAACAAAATGTTTAGGGATGGTCGTTTGGGAAACTTCGGATTGTTTAAGCCACTCTTTTGGTAAAATTTCATCAGTAGTTATAATAGTTGATTTAGCCGCTTCTGCCAATAAATCATCTGCTGCTCTACTTCCTTGATGAAGACAATTTCCTGTAATATCCGTTGATTGGGTATGAATTAAAGCGAAATCAGGTTCTAAAGGAGGGACGGCTATCACTTCAGTATCGTGAAAGGGGTCAAAAATTTTTCTTATATCTTTATTTTTTTCTATTAGGTCAGTATTCTCCAGAACATTTAACGGATAGGGATGAAAAGGTAAATTTTCTGCAGCAGCACGTAAACCATAGGTAGTAAAACCAACATCACAAGGCACTAGTTCAACACTATCATCTTTACAAGCACGTACAAAATTAGGAGCAATACCAAAAGCTTCAAAACCAATAGCAGGGCAAATCACTTTTTTAACACAACCTGCACCTAATAATAAGTCTATTTGTAGCCCTAAAGGTAATGCTCCTATTATTGTTAAATCAGTTAATTCTTTTCTTATGAGTTCTCTTATCAATGCCATTGGTGAATTATTAAGTGAAAAACCACCTATTGCAATAGTTGATCCATTTTTAATATCTTCTAAACTTTCTTCTAATTTAGTCCGCTTATCTTCATACGACATAGAATCTTTCAATCCGAAATTTTGCTTAAAATACCTTTCAAAAACTCAAAGTTTAGAATTATGAATTTAAAAAAACAAATCGTAGTTTTAATTTAAAAACAACAGAAATACTAAGTTATTTCTTGAAAATAAAAAATATCTACCTCAAAAGATCTAATCAAATATGTCTCAAAAAATATATAAGTAAATGAAATGGGAATTTAAGACCTAAAAAAAAGAGTTGTATTCATGGTAGACTTTGGGTTTCATTTATCAATAAAAGGAGGGCCTTCACAAGCATTTTATAACGCAAAAGAGCTTGGGATAAATAGTTTTCAAATATTTACTCGGACTTCTCGAAGTTGGAGTTTTAAACCATTAGAACAAAAAGAAATTGAAAAATTTCGGGATTTTAAGAAGAATTTCAACAAGGTTATTGTTCATATGCCTTATTTACCAAATTTAGCTTCATCAGAGGAGGAAGTTTATTCTAAATCTTTAAGCTCATTATTGGATGAAACAAGACGGTGCGATCAATTAAACATAGATTATTTAGTTACTCACTTAGGATCACATAAGGGACATGGAATGGACAAAGGAAAGAAAAATGTTACTTCTATGTTAGAAAAAGCTCTCGAATTAAATCCCCAAGTCAAAATTATTCTTGAAAATACTTCTGGTACTAAAAATAGTGTGGGAAGTCAGTTTGAAGACATAGCAAAAATAATCGAATCTACTTCAGATCCTAATAAAATTGGAGTTTGTTTTGATACTTGTCATGCTTTTGCAGCAGGTTATGATTTAAGAACACTAGAAAGTGTGGAACGGACGATAGAACAATTTAATAGCATTATTGGGATAAATAAACTTAAAGTTGTTCATTTGAATGATAGTAAAGGAGAAATACTAAGTAAATTGGATCGGCATGAGCACATTGGATTAGGAAAGATAGGATTGAATGGATTTAAAGCTTTTTTATCTCAAAAGTTCACTAAAGACATTCCATTAATTCTTGAGACTCCAATAAATGAACAGAGAGATGATTTTGGTAATTTAAAAGTAGTTAAGTCTTTATTGGAATAAAATTAACAATACAGAGTGATAAGAAGAAAGCTCAGAGGTTGAACTTGTCATCAAATGATGTTCAGCAGACTATCTGTTCATCATAGCTTTCATTTAAAGAATAACAACAAATTGTTAAAACTTCCTTAATAAAATTTTCATCATATAGTAATTTTATATCCATTTGCTGATAAATAACATTTTATATTGTAAGGTTTCCTGATATACTAAAATGTATAAGAATTTAAATAAAAATATTAAAAATTATTTTTATATAAACGGATAAATGAAAAATATTATAATTAAAATTTATCATTCTTTTAATATCATTAACAGGGACTTTAATTCGCCCTAATTTATCATAATTTAAAAAAAAATTAACTCATTCGGGTAATAAATTGAAAACTAACTTCTATTGTGAAATATGCGCCGATGCTCTTAGTGTAGACAAGGAAGATAAAAAAACTTACTCAAGTATTCGTGAAGAAGATAATCTTTTAATGGGAAAATTGTTTATAATTAGAACTGTTCACGAAAAGGATAATGAGTTACACTACAATGTAGTTGTTGTAGATGAAGTAGGATCTTACCGAGCTCATCAGGATAGTTACAGTGAAGAAAAGAAAATAGTCATTCAAGAAAGACCAGTTTTATCAAGAGCTGTTAAAATAGGACCTGCTACTTCTCGACCATCTGCAAATATAGAGAGACCTAAAGTTATTTCCTTAGACCAAGTAACACCCAGCGATAGGAAATTTCAATCGCTCTTTCTAGGGAGAATAGCTATTCTAGGCCAAGGAGGATCAGGTAAGACGAGAAGCATTCAACAAATAGCTAATGAATTAGCTGGAAAAGAGATGTACCCATGGTCTGAAGAAAAGAACATCGCAGGTACCCTTACTGTAACTCCTTATGCTCTCAAGACTCCTAGTGGAATTCAAGTTGTAATGAATGATAATCCCGGGCAATCATCATTAGACTTAGTTCGTCAAAGTGTAGCAATGGCTGGAGCAAATTATGCAGGTATTGTAATTTTTACTGATGCTACGGCATGGAATTTCAAAGAAATAGGTGTACAACATGCTTTATTAATTTCCCAATATATTACAGAAATAGATAATATTCCAGTATTAGTTATAACCTCTAAAACAGATTTATATAAAATATTATCTTCACCAAAAATAATTGATCACCATTCTTCATTAATTGCTGATACAGTTCAAGACATTACTCCAAATCAAAAAGTGGTCTATTTTGATCGTGTGAATAATCAACCAAGAAGTTTCAATATAAAACAAGGTCGTCAAGACTCTCTCTATTTCACTCAACTTGAACAAGTACTTGTCAATACCATGCAAGTCGATCATCGGGAAAATGATTATCCTGGTTTTTCACAAGTGAATGTGCGGTTATATGTTCGATCATTATTATTAGGATTTTGTGATCTGGTTTTACAATGGATGAAGGATAGTAGAATTCCTGATATTTATCCAGAACTTAATGCTTTTGATGATAATCTGATAAATGCTCTCAATTATTATCGACCTACTGCCTTTGAAACGAATACTACTTGGAGACAGTTCCATGGTGAGGAAAAAAATGAACCACCTCTTATCAGTGATGCTTTTGATCGTACATCAATCAAAGGAGTATTTCAGGAGTATGTATTAGCAAATAAAGACAAACATCAACAGTTTTTAGACAGTTTGACACAATACCATGAGGAATATCGATGGAATGTAATTGGTGGTGTTTATACTAACTCAGTTACTCCTGAAGGAAGAAAGAACATGCTTCACGCGTTTGAACAGCATTTTTTTGCAGTTGCTGAAGCGAAAGGACACAAAGACCTAGAAGTAAAAGATCTTGGTTTAGATCAATTTTTGTGATATTTTTGAGTCAAACTTCTACCACAATTTGGGGGATGCTTCATCTTCCTGCTTTACCAGGTTCTCCCAACAATATAATGTCAATTAAAGATATTACCAAGTTTGTTTTAACTGATGTTGCAACATTATACAATAATGGAATCACCAATGTTATTTTAGAAAACCTAGGTGATGTTCCTTATTATAAATACAATACTCGAAGCCATATAGCATCTTTTATGACAAGAATTGGACTAGAAATTATTAATAAATATCCTAATATATCTTTAGGAGTAAACGTTTTAAGAAATGATGCCTATAACTCTTTAGCAGTAGCAAAATCTCTTGAGCCTAATGGAAAATTTATTCGAGTAAACGTTTTATCTGGAGCTTATGTAACAGATCAAGGGATTATAGAAGGAGAGGCTGCCGACATTTTGCGTTATCGAAGAGAAATCAGTGCAGAAAGCATAGAAATTTGGGCAGATGTGAATGTGAAGCATGCCTCGCCATTAGTATCGAGACCGATTGAAGATGAAATTATAGAAAATTTAGAACGAGCTGGTGCTTCAAAAATTATCTTAACAGGCTCAATGACTGGAAAAAAAGTAGATACCAATGTTTTAGAAAATGTTAGCTTATTGATTTCCCGAGAAAAAATCGTTATAGGTAGTGGAATCACACCAAATAATATTTCTGAATTCAAACACCTTGCAAAGAATTTTATCGTTGGTTCAAGTCTAAAAAAGGATAATTTAATTAGTAATCCTATTGATAAGGAAAAAATTAAAAAATTAATGCAAGAACTTTAGTAGATTAACATTTCCCGGTGATAATCCATGCCAAGTGCACCACGAGGTAAAAAGGCTCAAAAATACTACGTAAAACAGCAAAGAGAAGAAATCTATGATTATGATTCTCGTCCAGATTCTATTACAAGCCTACTTATAGAAAATGGCCCTGGTACATTAATTATTACAATAACACTTTCAATAATTTATATTATTACAATGATATTATCAGAAAATATTTTCATTACTGATATCGAAGTTGTTTATCCATTTGTTCATTTAAACGAAAACATCCTCGAGGGAGAGGTCTGGAGACTAATTACCAGTATTTTTATCCATGGGAGTATATTTCATTTAGGAGGAAATTTGCTGTTTTTACTTATTTTTGGTTGGAGATTCGAAGAACTAGCAGGAACCAAAATGTTTTTTCTTGCTTTTTTTCTCACTGGACTAGGAGGAAATTTGGCAACATTAAGTATTGAACTTATAGGAACATTTCCTAATCCTTCCTTAGGAGCATCTGGAGCTATACAAGGTTTATTGGGTGCTAGTGTCGCCAAAATGTATTTCGATCATAAATATGGAAGAGGAGGATTAGCAGCACTAAGTATTATGGTGATTTTCTTTATCTTTACTATTGGAGCCCAAACAAACTTTTTAGCACATTTTGGGGGATTGATTACTGGTGTAATTTTCTCTTATATTTTACATAAGAGAAATAAGTAATCCACTTTTGCTTACTTTTTTCTGTTTAAAATTCCCTTCACTTTAGTTGAAGCAGTTGATACAGCACTTGATGCAGTTTTACTCGCTTTAGAAGCAACAGAAGAAATTTTTATTTTAGCGTGTAATGAATCCGAACTGCATAGCTTCATTATACCTGCACAAATTTCACAACAGCACATTTTAGACTTAAGAAATTCTTCGTCAGTATTAAAGTCTTTGAATACACCAGAAAATGCCTTATCAAGATCTTCTGGAAATAAGAAGACACCTTCTTTATCAGTTTTTCTACCACATATCCAACATGTATACGGTTTGCCAGATCCAAATAATCCCATAGTTAGCACCATAAATTTCAATTGACATAATTATAAAATTTTCATTTTAATAAATATTTCATTTTCGGCCATTATAACGGAAAAAAATCACTTTTCTTTAAATAATAGGGTTATAAATTTTCTTTATTCATACTTTATTCATAAATTTGCACAGCTATTTTTTGTTTCAGCAGATAATTGGTATCTTTGAGATGTTTTAAATTGAAAATTAAGGACACAAAACTTGCAACGGTAAAAAAAACATTATCAAAATTAATTCAGTAAAGTCCATCTGTTGTATGACTACAATAAGCAATACAGTAGAGATTTTAAAAAGCCAATTACTACCATAAATGAACTGTTTTAGGCGTTGCCAAATGGATAACGTTCTTACTTAATATTTTTTTCTAATTCTTCATTTTCTAATTGACGAACATTCATATTTGAACCCAATTTTTTCTTTTTTAAAATACAGACAAGAAATTCGGTTTATCAGAAATTTGGAATTTTATAAATCTTCCCAGCTAATTTTCTTTGGTGTTTCCGCTTTATTTACTGGATAGAGTCTTGAAAGCGTAGTTTTTCTAAGATCGTATCCTTTTGTTGTCATTACCATTGGATTGTGCTTTATAACTGAAGATAAGGTTTTAATAATTTCTCCCACACTAGTATCTTCAGATCGTAATGTTTCTACAGTAGTACGATCTAAATTCACTTGATTTAATAATTCTCTTCCAGTAAGCATTGATTTTAAGAAAAAACTTCCCCAAAACAAAATTAAAGCAGTAAACCCCAGAATCGGAATATCAGTTTCATTTACTAATAACCAGGTATTCCATGATTGCCTTGTAATTGTAATGATAATTAATCCAAGAATTGTGAAGGATAATAAGTATAAAGTATTTCTTAATGTCATGATGAGAAATGTCTTAGTATTTTTAGTTGATTTAAGTCTTAATAATTCTCTGACACAGAAAACCAGATCTTCTTTCGAAGATAATCGTTGAGACATAATTGTTGAATAAACTAAAAATACCGTTCCTTTTTTCTCAATTCCCCAACTCTGGTTACAATATTCATCAGGACCAATGTCTCCTAACCTTATCTTGACATCACGAAACCCTAATGTTTTTCCCCATTTTTTGATATCCTTTTTTAAACCATCTTTTGGAGATCTTTCAACTAAACCCATGACTTTGTTATTCCTATCATCAATATAATCGAAAAATAGCATAAAAGGAGAAATTATTCCTAATATCGGAAGAATAAAACCTATTATTTGAATTACTGTTTGAATTATATTTGTTGTTCCAGATTCACCCTCTCCTCCAGTGTTTGTTCCTGAGAGGAAAAATAATCCAATTATTACCAAAAAGAAAATGGGAAATATTAGTGACTGAATACGAAGAACTGAACCTTCAAGAAAGTAAGTTAAATTCGTAAATATCGATCCAGAAATGTCAAAATTTCTTAAATCCTTAAAAACAGAAGTGCTAATTATTAGAGCTACTATGAAAAGAAGAAAAGATACACCTAAAAGGAAAACACTATAAAAGCTTTCTTTAATAAGCACCAAAGATATCAAAACGAATAATGCTGTTAAGATTGGTAAAATTACTAGTAAAAAAAGGATCTTTGTATAATCTAATCCCTTAATCAGAATGGGATCTAGATCTGGATCCCTTTTTTTGTTAATTAAGTATAAATCTTGGTCTACTGATATATTTAATCCCCAATAAGAATATCGTAATAATTAGAATGGATTTATGCCTAGTTTCAATTGGATATAGATTTTTTCACTGATATGACCTATTTACGTTCTTTTTATCTGATTTTCCTTAAAAGAATGTAAACTGAAAATTTATTTAAATTTTGATTTTAATCCAATTTAAATACATTATTTTTTCTTTTCAAATTCGAATTTGCATGTCTGTTACTCAAAAAGTATTCTTAATCCATTTTGAATATAATATTGTAGAAAAAGAGAAATATTCCTTAAAAGTTCGATATTCACGAGATATGGAAAAAAATTTGTTAAGATGATGAAAAAGTCAAAAAAGATTAAGAAAATGAAGTGAAATGAGATAATGGATGCTTATTTAGTAAATTAATTTTCAATAAAATTGCTTCATTATTTTCTCTGAATCTTTCAATCCTAGATCTTGTTTGACTAAAGGACCTTTAATAAGAACTGGTTCTAAATCTTCATAGGTCGGTTTTTTGACTTGATACAATACTCCTGTTGGGATTTTATCTCCACCAGATTGTTCCCATTCAATAGCCTTCATTAACGCTTCACCCATATTTGTAACATCGTGTTTGGTATCTGGTTTATCAGCTTCATTTAATCTATAAAATCTCTTCTTAAACCATGGATAAGTGTTTAATTTATTAAATGTAACACATGGACTCAAGACATCAATAAGAGCAAAACCGTTGTGTGTGATAGCTTGTTTGATCAGATCTTCAAGGAACTTGATATCACCAGAGAATCCTCGAGCAACAAAAGTTGCACCTGAACTAATAGCCAAGGATAAAGGATTTATTGGGGCTTCAATAACACCACCAGGTGTAGATTTTGTTATCATTTCCATACTTGAAGTAGGGCTTGCTTGTCCGGTTGTAAGACCATAAATTTGATTATTCATGACCATATAGGTAATATTCAAGTTTCTTCGACAAGCATGAACAAAATGACCAACTCCTATACCGTATCCATCACCATCCCCACCAGTTGCTACAATTTTCAGGCCATGATTAGCTAATGCAGCACCAGTAGCCACAGGTATTAATCTCCCATGCAATGAATGTGTCCCATATCCTTTTAAAAAGTGTGGAAAGTTAGAAGAACACCCTATTCCTGAAACACAGAATATATCATGCGTAGGAATCTTAAGAGCTGCAAGGGCTCTTTGTGTTGCCTTGAGGAGAGCATAATCTCCACAACCGGGACACCAATCTGGATCAATCCCTGATTTATAATCTTTATCTGTTAATACTATTTCACTCATTTTTTTCACCTATTGTCTCCCTAAGATTTCTTTCACTCGATCAACTATTAATCGGGGGTACATGGGTTCTCCATCAAACTGAAGGTACTTATCAACAATTTCAAAGCCTGTTTCTGCTCTGATGTATCTCGCCATTTGAGCTGTGTAATTTCCTTCAACCATTATTGGGTGTTTTACTTTTCGTAGAATTGCACCCACTTCATGACCATGGAAAGGTAAAATATATTTAATATGAAGCTGATTTGTGGTTATTCCTGCTTCTTCGACCATTTGTCTTGCTTCAAGTATAGAATCTTTTGTTGCACCCCAACCAACTAATGTCACTTCTGCATCTTCTGGTCCTTCTAATGTTGGAGCAGGCAAATCTTTTAATGCTGACTCCATTTTTCCCATCCGTTTATGCATTTGTTTTTTACGCATTTCAATTGCATGAGGTAATCCAGCAACAACATCTGAAATATTCGAGCTATCTTCATCGTGTTCATCAGAACCACTAATATAAAATGCATTAGGAGTACCAGGGATTACACGTGGTGAAATGCCTGAATCAGTCAATTTAAAACGTAAATATTTTGAATCACTTTCCCATTTCGTTTCAAAATTCTCAGAACGGTCTATTTTTACATCTTCGAAATTAAATGGTTTGACTGATTCTAAGTGTTCAGCAAATGCTAAATCTGATGCCATTATTATTGGGACTTGATATTTATCTGCTAAGTTCAAAGCTTCGATAGTGGCATAAAAACCATCTTCAACATCAGAATAAGCAATAATAAACCTCGGAAAATCACCTTGAGATGCACCAAGCATTTGGTTCAGGTCTCCTTGTTCGGTTTTGGTCGGAAGACCAGTACTAGGTCCTCCACGTTGAACTGTGAATATAACAAGTCCTGCTTCAACCATACTTGCTAAACCAACTGCTTCAGTCATCAGGGCAAAACCACCACCAGAAGTTGCACAAGCTGCACGTACACCTACATTTGATGCTCCAATAGCCATATTAATTACAGAAAGTTCATCTTCTGCTTGTTTAACCAATACATCATATTCTTCAGCATGAGCTGCTAAGAAATGTAATATAGGGGTAGCTGGAGTCATTGGATAAGCTGAATAAAATTTTAATCCACCTGCTATGCAACCCAGTCCCTGTGCTTGACTTCCTGTCATTACTGGGTGTTTTATATTGGGATTTAATTTAACTTCGTTTGATATTTTAGCGAAATTTTTCTCTTTGACATAATCATAGCCAGCTTTGGCTGCTTGGTGATTTATGTCAACAATTTCTTGAGATTTGTATCCAAACTGATCAGTTAAAATTTCCATGATTGATTCTAATGGGATATCGTAGAAATACATAGCAGCTCCTAGAGCAACAGTATTGATTACTCTAGGATTCCCTAATGATTTAGCAATTTCAGCAGCAGGAATCGAAACTGCTGTGACACCTTCTGGAAGGTTTTCGATCTTACATTTAGATCCATCATGAATGATTACCCCCCCAGGATTCATCAAATTTTTATGAGTTTCTACCGTTAATTCATCAATTGCTATTAAAATGTCTATTCTATCACCTGGGGATAGGACTTTATTAACTGCTCCGCGTACAGAATACCATACATGGCCTCCACGAATCAAGGATTGATATGTATTATACGAACTTACGTGCAACCCGTTTCTCGAGCAGATTTTTGTCAGGATTTCTCCCATAGAAGCAATTCCATCACCTGCTGCACCACCAGCACGAAAATTAAATTCTTTTCTCATTTTTCACACAATTCTTTCTTTGTTTAGTCAATTATCGATAATTCTTAATGATAATTTTATTTAATTCAATTATTTTATTGCCCTAAAATTATGATTAAAAAAATTATAATTGAACAAAAAATGCATTCTATTTACTGTTATTATGCTAAAACATTTAATTTTTGTTCAAAGATACATAATTGCTTATTGATTACTAATTATTCATGCTTTATATTATCATTGATCTATTAATTTCAATTTTTTATCATAAATAATTTTTTTTTAGATAAATAAAGAGGTATATAAGAAGAACTTCACCAAAACTAGTCATTATTAATTAGCATTCGAATAATGAAATTTGTAATTCATAAATTAAAATAAGTCAATTTTTCATCCCGTTATATTAATCAATTCAATAAATCAACTCAGAGAAATTATAATGAGCTTTTATCAACTTGATGATAAAGATTTAGAGATCTTAGCGCTACTTTCAAAAGATTCACGAATAACTTTATCTTTATTAGCTGAAAAAATTAATACTTCAATACCTACCGTAAAATCAAGGATCGATAAGCTATTAGGTCTTGGGATCATTGATAAATTCTCTTTGATTTTAAATTATGATCTCCTTTCTTCCCATCCACTTTATTATATCTTGATCAAAACGTCTCCAAAAGAATTAAACAACATTCTTACTAAATTATCGTCCAAGAAAGAGTTTTTAGAAGTTTATGAGCTTATCTCAGAATCTCAGGTATTAGTTAAAACATTGCCAATGGAAATGGAAGTTTTACAAGAAATTTTGAAGGATATCAGACAGTTAGAAGGAATACAAAGTCTTAGTACCATGCCTGTTGGACAAACTCACAAGCAAGAGTTCTCTGAGATTCCATCAGTAATCTCGGTAAAACTAAGATGTGAATATTGCTCAAAACCAATTTTAGATGGAAACTATGAAACACATGTTTACGAAGGAATCAATCATTATTTGTGTTGTAAATCATGTTTAAGGCTATTTGAGCAGGAGATCCCTCAAGATTAAGCTAATTCATAAAATTTTCATATTTTCGGGTTAAAATAAATATTTTCTCTCCTCAAAACCATGAAATAATAAAAGCACTACAAAATAGTGATGATTTTGAACTAGAAATGTCTATAGATAATGTAGTGTATTTAGACTTTCCTTATAGAGATCCAAAATGGAAATTTGCTTCTGTTAATCCAGTTTTTAAAACTGAAATTTTAAAAAACTATAAAATAATACAAGTAGTAAATATATTACTAGTTATTAAGAATTTATTACAATTTTTAAGTGTAGAAATTAATTTCTTAATTAAAAAATCTGTATTTGTTAGAAAGTTCCAAATTTGTTAGAAAGTTCCAATCATTGAAATTAAAAAAAATTGATAGAAAATAATTTCAATCAAAAAAACGAAAGAAATTTTTGATTGATTTTTTGTTTTCCGGATGTTTAAGTTTAATTATGAAACATTGGGCTCTTTTTATCGAAATCGATGAAGTTAAGTGGACTTTTGGTATTAAAGAAAATCAGGAATTTCAAAATACAACTGTTAGATTTATTCAGTCACTACAAGCAATAGGAAGAGAATTATATGAGCAGGGTGTTGCTTCGATAAAATTAGACACATCTCCTGGTGATTTATTATCAACAAAAGAAATTTTTATTATTAATCTTTCTGATCAGTTCTTTTTTATAATTTCTGATTTATTGGTAACTTCTAGACTTATTTCTGAAACAGCTACTATTCCATTTGAAATAGATCAAATTATTTGTGCGGTATTGGTTGGTCAAGCTGCAATTATCTATTCACACTTGAAAGAAAAGGAATGGAACAGCAATTATTCCACTGATGAAATATTCCGATCTATTTTATTATCAATGAAGCTTTCTCATGAAATTGATTTTTTAGTTTCAGACGGTAGGTGCTCTTTATCTCCATTAAATTTTCAAGAACTTCTTTTATTCCATTACTTGTTAAGAAATCAATTTGAATCAGGTATAGTTTCAAATAATGTGAGAAATAAAGATTCTTGGGCAATAATGGTTCATAAAGGTGGAATAGAAATACCATTATCCTATTTATCACCACAAGATCCTTTATTACTAGGGAATTTCTTAGGTGCAGTTTATTCGTATGTTCAAGCATTGTTTGGAGTGAAACCACAAGCGTTAGTTTTTGGTGGATCAAATTTTATTTATCTTCAATATTTTGGTGGGAAAAAATATTTTCTGGCAGCTTCAAATCCACAGCTTTTATTCCAAGACGAAGTTTTTCTTCAATTGATAAAAAGTGTACAAGAAGAAAAACGGTTTGATATTGCTCCTGCAATCAAAGAGTTTCTCATTAGAACATCTAGTAAACTTTTTGAAGATAATTTGCGAAATACGCTAGGAAAACATAAGGATATTACAGAAGCATTGGAAGTATTTAGAAACACAAATGAAATTAAAAAATCGTCTTCAAGTTCTACCAAAAACAAAAGAAAGACAGTAAAACATAAACTGAAAACAAAAAAAGGTTCAAGGAAAAAACGAAAATGATTTCTATATTATACAAAATAAGGACCTGATTAAATATGACTTTTGATAAAGGGATTTCTATAAAGAAAGCTCTCGACAGTGCTTTCAAAGCATATGATGTTCGAGGACGTATTCCTGAAGAATTAAATGAATCTATTGTTCAAAAGATTGGAAATGCTTTTGTACAATTTTTAGGAGTAAATTCTGGGACTATAATAATTGGTTATGATGTACGTCTCACTTCAGAAAAATTTGCAATTTCTCTTGCAAAGGGAATAAACGATGCAGGATTAAATGTAAGCAATATTGGATTAGTTGGAACTGATATGGTGTACTTCGCTACAGCTTACTATAAATTTACAGGTGGAATCATGATAACAGCTTCTCATAATCCTGCTAATTACAATGGATTGAAATTTGTTAAAGAGGATGCAATCGCTATATCAGGTGATACTGGACTAGAACAAATAAAAAATCTTGTTATTGTTGATAAATATGTGAAATCAGACGTAATGGGGAAAACAACTGATAAAAATGTGTTAACAGATTATATTGATCATATCTTAAAATTTATCAAACCAGAAGCCATTTCTCCAATGAAAGTTGTAATGAATGCTGGTAACGGCTGTGCAGGAATTGTATTACCAGAAATACTTAAGCATCTTCCCCAAATATCTCCAGTTCCGGTATTTTGGGAACCTGATGGTTCTTTTCCAAATGGAATACCTAATCCACTTCTAGAAGAACGAAGAGAAGAAACTGCTACTAAAGTAAGAGCTAATAATGCTGATTTAGGAGTTGCATGGGATGGAGATTTTGATAGATGCTTTTTTTACGATGATCAAGGAAATTTTGTAGAAGGATATTACCTTGTCGTTTTATTTAGCGAATTTTTTCTTAAAAGAAACCCCGGTGAGAAAATCATTCATGATCCAAGACTTATTTGGGCAACTATAGATGTTGTGACAAAATTTGGTGGTATACCTGTTCAATCCAAAGCTGGACATTCCTTTATTAAAGAACGAATGAGAAAGGAAAATGCGGTATATGCGGGAGAGATGTCAGCTCATCACTATTTTAAAGACAATTATTTTGCTGATAATGGCATGCTTCCAATGTTAATCTTGCTACAAATCTTATCAGAAAAAAATAAATCACTAAGAGAATTAGTGAAAGAATGGATAAAGTCTTATCCCGTGTCAGGTGAAATTAATATTAAAGCAACAAATCCATTAAAAATAATTGAAGAAATAGAAAAAGAATATAAGCCATCTTCTATAACATCAGATTATACTGATGGTTTATCTCTTGAGTATGATGATTGGAGATTTAATTTACGTAAAAGTAATACTGAACCGGTCATAAGACTAAATGTTGAAACAAAGAATAATCCATCGTTAATGGAAGAAAAAAGGAACGAGCTAGTAGAAAAAATAAAATCAATCGAATTTTAAGACATCTATAAGAAAGATTATGTAATTTTTCTTCTAATAACCAAAAATTTTTTAATAATCTCCATGAATCGAGTCTTCATCTAAAGGGGAAAAGTATTCTAACTCATCTAAGTCTAATATTCTTACCCTTTTACCTGTATCTCCATGTACTGATCCTGGTAATCTTAATATTCTTCTAATATCTTTTGAAACAGCAGCATCAATTCGCGGTCCCCATTGAAGAATGATTCTTTCCTCTAAATGGGTTCTAGTGGGATAATTTTGGATGTTGAATTTATCTTTAGTAAATTTATCTAGAAAAACATATTTTGTTAAGAATTGATGGTCTATTCCATAACGATCACGTTGTTCCATAATGAAAACAGCTCTCTCTTCTGAGAGGCCAATTTTTAATAGTTGTTGAAGAGAACATTCTCTGAAAAAAGGAATATAAATATGAGTATTCACTCTTACACGTAAATTTACAGGTAAATCAATTGGATCACTAATCAATTTAGCTTCAGTCCCACTTCCTTTAAACAGAGTTAGATAATCAATAATTGAAGTTCTTTGGACATTATCTAATAAAGCAGGTCCTTCTTCTTTTATCCACGCATGAACACCTCTTCTCCCAGAAAACACCCAAATAATATTTTCCTTCTTTATACCGAAATCCTCTATTAATGTATCATTGATCCAAAAGGACGCTGTTTTTATAAGTTCCCAACATCTATCACAAAGCTCATTTTTTCCTCGACAAGCGCAAGGACGGACATCATCATATTCAGTTAAATCTAGGTCAAATATTAACTCTCTTTTTATCCAATCAACTTGATGAATACTTTTTTTTATTTGACTATTTGGTCCTTCACTATAAACTGCCCCAACATATATACTTTTTGGAATGTTTTTTCTTATAAATTCTAAAAGAACTTCTGGAGTCGAAAAAGAAAAATTTCTATCAAATCTTCCCCTATTATCAATGAAGGCCCATTCTCGTTTAGAAAAGTTTTCAATGCCTATTACATTTAGTGCAGAATCTAATGAAAATTCAGTATTATAAAATCGCTTAAAGTTTTCATACTCTTTTCTATTATCCTCATTATTTTCAGTGGTCTTATTCATGAAAATGACCTATAGGTTCTGAGAATTTTAAACATTAATAAAGAGTTGAGAAAATAAATCCTACCAATTTCAATGATGCCCAAAAGATTGAACTGGATGGGAAAATTTTCAAAGAACTAATTTATTTTTCTCTTGTGCAAATATAAATAATTAATTCTCTAAGAAAGTTATAAAGGTTTTTAACATCTTCTGGACTTTTTTCCACTAGTGAATCTAATGCATCAAGACATTCTTCCAAATATTTGTCTCTTAAAGCCAATACATCTTCTTTAACTTTTACAAATTCTTGGTGGACGATTTTTATATCTTCATCAGTTTTTTCACCAACTGGTTTTGAAAAAATCTCTCGTAAGGCGTCCTTGTCTCCTTTTTGAAGAGCGAAATATAAAAAGAGATTTCTTTTTGATTCTTGAATATCCCAGTTATGTTGCTTCCCAAATTTGATTTCATCACCAGCAAGATCCAAAATATCATCCTGAATTTGAAAAGCAATTCCAGCTTTCTCAATAATTGGTTCTAATGGCTTAGTTACTTCTTCACGTTCAACAACAGCTCCTGCTAAAGCTACGCATCCATAAAATACAACAGCTGTTTTTAAACGTAATACATTAATAATATCATCCATGGTAAAGTCGAATTTTTGTTCTAACCTGAATTCTAGTTCTAACCCATTTCCTCTTCCAACCATGTTTGATATTTCAAGAATTAATCTTAATGATGGATTATGGGTGATATAACTAAGGGCGTAAGAATGAAGAATATCACCATCATGAAGTGCCAAGTGTTCTCCATGTTCTATATGATAAGAAGGCCGACCTCGACGAATGGGAGCTTGATCCACAACATCATCATGAATTAAGGTCATATTGTGCAACAATTCAACAGTTGATGCATTAATATAGGCTAATTCCATTTGTTCTTCCGTTGCATTAAGCAATTTTGTAGCCATAACAACAAGTATAGGTCTAAGTTGTTTACCTTGTATACCCCCCAATATATAAGACCTAATTCTATTTCTTGGTCCAGAAATTCCAGCTTCATCTCCGGGTAATTTATCTATTGCTTCCGAAATTTCTCTTAATAACCTATTACGTATTTCTGGATCAATGTAGTCTTCAAAATTCATTTAAAAGAAGCCCTTTCCTGTAATGATCAACGAAAGTATAATTTAAGGTTTTTTAAAAATTATAAGAATTTATTTATTGATTTGAGAGGTAACATGTTTACATTTTTAAAGGAAGTATTATACTATCTGTTCATAAATCTGATTAATAAAACTCAATTATTGAATCAACGAGTGATTATGGTTGTCAATGATTAAAAACAAGCTACGCGCGCTAGGTGAAAAAATTTGTCCTAATAAAGAACCAGATCAGATCCATCAAGTAAAAGAATTTTTAGAAGATCTTAAAGATCTCACAGGTTCAATTGAATTTTTATTAGATGATGTTTCTGAACAGTATGACGCACAGGTATTGGATGAAAGACCATTCTTTAAGAAAACGTTAGCAAAACTGCCATCCTTTTTACAATCCTCAGAGGTTAAAAAACAAAACACCCAGTCGAAAGAATTACAAACAGTCAAATCACGTGTTCACAATATCACTCTTTCTATTGATAAAATTGAAGATCTTTTTGTATCAATGCCCTCACAAGAAGAAGTTGGGAAAAGAGTTTATGAATTAGCATATCCTGGTGAGGAGATAACAGTGAGTCGTATTGAGGAAATAGAGTCACGCTTTAAAGAAATGGAAGAAAAATTTATCGAATCAGTTAAGACTGTTACTGATCAAATGCAGACTATTACGAGTTCATTAACAAAAATATCAGATCAACTTGAAGAACAAGGAATTGTAGTTAATAATATTGATGTTAAATTAGATCGTGTGGAAACGAAAATGGATAAAGCAATGGTAACTTTAGATAAAATATCTAAGAAAATTTCTCAGAATAAAGTTTTACTTGCATTTATTGCTGGTGTGCTTGTTTTTGCACTCGCAGTTTTATTTTTG
This sequence comes from Candidatus Heimdallarchaeota archaeon LC_3, assembly GCA_001940645.1. The sequence goes on from MDVS01000044.1 coordinate 25,513, forward strand.
GCATAAAATAAATGTTCATAATCTAATAATTCATAGACATTTAATAAAATTGGTCAATAATTAAGAGTGATGTATAAAATTTAATTTAATATTTGAAAATAAGGTGTAAAATGTAAGGTATATAAAACTTGATTATATAATCAGTATTAACGGAACAAATAATTTAAATAGAAAATAACGCAATTAAAATTATCCATAAAGTTGATAACAACCTTAATTAAAAGCGTAAATATCTAAAAATTTTTTGTAGTTCGAGGTCAATTAATGCATTCAATGACTAAAGAAATTAACACAGAATTATATAAAGTTCTCCGTTCACATGGCTCAGTCTCAGTAGCAATACTTGCTGACCGAACTGGATTAACTATATTACGAGTAGCACGTCTATTGGTCAAAGAAACACTTGGGGAGTATGAATTAGAAAGTATTGGTGCGATTGGTTCCGCTGTATTCATGGGTGCATCGGAACAGGGTAATACTCTTTCCCTTGGTGGATTAGATGTGATGATTGCTGAGTTTAAGGACGGCAAGATCCTTACAAGTCAAGCGGGAGAATCGGGGATTATTATTGTTGTTACGGAATCTAGCTCTCAATTGGGTCTTATTCGTGTTTTATTGAAGGAATCGAGTAAGGTTTTATCTGAAATCATGAATAACATGGTCACAGCAGATCAAGATTCAGTTGTGAGAAGAGAAGAATCTCAATCTATACTAGACGCACTTAAGGAACTAGAATCATTTTGATTTTATCTTGATAATAATAAGGTCTCAAAAATAATTATTGTAATTTATTTTTGTTTAGAGAATTATTCTTTTTTTCGTCTTCTTCATGATAATATAATAGCTGAATTGAGTTTAAAATTGTAATAAGTTATAGATTCTTTGTTTATAGAATAAAAAATAGACTTTTATTAATGATTAATTTTTGATGGGCTCAAATACTAGAAATTCCACAATGACTGGCCTATTCATATTTCATTCTCTAATCCATCAAAAATCATTTCTAAAGGTAGTGAATTAAAACTGAATTTACAAAATTTTTCTTGGCCAAAGAAGAATGAGTATCTACAAGAGATCATCTCAATTGGATCTAATTCGTGTATTATTTAAAGAATCAAGTAAAATTTTAACTGACATCATGAATAACATAAATTTAAAAGGAATAAAACACTATAGATAGAAGAAAAGAGTCTCAATTCATACTTGGTTTCTCTAATAAGTGTGAATCTTTCAAAAGGTTCTTTTTTTAATTAAAACTTTATTTTTTTCTATCATCTAACAAGAGAATTATATTCCTTGTTTTTTTATTAAGTACAGCTTTTAAACAAATTCAATTTGTAAGTAATTCAATTTTCAAAGAAGGGTTTCCCAAGACGAATGAAAGCGTAAATTAAAATAATTCTAAATTGGTAGTGATAATTGAACATATTCATGACTGAAAGAAGACCACATAATCAATATAGCGATAACGAATTATAAAAGAATTGATTAACGGATTAAATTTGTTCAACAAGCATCACTACAAAGGAAAAAACACATGACTGTCAAACCAGTAGATATGAGACTTTTCGAGAGAATTGTGGGAACATTAATGGGAGAAGACACTGTAAACGTAGCTAAATATTTGTTAGAGAATCCTGAATCAACTGATGAAGAAATAGCTGACGATTTAAATCTTAATATTAAAGTCATAAGAAATGCTTTGTTTAAACTAAATGAACAGTCTCTTGCCAGATTCAGAAGAATAAGAAATTCAGAAACTGGATACTTTGTTTATTACTGGACTTTAGAATCAACAAAAGTATACGATTTGATTAGAAGAAGATCAAATAAAATCATAAAGTTATTAAAACAGAGAATTGATTTCGAGTCTGAAAACTTAATGTATTATTGTGGAACAGAAGATTGTACTCCAGTAGTCTTAGATGTAGCATATGTGAGCAATTTTGTTTGTCAAAATTGTCAAGAGCCTATGGATCAACAAAATAATGATTTAACAGTAGAATTTCTTGAAGCTGTAATAGAAGAATTAACTAGTTCATTCTTTTCACAATAAAATTCTATATTTTTTCAATCGAAGCTCATTCTTCATTTTAACAAAATCAATTTTTTTGAAAAATTCTCATTCTTCAATGAGTTCTGGTGATAATTCCTAACGAGCTTTTCATTTGCTATCATCATTATATTTTTTCCAAATTGCAAATGTAATTGATTTAGGTAGGAAATACTCATGAAATATGAAATATCGAAACTCCCGACAAAATCAATTAGCTTTCTATTGCTGCCGTAAAAACTTATAAATAAAGCTTTAAGGAAAAATATAATGCAAAAAATAAAGGAAAGAAAAGGGGGCAGGAAATCCCACCTTAATCAATCCCAAACCGTTTTAACCGTGTCAAAGGGTTCAAAATGGTATAGTAAATATTAGGACTGACTTCTATATAAGCATTCGGATTATTATTATCTCTATTTATTTTCACAATGAAGATTTTATTAACCTTAAATGTCCTATTAAAATCGATAAAATGCATCTGCTATTTATTAGTTCTAAATTTAGAGAGATCGTATGTAGAGGAACAAAAAACAATTAATAAAATTAAAGAAAATAGAAATTCAATTTTTTACTCTATTTTCAAATTAGATTAAGAAATTATACTTAATCTCATCTTCTTCTTGGTTTTTTTCCACTTTTAGGTTTTGAAGACTTTACTTCAGGTGTTTTGGTTTTAGTGGATTCTTTCTTTTCTTGTATAAGATTTAATAGCTCTTTTGTTTGATTCATTTGCTTTTTAGCCTGTTTTTCCTCTGTAATTTTAGTATCTTGAGGGAGTTCAGCTCGAGGTTTGATGATAGTGAAATATCCAAAAACGCTAAGACCAATGACAATAACTCCTAATCCTGCTAATATCGGAATGGTATTATCTTGAGAAGGTGAAGTTGATGTTGGTGAAATTGAAGTACTGCTTGTTTCTGTTGTACCACCTGATAAAACAGTGCAATCAACATAAAGCTCATAATATGTGTCCACATTCACACCTTGTATAACAACAGAACCACTGCTTATACCTTCGACTGTTACGACATAATATAAAGCCTTTCCAGAAATTTCAGGTGCTTGTTGAGGGGTATAAGGATTTTCATTAGAAGGTACGATAAAATTTTTCTCTTCGTTTAACGTCATACCAATTAAAGCTTCCCAATATCCTGTAATAGAATTAGCCGATGGTCCAACATTTTCTACCGTAAATGGACCTTCCTGATTTAAATTACATCCAATCCAATTAGGGGGAATTGCATGGGTTTTATTAACATGAAAGTTCATTAATTCAGGGCTAGTTGTTAATAGTGTAATAATAATGAATGTGTGAATTAAAACAACTTTAATTACTCTAAAAGACATCAATCCATTATAGTTAGAAATTATTTTAAAACATTTTAATATAAAAAAATAGCAATTCAAAAAATAATATGTACTTAACATTTTTTCCTGATTTGTTTTTTCTTTCTACTTGTAGTTAATCCTATAAATTTTTTAACATGTTATTTCAGAGTAAGATAACCAAAATAATTTTTTTCTTATCTATGAAAAACTATCTCAATTGATCATGTCCTCCGCTTACCCTCTCGCTCATGAAATTATTCTTGGCCTTTGGTTAGGATCTATTGAATCTTCTCACCCTACTTTTTTAAAATTCAGGAATATTGAAGCTGTATTAAGTATTCTTGGAAATTTTAGTTATGTTGAACGTGTAAAACCCCAGATGGCACATGAAGTAATTATTATGCCAGATGGTGATCCTTATGATGAAAATGATATAAAAAAGGGATTGGAATTTATATCATCTCACCATAATAATGGAACAAATGTTTTAGTGCATTGTTTAGCAGGAGTTTCACGATCAACTTCCATGGTAGCTGGATATTTAATGAAAAAAAAACAGTGGAATCCAGCAAAAACTCTCCAGTTTATTGCTGGAAAACGTAGTATTGTTGCACCTGCAACTGATACGTTTAATTCAGTAATTTCATTCATTTATGGAAAAAATACCGAATTTTTTTGTAAAATTTGCCAAAGACAATGGCAATACACTGCTAATTACGACTCTTTTAATAAACAATATGCTATTCCAAGCTATTGTAGCTGTTTTGATCCGGATTTAACTCCTCGGAAAAAAAATTAGGTAACTTTCATTTTCAAACCTGTCTCCTATTGCTTCATAGATGTTTTTTGGTATTCATCTTTTGTATGTCAGAAGCACTACTCCGTCAATCTACAAATTTGTTTGACAAATTAAAATTGGTAAATTCATCTAAACCATTATCCATAGACGAACAGTTTGCACTTGTTAATGAAACCCATCCTGAAATTCGTTATCAGTTAGCGACACGGTCTGATACGAATGAAGGTGTGTTACGTGCTTTGCAAAGTGATGATAAGAAGATACAAAACGCAATTGAGCGTCATCCTCTTATCAATCACATCATTAAATATATTACCTCTTATCAATCTGATATTAATGAACAAGAACGGTTTGCACTTCACTGGAACCCTGGAGTACGATCTGCTTTAGTTTCTTCTTCGCAAACAGCTCCAACTGTTTTAGAATTATTAGTTTTTGATTCTGACGTACGGGTACGTAAAAATTTAGCTTCTAATCCCCGTACACCAAGTAAGACTTTACTTCAGTTGGGAAAAGATTCTTCAGTATCTGTTAGATTAAAAATTACAAAACGAAATGATTTATCAGAAGTTCTATACGATCTCCTTGCAAAAGATAAATCGAATAAAGTTGTAAGACAATTGTTACTATCTCATGGCAATAAATTAAATGAAAAATTCAAAATTTCAAAAAACCATTCCGAAAAAATAGAAAATTTATCAGATCCTAATTTTTTAGATATTGTATCTTTGCGAATTCTTCATGAACAGTAAGCTTTCAATTATTGTTAGTAATTTGCTGGAATTAATGCCACTTTTCCTTCTATATAGTCACGTGCAACAATTTTAACGGTAATGAATTGTCCTAATCTAGCTAAAACTTCTATCGGTTCATTCTCATCATCAAGCATTTCTTGCCAATCATTACTAGTGAGTATATGTTTGATCTGAGCATTTTCTCGCTTTTTCGTGAAAGCAATTGATTCACTTGGATCAACGATAATTTCATCTTTTGTTAATTCTCTCATGTTTATTCTTCCCTCAACTATTTCTCTGATTAGAACGAAAATTCCTCTGGGAAGGACCTTAACTATAACTGCTGAAAGATTTGTTCTCCATTCAGGGCGTCTTGTCATTAATACTAATCCAGCACCCTTTATTTTGAATTCAATTTTTTCAGCTTTTTGTGATTGTGTAGAACAGTATTCAGTTAATTCTTCAAGCTCATCAGATGAGTATTCCGGGTTTTCTTTTGTAGCCGTTCCGTGTAAAATACTTTTCAGAATCCTATGTGCTATTATATCAGAGTATCTACGAATAGGAGCAGTAAAATGGCTGTAACAAGTTGAACCTAATCCAAAATGTCCAATGTTATCTTTAGTATAGAATGCTCGTCCAAACATCCCTAAAGTTGTTAAATGCATAACCTTTTGGATAACAGGATCTTCTACCTTTTTTACTTGTTCTAATACATCTCTAAAAGGCTTCATCCAAATTTCTTGATCTGCCAGAGACATTGTTGCTAATCCGTGTAATAAAACAGTAACATTTTTTGATTTTCCTTGAGATTCTTTCTCTTGATTATTTTTTGATTCTTCAACTGAAGATTGTTTTTTCTTCTTTTTTTGTTTAGTGGACAATAATCCTCCAGCAGTTAGACTGAGTTTTCCACCGGATTTTAACATATCAAGAACACTTTCCTCTTCTTCTCCCCCATTTGCATCTGTTTCACTAGTAATTGTTTGTGAAATTGAATTGATAATTTTTGGTAGTTCCACTTGAACATTTAATCCTAACGCCTTCATTTGATCATTAAATTTTTCAACATCAGGTTTATCTGGAAGAGGATGACAACGATAAATAGCAGGAAGTCCTGAGTCACGCAATCTTTCCCCAACTGCTTCATTAGCTGCAATCATAAACATTTCATTCATTTCGCTAGATACTGATCGTTCAGCCACTGCAACTTCCAATAAAGGATTCCGAGTAGACATCCGAGTTTCTGTAGTTTCCACGTTTAGACCTCGGAAACGTTTTCGTAAGATGTTTCCTAATTCTAACATCCCAGTCCAGTAAGGATCCTCCTTTTCGAGTTGTTCATCGACATATTCGTATGTTAAATTTGCCTTAACATGAACAAACCCTTCGTAAAATTCACATTTTCTCCGTGAACCATAATTATCAAACTCTAAACGAATTGATAAGCATAAACGTATAACACCAGCTTGAAGAGCACATAAACCTGTGGACAATGCAGGAGGATTCATAGGTAACCCTCTAGAAGGTAAATAAACAGCTGTTGCTCTTTGTTTTGCATAATCATCCAAATCTGACCCTCTAGTAACATAATGACTAACATCCGCAATATGAACCCAAAGCTCAAACCCATTCTCTATACGAGAAAAGCTTAATGCCTGATCAAAATCCCGTGCACCTTCAGGATCAACAGTATAGGCTAATAGATTAGTAAGATCTTTTCTGCTTTCTAGTACTTCTGGAGTGTTAATTGGTTCAGAAAAAGAAACAGCAAGTTCTTCCATTTCAGAATCGACCTCCCAGGTGAAAGTAATATCCTGTTCAACAGCGCGTTTAGCCATTGCCTCTAATGCTTCAGATTCTGTCCAAAAATCTGTTCGAAATAAAAATTCAGTCATTGCAGACGCAGGTTGCAACAAATTACGGGTTTCAGTCCAATCTTCTGCCATAAAACGTAAGTATTGGCTCAAGGCAAATTTATCTAATTGGTGTATTCGAGTTCCACCTAATCCGATCCCCTTTCCTAATCTTCCATGCTGAACAAGATCACTCATCCAAATCTGAATATTATTTAATAATTCAAATTCTTCAGGACTTAACCCTGCATATTTAATACCAACGGGAATATGTCTTGTTTGTGTATATCCTTCTTCATCTTCGTAATCCTCAGTTTCAACCAGTTTCTCACGTAATCTTTCAAGAGCTTTAATTTCATTTAAAATTTTGGAATAATCATCAGGATGAAGTGTAATCCACTTATCTTTGTTAATTACATCAAAATAACCGACTCCAGGGGAAAAAGATTCTTTTAACAAATCTTCGATTGCTGTATATTGATCAAACGATGGTGGATCGTTTTCATACCATATACTTGATAATTTTTGCTGGGTAAAAGTTTCTTCAAAATTTGAAATTTGATTTCGAATATATTTAACAATTTTAATCCAGAAATCATGTTCAGATGAAGGATGATCTTTATCCTTAGATTCAGTAACTGAAATTGGATCCCTTCTTGTCTTACTAACGATTTTAAATGGAGTAGAACCAAAACGATTAATAGAATCTTTTAATCTTGGAAGTAATTTTTTTTCAATCTCTTTTGCAGATAATGACCTAGAAATTTCAACATTGAGATTAAATTTTCTTTTAGTAATTTGATGAGCTCGAATCTCACGAATTCCTTTGGTAGTTAAAACCTTAAAATAGACAATTTTTTTACGTGTAGATCGATTAACTACAAATGCCATGTTTTCAGGAGGTTGAATTCCAAATAAACCAGACGTAAATTCAATAAGATTTCCTGGTTTCATAATTATACACAAAAATTTATACTTTTATTAAAACAATTCAAAAGTCATCTCTTAAAAAAACGGAATTTCTTTTAATAAAGATGAGAAATAATTGAACAAATTTTTAGTCAAACTAAGCTGTTTGACGTTTTCTCAATTCTTTTATTAGAATTTCACGTATAATCATTTGTATAGGTTGAATGATACGTTGGATAGAAGGTGGACGGTCTTTGGGATCAAATTTTCCTGCTTTAATTACCTCAGCTAGATCTTTAACTGCTTGAAGACATGAAACATCAAGAATTGAGACTTGAGCATCTCCAATATTCTTTTTTATTCCTGCATCAACTAATAATTGTGCAGCCTCAAATGAACTAATTCTTTGCTCTTGTGGTAAGTCCATTTTGTTTAGCATAATTTGAACAGCAACTTGGCCAGAAGTTATTTGTTCACCCATTATTTGAAATAACTCAGATAATGAAATCTTATTTGCTTCCCATTGAGCTTTAGAAGAGTCAATAACTACAATAAGTCCTTGTAAACCTTGAGCAACAACTTTTCTCATTGCCTTAAAACGGTCTTGTCCTGGAACAGTAAACAAGTGAATTTTGAAATCGTGTTGACCAGATGTTCCTTTGTCACCTAAACCAAATATTGCGTGGTCAAAACCTATTGTTCGTTGTGTTGCTTTATCTTCTAATTTTAAGAATTGATATACAGACGAGGGATCTTCTCGTTTACGTATAGCATGAAAAATACTTAACGTTGTTGTTTTACCAGCAAGGGATGGACCAAAGAAAACAATTTTTATACCTGCTGCGGTTTCTCCTACTGTAACAGAATCAGCGCTCATTTAGAATCTCCGATTAATGCTGTTGTCAAATGATAAATAAAAATTCGAATAAAATTAATACTATTAATAGATATAATCAAAGTAAGGTAAATTACATATCTTTCTTGATATTTAATTATGTTTTTTATTGATATTTCCTTTTATTATATATGCCTTTTTAAATCTCATAATATTATACTCGTTATTACTAGTGAATACAAATTAATATTTGAATAAATTTTGTTAATGCTATTCGTTAAAGTGATTATTTTTAATTTTCTTTTTTTTTTTAATTCATGCTAATTGTTGTAATTAGTAATAAATTAGTATTTGAATAACCAATCAAAAATAATAGTTCATTATAATAATGAAAAAGAGGATAATGGCTAAATAGTTTAGTTTGTTTAATAAACTGAAATTTTTAATTAAATTCTCTTATTTTTATTCAAAAATAGTTACAAAATGATTTGTATCTGTATTAGGATTAGCAAGATTTTTTATTTAATTCATTAAATGGTTTAATTAATTATTTCCTCAAATTTTTTTAGGCGATTTTTTATTGTTACAATCTGTTAATTCAATAAATTTTCCAAATAGTTTTTTAATTTCTCTTCTATTCTTTTAATTCTAATATTCTTCTTGTTCTGGAGTTCTTTTTTAATTTGAATTGTATTACTTATTGTCACACTGTTTACTTGATCAAAAATTTTTTTTGCTGATTCTCCATCAAAAAATCCATGTGTTACTGCGACATTAATATCCTTAACACCATTGTTTTTAAGTGTTTTCACTGCTTCCAACATAGTTCCTCCACCCGATATAATATCATCGATCAATAAAGCTTTGTCACTTGTAATCTTAGTAAGAGGAGTCAGAACTATCTCTTGTTTTATTCCTCCTTCACACACACACTCTTGTTGAACTTTTTTACAATTCAAGCAAATTTTTTCTTTTTTGAAATAAGTAATTCTAATACCTTTTTGTTCTATTTCAACTAAAAATGGTTCCTGTTCATCTGTGGGACTCATTATTGGATAATTTTGATCATAGAGACTTGAAACAAAATTAATATTGTGAATATTCAGGTTATTTCCCCACTTATGTAAACCTGGTTTTCGAAATTGAATAGCATGAATATCAAAAGCAATTAAATCAGTAACTCCTAACGTGTCATACCATGTGAGTATTAATTCTAAACTTAAAGGTTCTAAAGGATAGAATCGTTTATCTTGTCGAGAAAAACTTAACCAGGGATGTACTACAATTATTTTTTCAGGGTTTTTACCTTTGACAATATTAATTATCATTGAAGTAGCAAAAATCATTTTGATAGGATTCTGATCCGTTTGTACAATTATTGTATAATTTTTTGAATCTGGTAATTCCTCAAGTATGGTTTTAAATTCCCCATTTGGGAAATTGATGATTACCGGCTTAATCCCCTTAATATCGAGCGTGCTCATATTTATATTAATCATAATCTTCTCAATTATCTGTATTTAGTAATAAACAAGAAATTGTAGATCTCCAAGCGTTCATTTTTCAATATTATATTTATTATAATGCATACTATTAAATTAATTATTTTTAAAAAATTAAATTATAATGTCTCTACTTGAATTTTTGATAAATTTGTTTCCAAAAAAAAATAATGTTTATCTAAAAAGTAGTAGTATAGCGAAAAAACGATTAATGCTATCTATTAGTTAGGAAAATTTGTTTGTGACCATTTATTGGGAAATAACGCTTTTTTCCTTCTAAAATTTATATTTTTAACAATCAAATTTGATATTAGGTGATTTGGGTGCCAGATAAAGAAAAAACGAACAACACCAGTGTACAAACAACTACTGAAGATAAGGTTTCTTCAACCAATGAATCTAACAATTCAAATCAAGAATTAGATTTTTCTTCTAATGAAAAAGTTGAAGAAACAATTCCAACAGAAGAATTACTATCTCTTGAGGAACAAAAAGAACTGAAAGAAGGAATAAAGAAACTAACTGAAGATAATAAGACTTTAAAGGATAAATTGTTACGTACTCATGCAGATTATCAAAATTATCGTCGAAGAATTCAAGAGGATCTTAATACCAGGACTGAGCTTGGAAAATATCAATTATTATCTAATTTAATAGCCACTCTAGATCAATTATTCATTATTTCAGAAAAATGGAATCCAGATGATCATTCAAATTTAATAATTGTTCAAAAGTTTTTTCTCTCAATGCAGAAAGAATTGGGAGCTATAGGATTAAAGAAAATTGAAACCCTTGGTAAACCAGTCAATCTACGTTATCATAATGTTGTCAAATCTCCTAAAAATTCAAATAATGAAGATTTAATAATTGTATCCGAAGTTCAAAGTGGATATTTATATAAAGAAAGAGTAATTAGACCGGCACTGGTAGAACTTGGAAAAATAAATGAAAATCAAGAATTAAGCGATTTGGAACCTTCTGATGAAAATAAAAAGTAATTTAATGAAATTGACCAACCAAATATACTTGATGTATAAATGACAAATTATATAAAGACCAAATAAAAACTATGATTAACAATAATAAAAACAAGAATTAAACAATCAAATAAGCAATACAAGTTATTAATTAGTAATATTGATAAAATAAATATTTTCAAGTAATAGAAATAAAATTGAATTAATTAGGAGATTAAAATCATGGGTAGAATCATAGGGATTGATTTAGGAACTACAAATAGTGAAGCTGCTTACATAGAAGCTGGCCGACCTGTAATTGTCCCCTCACAAGAAGGACAGACTTTGTCTGGTAAAAATTTTCCATCTGTTGTAGCTTTTACTACCAAAGGTGAAAGATTAGTTGGAGAATTAGCTAAACGTCAGGCAGTTATGAATCCTAATGGAACAATTATGCAAGCAAAAAGAAAAATGGGAACTGATCATAAATTCAGGGCTAAATCTGGAAATCAATGGAAGGAATTCCGACCTGAAGAGATTGGTGCAATGATCTTACAAAAAATTAAAACAGATGCAGAATCTTTTCTTGGAGAAAAAATAGAAAAAGCAGTAATTACAGTACCTGCATTTTTCGATGATGATCAGAGACAAGCGACAAAAGATGCTGGGAAAATAGCAGGATTAGAAGTCGTTCGAATAATCAACGAGCCAACTGCTGCAGCATTTGCCTATGGTATAGATAAAACAACTGAAGGAAGAGATCTTAACATTATTGTATTAGATTTTGGTGGAGGTACCTTTGATGTTACTTGTATGGAAATGGGTGAAGGAGTTTTCGAAGTAAAAAGTACTAGCGGAGATACGCAGTTAGGAGGAACTGATATGGATAATGCACTTATAGATTATCTAATGGGAGAATTCAATCGACAAAATAATGTTGATTTGACTAAAGATCTTAGTGCATTACAAAGATTCAGAGATGCAGCTGAACGTGCGAAAATAGAATTAACAAATTCGATGCAAACTTCTATCAACTTACCATATATCGCTCAAAATCAAGCTGGTCCTTTGCACTTTGAATATACTTTAACGCGTGCTAAAATGAATCAAATTATTCAACCAGTATTAGATAGACTTGATCCTCCTATTCACCAAGCAATGAAGGATGCTGGTTGGTCTTCATCGGATATTCACAAAGTAATTTTAGTTGGTGGACCAACAAGAATGCCTGCAGTTCGAGAACGCTTTGAAAAAGTTATGGGTAAAAAAGCTGAAGGTGGAGTTGATCCTATGCGCGCTGTAGCTGAAGGAGCTGCCTTACAAGCTGGTATACTTAGTGGAGATGTTGAAGAGTTATTACTCTTGGATGTTATACCCTTAACACTCTCAGTTGAAACATTGGGTGGTATCTCAACTCCAGTTATTGAAAGAAATACAACAATACCAACCAAAAAATCACAAACCTTCTCAACTGCTGCTGATAATCAACCATCAGTGGAAATCCATGTTTTGCAAGGAGAAAGAACAGAAGCAAAAAATAACAAATCTTTAGGTAAATTCCATTTAATGGGTATTCCTCCAGCACCAAGAGGTGTCCCTCAAGTCGAGGTTACGTTTGATATTGATGCTAATGGATTGTTAAATGTAACAGCTAAAGATTTGGGAACGAGCAAGTCTCAACAAATTACTATTACTGGATCAAGCCAATTAAAAGAAGATGATATTAATCATATGGTTGAAGAGGCTAAAAAATACGAAGAACAAGATAAAGAGAAAAAGAAGGTTGTAGAATTAAAAAATAATGCAGATAATTTAATTTATCAGGCAGAAAAGCTCTTTGAAGAAAATAAAGACAAAGTTAAGGAACCAGATAAAAAAGATGCTGAAGAAACTATAAAAAAATTACGTGAAGCGATCAACAAGGATGATACAGCCTCAATAGAAAGTTTATTACAAGAACTTCAACAAAAATTGCAAAAGATTGGAGCAGGATTTTATCCACAAGGAGCTGAAGGTGCACCAGGAGCTGAAGGTGCACCAGGAGCTGGAGGTGTTCCTCCATCAGGAGCTCAACCAGGTGGAGACGATCCTAATATTGTTGATGTAGATTATGAAGTCGTAGATGACAATGACAAATAAATTGATAATAAGTTAAGAATAGAACTTATTTTAAAAAATAATTAAAATTTAATAATCTATTGATAAGAGGATTTTTTTTCTACATTTTTTTATTAATTTATATCAAACTAATGTTTGCTTAGACTGAATTTACCAAAAATATCTTTTAAAGTCTATTTCCTCTTATTCTTTGGAAATTTGATTTTCATAAATAAATTTCAATAGTTTATTTGTATATTTGATGTTTTTTTTTGTTTAAGGCGGATAGAATTTTTTATTGTCAAAGTTTTTTATAACGCAGTAGTGATTGTTTATCAAGATAATACAGCAAAATGTACATCAAACTTTTGATGAACCAAAATGCTAACCGATAAATATTGGAATACTCTACGATCCTACTGAATAGTAATCACCACTTTCTCATAATAATCTTGACTGCTGCTGAAAGACAAGAATTCATGAGATCATTCAATCTCATACCTCATCGAATCGATATCTATCTAAACATTTCAATCTTTTCTGGGTATCTTCCCAATCGTTACTCATCCATTGGGTTATAGCGGTCGTTGAGGTGAAAAGGCTGTTACCATCTTGTGGTGTGAAACAATATCCTACTACATCTTTACCACCTTCTAATACACTCACAGTTGGTTCAACAACTACACTTTGGTCTAGGATTCGTCCATAAAATCCGTGTTCTCTTCCAAAACTAAAAACTAATGCAGATTGCCTTTTATGAGTAATAGCTACATAAGGATCGTCTACAAATTTCTTCATCACTTCTTCTTTTGTTGTTTCTTCTTTAAGTTTTAAGTCAAAAAATAAAGTATGCATGTATTGAGTTGGGATTTTGATTGCTGAAGAAAACACAGCTAAATCATATCCCATCGTTTTGAATAATCGATTTGCATCTTGAGCATGATGGGTCCCAAATCGTAAATCTTTGTGAGTCCCCACTTCAGGTGAACCTATGAAACTAGATGCTTGAGAAACATCAGCTGCTCGTCGGATAGCCATGAATTTTCCTGCTACCAATGAACATTTATTCCCATTTCCATTTTGAGGACCATCAGGACCGAAAGCAAGATTTTTTAGTACTGAAGAGATATTATGTGTGTTACAACTCACTACTTGAATAAATTTATTCTTTTCATAATCTTCCAAGACAAAATCATTGATTCCTGTAGCATAAGGGATTCCAAAACCTGTTTCAGAGCCTTGGGCAAGAAAATTCTGGATTTTTCCTTGCCTTTGTTTGTAAAATTTTTCTTTATTTTCAATCCCTTTTCTTTCAAACGAACAATCAGCTACTATTTTTGATCTATCTAATGCTTCTTCGAAGGTATAAGTGACATCGACCCCCATTTCTTTCCATTTTTTGTGGGTTTCTTTATTAGATGCTATATGAGCTCCTTTTCTTAATAAACCTTCTACTAACGGATAATCTGTTTTCCGTGGGGTATGTTTATAAAAAATAACCTCATCTAACCCGAGTTCTTTTGATAAAGTAGCTAATAATCCCGTTAAAGGTTCTCCTATTGTACCTGTCCCAACTACCAATACACTATTATGCATTTTATGCTCCTCATAACATAAATTGAGTGAACAACAATGAATTTCCAGTTTGATGTTCAATTTAGTACCTTTTTGAACCTACAAAAAATATTACACACATTAATTTTACTTAAATATTTGTATAAAAATAAATAAAACAATAAAGAAATCATTTACTAAGGTCAAATAATATATTCATTATTCACATCTAGGTGGAGAATCGTTATGGAGATACAGGAATGTCCGATTTAGACGGAAAAATTGTTGAAGTAAAAAAAATCCATAAAAAGAACATAGATACAGCTAATAAAATTCTGAAAAAAACCATCAAGGACATTAACGAAAATATTCCTAAATTACAAAATGGAATCAAACAACTCGAAAAAATTGAAAAAGAAAAAATGGCTGATGGAATTGAAAAAGCTGCTAAACAGAGTAAAATGCATTTCAAAGCAACTAAAGCACTTGGTGAATTTTCCAGATACGTTTTAAAAGAGATGGAAGAATCGGAGCATTCCAATAAAATTGATATGAAAGAAGTTGTATACTGGAAATATGAAGATTTCAAAAGTTGGCTTAAAGGCTTTAATAGATTTATAAATAATTTAGATGAAAATAGAAAACGTGCAAACAAAATAATGGGCTTGGATTATATGCTCAAGAGAAGAGTTGCAGAGGGTCCATTAAATAAGCTAGTAGATGCACGAAATGTTTCAAGAGACCTGCTCACTAATGAATTTCAGATTATAAAAGCGATTGAGGATTTGAATAGATTAAAAGATGAAATTTATGAAGTGGAATCAAAAATAGTTGACTATTCGAGTAAACTTGATTCGATTAATAATTCCATTAAATCGATAACAGAGAAAAAAAACTCTTTAGAATCTGAAGTTGAAACAATAGAAAATCAAGGAAAAGTTAAAGCTTATCGAGACTTCAAGATAATGTTTCAATCAAATGAATTAGACATCGGACATCAAATTAATCCTTTAAAGAAGGATTTTCGTTTATTATCTAGTAAAGGCTCATCGTTAAGTACAATTGGTTCTTTCGAAATTGGTATTGCTAGACAATATGAAGATGCTACTCTTAAAACTTTTCATTCAGATTCGGAAAATGAGTTTCAGATGTTAAAATCGTTATGTGAAGCATTAATTGCAAATGCTGAAGATTTGAAAATAAAAGCTAATCATGTTCATAGAATCAAACAACTTCAGCAATCTATTAATTCAGGAATACTAAAAAAAATGCAAGATTCCTCAATTGAAATATCTGCAAAAATGAGATTATTAGAAAAGGATCTTAATCTTATTGAAAACGTAAAGATAATAGAAGAAAAACGAATCATTATTGAAAACAAATCTAAAGAACTTACTAAGCTTGAAGACGAAGTTGAATCTACTAGACTGGCTATTAATGATGAAGAAAAAAGTTCTAACGATAAGAATAAGCGCTTCAAGGAACTAAACACTGAAGTTCTTCAAATGATAACAGACAAATAAATTTCTTATTCTGGGAGTAATCCAGTTTCTCTCCTATATTTTCTATATTCATAAACTTCCTGTAACGATATTATCGTTGAAATGAAGCCATGATCTTTTTCATTGATTGTAACGAAAGCCGCATTTAATTCTTCTTCTGTAGTCCATTTTATGCTTGGATTGAGAATACAAGATGCCCCACATGTCCAACTCTTACTGAATGATTGAATAGACCAATCTGCTACAGCTACTGGTAGGACATTCTCTCGGGAACGTGTTATTGCTAAAGAATACCATAGCCATTTTCCATACTCAATTAAATTTTCTTTTGGGACAACGGACATTGCTGGTACAAGAACAACATCTGGTAAATTATTTATTTCCTCTCGTATCAATTCTGGAAACCAAAAATCAGAACAAATTAGAATCTGAACTCGAATATTTACCGGTAGTGTTACAATTAGAGATTTCGATCCTGGGGAAAAATTTAATTTTTTTTCATAATTAAACAACTTCTGCTTATCATAGAAATGTGTTTTACCATTAGAATCTGTAATAAAACTCCTGTTCTTCCATAATCCATTTTCATTAATTGCTGCACTTCCTGAAAATAAATTGAAATTGAATTTTTTTGTTAAGTCCTTACAATCCTCTAAAATATGCACGTAATCAATTGTTTTACTTGGATGACGAACTACATTTCCAAGTGCATATTCTGGAAGAACTAACATAGAAATATGACCGGAGTTTTCTTTTTTATTTGAATAATAGTCCTCAATTTCATTTCTAATGTAATTCCACATTTCTTTTTGATCTTGATACTTCCTAATTAACTGTAAGCTTACCAATTCTATGTTTTTTTTCATAATTTATCCTCAAACATTAAAATCTACAAGATTACCGATTTACTCAATAACTTAGTATCATTTGTAGTAGTATATCGAATTAATTATTTAATTACAATTTGAATGACATTTAGAACAATATAATTATTAATGCTTTGTCTATAATCAAATATTTAGAATTGTTATACCTTAAAATTTTTTTATGGAAATAATTTCTGCTAGATTAGCCTTAACAGACTTATCGGTATGATTATTTCTTTGAATAATATTTCAAAAATGATAATTAATAAGAGTTTGGCCTCGAATTTTTATTGATTTTTTATAATAGTTTAATGAAGGGTGTACTATTTTTGATAGATCAACGTAAAGAAAAGGTTATTAGTGGTGCTAAGAGTATTTTAGAAACTAGGGACTTTAAAGTTGTTTCTGAGGGTTATAATTCTGATGAAGGAGTATATGATATTCTTGGAGAAAAACCTAAGGCTGGGGTTAAAAGCAAAAAAGAAAAAATTATTGTCAGAGTACCAGATGAAGATCCAGTCGGTGTACAAACTTTAAGAGATTTTCAAGAGCATCGAGCTACACAAAAAATAGAACACGCGATTTTATTAGCGTTAACAAAATATACACATTATACAAAGAAGGAAGCAGAAAAAAATAATATAGAAATTTTCTCTATAAAATTTCCTTTTTTCGATCTCTTTCAGCACGATTTAGTTCCCACAATGACTTTTGCAACTGAAGAGGAAAAAGCTGATTTAATTGAAAAATATAGTATAGATCTTAAACAGTTACCAAAAATTTTGTCAGAAGATCCTTCAGCCCAGCTACTAGGGGCAAAAATTGGAGATGTTGTTAAAATAGTAAGAGATAGTGCAACTGCTGGAAAATATACAACCTACAGGTACTGTATTGAATAAAATCAGGGAATTAATTCAAGTTTATCTATTACTTCCTATAGAGATATTCTTCTTTCGAATATAAAGCAATCCTAAAATTAAAATTGGGAAAAATAAAACGTTTTGATAATTGATTTCGGTTATAGGATTTGAATTAACTGATTCAGATGGAATGATTGAAAAAACTTGCTTTCTTGGTGAGTTAGAACTAGGGACTAAATTTAGGTCTAATGGCTTATTTTTTCCATCTTCTATTAATTTCAAGGTTTGAAATCTTATTTGTGGTTGAGGATTCTCCCAATAGGTATAATTAACATTATCATTAGGAATATCAGAAGAACCTTCTAAAGCAGGTACAGAAAATCTTATTGGTGACCAATTTGGAATCACTTCAGCAGTCAAAGTGTCAAACTCATAAACTATAGAATCACCATCTAAAGATCCAATTCCAAATTCCTTCGCATCAACTATATTATCAGAAATAGCACCTATTAATGAGTTATTATTTTCATCTTTTAGACAACTACCAGATGCATCACATGTCACTGCTCCATAAAGGGCAACGAAATTATAAATAGTTGGTCCATGAGGCACCGGACTTCGATAAATAAACTCTGTTTCTGCCAATCCTTGTGAATCACTATATATTGTGACTGAGAAAACATTTGTCGTATTTCCAGGTGAATTTGGATCAGGACCCCATTCTTTTAAACTAGTTGTGTTATCAGGATTTATTCTTAATAACACAAAAGTAACTGGAGTGTCAGGAATGGGAAAATATCCACCAGTTGGAAAAGAACCTAACTTATTTGCTGCTGCGGTATAAACCCCTATTCTAACGTGTCCAAGATGAGAAGTACCAACTATTGGTGCTAATAAAGATCTATCTAATTCAGTTGCTCTATCATACACTCCATCAAAGATCCAGCTTCCAGTAGCATTAGATTTATAATCCACACCAACTCTTTTAGTCATATTTCCTAATATATCAAGTGGATCAATACTCCCAGCTTCATATTGATACGGATCAATGAATTCTAAGACAGTTGAACTATCAATATCACGTACAGAAGCTATAGGATCAAAAATTACCCATTCATAAGAATATGAATCAGTTAAAGTGTTGTATAATGGAACAAGCACTTCGACCCAAGCATGTCGATAATAGGATTGCATCAAGGTTTTAACTGGATCAGATTTAATATCTCCGACAGAATACCCTTCAACCAAGCGAGTAGGGATACCGTAATAGCGAAGCATCATTGCTAAAGTTGTAGCAAAATGTAATCCAATTCCCCCACCCCTGTTGAGGAACCATTCAACATAATCAACACCAGGATCAGGATGAGGAGCTTCATTTCCTACGAATTCACCGATCCAGCTGTCATTATCAAAATAGAGTTTGTCACCGTTTATTATATTAAAAGTTCCTTGTGGATAAATTTGTTCAGGATTACCATAACTCGTTGGGTTAAGACTACGAGCAAATGTGTAGGCAATAGTAAATACAGAATCTGCGTTTGTAATATTTTCAGCTACTGCATCGGTCCACAGTTTCAAGGTTGGACTCCAATCAGTATAATCATTAATACCAGGTCCTGTAATTAACGTACCATCAGCAGTATTTGGTAATTGTAAATAAACATTCTGTATTGCACTCCATTCTCCTGGAGAAAACAACTCAGGATTCCCATAAGCCCCGACCGGCTGGGCTGTTTGCTGAATTTTCAGGTAATTAGGAACCAAAAAATCTTGTGTGTATGTTAATGGTACCTCTTCTTTAGGTCCTGCGGGTAATCCTTGTAAATCTAATTCAATATTCTGAGCCATTGTCAAATTGTTTGTAATATCATTGGTATTCTCGTAAATTTTACAATTATCTCCCATACTGGAACAAAATTGATCTCCTACCCTAATACTATCGCGGTTAATATATGAACCATATGCTCCACTCCATACTACTGGAATACTTTCTCTAAAACTTGTAGTGCTATAATTTATTTCGTGATCAATTTGTAGGGTAACTACAGTATTGTTTCTGAACGTTGGTTCAACAGTTTCAGTTTCTAACCTGTATTCTGATGGTATAGGTTGAGAATAAGTCGGTTCTAAATCAAATCTTAAAGCATCAGATTGTTGTGTAAACCACGATCCTGAAAAGGCAATCGGATCATTATATTCATAACTCGTCCTTATACCTGTTTTGTAATAAGCCAAAGGACTATGCGGATCAGTACTCCACGGATCAGGATTGATATTCGTTATATTAAAGACAACAAGATCAGGCTGAAGTAATCCTGCTGTCATTTGATCCATTAGGTTTTGTAAATAATAAGCGGCATTCCAACTCGGTTGATTGAATAGGCTAAAATCAACATCACTTGTGTCAAAATATTCGGGATTATTGATCTGACTGGCAGCTCCGAACCCTAGCGATGATAATAAGCTTCCACCAGTAAAAGCTAGCAAGAAAAACACAGGAGGAACAATATTTAGTACATTTTTACTTACATCAGTTTGAGATATTGCATCGATTCTTTCTCTAAATGCCTTAGAAAAGATTATTGTGCCTAAAGCTCCAGCAGAAAAGGCGAAAAATAAAGTTGTGTCACCTACTGATTGTAATAATGAAACAGAAGATAAAATTTTGATTGTTTCAACACCTAGTCCTATTCCAAATCCACCAGCTAAACGCATATTTTTCCTTAAGAAGAAAATTTCACCTAAAGTAGCAATAGATAATCCGCTCAAAACAAATGCGTCATTAATTAATTTTTCTGCAAGAATTGTTCCTTCACTTACTGATTGAAGAGCAAATGATAGTCCAGAAATTAGAAAATAAATAAATGATAAACCTGTAATGTATAAAACGAAACTTGGGGCACCTTGTCTTGCTAATTGGTTACTCATTGTCTCACTTTTTAAAAAGAAATTAAATAATACAATTGATCGATAGATATTGTAGATTTTACGATTTATAAATAAACTTAATCTTGGGTTATACTCTTTTTACTATATTAAATAGCTTTTACAATTTCTTTATTTAATGTTTCAATCATCTGATAATTTCCCAAATTTTCATTAAAGAATATTTTTGATATGTAGAAATAAATTTTATTTTTCCCTCACTTTTATTAAATTGAAATCAAAAAATGAAATTGTTTCGGGTTTTAATTCTAAAAAATATTCAAATCTAACATACCTAAATAAATTTATCCATAACAGTGATGTACACATTCATAACATGGTAAACTGCAAAAAGTGCATATGTTATATGTACTTTTATTTTTTCGTGTAACCACTAAGGTCGCCATATTACATAACTTACAAAGACCATTTATTTCAATTGAAGATCCTGCTCTTATATTTGGAGCATTCCAACGTGTCTTGCATTTTAAGCATTCTATTACTGTTCTCCATTCATCAAAAGAAAGAGCTACTTCTCCTTCAAAACATATTGGACATGATCCTAAACGGCCTCTTTCTGTTTTTGTCGAATAATCTCTATTAATATATGAATATGGACAGGTTGCATAATCACATCTGCTACAAAACAATAACCCTTCTTTATCTTGTCTATTAATCCAACAAGATGGACAAAATATCCACGATTTTGTTCCCGTGCCAACTTGAATAGGATAAATATCACATGCATGACACTGTTCATCTAATGGATATAATTCTCCTTTTTTTGGCAAAGGATAGCTCTGGTCACAGTTTTCATTAGAGCATGTTAGGAATCGTTTATTTTTTAAGCTGTATTTTAAAATTAATTCTCCAGATCCACATTTTTTACCGCATGGACCAAAGGATTTTCCTTCTTTTGTTGATTTTTCTATGCTCTCTAACAGTATTGGGAATATTTCTGCTTTCTTCTCGGATAATTTCTTCAAATTTGACTCAGTTAAATCAATAACAGAATTATCAACGTCTTTTGATGTTAGTGTTCCTTCTTGTATCTGTTTTGTCCAAGATTCAACAGTTTCTCGTACTTTTGGTATAATTAATTCTTCTGCATTGTCAGTAAATATTTTGAAAAATGCTTGTCCTAATTCAGTAGGCATTACTGAACGTCTAGGTTTTTGAACTTTAGCAAAACCTCTATTCTGAATTGTTTGAATATGTTGAGAACGGGTTGCATCAGTACCAATATTTTGTTTTGACATTTCTCTTATTAATTGAGATTCAGTCCATAAGCTAGGAGGTTTTGTGTGTTCTAACTTATTTTGAATTTCGATTACTATTTCTTCCCCCTTATTAACATCAGGGTGCGGACGTTCAGAAACTTTTTTATAAGGAAATATCTCTAAAAACCCCATTTTTTTAATATATTGTCCTTGATGAACAAATTCTTCTTCTAATATGACGATTTTTGTCTTGATTATCTTTAATTTTCCATCTTCCGATATGGTGCTGAAAAATTTCCTCACAATATAGTCATATATTCGCCACGCTATACTATTTTCAAAATCTGATCCTTTAAGAGCAGTAATAATATCATTTTCAGTTGCTGGTTTTACTGGTTGTATTGGTTCATGATCTTTAGTAAATCTACCTTTACTAGGTTTTTTAGCATTGCCTGATTTAACGCATAGTCTTGCAATATCTCCGTA
Source organism: Candidatus Heimdallarchaeota archaeon LC_3 (assembly GCA_001940645.1). Next base: position 47,996 of record MDVS01000044.1, read on the forward strand.
CACCTTGTGATCATAAAACTTCTCACAACTTTTTGTTAAATCTTTATATAGATAATGAGAACTTTCTGTTCTAGGATAAGTTATAAATCCATTATTATAAAGTCTTTCAGCTAAATCAGAAATTAATTTTGGACCTACATTAAACAATCTTGCACAATCAGCTTCTAATGTATCAGTATCAAGTGGTTTAGGTCGTTCTATAACTTCTTCTGTCTTTTCAATATTTTTAACAACTGCATTATTATTAGCACCTAATTTTTTTAGAAAAATATCAACAGATTCCTTTTTTGTGACAGGAGAATTTGTCCATTCAAATAAAAAGTCTTCTGAAATCTTTCTTTCCTTTTTTGTATTTGTAGGAGATGTTGTTTTTATTTTTGTTTTCTTTCCTTTTTTTGTTTTAACTAATTTCTGACTAGTAATTTCCTGTTGAAAAACGGCAAAAACTTTCCAGTAAGGTTCTGGAACAAATTTAAGTCTATTTTTAAATCTTTTTGTAACGATCCACAATACAGAGGATTGACATGGTCCATAAGATATTAATCTTTTAATCCCCTTACCATTGCTTTGGATTCCTGATGTTAAAAATCTTGTAATAGAAGCTCCCATTCTTAAATCTTGTTTTCTTAAAGAATCAACGGATTCAATTAGTTTATCATCTAATCTAAACTGTGATTCAAATGCACTTTGTACAGCATTAACTGATGTTGCCGTAAATCTCATTCGGGTGATTTGTATAGGATTTGATGAAGCATTTGAAACTATTCTCGCTATTTGTCCTCCTATTGATTCACCTTGATTATCCCAATCAGTGGCTATAATCAATAAATCAATTTCAAAAGATAATTCTTCCAATTGCTCTACAAGGGCTTCTGATATAGGTAATTCTATAGGATCCAATTGGATTAAATCTATTGGGTCACTTTCCAACCAATTAGTTTTTTTATCATAAGGAGGTGGATAATCAAATGTAGTTAGATGTCCTGTAACAGATGTAATCCTTACTTCTGCTTTAGGAACAATTATCAGTTCTTCTTTCGATTCATCACCGTTTTGTATAACAAGAGAAAGTTTTTCATTAAAATTTGATTCAAAAATGCTGTTATATCTAGATTTTCCTTTTTTAGTCTTAAATTTTATAGAGTTAACAGTAGCAAGAGCTTTAACAAAACTACGAGCAATACTAGGTTTTTCTGTTACAATCAATATTTTTCTAATCTGTTTGATCATATTAAAATCCAAAAATTGTATTTCAAGGAGTTTTTAATTTGTAAAGATGTCTGTTATTATAAATTATTTCGTTTTTTCGACTTTAAGTTAAATTAAAATTCTCTTGGGAAGATTGCAAATTATTAGAAAGAATTGAATTTTTCTAAATAATAATTGATTTACATATTAATAATATTAACTAGGTTAAATTCATGTTTTAAATGATTTGGAATTAACAACTTGACATTGAATATATTAATTACTGGAGCAACATGTACAGGGAAATCTACTCTTGGTAGCGAATTGTTGAAATCTCTTTCTGATTATGAATTAATAGAATCTAAAACTTTTTTGGAAGAACACAATTTATTGGAAGAATATGATCAGGATCGTCAAAGTTGGATATATTCTCCAGATAAATTAGATGAAAAACTTGAAGCATATCTGAAAACTAGGAATAATATTATTTTTAGCGGTGCACCAGCTCTAATTGATGAAAAAATAGTAGAACTAATAATTGTTTTAATTTGTTTAAAACCTAAAATTTTAGAAGCAAGATTGGTTGAAAGAAATTATTCAAAAGCAAAGATTCTAGAAAATGTAGAAGCAGAACTTATGGGAGAAATTCAAGGAACTATTGAATCGTATTATTCTTTTGAAAAAATTCTTATCCTAGATAGTTGTGAAAATAATATTGACGCTCTCATTTCCAAAATAATCGACAAACTTAAACGGTAATAACTCATTTGAGCTAAATATTCCTACATACTTCACCGAGAATATGATTCATTAAATGAATGTTTCATAACTTCAAAATGAGAAAATATGTCCAATCCAATTCCAATTGACATTAGTTTTGCAAATATATCAGGTATTGTTACAATTGATAACAAACTCTACGATTGTATGCAAATTCTTCAAACTTTATGTACGCAAGGTTTTCCCATTAAAAAATATGGTTCTTCACTAAAAATTGGTAATCAGGTGATCTCACCAATACCTTCTACCGAAAATATTCCAGTTTCTACACCTGCTGCCCAAAATATAATTCAATCTCAATTTACACAGCTTTTTGAGGAAATAAATCTTTTGAAACAAAAAATTAATGCTAAAAATGATTCAGAGGTATTTTCTGGGACAAATTTAAATGATTCTCCAGAATCAGTTTTTGAACCAATCGAAGAAGAAACAAGATCTGAGTTAGATAATGGTCCTAAAGAATGGGAACATCTTATCCAAGATGAGAAAAATCCCCCTCACAAAAATTTTGATATTGGAGAAAGTAATTTACAAAGAAAATGGGAAAATCCAAATAGGGAAACTCCTTTAAATAACAAATTGCATCCAGATACGAAATTCAAGACTGAATACTATAGTTTGGGTATGAAATCAAAAAAAAGAAATGATCTTTCCAGTATTAATCCTCTTAATCGGATGCAATTTGATCAGGTAATCTCATCCAATAAAGACCAAAAATTAAATGATTCAATGGAAGAAAGCTCTTTAGAAAAATTGACAGAAGAATTGGTTTCAAAAATTGAAAAAAACCTTGTTTGCCCTAAATGTCTAAATACTTTACCAAATTCAGCATATTTCTGTTCAAGATGTGGATTAAAAGTTCAAAAAAAGGAATTAAATCTACCAGATGTCTACGAAAAAGAAAAATAAGTTCAACCGTTTTTTAATAATCATTTTTTCCTTTTTTCATCCAACAGTAGATTTCCATGCTCTAAATCCATTTTCTTCAAACGATTTAGCTATTTTATCTTGAGTTTCTTCATTTGGAGCTATAGCAATAGCCAATCCACCCCTTCCTGTTCCAGTCATCTTAGCACCTAATGCTCCATTAATACGAGCTAGATCAACTAGTGTATCTAGTTCTTTACAAGAAACAGTAATCTTTTGGAGAAGTGTGTGATTCAAATTCATCAATTTTCCTATTGTTTCTACATCTCCCTCTTCTAAAGCTTTTTTTGCTTTTTCTGAAATTTTCTGATATTCTATGAGATAATCATCAAATTCTTCGGAATTTTCTTCTTTTATTTTTTTCACATCTCCGACAACTTCAGTGGTTGATGCAGTTAATCCAGTGTTTCCTATTACGAGAGGAATTTTTTTCTTAGATTCTATAGATTTAATTGTATTCTTTCCACCAGAAAGGTTTCTTTCAAACCAGATTAATCCACCGAAGGTTGCTGCTGCATTATCGATACCACTAGGAGTTCCATGATAGGCTTTCTCTCCTTCATAGGCTGCATCATTGATTTGCTCATCATTCCAACCCATTTTAAATTCTTCATTCAATGCACGAGCAAGAGATGCTACTTGTGCTGCTGACGCGCCAACACCACTCGCTGCATATAAATCACCAGCAAAATGAATATCTAACTTTTGTGTTTCAGTATCGATTTTCATAAAATCAATAACGTTTTGTATAGCTTCTTGGGCTTCATCAAATTTTTTCTTTTTATATCCAGGTGTAGCAGGACGTTGATCGTCAACAGTCCATCCTTTTCCTTCATTAACAGTAATTGTAGCTACTGTTTGTGATCCTAATGCAGAAGCAATTGCTGGTAATCCATAAACAACAAAATGTTCTCCAAAAAGTATCGATTTTCCAAATCCTGATCCTGTCGACATAATTTCAATTTCCTATAATTATATGTTTATTGTATAATTTCTACTAATCCTTCTTCTGCTTTTACCGTAACTTGATCGCCTGTTTTAATTTTTTCAATTTCAATCTGATCTACACAAGGTATTTCAGAGATAATACAACCAACAGCCACAACAGTGTCAATTTGTTTGTTAACTATTGCTGAAGGAGCAGTATTTGCTTTATACATCCAATACATGGAATAAGATCCGACTGTGGAACCTTTACCCATAGGAAACACAAGTACTTTATTAGTGATACATTGTCCTTCTAATTCATGTCCAGATTCTACAACAATGCCTGTTTCTGGATCAACTCCTCCATAAAAAGAAATACCTTGACTGGTGACTAAGGCTTCACCCGAAGCATTTCCTTTGTAAATTTTACGTCCTTGTAATTTCATGATGTTGCCTCCAAAACGCAGTCTTCAAGTGAAGCTATTTTCACTTTCATTTTATGTCTCCCCCTTGCGTAGAAGCAAGCTTTACCGCTGTTGATCATCATTCCGGAAAATTTTCCTTTTATTGGAGCAACGACGCAACAGGTATCAGAAGCGAATTTAGCTCCTGAATCTTCAATTATTTTAGCATAACCTGCTTCATCTGCAAGTTTCTTTGTTGGCCTTGCTGTTGTAATCCAAAATTCTTTTGTTACTTTTTTTCCTTCAATTAATTTTGCAATTTGACGAATTTCTTGGAGAGACGAATGAGGACATCCGATACTAACGAAATCAATTTCTACATCGTCTGTTAATTCTTCTCTGGTATTAGCCATATCTTTTTCTGTAATAGTGATTTGTGGTTCTAAAGGTACCATAATATATTTTTGCGTAGATTCTGGTGTAACTCCTTCCATATGGAACAAACCGCAACCTCCATAGGTGGCTACTGAAGCACAAAATGATTTTAATTCTTCTAAATCTGCGTTATCGATTCCAGTTATGTAAGGAATTTTTAATCCAGTTCTATCAAGATGATCACCAATTACCTTACCTAATACTCCAAACTGATCAGAACCAGTTACTTTGGTTTTAACATCAATTAATATTTGTGGCTGACGATTTTTATCTAAATGAAAGCCGTATTCAGGAGTACGACCAGTTAATGCGGCAGCTAATGCACTTGGCCCTCCTTCTCTATTGGTTTTTGCTCCTATAACTGAATTTGAATAACAAACTGCACTACTTTCTGCCCAAGCGATATGCTCTCCAAAATGAGGATTATTTCCTATTAAATATGGAGTACAACTAGCAGTGGTAATTATATCCATCTGCCCAAAAGCTTCTAAAACACGATTCTGATTTTTTGCGAATTCCTCTGATATTCCCAAAGTTTTCCAGTTTTCCCTATCCATTCCTGCAGGATTTAGAGTTGTGAGAACTCTTACTTTTCCATCAATAGCTAATTCATTAAGATATTCCAGTCCTGCTTCCCCAAGATTTGCATATGATACTCCTGCAACTTGTACAGAAGTAATTGGAATCATACGTTCAGCATCGAAGATATTGCCAAGTGTTTCAAGGATTTCCATTGATTTTTTTACTGCTCTCCCATGTTTTCCATCTAACATTTCTTGTTCTTCAGTTGTTAACTTCAATTCAAACTCACATCGTATTGAATATTATACTAATACCCAAAAATTCAATTAACCATAATTTTTGAACTTTAAATTATTATTTAGAATTAAATTTTTCTTCAGTATAGTAATTTATTTTTTTTTTTACCAAATAGAAACCTTTCCAGAACCCTAATCTATTGATTTATATAGCAATTATTGTAGGAATTTGAGTGAAAAATAAAAAAAATGAAAAATTTACTTTTTATTATATAACACGATCGAAACCTTTTCCACCAATTGGTTTCGTGGCATCTATACCCCATTTGCAAGTACTAGAACCAGGTCCAGCAGAAGGGTCTAAACTGCTACCTTTTGCACCAGGTACTAAAACAAGGTCTTTATCAGCCTGACATCTCGTTGCAATAGCCCATTCGACATCATTCGGATCATCTGGGTTAACATCCATATCTACAACAACCACTCGCTTAAGGGAAGGGTGTGCTGCTAAAGCTGCAAGTATTGTATTTTTTCCATCTCCTTCTGTGCGTTTGATGATCTGTACGACTGCATGAAGCCAAGAACCCCCTCCAACAGTCATTACAACGTTTTGAACGGTTGGAATGGTGTTCTTTATCATTCTTTTCATTCTTGGTTCTTGAGGGATACCCATCAATGTTCTGTGTTCTCTTCTTCCAGGGAGTATAGTTCTAAAAATTGCATTATTACGCATATATAAATCAGTTATTTCGACTATTGGTTGTTCTCTTACTTTGTCTTCTGTGCCTGTTAAATCGATAAAAGGACCTTCTGCTGTTTCCTCTTCTAACATTTTTCCTTTCATAACAATTTCTGTATCTGCTGGTACTAAAATTCCATCAAGATCATAAACTTTCATACCACCTAATAATCGGGATGCAAAAGCTACCTCATCAAGATCTGGGTATGAAGTAGATGCAGCAAGTTCCATAATTGGATGAACACCCATCAAAATAACTATATCAAGAGATTTTTTTCCCATTTCCAGAGCTTGAACATAAAATGAATGTAAATGACGCTGAGGAATGGGTCTTATTACAAATCTATTCTTTTCTAAATACATCATTCTATGAATAGAAGCATTTCTTCTGCCTGATTCAGGATCTAATGCAACTACAATCGATGCAGTTAAGTATTGTTTACCTTTATAAAAAATTGGTATAGGTAGATGTTTAGAAACATCTGGATTCTCGAAATGTTGGTCTAAAAAAGGTGCTGTGTCTACTTTTTTTGGTGGAAGTGGATTATCAAGAGCTTTTCCTACATAATCAGCTAATTCTAGGGGATCATCTAATCCTACAGAAGTTGCTAATAGATCTCTATTAGAAACTATACCTGCTAAAGTTGAGACGTTTTCATAACCCTCTATATTATTATAAAGCGTTGGTCTTTCATCATCTGAAATAATGCGCTCTGATAAAGTTTTTTCATAATTTAGTTTATCATTAATCGTTTGAACATTTATTTTTTTTAGAAATTCACGCATATTATTTTTCACCACTATTTTAATAAATGATCTCTTTTTCTTATGAAGTTCAATAATATATCAAAATTCTGATAACAATGGAGCTTTTTTTTTCACTATAATATTTTTTTCTTTGGAATTTTTTTCCATTTTTAACTTCAAAGTTCTTTAAGCTTCTTTATTATTTTCAATTATCTCCTTTAGATAGATAAATTTAAGACAGCCTAAAGATTAATGAATTTTAGAATATTTATATTTGAATTTAAAGATGTAAATATTTGTCTCAATCATAATTTAGTGAATTTATTTAGGGAGATTTTTCTCCTGAAACTCAAAATTCCAATAAATCGTGATAAATAGGAAATTTATTATAATAATTAGAAAAACACTTTTGAAAAATGAGGAATAAGATAATTGGGTTTTAGAGGCAAAAAAGGCAAAAAAGGTAAAAGCAAAGGAAAAAGCAAAGGAAAAAGCAAAGGAAAAACAAAAGGTAAAGGCAAAGGAAAAGGCCAGCAATTTATACCCAGTGAAGCTCAGCGTACCCACAGGCCTGATGAAGGAGAACTTTTTGGTGTAATAATCAAAATTTTAGGTGGAAATCATTTAGAGGTTATGGCTTCCGATGGTCTTAGACGGATTGTTCGTATTCCTGGGAAAATGAACAGACGAAAATGGGTTCGATCCGGTGATTTGATCCTACTAGAACCGTGGTATGGAATGGACGAGGAGAAAAAAGCTGATCTTAAGTATGTGTATCAGAGAAATGAGTATCGTGGGTTATTCAAGATGAGAAAAGATATTACTGACCAATTAGAAACTTTAGGTGTTGAGAAACCTATGATGGCACCGATAGAACCAACGCAGATGTGATCTAAGATTTATTTAAGAACCATTAAATAAATTTCAGGGTAAATAACTAATCCCTTTTTTCATTAATGTTTGCATTTCTTTCATATTATCTATAATTCGTTTATACGAATCAAATTGACTCTCAGGAACCTCTTCTTGGATTATTCTGGCAATTTTTTTAATTTCTGATCCAATAGTTTCATATTCATTAGCTATTAGTTGATTTACATTATTGATATCAAAGTTTTCAACTTGATATTCACCTAAAATTTTATTTTCAGAAATCGGAGATTGAATATTTTCATCTACTTTAGAAGCAAATATTTGTTCTGGGACCTTTTTCAGTTGATCACTAGAAAATATTTCATAATATAGGATCCCTGCTCCTATTGTTACTGAGTAGAATACGTTACTAGATTGAACATCCCATAAAATCTTTTTAATAGGTTCTTCATGATCACTTACAAAAATAGGTTTATTTTCTATAATATTATCTAATTCTAACAAATAAACAGTAAATTGGCATCCTATTAATAACAATTTTTCATCTGGACTAATTGCTAAGGAAGAAATAGGTTCATACAAATCAAAGCGTGTCACCAACGACAACTTATTAGTATCCCAAACCTCTAAATTCAAATTTCCTCCAAGAAAATGAAAATGGAATTTTTCCGAAATTTCATAAGCAGTTATTTCTTGATAAGATTTTATTAGTTTGATTCCCTCACCTTTATTATTCCAATAAACTAACTGTTTATCATCTGAAACAGAGAAAATACCTTTTGAATTTGGATGAGTTTTTAGTTGATGGATGTAATCCTCATGAATTACTTCTTTATAAATTAGTTTTCCATATAAATCATAAAAACGGACACTACTATCACTAGCACTTCCTATAACCACAAGAGACTGAACCCCATCCGAAAAATAACTAACCGCACTAGGTAGATCAACATTTTCTATTTTTTTAACAACATTTCCTGAAGCTGTCTCCCAAATAATAATTGAGTCATCATAGGATGTACTTATCAGATATTGATCATCATCTGATAAAGATAGTCCTGATATAGATTCATTATGACCTTTCAATAAATTAATTTCGGTCAATGTCTGAATATCATAAATGTGGATTTTGCCATCATCTCCTGAAATTAGCATAAAACTTCCGGTTTTTGAAATTAGTGTATCTGTAACTGAAAATTCTCTTCCGGATATTTTTTGAATAATTTCTCCGCTTTGGCTTGAATAAATGGTTAAATTATTTGTGTCGGTAGCTCTAGCTATAATATTACCATCAGGTGAGATGCTAACAGTTGAATTTGTTGTATTAGATAGATTAATGAGAAGATTATCATTTGTTTCATTATTCCAGATGAAAGTCTCTCTATCCGTTCCATAAACTAAGATTTTTGAATCAATTGCCGCATCAACCGTAATTATAGAGCGTTCAAATGGATCAGTTCTAGAAACGATAGAGGAAGAATTTATATCCCAAATAACTACTCTTCCATCAGCTCCTGTAGATAATAACCTCATATCAGCACCATCCTTCATTAAACTAAGAGATAGAACTGAATCTGTATGCCCTGATTCTAAATTTTTAACCAATGAAAAATTTTCAGTTGAGTATACAGCTATTGATCCATTTAATAAACCAATAAAGAGATAATTTTCGTACCATGCAAGAATACCACTATTTGATCCTCCTAAAGAAGGAATGTCTTCAATACTTCCAATTATTTCATTTGATTGAATATCAACAAAAAACATAACTTGATCATAAGTGATTACAGATATTTTGGTAGAATCTGGTGAAAAGGTAAATATTCCACCTCTAATAGGTTCTTCAGGTAAAATTTCATGAGCATCGGTAAATTGTCCATTAATTAAACCTTGAATAAATAATTTAGATTCAGTACCAGCTCCTACATAAAAGCAATTAGGTGAAAAATTTAAACCTTCAATACCTTCATCAAAAAAAAATATAGTTGCATATTTTTCAATTACTGAATGATTTACATGCCAGATTTTAACTGCTCCTTGCCAATCACCTGATAGAAGAAATTTTGAATTTGGCGAAAATTTAACTAATTGTATACTTAAGCGATGACCTGCTTGTTCTTTAAGAATTCGCTGATTTTTAACGGATTGTTCACTATTAAGTTTGATTATGGATTCATCCAATAAAATTAACTCCATTTTTTGATTTTTTGTGTCATAAACTATGCTGTTTAAAGAAAATAATAAAAATCAGAGCAAAAATGATTATTATAAAAGCAATATTCTACTTGTTCATAGTTATCTGATTTATTCAAAATATTTTATCGAAAATAAATAAAAAATAATCTATTATTTCACTATTTCTAGAAAACTTCTGCTCTTTTTGCTAGGTAGGCAGCTGTATTAGCGATTAATTCCTGATCTTCAACAGAAAAGGTTTCTAAACGCTTTAAAAGGTTGAGAACTCCATAAATTCCTTCTTTTGATCTTTTATCCAAAGCTTGAAACATTTGTTCAATAATACTAAATAATATAGATGATTTAAGCGCTTCATCAAGTTGATCTTTAATAATTTTCCATTGATGGAACGCATAATTTTCTCCAGAGCCAAGAATTGAACTAAAAACAGCACATGCGTAGCTCATTGCCGAATTTGACCTTAATCCTGCTTCTTGAAATTTTTTTCCCGCTTCAAAATAGTCATTTGTTGCTTTGTTAAATTGAATCTTTAAAATTGTAGCATAATCTATATCTTTTTCTAAATGCTCAACATCTACTTTTTCTAGCTTTGAATCGATACCTTTAGAGATTACATCAGCTAATTCATTTAATAATTCAGTAGATTCCACCTTTTCTTTAGCAACCGCTTCTTGCATGCTTTTTTGGTAATCTTGCCAACTAGGAGGATTTGCAGGTAAAATACTAGAATAGGGAGTTTCTTCTTTCGGTTGATCTGTTGAAGGGAGCGGTGGCAAACCACTTGGAGAAGTATGAGTTCTTGGCAAATCACTTAGAGGAGTATGAATTTTTGGCAAATCACTTGGAGAAGTATGAATTTTTGGCAAATCACTTAGAGGAGTATGAATTTTTGGCAAATCATTTGGAGAAATATTTGTAGGAGAGGGAATCTTTGGTGATTCAACTTGTTGTGGGATTTTCTGTTCAACTCTAGGGATTTGTTGACCTGGTGGAGGGGGTAATTTTCTTTTTCTAGTCCTTAATGGTCTATTCAAAACCATAAATATTATTTCCTTTTATATTTTGATAAATAATGTAAATTGTATTTAATAAAATTACTATAAATTTATCTTTTCGCAATATAGATATTGAATACTATATTTTTTCTCCTATCTTTTTAATCTTATTGAACAATTTGTTGAATTTGATGGGTAAAAAAATGGTTAAACTCCGAATAAATAAATTTTATTTAGAAAAATGGCAAGAATTGTATCCTGAAAGTTATAACAACATCATAAATTACAATTCTTCTGGAATAAGCACTTATATCAGGAGTAACCCCATCAAAATAAACATTTCTTCATTGAAAGATCTATTAAGAGAGAAAAGTACTATTATTGAAGAGTTGGACAATTTACCTAATGCTGCAATTGTTAAAAAAACAAAAATTAGTATTGGTAGTACGCATGAATACTTAAAAGGATTTTATTCAGTTCAAGGGTTAGCTAGCCAAATTCCAATACATCTATTTGATATTTCGAACAGATTAAACAATGAAGATAATAATTTAAGAGTGTTAGATATGACTAGTGCTCCAGGTAATAAATGTAGCCAATTAGCTCATTTATTACAAAATAAACATCCATTAATTGCTATAGAAATTAGTGAAAATAGAATAAATAAATTAAATGCTAATCTTCGAAGATTAGGAATTGAAAATGTATTAGTTTTGAAATCAAATGCAAATAGCATTGTTCCCCGATTAGGATTGTTCTCTCATATTTTACTTGATGCTCCATGCACAGGATCAGGCAGTATTTGCAGAGATCCGATTAGGAATTCCAATTGGTCACCTTCAAAGGAAAATTTTCATAATTTAATTCGGCAACAAAAAGATCTACTAATTAAAGGTTTAGAAGCTTTAAAACTGGGTGGGGAATTAATATATTCAACATGTAGTATAGAACCTGAAGAAAATGAAGACGTTATTTCTTTCGCAATAGATAAAGTATCAAATATTGAAATCATTGATTTATCTAAGGCTAAAACTAAGTATAAATTATTTTCTGTTTTTGGAAACATTCACAATGACAAATTTAAGAACAATTGCCTTAGATTTCTCCCTTCTAAGCATCATGAGGGTTTCTTTATTTGTAAACTCAAAAAAAAAGAATGAAATATTTCTAATGAAAGTGATCAAGTAAATGAAATTAAGTGAACCATCCGATTCTGATATAAAATTTATCCATAGTAGTCTTAATAAGCAATTTCCCACGATACCATTTCAAAAAATATTAACAAATTATACTCTTTTGTCTACTAATAAGAAAGAATATTTTATTCTATCCAGTAATATGGCAAGAGAATATTCTAATCTCAAAAATATTGATAAATATTTGAGACATATTGGAATTTATTTTGGTCGTACGAGGAAAGAATTTGGATTAGCTCTAGAGTCATTAGATTTCATTGTTCAGAATATTACTAACGACATATTAGTCGAAAATTCAATTCGCCTTACTTCAAGTGAATCAAAGAAATTTCTTTACGGAAAAAGTCAATCCATAAAAAAAAATAAATTTAAAAATGATTCTATTGATATTTTAGAAAAGAAAAAACTTATCCTTGATGAATTAGGTGATGTGATAGGAATTGGAATTATAAAAGTGATTAAGGAGGTATTGGAGCTACATCCGATTGTTGATTTGGGTCAGTATCTTCGATCTGAAAATACGGGAATGTTTGGCAAATAAGGTTTATTTTGTATTTTCATCTTCCGTTGAGGTCTGATTTTCTTCAGATATTTCAGCTAATGCTTCTAACGAATCTGCCATAGCGTCTGGATTAGCTATTTTGTTAAAACCTTCCATATCAAAAGTAAATTTAAGTTCCAATTTTTTCATATCATCTTTCATAAGATAAGTGATATCATTGAAGAATTGAAAAGATTTCATAGCGTTATTTTGATTGAACAAGTGAACCAAAGGTAATTCAACTGATAATAATCCTGTATCACTATCTAGTGATACAGCATCTTCTTCTGGCTTTAATCCTGTGAAATAATGATCAACTAAACCACTGACTTTTTCATCCTTTTCATCAATCAACCTTTCGACTATAACATTGAATTCTAAATCTTTTCCAGCTAACTCATGGTTAAAATCAACAGTTGCTCTTCCAGAAGAAACAGAAGTAACAATTCCCAATTTTTCTTTCGTTCTAACAATAGCACCCTTAACAGGCTTAACTCCTACGTCCTTCAATCTTTTCACTGATACACTTTCAATTTTTGATGGATCATATCTACCAAATCCATCTTTTGAAGGAACTGTAATAGTTAATTCTTTGTTTATAGCTTTACCAATTAATCCTTTTTCTAAAGCAGACATAAGTGAACCCTTTCCAATAATTACAAAAACAGAACCATATTTATTCTTTTTATCATATAAATCGTTCTTTTTTGCAATTTCTTCTGATGTTGTGGAAAATATTTTTCCACTTGTTTTATTCTTTCCAGTAAATGTTATATAAGCACAATCGCCCTCTTTTACTAATTTTTTAACCATAAATTCACCCAAAACTGATTTTCAATTTTAATAAAAATATCTTTAATATTGTAAACATAAAAAATAAAGATTATTTCCTATTTATTTCCTATTTAACTAGTAATTTAACTTAGATAAATCAAAAAAAAAGGAATAATATATGACAACGAGGTTTTCTCAAAGTTAAAAAAATTTATCCCATATTTCTTTATATGACTGTTCATTACTTGCACTTTGATATGAGATCAACAATTCTTTGTTCAAATCCCAAAATGTTCTTCCCCAAGGAAGTGCATTCAATATTTCGTTTGCTTCTTGCTCAAAACCCATTATAAAAAGAGAACCACTTACTGCTTCCATAGAAGTTAAAAATTCCCACTTTCCGTAATTAACTGGATTACCTGCTAGAAGTTTCGGCAACTTACGTCCATTTTTAAATTTTTTATTTAAAATGGGATCATTTTTTTTCCAAGAACAGTCCAAAACTGTAATTCCCTCATCTTGAACAATTTTTCTATCCTCTGGTAAGAGTAATTTTGCATAGGGAGTAAGTACTATACTTTTTCTTCGAATTCTTTCTTTTTTTTTAAACCAAAATAATGGAAAAGATAATGAATCTTTTTTGTTAAAGATCTTTATACTCGTACATTTGTTTTTATCACACTGGTCTGCATAATAAATACCTAAGGCTTTCAATGATGGAAAACAACCCTTAACATAGAAAAGAAACTTTATTTGATTCAACCATAATAATAATAAAATTATAATTTTCTAATAGACGCACTACTTCCATCGGATTAGTGGTGGAATGAACTTCGAAGGAATAATTGCTAGATAATTACTCTACATGCAAAACTGTTTATCAAAGTCTTCATGCTGTTGTGTATTTAAAGTCTCTTTATTGCTTTTAAGAAAGATCGTTTTTTCCCTAAATACTTGCGAATGGTAGGAAGAGAAGCCTTTATTCCTGTTAATGATAATTGTCCCCCGAAAAATTGTAAACTCCTTCATACCCATCGCTTATTACTCATAGGATCACCTGCTATGTGATCTTCAGTTAATGCTTCAAGTTTGTCCGAAAACTTCGGGTATTGTTTCTCTTTAGACTTTCTACTTCCCCCTGATTTCCTAATTCTTTTTTTATCCAAATAAAGAGCTTTTTGTAAATCTCGGACTCCTTTCTGTAATGTTTTCATATCAATACCAAGAAACATAGCTAATAAAACCTTTTTTCTTGTTGTTAATGAAAGAGTAAGAAACCCATGGAACAATCGTCTTGTTCGTTCATTGAACTCAAAAAATTTGATCGCGATGGCAAGACCCCATCACCCCCATTGAACAACTTCCCACTGATGCTTGTATAAATTGGTAACTCAAAGGATCGAGACCAAGAAAATGAAAATAAGAGTAAAAAAGCATTCACAGGAAGATTTTGAGTAAAATTTTCTTTTTAAGAAAAAATTAACGTAGTTCACCTTCTCAATGAAATCAAAGAAAAAGATCAACTTTCTGACTTCCAAAAAGTTCAGGAGATGAAACAAGTACTCAAAAACCATTCAATGGTTAGCTTATTCATGTTAAAACAATTTCCCACCACCTCCAGTAATGCAAGGCTTATCCGATATAAGATAATTTTAGAACGGGAACAACTTTTTGGGAAGTTTGCTTCTATTACAAACCATTTCTCACTGACCGCAGAAGAAACAATGCATTTATGTAAAACAAAAGAGAAAGTCGAGCATGAATTTCAAATTTTAAAAGATTTACTGACCTTTCATAGTCTTCCTCATCGAATTGAAATGCATAATGCCATTGTTCAATGAGAAATGCTTTTTTTGAATATGCTAAAGGATTGCAAATAGCGACAAGTTATTTTTCTAGTAAATGATGTTTCATAAGTCATTAAATTTATATATTTTTCTTAAGTAATTACTAAAAACTAGATAGGTAGTTGTTGTATGAATTTGAATAATATTTTTTTTTTAACTCAATTTATTTTAATCATAGTTACAGTTATGCCCTCAAATGGAACTGGAAAAATAGTTTCTGTTTCTGATGAGTATTCTATTCCTGTTTTTACTACAAATCAAACTGAATTTACTGATGAAGATCTCTTATCAGCTGTGTATTCTAACTATAGTCATCCAGAAAATTTTTTTTATGTTAATCTAAATATTAATCAATCTACCTCTTATTTGCAAACCTATGATTTAAATTATACTAATTTTGAAAAAAGATCAGAAATATGTGCTAACAATAATTCTGAAGCAATTTCACTATTTGAAGATTTATATCACCAAAGTCCATTACAGTCAGAATTATTAGAAGATGAAAAGTATTATCAAACAAAAAATTCCAGAATTCATAATTGCCTATATTTTAATCCAAATGGTTCTCTTTTTGATAATTTTGAAGAGATTGGTGTCTTTGTTAAGAGACCGATAACTACACAAAATTTTAAAGAGTTCTCAGAATATTTATGGTCAATTTATTTAACAAAATTTGGTTCATTAACTCCTCTAAGTTCAATTAGTAACAAAAGCCCAGATGTTTTTATTCAATCAATCTATTCAGTTCGTCATGTAGTAGGAGATTACAGTCTTTATGATAGAATAATCTTAAAGATCTTCAAGTTCGTCATTCAATTAAATTCAGGACATACAACGCAAATAGAGGAAGAAATAAGAACTATAAATGGAATATATCATCCAGGACCACATGATTATAAAACAACACATTTTTCTACATTTCCTCTCATATTTGCAATATTATTATCAATTTTTTCTCGGAAATTTCAAAAGAAACAGCTGAAATAACCAAAAGAAACTATTTGAAAGCAATTATTCAACAAGTTTGTTTAATCAATAATTTGAGTCTCACGAGGTCTACTAAATAATGTCTAAGAGATGAAAATAGAAATTATCCTTCCATTCTTCTCACAACTATCGCCAGCAGTAAAATTATACGTTTTTTGATCTAAAACATTTAAGTTACTTCCAACAAGCAACGAATATTCGGCATTTATTTCACAATTATTAATCCCAATAGTAATTTGTTCTCCATATTTACGATTTGAAGTTGAAGCTGTCATAGAGAATATAATACGCGTCCCTGTCCACGAATAGTAACCCCACTGACTGCTAGACCCACCAATTCCTTGCCAAAAATCTAAAACTGGATTGTCACCTAATGGAAGAGCTAATTGAGGACTCACAACTTTTGTTCGGCTATTACTAGTCCAAGGCCCCATTATAGTCGCTGACCAATCACCAGATTGTGTCACATCATCATAAAACCACGGACTCTTATCATCATCTCCTGATGGCCCATAACTTCCACTGGATAAACGTGTCTCAGACCACCAATTAGTTTGAGTATTTGTTGTACCATCTTCAAACCCTGGATTCAAGATTGGTAAAGTTTCATGAGGAATTTTTACCGTAATACCATCGAAATATTCAGCACCAGATAGGACCGAACTGCGCCCGCTTAAAGCAGCGTATCCTGATCCATAGGTAGAATCAATAACATCAATCATTGGTGTTGAGCTAGGATCAATGTCAGAAGAGGTGGAAATCCAAACTTTCAAAGAATGACCTGAACTTTCGAATCGAACAAACCACCACGTATCTAGCAACGAACCCCCTGGATAATAACTTCCTAAGGTCGTAGTTCCAGATGGATCAATTCGCTTAAGCCAAAAACGATTATTAGCTGGTTTCATAAATATTATATATCCTTCACATGTTGTGGCATTTACTCCTGAACAGGATGATGAATATTGGGTCCCTTGGGCCCGAAGCCAAAGTCCTGGTCTTTTTCCTGAGTTTCCTGAAGCTTTAATCCACCCTTCAATAGTCCCATCACGAAATTCTTCATCTTCATAGCGAACAGTTTCATAATAAACAGTTCCACTTGTTGTACAGCATTTTAATACCTTAGATCCATCTTTAGGGGATCCACTGGTAGTGGTCTCCCAATGAGAATTATCAGCAAAAACCCATCTTGCGGTTTCTACATCATTCCTACTACCCTCGAATGATTGAAATTGTAGATGAGAATAACTGTATTTAGTATGTTTAAGAGAGTGTTTCCGTATTTGATATAGGTTATCACAAGGAGAACTGTAGTAGCATCCGTATTGCATTGATTCATCGGAATATTTGACATCGAACAATAGGCCTAACGCTTCTCTCATTATAGTATCATAATTTTCTTGAAAAAAACCTTTATAGGAGACTGTAGCTTTGCTGTGTTCTCCACTAAAGAGATGTCCCATTTCATGTATAAATAAAACTCTATTATACAAATCGTCAGGAGACCAGTAATAATGTGAATAGCCGTAAGCTCCTTCATCTATAGCATCTTTTTCAGGATTTCTATAACCACCATGTCCTATTCCTCCAACAATACCAGCATTTTCTCCATATATTTTATCAGCTAGTGTTCCTTCAATCCACAAATAACTAAAATCAACATTTGCGACACTTCCTGAAAAAGTTTTCACAGTGCCATCACTTGATAATATCTGTGCTTTCTAATCCTCACTCCTTCATTTCCTAAAACCACTTTACGCCAATTATCTCTCCTGAGATAATTAAAGTATTTAATTCTAGCTTTTTTTGGATTATATGAAACTGCAGGTACCAATCCTAATTCAATACTTCGTGAATAACATTTTTTATCGTCAAAAGCTCCATCCATTATAATAACAGATGCAGAACAAAGATCTCGGTGTTCTAAATGATCAAAAAGAACCATAGCTCCATTTGATTGATGATTATCAGCTGGAAGAACCCAAGTTGATCGAGAAATTTCACTCCTGGTTCCGGTTACAAAATAAGCCCAATAACCATGAAAGCGTTCTTTATCCGTTTTATATCCATAACCAGCATCTGAATCTAGATTATGTTTGTTACGACCATTTGACAATACATCAGTCGCATCTAAAGCTAAATCATCCTTATCAAATATCCCAAGTGATACTAAATGAGCATCAATCATCTTAATGATCTTCAAAATTAGTTTTTCAGACAAATTTCTGAAAAATCGAGAAAAGGTATCATGAGATGGAATATTTTCTTTACTGAACTCACAAAATGTTCTGAAAGCTTCAATTTCATGTAGTTTTTCTTCCAAAGTTGTGTCATATTGAAAATTTTCTCTAATTTTTAGTAAATGACTTAAGAATAAACTTAATGAATTATAAGAAGGCCTGCCAAAACGTGATTTTCTCCTAGGTAACCATTTTTTAATTGGTAATTTTATAACACAAGATTTAAGTATATCTAAATTAATACCTTTAATAGAGCGATAAGTTTGCATTTTTATAACCTGTAGATGTTTGGAATTGCATTAACTGTGGGTAGTTGGATGTAAATTCCATATAAATGCATATTTATGAGTTTATAAACTTTACGGGTTATTTTCGCTCTTATTAACAATTTATTGGTGTATAGCAAATCGTATATGTTATTTATTATAATATTCAGTAATGAAATTAAATAACAAGAGTATAAGTAACTCTACAAAACAAAAAAGATGAAATTAAATCAGATAGTTTTGCAATTATCTAATCAATAAGATTAAAAGTGAAAAGGCGACTAATTTATGGGGAGCAAAAATGATTTATAATCATAAAATTAATTTTAATAAAAAGTTGATTATCGTTGTTTGGTTAGTATTTTTCTCTTTTTCATATACGTCTTTTCAAATACCAATTATTACTAATTATGTAACAACACCTTTAATTGTTGAAGATTTAGAAATAAAGGATTCAATTATTGATTCTAAAAATAAACAAACACACATCCAAGCATTGGCTTCTTCAACATCATACGATTCTTCAGAAATTACTGGTATTAATAATATGGTTCCTGTGGAAGGAATTAATTTAAATAACGGTACGTTAAAAATTATCGGTGACAGAATTTATCAAACAAATGGATTTTGGAATGGAACAAATAATATGACTGAATATGGGTTACATGGAACCGTAGATCTAGAATGGCTCATAACTTCTACTCCAAATCTTCTCACGATGGAAGGTTTTTATATGGTTTATGATTTGCTTGCCGGTCATGTAGTTTATGAAGATTCCACTTTAATTACCAGTTATTCCAATGAAGAACACATTTATGAAGATGATTTAGATAATGAATTGTGTACCGATGATACTTTCAGTGTACATACTCTTACATCATCCATATCACATTGTGGTGGTGAATTAGGAGATTGGAACATTAAATTAAACCCGAAAACTGGTATTATTTCCTATGTTGATATTCCTTATGATGCGTATAGTCTTAAACAACAGGCTACCTTTGGAACGTGGCGTCTCAGCCAGTATGAAGATTTTTTCCCCCTAACAGGAGAATATTCTGATCAATACTGGTTTGGTATGTATGTAAATGCTACTCAAGTAGGAATTGGTGATAATTTAACAGAAAATTTTTTATCAATAACCAGCATTAATACAGTTTCTTTTCCTGAAGCTAATCCTATTAATTCCCCAAAAACTGATAGAAAAATCTTAATTAGTACTGTGCAACGTTCACTTCTTAATGGACGTTTTAATTATACGTATACTGCAGAAATTGATTTTGCAACAGGATTATTATTAGATTATGATTATAAATACCTATACAATAGTAGTTCAAATGCCTTTACTTCTTCGAATAGGACGTTTGGAGTTGATTTAAGAGAATCTTCTGTTCTTGATTTAGAAGCCCCACGATGGGATAATGATATCTCAAGAAATTTTTCTGTTCCTTTGAATGCTAATCTATCTAAACTTACAGATGATTTTTCTGATAATGGAAGATTGTATTGGTTTGATGTATATGTGGATGATGTTTTAATATTATCTGGGAATATCGAAGGTTGGACTGGAGCAATAACGACCTTACCATCCTTATCGCTTGGTATCCATAATGTTACTACCATTATTTGGGATACACAACTAAATTGGAATTCGAGAACCAGACGGATAACAGTTACAGCAGATCCAGATATTCAGTTTCCACAAACCTTAGTAGCAGGTGTAACATTTGCTTCACCGATATTTTCAGGAATATATCCATTTTGCTCATACTATGAAATTGAAGAAGAATACCAGTGTCCTGAATTAAAAATAGAATTATATACAGATGCAGGAACTCAAGTTGATTTTCGATTCAATGATACGGGTTATTTTCATAACGAATCAACATTAGTTCTTTCATACGATTATTTGCTTGATTATTGGACTCTTTCATCCAGTTATTATTCAGATCCTATATCTGATTCAAATACTTTGTATGTTGATGTATCAGGAAAGTTATATTTTAACATAAGAATGTCGATAGTGTATTATAGACTCTGGCCAGATGGAAATTATTATAGGTCTATTGGTGATACCATCTGGGAGTGGAATAGTCCATTATTTGATATTTTGTCTAATCATGATCCCTCTGTAACATACACAAATCTACAAGAAATAATAAAAGGTCATACAACGAATTTAACAGTTGAAGCGTCAGACGTTGAGAATCAGAAATTAAAAATATCGACATTCTACTGGAGACATCGAGAAACAGGCGCAACAGGCCATTTAGAATTTAATAATGATCAGAGCAAAATAAATTCGTGGTATTTAACAATTAATACTATCAATTGGAATATTGGACAGTTTGATTATAGTTTTACAGTGACTGAACCTAGTTTTTCGACTGATAAAACAAATGGTTATACTGAAATAACCGGTTCTTTCAAAATTATTGAAGAAATGAGTAGTAGTGCTCCTGTTACAAGTTTTCCGCAAACAACATCTAATCCAGATTCAATTACATCTTTTGAGACAATTACAAAATCAGAGACCGTAACTGCATCAACAGAGAGTTTTACAGTCATTCTTATATTTGCTTCATTCATAAGCATATTTTTTCACAGAAGAAAATTGAATAATAATAAAAAATAGTCTTAAAAGAAACTAAAAAAAATAATCATAAAATGTGATATAAAGAAACTGTCATATCACTTATTATAGGATTAATTATCAGGACGCATCGTCTAATCTTCATAGTAGAATTTCTCTGTGAAATAGTGACTTCTGAGATCGTGTAAATCAGGAACTTTACCAATAAGCTTGTTTTCTTTCAATAGTTTGAGAGCACTCAAATATTACTTGCTATTCAGGTTACTAAAAAGAAATTTCTTTTGCATTTATATGTCTTTTTCTAATAATTATTATCTATATCCCCGAATGAATGAAATATCATTAAATCAGGCAATTATATACATAAATATACTAATAAGTACGGCAATACTTGCCACACCAAAAGTGATCCAAGCTACTTTTATCTGTTTATCAATTCGTTTCAGTGACTCCCTGACTAAGTCATTTTGAATCTCTGCTAATTCAAGTTGATCTTTAACAAATAATTCATTTTTCGATTGTTTTAAATGGTTTAAATTGTTCCAAATTATATTAATAAGACCCTCAACTTTGTTTAAAGCAAATATTCTATCTGTAAAATCATCTTCCGATGTATTTGTTGTTGATAGTTTTACTCTCGAATATAACCAATGAAATTCTGTCATCATTTGAGTATACTCTTTCAAGTATCGTTCTATTTGATCAGCCTCTTTTAAATCATAAACAGTTGGTAAGGTCGCAATATTGTAATAGAGGTCTTCTGCCTCCTCAACAAGCACTAAAGCATGAATTCCTGTTAGGTGGCCGTTTGTTTGCCTTTTATATTCATTGTAATCTTCTCTAATTTTCAAAAAAAAATCTTTTGAATTTGGGGGGTCAATTGAAGCCTTCATTCTTGCATCTTTACATCCTGTATTTACTGAATTGTTTCCTTAAGTCTGAATATTTCATGAGATTATTTATTTCTGTGGTTATCGGAAAAAGATTTAATTGAAAGACTACTAACAATGTTGAACTTTTCAGTCAGTGATGAAATTTTCTCGAACATTACTATCCTTGGATTTAGTACCAAGCAAATTTATTTCTCTTAAAAATTCCAGGTGAAGCTTTGCCTGTTTTTCTATATATTTTATTGAAGGAGAAAAATCAAATCGTAATTCTATATTGTTAAATGCTTTTCTATTTAATATTTGTTGATACCAGTTGTTTTCTTTGTTTGTTAGATCATCTCGATACAAATCCTTAGGTAATATACGTAATTTGTTTGAGGATATTGATAATATGTGATTTTCAATGATTTTTTCCTCAACATAGTGTATATTGAACAATAAATTATTTACAGAAATCATGGGGGTCTTTCCAGTAAGAAAATAATGCTCAATTGGGTTTGGATTTGAATTTTGGTCAATTGACCAATCTTTGTTGAACAAAAATACTATATTTTCAAAACCATTTTTCATTTTTCCATAGTTTTGATCTAAGAATAAAAATCTAAAATTATGGGTAAAAGCATTTCGTATTGGTAGGAATTCTTTCCAAAATTTTCTAGCATATTGAACAATAAATCCCATTCTTTTATAATGTGGTCCTAAAATTGTTTCGACTTGTTAATTACATCCTGTAACAATTGACTATAGCTTTGTATACATTGATTATATCGATCAAAATCACCTCTTCTTAAGTAATTTAAGGCATAGATGTAATATGGTTTGTAAGGCCAGTCTTTAGTTAAGTGATTAAGTTTTTTTATAAAATACCTAGAATTCCTCATATAAATGATCAAAATAAACCATATAGGTCAAAAATATTTTATAATCATATTTAAATTTTGAAAAGTCTTCTTTCAAGCAAATATTTCAGTATTAATTGAAATCATTATTACAAGTTCTCAGAAGTAGGTATTAAGTCTGTAATCCCAAAATCAAGTTTTTTTCTTAATTTTTCGCTTAATTTTTTCCAATTTTGAGATAAATATCCAGAATCTATTTCTAAAAGAGTAGTAATTCCATTATGGACGATTTTCCTAAGTTTATAAATCTCATCGAACGTAATTTTTATGTTTTCTCCATGTACAATAAGTGATCGTTTGTGATAGTAATCTCGAATTTCTTTTCGCAACTTATTTTTCTTTTCTAACGTTTTTTCTTGGTTTGTTGAATTAATATCAGAAATAAGAAGATTTGTTAATCTTGTTGATACTTTATGAATTATTTCTCCTCCTGAATCGCCGAATAATGATTCTATAACAATAATTAAATCTACAATTGCATCTTCAGGTTTAATCCTTTCATAGGAATCAAAATATCTTGATAACCAAAAAGGATAATCAGATAGTAATGAAAGCGAGTCATAATGCTTATTCCATTGTTTAATAAAATCTTCCATTTCAGAAGAATGAACTTTATATTTTTCTTTTTCTAGAGATTCTAACATTAAAGATCTTGACATAAATTTGGTCTTTCTTTCGTTAAATTTATTTGCTCCAACTTGTATAAATTTAAGTCCAGTTCGAACCCATTCTGGTGATGCTAACCTGAAAGATCCTAAAATAGGTTGAAAAATGTTTTTCTCATTTCCAGCAATAAAATTTTCTCTCAAAAGAACTGAAATTAGTATTCTCCAATTTGTAAAACTGAAGAATTCAAAATTTTCATGATTTATTTTTTCCTCTTCTTCTTTATTTAATTTTTTAATTTTTATCTTTTCATTTAGAATGATTTCTTTTCCTTCAAATTCAAAATTATTTAAAGGTGAAATGACGTTATATTCAATCCAATCTTGGTTTAAAAAATTCAACCACTCATCTATTAATTTTTTTATTTTCTTTTTATCAGTATTCAGACCGTTTTCTTTCAAATAATTATAAAGAAATATTTTTAGAAATCTGAAACTAATAAATCTTTTTTGTATTTTTTTTTCCGCTTTAATTAAATCTCTAGGTTTTGCATTTTGAAGTGTGTTAAAAAGTGATAATAAGTTATTTTTAAATATTGTTATTATTTCTTCAGTAATAGTTTTTACCGGGGTGAGTTCTATTATCTCATCCTCATTATTTGCAATCCATGAATACAGATTTAGATTAAAATCAGTTTCTAAAAAAGAATTTGGAATATTAGACTTTATCCATAATAGTAAATCTTTAAAAGATTCTTCCATTAAAACAGACACGTTTGATAATAATCCCTTTATATGTTTAAAAGACTTTAATATCTGTTAAATTCAAATTATTAAAAATTATTGGAAAGAATATTTTCAAAATCCAAACCATTTTGAACTTGGTAAGAAATATATGTATATGAAATCGAAGAAATCTTAGCTGATTTTGTTGCTGGTGGAGCTTATAAAGAAATTTTTACTTAAAAAGGATTTCGAAGCTCATACGTAGATTCTGATGAAATTTTAGAAAAGGAATTGGATGATTAATCATTGATCTCTTTAATTAGAGCATTAATAATTCTTCTATTATCAGAAGCAGGAATATTAATTTGTTGAATTCTGCATTATTAACAGCTATAATCTCTGTTCTTCGATGCATTCAGGGTATTTTTTAGTAAATCCTTTGGCAATAATAGATAAAACTTCGTAGATAATTTTTTCTGTTTTTTTTATTAACATTTTATCTATTACAATCTTTTCTCCAAATAACAATAAATCATTTGGGTCTGCATTACCAAACATCTCTAAAATATTATTTTCACTATCTTTATTTAAATGAGGTATGGTCAGTAATGTAGGATTAAATTTTGGAATCGAAAGTCCATTGGGAATATTTCCAAACAATAAAAAGTCTAAAATTACTTCACGCATTTTTATTTTAGGTATAAGTATTTCAATTATCCCGATTCTTTGATCAATTGAAGAAAAAATCTTTTCAAATTGAAAAGACACATTATGATGGTAGACGGCAAGTTAAGAAAAGGAATGATTTTGTATTCGTTTTAGATCGTTTTAGATGAAACGCTACAATCTTTACGATATTCTAGTAATAAGTGAATTAATTGCTGAACATTAACATATCCTGTTGCAGTCTGCAATTGACCATTATTAAACGAAGCATTCCAATAAGAAATATTTTTTCTATTTTAGTTTATTACAAATAAAATTTTTGTTTAAAGAAATTTAAAAAACCTTCAAACTGTTTCCTCATTGAAAGAGTTTGAAATTTGTTGTTGTTGGATAATCAAATAAATGTGTCAAATAATTACTTTTTCCACCGGAATACAAATAATTTAATTCTTATTTTTCCTTTTCCATATCTTTTTCCCTCTTTTCTTTTTTTATTTCTCCCTTAGCTTTTAATTGTGCTAATTCTCGTAAATCTATTTTTTTCTTCTCGGGTATTTTCTCATCAAGTATGATTCTTTTCATTTAAAAATCTTCTACATTTGCTAATAATAGATTAATTTCGTCATCTGAAAGGTTTTTTAGGCCAGATAATTTCCTGATCCTAGAATAATTACCAATTTGAAATATAAATCGTTCTTTGTTTAAAGATGATTTACTCTTAATCTTATTCTCCATATATTCTACTATCATATGTATTAATTACAACAAAAATAGTTAAATAGCTTTTGAGAAAAAATATTTACCTTAATCCTAACAAAGATTAGTCTGATTATTACTCATTATTACCAGAAACTATCATTGATAGAGTGAAAAGAATTGATGCATACAGATATATAATTTCTGTAAACATGGAAGAGGACTATAGACATTCCTTAGATTATTTTAAAGAAATCATCTGATTTTCAAAAACGCTCAGAAGCAAGAAGAAAAATTTGACTTGAAAAAATAGTCACTACAGATTTTTTCTTTTGAAAATTAGATGAAAATTCCACCACCAATCTGTTTTGGATAGGAGTATAGTTTAAATCATTTTAAAATAAATTATATGGAACTATCCTATTTTGACATTAATTTGATTCTTGAAACTGAACAAGTTAACGATGAAAAAATTGAAACTTTTTCACAAAAATCAATGATGAATTTTGAGAAAAGTCTCTGTGAAATACAATTTACTAAATTAGAAATTCCTGAGACCAAAATAAAATTATAAAATCAATTAAAAGCTGAATATATTAGTTCTAATGAAAGCGATATGCATTATGATCTGTTTTATGTAGGAGGTGTTTTTAAAAATCCATTTTATGATCCTGAGGTCTCTCGACAAGGAATTTGTGCATCCAGCAATCCTGATAAATATATTAAAGGTTTTAAAAATCTTTATGGATACTCTAAACAATTATTTACTTTGGATAAATTAAAAAATCTGTATATTAACAAAATAAATGTTATAAATTTTCATATAAATAGTGGAAATTGTCCTACTATTCTTGATGTAGAATTAGATTGGTAATTATCATATATGAGAAATTTTCTATAAAAAATTTGAACGTTTAGTTTATTTATTTGACTTGTTTCTTTTCCATTTATTAAAATCCTGCTGAAAAAGATAACCATAATCTTTTTTTTCAAATATTTCAATATGAAAATCTTTAATATTTTCTGTTTTAATTTCTCTTGAATGTCTTCCCATCCGTTTATAAACACGATAATTGTATGAAGCAAGGTTTTTTGATTTTTTAATCAGAAAAAGTAATAAGTCATTTTCCAAATATTTGATTGGTAAAAAATCTCCATCAACATTTTTTAAACTATTGTTAATGATGTTAATAATTTCTCTTTGTTCTTTATCTGGATCTTTAATACCCACAATATCAAAACTTCCATTAATAGTTTCGTTGATACCTACCATTAATATTCCTGAATTCGTGTTCGAAAAAGCAACAAGTTGCTTAGCTAAGGTATCTTTTTGTGTTTTATTGTCTTTTATTACTCCCTTAAATTCAGTTAATTCAGATTCTCCTCTAATTTCTTCAATCCATTTAAAAAAAAGATCAATATCACTTTTAGTATTTAAAAAATTTTTCTCTAATTCTACAAAATTCCACGATTCGCTTTGCTTTGATTCTTTAAAACGAAAAAGGCTAGGTAAAAACAAAAAACCACAATTTAAAGAAGTATATAAATCAGGATTCTGATAAAGTATTGCATCCTCTTCAATAACCACAGGATATCCTTCAACTTTTTTATAAACGCAGTTATTAAATTTTACTGCTTTCTCTACTTTTTTTACCAAAAGACAAGGGAATTGATTACCTTTGTAGAAAATTTTCCCCCAAAGAACTTCAGGTTGGCCATCAAAATCCTTTATAACATCAGAAATCAAATTTTTTAATTTGATAAGTTCACCTCCTTTATCATGTGTTATATCAAAAAAAATATTCCCGATTCAGTATTCGACAGTGCATTGATCTCGATACTTAGGATAGAAGTTTGTAGATCTTCTTTTGAGATCATTGAGATTCTGTTTTTGTTACGAATATCATAAATCCAATTTAGAATTTTGCTTCCATAAGTCTTCCCCAATTCGTTGAATTTACGTAATACACTTTCTTTATCTGTAAGAATGTTATATATGTATGGTTAAACACTTCGTTTTGTGCCCAGAGTGGAAAATAAAAGATTTATGATTAAATCCCTTTATTTAAAAGCTAGTTAATTGTGTTCTGAATGTATTCTATGTGATAGCTCCTATTATCTAATTCAAAACAGGGTTCAATATCATTAGTATTTATTGATGTGTTAAATTTTTCGTCTTTCCAGACGTAAACATTGATAAAATAAGAATGTTCACAAAATTTATACTCTTTTCTAGCTTTATTCACTAAACTACTATATTCTTGATATTGATCTTGATCTTGATCCATTTTATTACCGATAACAGATAAAATATAAAGTCCCAGAAAATTCAAAGACTGAAAAATTAAAAGGAATAGATTAACATGAATCCACTTAAAGAACTTTATGAAGATGAAAGATTTAAAGACTTATTTATAAGAAGTGTAATAAATTCAGCCGTATTATTTGGTTTACTTTTGTTTATAACTATAATAACAGATTCAACAACCACAAATGAGAGTATAGATCAAATATTATTTTTGCCTCTGTTAATTTTAGCTTTCACGGCTTGGCTAATTGGAGGTTATTATAAAGATTCTAAAGATGACCGAAAGTATGCAATTAAAAGTATGATATCATTTGTTGGAATAATGATGATTATTTTTTATTTCATAGGTGATTTTGGATCTTATAGTTCAATGGATTCCAAATTAACATTTAAATTTCTTGTAGAAGGAATTTTTTTCCTTTGGGTATTAAGTTTAGTATATACTGGGATGATTGATTTCATTTTTGGAGCTATTAATGAAAATATTCTAAAAAAGGAAAATGTTTGATATTTTCAAACATTTTCATAAGGATTTATGATTGAATTCCTTTTAAAAAAAACTATTTTATTGTAACTTGAATATATTCAATATGATAATTTCTATTATCTAATTCAAAACAAGGCTCAATATCGTTAACATTTATTGATTTGTTGAATTTTTTACATTTCCAGATGTAAATATTGATAAAAAAAGAAAATTTGCAAAACTTACATTGATTCATGAAAAATTAATTATAATTTTAGTTTTTAATTACATCAATTTTCAAAAAAAGGAGTTGGTAACGTCTTTATTTGCGATTTCTAACGTATAAACTTAGTAGTTATCTTCCTCAATTCTCTCATTAATATTTTCATGTGAATTTTTTATTTCTTTTTGAGGTTTAGTATTTTTGGGATTTAACAAAGCTTTTTTCTTACTAAGCTCTTGAAGACTAGATTTATAATCTTTTTCTATGTTATCCATTAATTTAATATATTGATTTGAAGCAATACTCAAGACTTTCTCTTGATTTTCAATACTCTTCTTAAAACTCTTTTCTAAACCCTCATATTTATTTAGAATAGTATATTTTAATGATTTAATTTGATTTTCATAATTAGACACAAAATTCTTTACTTGTTGATTATTCAATTCAAATTGTTCATTAATTTTAATATTAAATTCTTGCTGCCTTATTTTAGACTCTTCATTGCTATTTATAAATCGATCTTCAGTTTTTTTTTCATAATTATTGATTTTTCTATTATTAAGCAAAAATATAATCACAATAACAAAAATAGTAATAATATCAATAATAATCGTATTTTCTTGCATCTTTATTTTTAACTCCCTTTAATTTACGAAATTGAAATTTACATTAATTAAATTCATTTGTGGACAGGTAATTGTAACTATATTTCTTTAATATTTTCATTCCAAAGCTAAATGTAATCTTCTAATCGTATAGGATTCCCATAAACAAGTAAATGTTGATGATAAGGTGAAGGATTCATTAATCCTTTCTCACAAATCTCTTTAGAACCAAACTCAAAGAGTTTATTACAAAAACTACATTTTAACATATTCGTTACACTAATTATCTTCACTTCCATCGAATTACTGCGAATAAATCAGTTTTTAGATTATATCTTTTATTAAACCAATTGAAAAAAGAATCCCTATTCTCAAATCCATCTAATTTTATTAGTTCTAATTCATCTTCAGGACTTAATGTAACCCATTTATGCTTTAAGTAATAATAAATCTCCAAATCAAATAACCATTGATCATTTGGTTTAATTAATAACTGAAGAATCTCTTCAAGCTCTACTTCCTCCAATAATTTACATTCTTTGGTTCTCATACCAGTGTAAAGCTGTAATATCTTTTTATCTCTCATTTGTTTAACTCTATCAGAATTCCATTTTCTAATAGTTTGTTTTTTAGTTCCATTTCTTATTTTATCAATAAAAACAGTAAAATTAATAGCTACCATAATCACCAAATCCTCAAAATTATTTTAATATCCCCTTATTCTCTCTCAAATAATTACAAAAGTTATCATAATGAGCTGTAATTAACCTTTGACAATTAGGACACACATCTTCTTTATAACTATCAATAGATTTTTGCCAATCTCCATTAGGGGGAGAATCTTGTCTTTCTAAAACATGAGCAATATTATAGCGATCTCTAGTAATTTTATTACCACAAAATGAACAATTTATTACTCTAGGCATTTTAAGACTTCTCCTCTATTAATTTGAGTATTTTCTTGAATTCTGGATCAATAAAAACGTGATACAAAGTCCAACTTTTAGTTTTTGATTCTATTTTTTCTCTGATTAAGTAGTAATACTTTGTAATAATATCTTTAAGCCCTTGTTCTAATAACAAAGCTATATTAAGAAGTTCTGGAAATAATTCCTTAAATTTAGTAATTTCGTTTAAATTATCTCTAGAATTTTGATTATAAAAGGTAATTAATTCTTGAAAAGGATCAAAAGAAGTTTTTCTCCTTAAAGCATTAAAAAGCATATCTTTAGCTATTGTTTTTTTCTTATCAAGAGGTAATCCATCATCAGCAAAATGAATATAACTTTCTAAATATCCTAGCCAATAATCGCTTAAAATCCCTTTACGATTATAGTGTTTTAACTCACAAAAATTAATTTCATCAAATTTTTTATTAAAATAATTTAAATCTAAATCCATATTTTTAACTTCCTTTTAATTTATTTTTCAAATAATGTTTTCCTTTAATCGTTAATTGTTTCATTTCTTCATAAATAGGATCAATTACTTCAGTTATATCTTCCACTAATTGTTCAAAACAAAATTCATGAAACCAAATCCATCTAGAAGTAGTTTTAGTTCGATAATAAAACCAAGCTCTACTACCAGTTTTAATAAGATTTCTCTCTCTTTTACAACTTACACAGTAATGATCCTTTTTAGTAGTAACTTTTTTTAAAATAATAATCACTTCACAAATTATCTTCATCAAAATCGATATCTAGAATAACGTCAATATCATTATCAGCATTAAAATCATATTTTTTATATTTAGGAGCGGATTTACGATAATGAACAATTTTATGTTTATCGCAACCCATATCATACCACATATCAATATTTCTATTATCAACAGCAGTGGAAACACAAATGAGTTCTTTACAAGGACAAAGAGCTTTAAAATATGCTAATTTCTTTTTAAGAAAGTCTATATCACTTTCAGATAGCATAAAAGAATCATAAGCAGTAATAGGAAATTCAAATTTTTCAGAATCTGTAACACCTGGATCAAGTTTAATTTTATTAATACGATTTTCAAATTCTCTAAGAGTAAAATAATTTTCATCAACGTTAATAAAATGAAAACCGTTATATTCAGTTGTAAAACCAACTTTGATTAATTCATTACTCAATTAACATACCTCACTAAAAGATTTTGCAAATTTGTAAGCTAAATCACTTGGAAATCCATTTGCTAATTGCTGTCCTTTAGAAGAGAGATTTCCAGTAAGATTAAATGATTTAACTCCAAAAGTCTTAATTAAAACGTTAAAAGAAAGATATTGTTTTTTATTAGGATGAATATATCTTAATTTTGTTGGATTAACTACTGCGGGGAAAGGTTTTTCTGGATCAAGAACAAAATAGACTTTATATTTCTGATTAGGAAGATTAACCCATTTCCCAGTTTCTAAATCTTTAATTTGATCTAAAGTTTGTTTTCTAGGCTTAATTTCAGAAATTTCATTTGATAAGATTTCTTTAGATTTTCTTCTAATATTAGATTTTTTAGGAAAAATATGTTTCTTTTTATGAACAGTAATAATCCAACGTTTTCTTATCTGTAAACAACCATATTCCCAAGCATTTATTACCCTACTAACAGTTTTATAGCCTAATTGTTGAATTTCTTTCTCTAATCGCAATTTAATTATTTTAGGAACAGAATAAACATTTTCAAATAAAGCAAATTCAGGTTGAATCTCTTCTAATAATCTAATAAATTGAAACACTAAATTAGCTCTATCTTCATTATAATAATTATGACTTAAATCAGAGAAATCTTGACAAGGTGGAGTAGCTATTAAACCCAATATACCTTGATAATCGTTTTGTGAAAAGGAAATATCTCTGATATCCATATTCTTAACAGAAGTATCTTTATGATTTAATTTATAGCTATTACAAGCATCAAAATTATTGTCGATAGCTTCAACAACATTATAAAATGATTTAAAACCCTCAGCTGAAAAACCAGCACCAGAAAAAGCATCTAGAATATAATTCAATAAATTAAGCTCCTATAAATGATTCTAATGATTTATTCTTGACAATTATAGTTTCAAGACTTTGTTGGCAATCTCCACACTTAAAATCAAAAATTTTATCCCCATCTTCTGAGAGAGTATATTTAATAGTTTTATAATAAGGAATCCAATTGCTTGTATAACAAATTAAACATAATTTATCAAGGTTAGAATCAATTTTCTTTTCAACAATTTTAGCTTCCCCAAATTTAGAAATAATCTTATTTAATAAGGTTTGAGCTTTATTCTTATCAGAAAAGTAATTAATCAAAATAAATTTTCCAGCTACTTTCCAGAAAACATAATAAAACATCAAAATTAGCCCTCAATTAGCTTATTAGCCTTTTTTATTATTGTATTTTCCCATTCAGTTTCAAAAAAGTCTTTTACTGATTTAGCCAACTTACTGGATAATTTTCCTAATTCCTTAGATAATTCTGGATTCTCAATTTCTTCTTCATTAAGGTCATAAATGTTTATACTAATAACATCTATATCTTCAATATCTTGTATCGAATCAATTACAACTTTTTCAATTAATGGTCTAAGAGAATCCTCTAATCTCCAACGTAAATGCATTAACAACAATTCTTTCTTTGAAATTGGTTTAGGACATAGAGGAATATTATGTTTCCTCATTCTTGTAACTACATACCACAAAAACGGGTTTTTTAATCCTCTCCTTGTCTTCAACTCAAGTAAAGCATTAATTTCAGCTCTCATTCCACCTTTAGGATCTGGAATCATCAATAATTCAAGTTTTTCAGCGTCTTCAATTGTCAATCCAAGATCAAAAACATTATCAAAAGTTAGGTCTAAATGCTCAGTTCTTCTAGAACCATCAATAAAAACATCTTTAATCAATTGCCCAGCTCTATCTGCATCATGAAAAACTAAAATAGGCTTATTTTCTGAATCTAATTTTAAAATTTCTCTCAATAATCGCTGAGACTGACCTTGAGCACCTAAAATAATCCAACCAAATCTTGACAATTCAAGCAAATCACTAGCTTTTCCTTCCTTCTCAACATAAATAAAACCCCTAGCTCTTGAATAAACCTCATTAATATCTTCTGGTAAAACTTTTCTCTTACCTTGCTCAATCATAACAGTATAATTTTTTGTTTGTGGTCTAACAATATTATGTTTTTTCTCCCAATTAGACCATTTGTCTTGAGTATAATAATCATAAGTTTTTTGCTCCCAAAAATACTTATATTGCAATTCAGAGATCTCATTACCTCTAATTTCCCCTAATTGTAAAGCAACATGATAAAAAGAATCTCTCATAGACATATTTTTAATTTCATTATATTCACGAATAACAATGTCTTCAACAATCTTCCAAAAATCCCTTACTAATTGTTTATGCTCTTTAGGATCATTACTTAATCGAAGTCTACTCAAATTTTTCCCTCTTTTCTAAGAAATCTAGCTAATTTCCAAAAATTAAATAATGCAGATTTTCTAAATTTAATTTCTAATTCAGGAATTGAGTAACTTCTACTATTTTCTTCACCAGTTTTAACAGATAAACTCAATATTTCTTTTTCAAATTTAGTGAAATCTTCAAGTAAAGAATTATCTAAATCTGGTAGTTCACTGATCTTTTTACCCAAATTATTAATAGTAATAGCGATAAATTCATTACTATTTTCAAGATCTGATTCTAATTTACTGATTTTTTCTTTTATTTCTGAAATTTCACTATACGAGTGGATACTATCTTTATTGGATACTATCTTATCTGAGATATTATCTAAAATAAGATTTTAAACTTAGCATTATCTGAAAAAGAACTAAATGATATGTTTACTTCAAAAATATATATTATTGCTATATTTTCAGTATTATGGTCAATTGTAATAGCCTTTTTACTAATTCTTTTACCTTATTATCTTAATCTTGATCCACGTATCACAAGCAATCCAGAAATATATTATGGAATAAATAAGGATATATATTTCTACTTAAGACTTTTTCCTTTGTTTATTTTTACTTCATGGCTTGCATTTTCTGGAATTAGTTTGATTTTATTTTCATTATACTCAATCAACCTTATTGATAAAGAAAAATTATCTGAGGTTATAAAAAAGACAGAAAATAGTATTAAAGATGTAAAAGAAATCTATCTTGAAATCTATGAAATAAAAATGATGAAAAAAAATGTTGAACGATATTCTCGATTCTATTTTAGAAATAGTGCTTTCACCATAATTGGATTACTAATGGGATTTTTACTTTTCTATATTTATATCATATTAATTAGCAATGAAGATATTCATAGCATAGACATTCTGATATCAAATTTAGATAACTTATCCTCTGCAATTATGATTTATGGATTGACAATCTCACTATACTTGATACCAATTTTTTTAATAAATTTTCGTACCATTATATTGCAAAACCATTTATACCACTTTTTAAATGACCTAAAGGCTAAAACTTTGAAAAAAATTGAAAATCAATTGACAACGAAGACGGATAAAGAATTATTTGCCATGATAACTACTTGGGAAGATATTTCACGTTTTTCTACACTCCCAGCTGGACCTAAAGACATTACACTTTTTGGACTTTTTTTTATTGTTATTCCATATGTTGTCCTGAATCCTAGTAACACTTTCGATTTATTATTAAAATTAGCAGTTTTCTTTATTTAATAGATATCTTAATAATAGATAGTATAGGGTTAATTATAGACATAAGAAAGATCGAAATTTATCATTCTTAATAGTCTCTTTCCCAGATTCGTACCCAATATTATTTACAAGTGCTTCCTGGGATTGTCCATAGGTATTAAATTTTTTACTGATTATCTAATCCTTCTACACAGTGAACAACATTAAAAAGTAGATTAATTAAGCTCTCTGAAGAATAATAGAGTACTAATTCACTATTAAGATCCTTTTTTGTTTTTTTCAATTTATAATAAAGCATTAACCCTAATAAAAATTTATTGTAAGGTATTTATGTCTTTTCATAGTCTACAATTCTTTCTACTAGGTTTTGATCAAAATGTAAAGCCATTTGGTATATTTCTGCAGGAAAACTAATATGATATTTCTCTAGGTAATTTCCTGATTGAATTTCTTCATCATAAACCTAGAGAAATCCTCTTGATCGGCTTGAGATGGCAGTACGTTACTCTGAACGGTTAAAATTAACAGTATTGGTAATACAAATTTTTTTAAAGTTGTTTGTTTGAACATTTCTTACAGGGTTCCTTCTGGTTTTTTGGTTGTTCATTTAACCTTGAAGGAATCACTGTATTTAAATTTATCGATCTTCATTTGATTGTCAATAGAAATTATGAAATGGAGCCAGTTAATAGGATTTCAAGAATGTACCCAATCTATTGATTTAGCAGCTACGATGATTAACCTATTCAGAACATAAAAATGATGATCACTAAAATTAATGCTAAAAAAAAGAGAATTTATAGTATCTAACCCCAAATTAACGATTAAACTTCAACATTGAAACTGACTTTATATATTTTTAGAAAATGTTTTCTTTTTGATAACAAAAAGAATTTACGAAAAGTTTATGGATTCTATTGATAATATTTCAGAAGTAATATCTGTTGAAATTTAAATTCAGTTATATTTAGACATAGGAGGGTAGATTAAAAGGAAATTACGCCAAAAACATAAATTATGGTTTTCTATTCTACAACAGGAAAAGATTTCATTTCTAATGCAATATATAGTTTTTTGTCGATACTTTAGAAAATCTAAAACATCAAAAAAGCTCAAAATGAATTATCAAAGAAATAATAAGTCCTTGAAAAAACATGAAGTTCTACGATAACTCTCTGATTATAAAGGTCTTAAATTAACTATTTCTAATTAATTTAATCTTGAAATTGCATTTAAAATTTAGAAAAAGATTTTTAAAACCACTAATTAATAGAGGATTCATTTTTAGGATGATAACTTATGACAGCTAGTGCAAATCAACTTAATAATCCCGATCTTCCACTTTTTAATACATTGGAATATGATTTGAAAATAGAGGAATTGAAAACAATAATTAAACAAATGATTAAGAAAAAATCCTTCAAACAAGATTATGTCAATAAATTTACATTAGCTTCTGGAAAAAAATCAGCTTTTTACTTTAATATTAAAAGTACAATATTAACACCAGAAGGAGGGGATTTAGTAGCAAAATTATTTATATTAAAATTTATTGAAAAATATAATATTCAAGCAGTAGGAGGATTAGAAAGTGGTGCCATTCCTGTTATAAGTCAAATATCTGCGATTTCTTTGAATTTTGGAAAAAAACCAGTAAAAGGATTTTATGTAAAGAAAAAAACAAAAGAACATGGAGATAAAAACTTAATTGAGGGGGCATTAAAACCAAGTGATAAAGACTTAAATATAATGGTCGTGGATGATGTAATTACTGAAGGAGGAAGCATTAGTAAAGCAATAGAAGTATTAAGAGATAATGGATACAAAAATATAAAAGTAATTAGCTCTATATTGCAAAGGGAAGGAAGAGGAAGAAAAAAGTTGGAAGAACAAGGATTTATTTATGAACCAATATTTGAAGAACGGGATTTTGTTGAATAACCTGGATAAAGTTATCAAGAAACTGAAAGATTTGAACGGTCAGGTCGCTGAACTTCCGCTAAAAAAGATTTCAAATTATTGTAGGGATAATAAAGACGAAACTAATGCTATGCTATATTACAATATTGAAAATTATCTCTGGGATATTAAAGGGCTTTTGCCAAGACCCCTAAGGTCTCAAGAATCCGAAATTATATTTAACAAATACATTCAAAAATTAATTGATTGTCTTGAGTCCAAAAATTGGCAAGAATGTTTTAACCAACTAATATTAAATTTAAAGGTTGTTTAATAAATCAAATTTTCCTAGGAATTCTAAATATTCATTAAATTGCTTTTCAGACTTTAATTTTCTAGAATAATTTGGTTTTCTTTTTAAAATAGATTTCTTTACTGATATAAAAAGATCATTCATTTTGGTTTCTTTTTAAAACTTTAGAATCCAGGTCTGATTATTATTATCATATTCTGCAACTATATTTGAATCTAATATACTGTTAATAAGTTGTTGAATATATTTGAGATGGTCCTTATCTTTCACACCCCAATGCAAGTATAATTCATGCTTATTAAAATTATAATTCGCACCGAAACTATGTAACAATAGACATAACATTATCCAACGTTCTTCACGTGATAAATAACAACTGGGTTTTTGAAATAGATATAATATTTCACTCTTATTAGAAATATTTTTAAGGAAAATCAAGAGATCTTCAGGAGTCATTTCATCCCTCTTTACGGATCTCCTCCGGATCCGTTAGTGGGAACTTGGCAACCTGATCCACGACAATCTAAGAAATTAATTTTCTGAAAATCTATTTGTGAGTCTAAATATCGTTCAGAATAAGAAGTATTATCTTCTGAAGATGTACCATTAGGAAATCCAACAGCAAAAGCTAAAGTTGGAAGCAAAATAACTATCATTAGGGAAGAAAGAAAAGTTTTGTACTTCAATTTGATCACTAATTGACAATTTTGGATTGAAAATCAAGAATACCCACCCATCACATTGGACAAAAGCAAAAACATTTTTGAATAATCGATCAATTATCATTAATCAAGTGAAAATAAAAATGAGTATCCATAATACACTTATTACTTCAGAATTAATGGAACAGGATGTCATCAAAACAATAAGAGAAGGTTATTTCTCGTGTAAGGATTTTTTTCGTAATTATACTAATGAAGGTTATGAAATTTATACAAAAAAAAAGAAAGAGTTTTTACGAAATCTTTGCACTGATTATTATAATAAATATCCATCACTTCTCAATGATTTTTCAGAGGAAATCTATACTACAACAATTCATCGACACCAATATATCCCGATAAAGTTTAAAGATGGAGGGTTTGAATATCCCCGATCATTTATTACATTTATGGATAGAATAAAGGACACTAACCAAACTCCTGTCAAGCGACCAGATTTAGATGAATTAGATATTTATATGAAAACTATTCCTGAAAGCTATTCGTTAGATGATTATTTTCAAGGTTTTTTTAGACGATTAAAGAAGGTAAAAATCATCTTAAGGAGTAGAGAAGCTGAAGTATTACAATTATTGTCAAATATTGATTTTTTGAAAACGAAAATTGATGGGTCATATCGGATAACCATTCCAACTGATAAAGAAATATTAGAAGCATTAAAATTTGATAGAAAGAATGCTAAAAAAGTTGAAAGAGCAGTAAATTTCTTATTTGGTCATAAGATTTGTTATATATCAGGAATAATTATGAATCCAGCAAAATTGGGTTATTATTTTGCATTAATTGACAATGAGAAAAAATTACTAGATATTGATTCTGCGAACATATTTTGGAAAGTACCATTTCAAATGGGTAATTCTATTATAGTATGCTTGCGATTTGAACAGGTTCCAGAACGTATCGGAAATATTGATTACATTCCGTTGACTCATTGGTACTGGAATGTTAATATGAATAGTTATGGAGCAAAAAAAGAGGACCCATGGGAAAAAATGAGAATTCCTAATTTTTCAGCTGATGACGTGGAACTAGAAAAATATCGT
The DNA here is from genome assembly GCA_001940645.1 of Candidatus Heimdallarchaeota archaeon LC_3. Next base: position 87,123 of record MDVS01000044.1, read on the forward strand.
AAATGGAATTTAACAGAACCACTAACAAAAGAGTTTACTTCATATGAATGGAAAATCATAAAAAAATTGAGCCAGATGAATCAATTATCAGTAGATAATATTAAAGAGCTTTCTCCGTCTGGAGATTCGAAATCAGTAATAGAATTATTAAGATTTTTAGTCAAAAGCGATGTTTTTCAATATTATCCTAATATTAACTTTATTGGAACTGATTTCCTTGTAGGACTAAGAATAACCAGTAAAGAGAAAATTCCGTTTAAAAATCTAATTAAAGGAGTATTAAAATTACCAATAGCACAATTATTTGTCAACAAAGAATTAAATGAATTAATCGGATATGTGCAATTACCAAAACAAAAATTTGGGCAATTAATAGAAGGATTTAATGATGTGAAAGAAAAATATCCGAGTTTGAAAATTAACTATTCAACAGATCCAAATTATTTAATGAATAGGAGTTTTAAATTAAAATAAATATATTTACGAGTTATCAAAATTTACCTGTAATTCGAATTTTACTATTTTCAGAAGGGAAGAATTCTAATATGAAATTATAATTATGTCTTGGATTAGGATCGATAAGAAATGGTAATTTTAATCCTAAAAGGGGGATTATTATTTCTTGATTATTGTCGTATTTTGTTTCTTCAGGATAAGTCTCAAGTTCTTTAATAATTAGGTTAGACCAATCGACGAGTTTAGTTATTTCATCTAAAGGGGTAGTCATTATTTCATCAAATAATGAATTTCCAGATGACTTGATAACAACAATTTCAAGTTCCACCGGAAGTCATTTACACACTGACTTTCATATTCCAAGAAATGCTCAAATTTCAATTGAATTTGATAAAAATAAATCAATTATCGTCATAAGCCATCCTGATTTCATTTTCAAACTCCATTTTTTCTTTTCAAGATGGTCTAGGAGGATTGATGATTCTCATCCAAGGGCATTTATCTTATTAAATGAATTTGGTCAAGAATTCATTCATCATTTTAGATTTGACTGTAAATTTGAAGCAAGCTTTAATTTTCCAGACCAAAATGTCGAATCTTTTCAAGACTATTATATATACGCCAAATCAATCAAAGAACTGATCCAAATTTACTGGGATTATGAGCTATATATCAGTAATTTACCGAATTCAAAACTGTATAATATAGAGTATAAAATTGATAAAATACTAGATAGAATACCAGATCGAACGTCAGAATGATACCCGATAACGATGATGTTATTTCATATCCAATGTTATCTTTCTGGTTAAGATATTATAATTTTCTTTACTTAATAGAGAAAACTTATTAATTTTCATTTATTTTTTAAAATATATAGAAAAAGAATTGAAATACCTTTTTAAAGCTCAAAGTGTGAAATATGGATTTATTAGGGGATAGATATAAAGTAATTTCTCAGTATGAGGATGCATTTAGGACTGACAGAACTGGATTACCGATAAAAACATATAAATGCTACGATGAATTAGGAGATCAACATGTCATCGTTAAAACTATAGATTTACCAGAGAATCAACAGCTTAAAGAATTAGCTATCGGAATCTGGGAACAAGATATCAGATTTTCAAGAAAAGCCATTTCTATGGAAAATAGAAAATATTTATTAAAATTGATTGATGCTCGTCTGGATAAAGAGAGAGAACAATTATTAACCGTCTTTGAATTCTTTGAAGATACCTTAAATTTTGTTTTAAGCCAAAAAGCAAATGTTGGATTATTTAGAAAAGAAATCAAGATTAGAAAGCAATTTTGGATAAAATTAATTTTTTCAAATTTTGTGTTGAATTTCTTCTCCATACGTTCCATCAATTTGTTTAAGCGTTTTGCAGGCTCAAAGACTTGACGACAGACTAAACCAATTTTTGAGTATTCTTCTTTAGGAAAGACCCAAGAATACCCATATGGAGTCAATTCATGATCAAAATAAAAGTCCATTGTTTCTGAATGTTTCCCTTTAACTACATATTCAACGGCATGAACGTATTTTGTAGGTAATTTCATATTATGAGAGCGACCTATGCGACCTGCTGGTCCATCAGCAGCAACAATAACTTTCCCTTTAACCGAGTAAGGTGCATTCCCTTCAGGTGTTCTAACAGTGACTTCAATACCTTGTCTATTAATGGAAACATTAGTAACTTTCGATTTTGTTCGTATTTCTGCACCTTTGTCTACAGCTTGATTTGCAAACATTTGATCAAATTTAGTTCGGTTCAACAATATAGTTGAGAAGCCACTAAGCATGGTGTATTGATCCCATGCTTTTTGACCTGCAAAATAAAATTTCTGCTTAGATAAAATTTCTGCTTAGATAAATGAATATCAAAAATTCCAATAATTTATAAAATATCATGAATTTACTAATTAAAAAGGGTAAGTAAGAATGGATGAGCCAACATTAAAAAGACTAGCTTTTATTAAATTCATTTTTAGAACAGGGGTAGAATTTTCATCTAAATTAACTCCTTACAACTCCATTTCGCTATTACATTTTCATGATAGTATTGAAATGTTTTTAAAATTATCAATTGATTATAATGGCGATTTTTCTACAATTTCTAAAGATTTAGGAATTCCTAAACTTATGGAAAAAATAGATGAGAAAATTAAAGAAAATGATCCAACTAGTTCTTTAAGTTATTCCGGACTAATGACATTAAATTCAGCAAGAAATAAATTCAAACACACTGGAATGATTCCAGCATCTATTGATATTGAAACTTATAGGAGTAATGCTAGTACTTTTTTTTTGGAAAATTGTAAAATTCTGTTTTCTATTGAGTTTTCGGAAATATCGATGGCTCATTTAATTTTTAATGAAGAAATTAGGAATGAAATAAATGATGCAGAAGAAAAATTTAATAATTCACTTGTAGATGAAGCTCTTGAAAAATTAGCAATGGGATTTGCTATAGCATTAATATTGTTTAATGAGAAGAAAAAATTATTTGGATTTTATTCTTCTACCAATTCAGTGTCAATTTCTTGGGATTATGATAATAAAGAGTTAGATTTACATGATTTAGAAAGTTTTTCAGATGATGTACATGTCGAGTTCGAAAATATTTATGAAATCCTTAATATTTTCTTATTAAATTTAGATTATCCGTCATATTACAAATTTAAATATGTCACACCAGAAATTACATATCATAGAAGAGAAAAGAAGTTTATAACAAAAGTTAAGAATTGGGAAATTCCTCCGGATGACTCAGATTTCCAATTTTGTATTAGTTTTGTTATAGATGCAATAATAAAAATAGAAAATTCATTAAAGAGTTTTGAAAAACTTCCTAAATTAAAAAGCCGTATTCTAGATTTTTGATTAATAAAATACAGCTGATCAAGGTGATAACATAAGCATTAGAGCATTAGTATAGTATTAATAGAATACTAATTATACTTCGGTGAAAAAGATGTCATTATGACAATTACCGTTGCGGCTCATGAATTTGATGGACCTTTTGAAAGTACTTCGGATTTAAAGAATAGAATCGGTGTATACATTATTTATAAAAAAAAAATTAGTGATGGAAAATTTATCCGGAAATATGTTGGTTATTCCGAAAATGTAAGAGATAGAGTTGAAGATCCCAAGCATCTTAAGAGAGATTGTTGGGAGAGAGAAACAAATAATCAACCCTACTACGCAGTTCACTATTTTTCAAAAGAACAACAGGCAAGAGATCTGGAAACAGAGTTAATTAATGAAAAAAATACACCTTGTAATGATACTTAAAGATCACCAGAACTAACTCTAGGAGTTGAAGATTATCAATACTTACAAAAATTAATCTTTAGGTGAATCAATAATTTAAAAAGTCATTGAATTGCTGAAAAAGATATCTAATAAAGAAAAAATTGATGAACCCACTTCTAATTTAGATCAGGACAATATAGAAAAATTACTGAATCTAATCAAATTAATTACAGAAAAGGAAAATAAACCAGGGGTAATAATGACTACACACGACGATTATATCGGTCAATTTGCTGATCATTGTTTCTTATTAAAAAAAGGAAGATTATTTGAAAATTACTAGTTTTTTTTTTTATTTTTATTTCTTCCATTTGCTCTATATACAAAAATAGTTTTATCTTTCATTATCCAATTTTTGTTGATATAATTCTATTATTGCATTTTCTCCTTCACCTTTAACTATATGATTTGATTTTATGGTTTTAGACATTCTTTCATTTGAATGCGTCGCTTCCCAGTCCCCAATTAATGAAATAACATTATTTGGCAAATTGTCAATAACTTCTTGGACATAAGAAATCCGAGACTTGTAATCATATATATGAATAGTTAACTCGCTAACGCTACATGCACCGAGTTCAGCCCTTCGGGGGGATTGAATGAAATCTTTCAATAATAATAGTACTTTTCTTTTTCCATTTGTTTTATTACTGTAATAGATCATTTAGTGCCTTTTTCATGTTATTTGTTTTAAGTAGTTTGATGAATATTTAAAAGATATTTCAAAAATTATAACAAAAGTGATCAAAAAATGTCAAATAATAATTTAAGTAATACTAAGGAAAAAAAAGATCCTATAAGTCAAATTGCTTCTAAAGAAACCAATACTGAATCTAAAACTCCATCAAATACCGACAATAATAAATATAATGAAACAGATTATGAAAGAATATCAAAATTTTTAGAAAAACTATTAATCACTATATTCGGAAGTAGCGGTCTAATTATTGGATTTTCGTTATTAAGAACTCAACCTTTTAATGAAAAAGCCCTTATTGGAATAATGACACTTATTTTTTCCGGTTTAATTATTTTAGTCCTAATGTGGGCTCTTGCCTTTTTTAAGAGTTATGAAAACATTAATGAAAATGGAATACGGTCGCTTGTAATTTTTTCAATTCTTTTATTTTTTGTCTCATTAATTTATTTTTTGTCAGCTATTACAGGAATTGGAATCGAAATCCTAAGTTTTTTATTTTTAGTTCAAAGTATAACATTACTAGGAATGACGATTATTATTTTTTTAATATTTTGGATAGGATTCCATTTTTTTAAAATAATACCTTCCCTTATAAATAGATTTAAATCTTTCCTTGAGAAAATACCTTTGATCAATAAATTGGTATAAAATACGTTTGGACATAATTCGATTTATTATTAGGTTCTGATTTATCTTGAAATATTTTTTTGACGGAAGACCTTCTGAACAAGTATTAAGAGATAATTATTTGAAAAAACTTGAAATTATTTTTAAAGATTTCCATATTCCAGAAAAAGAATATATTCTAGATAAAAAGTTTTTCATAGATAACGATCTTTTTACAAAATATGATTTTAATATCGATTCTAGAATAAAATTAGCGGTAGAATCATTCTTCAATGCAATATATAATGATCAAAGAAAAACTGCAATTAGAAACTTAGGAGATGTTCTAGAATATCTAAAAAATATCGTAGATATAAAAAAATTGCCAGGAAAGGCCAATTCTGATTTGTTTAATATTTTGAATAATTTTGATATTAGACATAATAATTTAGAACAGAAATCCGATTTTGAGAAAGAAATTTGGTATGAATGGTTATTTTATATTCTTTTACATTCGATATTTGCCTTAATTCAACTTAATAAGAAAATAATGACTTTATAACCAGAGAGAAGGAATCATTTTTACTAAGAGTTAGAATTGAAGTAGTGCAAAGCAATAAAGAAACGAATAGCATTAGTTGATTCCGAAAATATTCCAGGACATGAACGGTCTCTTCAATCTAAAATTTTTGTTCGACCAACATTTAGAATGGGCATTGGTGACAAAGAAAACACAGGAATTATTATCTTACCATCAGAAGAGTTGACTTTAAAAGAGACCATGGGATTAATCTATGCACCATCTAAATACGGATTTTTTTTACTGGGATGCTGATTTTTCTAGCTCCACTTGTCCAAGCAAATCAAATATTTGGATTAGTGCATTTATACTTCTTATTGGAATCATTATTATTCCTTTTTCCTTCACAGGAAGATTATCGATTCATCATTAATACTTTAATGACCAGTTCCACTGTTTCTCCTATGTATTTCTTATGGGGAATACTGGTGTTTATCATATCGTCGTATTCACAAATATCATTTTATGATCCATTAGGTTTTCCACCCTACTGGTATGTCGATGTGATGAGAATAGCACTATCAGCTACAATGATCTATTATTTAGGGTTATTAACAATAATCGGCTTTGTAGGACCAGATGTCACACTTAAAACACAACGAGACACGTTCTGGCTAACTGATCAGACCAGACAATGGAAACGGAAACAGCAAGACCAATTGATGCACACTTCTCAGCAACGACAGAATGAACAGCTACTTGCCACAATTCTAACTGACGAGGAGGAGGAGATTTATTGAGTGATCTGATAGATGATAATTTGACAAGAAGGGTCATACTGAGAATCTTACTTTAAGGGATTGCTCAAAATCTTCATTGACTAATAATGCCAAGGCGTGCTTATTTAATTTGAAATGGACGAAACGACCGGTAAATCTGCTTAATTCAATAGTGTGTGAATAAAAATCGAACGTTATTGATTCTTTCTCTTTCTGGGGATCAGATAGTTAAATAGATCCCCCTCCTTTTCCTTTATTTATAAGCATTTCAATAGAAAAAGGATCTTTAACAATCATTTCAAGTTCAATAATTATTGTATCAGAAAAAATTTATATAAATGTCGTTTATACAATATTCCTCAAGCTGAAATTTTATGAGGAAACTAAAATGAAAAAATATTCTCTAAGAACAGGATTAGTATTTGTATTATTCATAGTGATGAATACATTCCTTATTTCTAATACTGCTATTTCTGAAATTCAATCTCCTACTCAAACTGAAACAATCTATATAGCAGCAGCACCAGGCACAAAATTTAATGTGACTGAAGTTGCTCTAGAGAAAAACACTCAATATGAGATTGTTTTCGTCAATGCTCTAGTAGGCGAACCCCACAATTTAGTTATTGTTAAAAACGATACTTATGCTAACTCCGATTCTATTGGTACAGTTGATAAAATTGCTACTCTTGGACCTGAACCTGCTGATTTTACTCAACCTGGTACTGTTGAAGGAAGAACTTGGTCTTATACTTGGACCACTCCAGACACCGATTCCTGGGTTATCTTTGCATGTTCTTTTGTAGGACACTTTCCAACCATGAATGGTTATTTCAAGATAGGTAATCCTGCTGAAGCTGATAAACCAAAAGCTCCTGCGGCTGGACCTGGATTTGAATTAGTAGTTGGTCTTATTGCTGTTCTTGGATTAGCTGGATATAGAATGAAAAGAAATTAGTAAATCGTTTCTTCTCATATATCTGTTTTCATTAAAGCATGAAAAACTACCAATCCTGATTTCAGACGATAGCTTTTATTATTGTATTTTATACTATAAGTCCTAATAATATCTTCTCGATGAACTTTAAATCCATTTTCATGACATAATTTAATTATAAATTCGATACTTTGAGCATCAGCAATTCTCCTACATAAGAATGCTGGATCATTACGTAATGACTCCGGAAGGGAATCTATTGTAAACTCGTCAGCAATGACTAGAATTCCACCGATTTTTAAAATCGTTCGAACTTGTTGAAAGAAATCTATTTTTTTCGATAAGAGGTTAAAGACATTGTTCACCAAAATCAGATCTTGAGATTTATCCTTAATTAATCTTAAATTACCAGCTTGATGAAAAACAGCATTAGAAATATTCAGCTTTTGAGCGGTTTTTTTGCATAGTCCACCATTTCTGGAGTAACATCAATGCCAGTTATGTGACCAGGAGCTATTAATGGAGCTATCTGAAAAGCATCATGACCTGTGCCGCTACCAAAATCAATCACAGACATCCCCGAATGCAGGTAATCAAATTTTTCTAAATATTTTACTAGGTCGAAAATAGTGATACACAATATCTCTTTGAAAATCTCATCATTCTTTTCTTTCCTCAACCAGAACTACTCGGCTGAAAAAAATAATTAACTATACTTTTAATTATCCCTTCTTTTGTTAAAAGTTGTTGGTAATTCTTAATGATTGAATATATTTTCAATATCTATCGTTTTTAGAAAATTTTCTTGTTTAATTGTTTTTTGTGTAAAAAATATGATTTTGCAACAAAAGTTTGTTTAAATTACGATTTACCATTAGAATAATTTGAATGAGAAGAAACAGAGCATTTATTAGGTATATTATTAATTTCTTTACAAATTTTGATTTTTAACATTTAATTTAAAGTTTTTGTTATCTATTTATATATAGCATTAGAAAGAAAAGCAATTTAATCCAGTATGGAATTTAATTCTTATTTAAGGTATTAAAAGTGAGTGGAGAAA
>MDVS01000045.1 GCA_001940645.1 Candidatus Heimdallarchaeota archaeon LC_3
TTTCTGTTTAGTAAGAAATATTGGAATCGATGCAATATCAAAATATAATTTGATGACCTCTTTGAAAATTAATAAAATTTCTTCAGGCATATTTTTAATAATTTCACTTAAATCCTTCTCTTCTTTATTATTTTTGCTTGAGATATATTCTTCTACCTTTGAATATTTTTCCAATTTGAGCCTAATATCTCTTTTATTACTAACGAGTTCACTACCTTCTAAAATCAGTTTAAATTGATTTTCCAGATCATGAATATTATTAGAGAAAGACTTTAACAATTTTTCAAATTTCGTCAAATTAATAACCTAATTAGATATTCAAACATCACTAACGCTTCTTTTAAATTACTAAAGTTAATTTTTTTATTGTTGTTTTTTGATACCCTTTTTTCAAAAAATGAAATTTTAGTAAACTTTGTACAAATTCTTCAATAATTGCCGAATCTTTTATAGACAGACTAAAACCATTACACGCTCCAAATTCAATATATTTTTCTTCTTTCCCATCAATACAATCAATATAGGCAAAAGGAATGGCTTTATGTATTCCTTTTTTATAGATTTCAAATTTTCTTTCAAGATTATGAATATAAGGACTAAAATTATTAAGATTTAATTCTTCAATTTTGTAAATCTCCTGTTTGTTAAATATTTTCATCATATTTTTTATTGGTCCATGATATTTCCTGTTTCTTCTTTTTATAAACCATTTAATTACACCTAAGATACTACCTCCAGTTATGAATGCGAAAATTGTAATAAAATCAAGAATATTCATTTCTAATCAACTTTTCCTGTTAAGTAAATTATTAAAATCGATTATTTCGGAAATTATTTTTTTTACTTCCTATATTTTATTTTTGTATACATTAACTAATATAATCTCCATGATTCTTTTAACAAAAGATCTTCTTTCTCTGGATATTTAATTTTTTCAGGATGATCTTTGAAATGTGAACTCCTTATAGCTTCTATAAATTCCTCAACTGAACTACACTCTTGTGAGGTTAAATCCTCCTTAAAACTACCAGATTCAATATACTTTTCTTCATATTCCCCTTTTCCCTTATGAAATATTAATTCAGTAAAATATCCTCTTTCATTTATTGCTTTACCACCATAAACACCAGTTTTAGTAAATATGAAAGCTACAATACTTTCTTTTTCAAATTCCGATAAATTTTCATTCATATTCACTTCATAACTAAATTTCTTATCTTTATGGTATTTATTAAATTGTACCATCATTTTTACTATTGATCCATGATATTTCCTGTTTCTTCTCCTCAAATACCACATAATTAAACTTAAGAGGCTACCTCCAGATGTGATTCCAATAATTGCTAAAATCTCATAAATATCCATTTCTTACCAACCTCAAATATGGATCTATTCTTTTCTTTGTTCAATTTCATGACCTTTTTTTAATATTGATTGAGTTTGATTTTAATTTTAATGATACTTAAATAAATAGAATGAAATCGGAAAAGTTAAATTAAATTCTTTCAATTATTTTATTCGCAATTGCTTTTGAAACTCCAGGAGGAATAGCATTAGCAATTTGTATTGCTTTATCAGTATCAGATCCAAAAGGAATATACCAATTAGGGAAATCTTGTAATTCTAATGCTTCAGCTATTGATATTACCCTATTTTCTTTAGGATGCAATATTTGAGCTTTTTTGATATTAGTTATTGCACAAGCTGGTTTATCCCAAGCTAATCTAATAATACCTTCATAATTACTCTTTTCACTAACACTAATCCATGAATTTGAATTGATTTTTGAAAATTTCTCTATTGTAGATTTATTATGCTTCACAAATCCCCAATTATCTTTTAGATTATTAAAAACTTGTTTGACTGTTTTAACTGAATTAATGATTGGATTTTTAATCTCAATAGTTCTTTTTTTACTGCCAATGAATATTTTTCTTTTGGAAACTCACAAAAATGCAACTGAAAAGATTAGTCTAATAAATACTCTAAAAAATATAATGTATCGACATCATTTAGTGATACACGATCTGGTGATACAATATTTAGTGATACACAATTTGGAGATACACCATTTCTCATCAAAAAATCACCATTTTACTATCCTGACAGCGTAGATAACTTTTTCAACTTTTTTTCATTCCAAATAGAATCACTCGACAAGTAAAAATAATTGGTGATAATTCTAATCATGTTTTATTTCATCAAAAGAGCAGCAATTATCATTATTTAATTTCAACTCATTGTAGTGTATCGACACGATTTAGTGATACATCATTCAGTGATACACGACTATAACTAATGATTCTTCTCTCTCTTTTAAAAACATGCATATTTTACCTCTTTTAAAAATATCTTATTTCTTCCTTTATTATTTAAAAGAAAATTAGTATTATTTCTGATGATAAATGGCCACTCAAGAAAATAATTATGTTTTTCATAAGATTATTACCAATCATGGTAACTCCCCAAGCATTTACTTACCTAAATTAGCTGAATATGTAGGATTCCCATTAGGAACAGAAATTAATATTGAAGTAAAGTCTAATAAGATTACGATTACTCCCAGAGATCCTAAATTATTTGAATCTTATGTTAAAGGTCTTACTAACAAGAAAGGTAAGCTTGAAGCAATCTTTTTTGACAAAGATGAGATCAAACGGTCCCCAAAATTCGAACATAAGACTCATTTTCGCAATAATCAATTTACTGTTATCTTGTCCTTTGATCATTTTGAGAAGAAATATCTGCTAATTTACTTCAATAAGACTACTAATAAGTGGTATGTGAATTATATTACCAAAGCAATTTATGAAGAGATCAAAGACGGCAAAAATCCAGAAAATTTTATAATTGTGACTTAATACGTAGTAATTATATCTCAACCTAATTTCTCTTTTTTAAGCCTAAAGAAGCCAAAAGAAAAATTCCGAGCAATATGAAAAAAATAAAATAACTATTTAATCCTATATTGTCTGAATTATAATTATAATTACATTCGTAGCATTCTATGATTTTAAATTCTTGGATATCGCTATCTATAGTTATTTTTTCATAATTTATATTCGTGATTCTTATATTATTAGTCCTAGTTAGATGAATTAAATTAATCCCAATTATTAAATCATCATCAGTAGATTGACCTTTAATGGCTGTAAAATTAGCAAAATAGAGGTTTTCTATTATTGTATCGTTCGTACCTACTAAAGAGACGATTGATAGAGCTTTCTTAGGATTTTCATAACAGATATCATAAACTCTTCCTGGTCGAGGACATATATAATCAAACACTTGTGAAAAATCTGAAAAAGAATTGTTTGATACTAATCCCGATTTGCTAATGACTGCCCTAAAACAAAAATTATCGTAACAATCTGTAAAGACATTTTTCGACACATTATAATATGTAATATTGTATAGATGTAAATTTGAGCTAACGAAGTTATTTTCAGTGATATTTAGATTTTCCAAATCATAAAAGTTAATTGATGGTTGAGATTGCTCGCTAATAATAATTCTTTTTACGACATTATTGCGAAAAAGTATGTATTTACCATCCTTAATAATGAAACCTTCTTCCATAGAAAAATAATTGCCCATAATAATGGAATTTAGAGTGAATTCATTTCGGAACGATAAATAAATATCATTGTTCAATATTGAGGAATTTTCAACTTGAAAGAAGCGTAGTTCGGGTATAACATTATTTGAAATCATAATATTAGAGGAATTGAAGATAGTTGCTCCAATACTGAAAATATTATTGGTTGCTAAAATTGATTTAGATCCCTCTATATAGATTCTAGTCATATTGCTTTGAGATACTATAATTTGGTTAGAATTAATAATATTAAGGGAAAGATGACCATTAAATAGAGTGGAATTTATTGTAACTTTTCCAAAATCGTTGATAATAATATTAAAACCCTCAAATCCGTCAGGGAAAAGTACATCCATTCCTGATAAGAAATCATCTATATTAAAAATTAAACTTCCATTTGAAATTGGAAATAATTCAACAGTACAATAAAAGGACCAACGGCAAGGATCTTCTGGCAAATAATAACTTTGAAGCTCTCAGCAAATATGATTTTCCTTGTAGCATTCAATTAGATAAGCATCAAGTAAAAGGATTCATGCTAATTCCACAGACGACCAAAAAGTTCAGTAACCACTCCTTAGTGATGATTAATTGTAAAAAAGATTCAATAAATTTCTATTCAGACCTAAAAAAATCTCAAAATGAAAATGAAAGCTATTATCTCAAAGATAATTACCTTACAAGCATCGAAACCAAGTTTCCCCTCAATAAAATTGATGAACATTTTAGAGAAGAATCCTTTCTAATTCCTCAAGAAAGGTTAGTTATCATCAAAAATATTCTTAATGAGTTCAATCAGAATTTTGAGTATTCCTTAACTGAGATAAGCATTCGTCAAAGTGAATTTATGTTTATTAAGACCAATTTCAAAGAATTTGAACTTGAAATTAGTTTAACTTCAGTAAATGTAGACAGTTTTTATTAAAAAGTACTCTCTCTCAAAAGATTCAATTTTCTCTTGTTTCGACTATTGCAGGTAATTTTTGTAACTTTGCAAATTAAAGTTTCGTAAAGAATTGTAGATGATCATTTAAGTAACCAGATAAATGTTTCAAATGAAACAAAAACATATTAATTTAACGGAAATGAATTCTACCTTATTTAGGTTATCGCAGAGTATTACAGCCTTTTCCACCTTCAGAAACCCGCGGTGATGAGATATGTTAAAAACATTATTTTCTTTTTAAGAAAATCTCGATAGAATTACTAACTGAAAAGAAAATTTCATCATCATATCCTGTTTCTGAACTCCAAAGCTGAAACCAGTTATTATGGATAAACTCCCCATATGATAAAGGCTTGGAGTCAATGATCCTTGAACTTTTTGATCTTTTTTATAAACAAATCTTTGATCGCAGTTCAAGGAATAAATTTCTATATCTCCAATAACAACAATGGAAAAAACACGAGATTCTTTAATATTTTCAATAACTATTAATTCTTCATTACGATAATGGAGAATTTAATCATCAAAGGGTCTAGTTATATTCCAAGTAATAATAATCCAATTTGATAGTATATTGTTTAATGTTTAAACAATCCTGTTTAAGGTGTGTATATTTAATATCACCCGTGACGATACCATATGGTGCTGAAATTTGAGTTATATACATCGTTCGGTGTTGAAAGCGTTAATTCTTGTTGTTATGGTGGTAACAACTGGCTTTATTGCAGGAAATATTTTTTTGCCAAAAAAAAGTTATCCCATTATTATTTTAGATGAATGGATTGAAGAAGAAGACAATATCTTTACTAATATTCATTTTAACTTCGGTTCCCGTTCTGATAATCTTCCTACTCTTTATAATAATATTACATATTTTGATTTAATTAATCTTGATGAAATAAAAGACAGCAGTCCTTATTGGCTCCTTTATGTCCAGGAACTTACCTCAAGACAATATATTACCTCTCAAATAATAAAAGAGGGAGAAGAGCATGAGAATATTACATCTATTGGTATTATGCAGACTGTTAATCCAGAATCATATCTTTTATCTAAAAATATGAGCTATATTATTACTGACAGTTTTATTCAAACCATTAGGCCAGTTATAACTTCTGGTGTGAAAATAAGTAATGAAGAATATCGCAATTATAGAGTCGAGTATTTTGAAAATTCTGAGAAAGATAAAAATCGATTTACTGCTGATATAAGGATTACTGACACTAATAACACAATAGTTTATATCACATTTTATAATACTGGTATTGCAGTATCCGTAACTACGTTAGAATATCTTCAAGATAAAGATGCTGAGTATATCTATCCTCCTAGAGATGTAGGACCTCATTTTCTAGATATTGAAAATTTTGAAGAAATATTTGAGACCCCATTTATTCAAACCTGGAATACAATTTTTCAATCACTTACAAATTAAAACATATCATTCATATCATTTATTTCGAACAACATTAAATTATATTTTGCAATTATTAATTATTCTTATTTTTAAGGTGAAAATCATTTCTGATAATCATTCCTTAGATGAATTATTGAATCATCCTTTAACTGCTAGTGTTTTTGCTTACTTAAGAAAGTCTAAAACTCCTGTAGGGGTTCGTGAAATTCAAAGGGCTCTGAATCTGAGTAATCCCAGTACTGCGTACTGGCACTTAAATAAACTCCATACTAGCGGAATTCTAAATCATCTTCAGGGGAATAAATATCAAATAAAAGAGGAATTTTCAAAAATACGAAAAGTTCCATTGTCAGTGGTGTTAGATTTTTATTTTTTAGGAAGTAAAGCTGTTCCTACACTCTTTTTATTAATAATTTTTCTAATTTTAACTTCTTTCGCGACTTTTATTATGATAATACTTAGTTTATGGGCTGAAGCTGCATTTACAGGATTATTGAGTTTATTGATTGTTACAGGACTTTCTATTCAATCTTATTTTCGTTTAACAAAGCCAATAGGAAAAAATTAAAGTGTTTCGACATTAAGACAAATACCTCAATTTCTAGTCTAGATTATTCTCCATATATTTACAGTTGGACACCAAATCTGGACAAAGTCATCCATAGTGAAAATAATACTGCATTATTGTGGTCTCCTGAACTGGAAGGACTTCAAAATCTTTCTGAACAGTCGGGAGCAGGTAAAAAAATCAGTCCAGATGGATTAAAGATAGTAACTGCTGATCGTGGAGAGATCAAGGTATCAGAACTTCTTAGTGGAAAAACTCTACTTTATCAAGACAAACGGACTTCGGCTAATGATTTATTTTTTTTCTATCGTTCTTTAGGATTATTATCTATTAGCATAGGAGTCCTTTCAATAATCTATACATCTTACGCAAAGAAAAAGAAATTAGGATACTTATTCATAAACCCTAAAGGTTATGTGGAGTATCTTAGGTATCAATTAAGTAGAAAAGACTAATCGTTCCCTGATAATATGAATAACTAAAGTGATCCTCAAATAAAATGGTAAGACTCTTTATCAACGGTAGGTGAAAAAATGACCTATGAAGGGGTGGTGGGTGATATATCGAATAACGATACCTGGGAGAACCTAAAATTTCTGTTTGGCTTGCTAGTGTATAATCTGGAGCGGCCAGATGAGGGTGTGAGATATCAAGTTATTAACTATTATGTGATAAATGCTTCAGTTCATGAAGATCCTTTCTACGAATTTCTTGATATATTTACTGACTTAAGTAATTTTATTGCTTGGAATCCAGAGCTGAGCCTAGCTGCTGTAGGTGCGATAGTCTTAAGTACGACTTTCCTCTTAATAAGGAGAAGAAAAAAACTAGGAAGGAGAAGAAAGAAATAAGAAATAGTTTCCCATTGATTAAGATGCATCCAATCATTTAATCCATAGTTATATTTTTTTCAAAGATTCACCATCCTGGGAAGAAAAAATCTTTTAATAAACTAAATTAAATTAAATAGATTGATATGAAAATAAGTGATATTAAGACATTATGGAGCTCTAAATGGATATGTATTCATATGAATAAAGATTCAAAGTCGATTAATTTAATATTGATAACGGTGTGCATGTTAGA
Source organism: Candidatus Heimdallarchaeota archaeon LC_3 (assembly GCA_001940645.1). Next base: position 7,616 of record MDVS01000045.1, read on the forward strand.
ACAACGATTTTTTCAAAAAATTAAAATGAATTAAATTGAAAAATGAATTAAATTTCGTTTTGAGTTTCTTTTAGGAAGAGATTTAGTAACTCAACGTAAAAACTTTAGTATTCATACAAACAAGCAGTCAAAATCAGTTAATTTAGTTTTGATTTCAGTTTGTATATTAGAAAACACTTAGCGTTTAAGATTTAATTTGTACTCATTGGAATGAACATCCTGTATACTGTTTCGTAAACTTTTTTACTAATAATGTTATTTTCTTAAATTTTAAAGCGCACTTCAAGATCTGAATAATTTTGTTTAATTCACCTTATTATCCAATCACCACCATTATTGATGTATATTTGCTTAAAATCAAACAAAATTTTTCCATTCTTCTCTAATAATGGATGAAATATTTTCAATACTCCCAAAGGATCATTTAAGTGTTGAAAAATAAATCTGCAAAAAACATAATATTTACAGTAAATAAACATAACATTTACAGTAAATTACAAAATTTGACTATTTATAGAGAATTTTGTCATTATTTTAAAAGTAAATGATGTTAATACTATTTATGACGAATTAAAGAAAAAAGATGTAGTTTTTGTCTGCACCTACTGACAGGAAAAATTGGGTGATTATGACTGCTCATTTCCGTGATCCAGACGTAATTTGATTGAAATAAACCAACCACTATAAAACCAAAAATTTTCTATTTTGGAGAAATTATTATGAAATCAAATGATACTTGCCAAAAATGTATAACTTATAATGGAGGGTGTTGTGTTGGCGTTAGACTTTGTATCCATGGAGATGAACTCAACCCTTTTCGATTGAGGGAAAAAAATAACCAGTTACCTCAAGGACATGTAATAAAAAAATGGGATCAAAATAAGAATTTATTCATGTATATATCCGGTAAAGATAAATGCTTATTCCTGAATAAAGAAAATAAATGCTCAATTTATTCAGAAAGACCACTTGTTTGTCGAACGTATCCAGTACAGTGGAAAGAACAAGAAAAAAAGAGGTCGAATTTATTTATTGATCTATCTTGTCCTTTAGCACATGAAAAACCAATACAGGAAATGATTAACTGGACAAAAGAACCAAAAAATGGTAAAGAAATGAAGAAAATGGGAGGCTTAGCATTTGATGGAATAAAGGGAAGATTTATTAGTATAGAATTCTTAAAAAAGAATTTTAAAGCTCTATCAGTACTTAAGGACACAAAAAATGACATCATAGAGCCATAAATTAAAACTGTTAGTTGATTTACTCGCCTTTACGTAAATAACTTGGTCATGTCCGAAATTTATTGCTGGATTAAAGATATAATTACTTGTATCTAGAATAATTTGATTAGGTTCAAAAATTTTTGTTGGTTTAAACGAATATTTACTTGTATCAATCATAAAATGACCTTCTTTCAACTCAGGGATATATGTGGTAGTTTTACATAGGTTCTGGAGAGAGTTTATGGTGGTGATTACTGTGATCACTGTCACAGTAGAAGTTAAAAATAGGAATGAAAAAAATTATGTCTAAAAATTTCAGAGAGTTTTATTCTAGTACATTAAAAGAAATTCAAGAATATGTAAAGGGTTTTGAAACTAAAACTCAAATTTAATTGAACTATTTCCAATAAATTTTATTTTCTATTTACAAAGTTCTTGTTACTCTTTATTAAAATTTTCCCATTAAAACTAAAGAAGATAAATATCACTTGTTGATCTAAATACCCCCTTACTTTATCCCAGTGATAATTTTTATTATTAAATGTTGATAATTAGCATAAAATGTTGCATATTTCCCAATTATACCAAGTTTTTACTTTTAATCAATTCTCATCTTAGGTGCCATTTTAATTCTTCAATTTCATTTTTTTCATCCTCTATAAACTTCTCAGATGATAAAAGAAATTTTTCTGGTTTCAAAAGTCTTAAAATTTCGAATAACTCTTCTTTTACTTTTATTAATTTAGAATCCTCCTCAAACAATGTTTTACAAGCCCTAAATCTTCTTGTTTTCATGATTTCAAACAAGGGGCCTTTATTTGAAGCAATACAGAATAATTTTCCTTCCTCCTCATTTTCTTCATAAAAATCGTTATTAAATGCTATATATATCAGAAATCCTTGTATTTTTAACAAATATCTCTCATTTGTCTTTAACCTTAACAAACAATTCTCATCCCATAATCCATATTTTCCTTTTTCGTAATAATCACATCCTACTGTGTCCCTATTGAAAATCCATACAGGAATAAACCCATTCTTACAGTAAATACTATTTCTTCTCTCAATTTCTACAATACTTATTGGTGAATGCTGGACTTCAATAGCATATTTGTCTGTTTCAGATATCCACCAGATCAAATCAGGCTGTACTCCATCTATTTCTCTATATTCAACATGATGACTTGGGATTGATAGTCCCTCTTGAAATACTCTTTTCATTGCTGTATGTACATTTGTCTCTCTTTCTGAATATCTATTGCATTCTGCGTCTGCTACTTTATGAGCAAAATGAGCTACCTTCTCCGGTCCTGCTTTTAATATAAGTTCTGGATTTTTGCACTTACCACTTGGACAACAAAATTTCATGGATTTGTCGGTGGTTTTCTGAGCTTGTATCCTTTCGCCTGAAGTAAGTGCATACAACATTTTACCAATCTCAATATATCATTGCGTCAGACTTATTTTAATATATCGTAATATTTCAGCATCCTAATGATTTGTAACACCATTGAATCATAGGATCCTTTAACATCAATAATTTCTACCAATTCTTTGATGATATCTTCAAAAAATAACATTTCTATATTTTTTTCTTTGAAAATTTTTGTTAATTCCTCTCGCTTTTGTGGTGATTTTCCTAAAAATGTTTTTGTTGTCACAAATATTTTCTCATATTCACTTTTTCCTATCATTTCTTCAATTTTTTTCATCCTTTCAGGTCGTGTCATCTGATTTATAATATTATTCAGTTTATCCTGATTAGTCGCAGATAAACTAGCTTTAGATCGCCATTTTATTTCATAATCAAAATATTTACCATCATTATCAACTGCTAATATGTCGATATCACTATAATTGCTACCTCCCTTTTCCCCAATAACTTTAAATTTAATATTTGTTCTTGTAAATTGATTTCTTTTTAATTGTAACCATTTTTCAACTATTTCTTCATTAACATCCATGTTTTTCACCTATTTTCCTGTTGTATTATTTCGGTGGTTATCAAGAAAACTAATCAATGATATCGAAGTCTTCGATGTTGAATTTCGCCTTAATAAATACGATCGACCTTCTAAATATTTCTATAGCGCATTAATTCATCCATCTCACAGGAGAGGCTTTAAAAAATTCAATAGAAGAATGTACGCAAAGGAGCATTGTCCTAAATCCTTACAACCTTATTTTATCAAGATCAAGAAAGTTTTAAACAGAAAATATCAATATGTGTATAACCAACACCTTCATCTTGAATATGTCGATAAATGTAATATGGTTGGTATTACTCCCGATAATGCTAAGTATTCTATTGCTAAATTTATCTCATAATTTTATTTTTGTTACACTTTTTTATTAAAATGAAATTCAAAAAGGAAAATATTTGAAATTTTGAGGCCAATAGTCAATTAGACTACTTATTTACTATCTGTTGTCAAGATTTGGAACGATTCGTAATTAAATTTATTAGAGTATAATTTTTATTTTTTTTAGGTGAGAAAGATTTCTAATACTTCTTTCCTTAATAATTCTAGCTTGGAAACGTTCCACAATCTAATATCGGGAAAATCAGTGGAGAATTTAAAGAATATTTTATCTATTTTTCTTCTATCGTAAAAAACTAATCTTTCTACTTCTTTGGGGTAGATGAAAGCGAATATTACAAAATTTTGTCCTTTAAGTCTTTTATCTGCCTTCTCGTCTTTTAAAAATGTAGTATAACACAATACTAGCGAATTAGTATCTTGGATTGGAAGAGGGCCATATAATCCATTAAAAAGAGATTGTCCCTGACCTATTGAAATCGAAAGTATTACACCTAAGCTTGATATGGTAACCTGAGATAAATTTCTAGCATTAACTGAATACAATAATTTAGGTCCTTCTGAAGCAAAGTAATACATCAACAAACTCGTTGAATCGAGTTTAATATCTTCTGGTATCCGTTTTGTGATTCTAATAATTAACGAAAGCATTAATGAAGGATCTCTTGTTACATTATCTTCAGATACCCATTGAAGATAAGGAATTTGTTGTTTTATTCGGTCACGAAGATTCTGGATATCGAATAACTCTTCCAGAAGATGGACATCTCTTGCTGCTTCTTCGGCTTTTTGTAATTCGTCAAATGCTAATCCAAAGTTTAACTCTGTTGCATGGATAGTTGCAGATAATAACAACCCTCTTACAATTAAGGGAACAACATCTCCCTCAGTTGCTAAACTGATAGCTTTGAACAAATAATTTTTAGCAGATTCAAAATTTGGTTTTTCTCCTGATAAATATATCTCTGCTAAATACATTGCACTTTCCAAGGTACGAAGGTGATTTCCTTGCTCATGAGCTTTTTGATAAGCTTTTTCAAAACTTTCTATTGTTTTATTATCTTTCAATCCAGTAGATAATCTATAAAATATTCCTTCGCTTAAATATATTAGTGGAAGCATGCTATCTTGACCAAGTGAAGAAGCTATTGTTTTTGCTCTATTAATCAATTCTTCACTAGTTTCGAAATTCTTTAACACTGCTAAAGTTCTTGCATAAAATGCTAATAATTCAGGAATATCTTTTTGATGTTTTAATGATTCCATTAATTGTAGTGAGGATTCGAAATGTTTAGCTGCTTGAGGATATTTTCGAGATTGGAGAGAAATTTTGCCTAGATTCATTAAAGCTATCGCTTGAGTTTGTTTTAAGGATGGTTCTTGCCTTACTATCTTCAATATTTCTCGAAATAGTTCTTCTGATTCAGTTAAAGCTCCTCTAATAGATTGTAACTCTGCTAAATTAGTCAATATTGTTGTTTTTGTTTTGAAATCAAATGTGTCATCAGAAGCGACTAACGCTTTCCTGAATGTTCTTTCAGCTTTTTGATAATATCCTGCTTTGATGAAAGTTAATCCCATATTATTCAGAAGTATTGGTTGAATTTTTTGATTGAAAAAAGAAAATGAAAAAATAACTGCTTCATTAATATATTTAATACTTTGTTCTAATTGACCTAATGATCTTGCTAATGTACATTGATGATTGAGAGCTTGAATTATTCGTACAGTATGATATTCACGGAATTTTTCTAAGCTTGATTTACCAAATTCATTAGCTATGTGAAGATTTCCTATAATCCAGTACCCAAAAGAAATTAAATATTCTGTAAATGCCATCCTTTCAGTCTTAAAATAATTATTTGTCGATGTATTGTCAGTATCACTTTCAAGCAGGTCAAGAACGTCACTAGCTGCTTTCAATCCCTTATCAAGCTCGTTATTCATAATCAAGTAATATGACCAAGCTTGATTTATAGCAATAAAAGCGATTTCGCCTATTTCTTCCTTTTTTTCACGATTGCCTTCCAAATTATCTAATATCTCTTTAGCTATTTCGAAATTATCAAGTAACATATGTATTAATGCTTTTTCTGATCTAAAAGTGCTTGTAATCTCAATAATTTCTTTTTGAGATAAATCCTTCTTACTATAATGATTGATTAATTGATCTAAGAGTAAAATACTTTCAGAATGATCTCCTCTGGTATAAAAAAATCTCACTTTCTCAAGATGAGTTTCAATTGTTTCGTAATCGAATTTATAAAGGATTTCCATAGAAAATTCCAATTTTATAAGTAAAATCTCTACTCATAAAAAAAAATATTTTAATATTAATATTACTTTGGAAAATAAGTAAAATTTAATTATAATAAATTTCAACATTATATTGTGAAAAGTAATAAAAAAATGTAATAAGAGGATTCAATCAGCTATACAATGATCATAGCCTAATACTGATGAAATTTTCCCTCTGAATCTTGCAATAAAAAAATAATAAGGCTCTAATAATAAGTATAATTTTGATTTCAATAAAATTTTTGCGATTATATTTAGATTATTATTTAAATAAAGTAAAGAAACTAAAATTGCCTGTATACCTTTAAATATTTCATTATCGCTTGTGATTGTATACATAGATAATGAAGTTAATTCTTCTGAAATATTAATATATTTTTTTACCTTATTATCTTGATAAGCCACGAATTTTAGCTTTTTATTTTTATCTAATTTTGAAAAATAGTTTTTCAGCTTATTACATATACCACAATTGCCATCAAAGATAATTAAAGCTTTTTTATTCAATCGATAAACATTATAATTAACCAAAGTAGTATTAATTGCGAAATTCTGCTTTTTAAGAGTGTCTTTGTTAGCAATTAGTTTATAACATCTCTACTTACTTCAGTTGCATAATCTGCAATTTTTGCTAAAACTTCACTCTTATTAGTTTCGCAAGTAATTAAGATTTCAGATGGTCTTGAAGATACCATAAAATGAACCCACCCAGTTGAGAAAGGGATCTTTAGACCAATTAAAGTATCACGTACAGTAATGTTCTTATTTTTATTTAAAGCTTCCAATTTTTTAAAGAATATTTCCTGTTTGAACCTAGGAGGAAGATTAAAAATGAAAGTTGATGTGGCAACTTCAGTGGATTTTGCTTTTTTATTTTCGAGCTCAACCATTAAATCATTCAAATTTTCTTCTCTTTGAGCTAAGATTTCTAATAAGGTTAAAGCGGTCAATGTACCATCAGATTCTGGACCCCAAATTGGGTTAAACAATTTACCATTATCAGTTGCACCAATTACAGCACGATAATTAGTCATCACCCTTCCTATATTTCCAGGAGCGTCTTCTAAACGAATTATTTTTGCTCCTAATTCCTTGAATTCTGAATCAAAACGTTCAGTGAAATATTTGGAAAGTACAATTTTCCCTTTTCTTCGTTTTAAAAATTCTCTTATCAATAATGCGGTGAGATCTTCTGGAGGAATGATTCTACCAGTGTTATCAATAGCTACAGTCTTAACTCCCTCAACATCTAAAATAATTCCTAATTCAGCATTAATAGCTTCGACTGTTTTTGAAATGCGGTGTAATGATGTCGTATCGGGTAAAACATCTAATGAACTTACCTGATAAGCATTCATCGTAGTAATATCAGCTTTTAATTCTGATAAGATATTTGGGACAAGGATCGAAGTAGGTCCTAAAGAGCAATCCAAGACGATGTTTCCAAAATCATAATCCTCAATTATCTTCCTTTTAACAAATCCTTCAACAGCTGTCTGATAAATACCGGTACTATTTTCAATGGCTTCTATTTTTCCAATTTCATGCATAGGAACGCGATTGAATTTTTTAGATTTGTAAATTTTTATAATCTCTTCAGCGATTTTTCCCTCCATTTCGTTACCGCTTTCATCGATAAACTTAATACATATTTCCCCATTCACGTAATGGGATGATGTAAATGCTATTCCAGCATTTGCTCCAAATTTTCTTACAACAAATTGTAGTGTAGATGTAGGAGCACTACTTAAATCAATAATATCAATACCTGTACCCATTAGTCCTCCAGTAGTTGATCGTTTGATCATATGGCAGTCAACACGAAAGTCTCGACTTATTACTACAACGCTTCGTTTACCTAAGTAAGTACCAAATGCTGCTCCAATCTCTGCGGCCATTTCTGGAAAAAGATTCTTGTTGACATGCCCAATTATTCTTCCTGAATATAATTTGAACTCATCCATTATTCTAACACTGATCCTGCTGTTATTTTCTCTCCATCACTAATTTTCAAATCTTTAGCAATTACTACGTTCTCCTCAATTATTACATTATTTCCTATATTCACCTTTTCCGCAATGAAGGAACTTTGAATATTACAATTCGATCCAATATTTACATCATCTCTAATTATTGGCTCATTTAAAATCGTATCTTGACCTATTTTACAATTATCACCTATAACAGTATATTTTTTAATTGTTACACCATCTAAAATAGAAACATTATCTCCCACGGCAATAGGCGATTCTATATTTAAATTATTACCGAAATCAGTATTATTGCCCCACCACGAACCATCTTTTTCTTTTCCACGTGGTAAATAAGGCCAATTCCACCTTTTAAGGACATCATAATTTGCCCAAATCAATTTTTCTGGTGTTCCACAATCCATCCAGTAATAGTCATCACCTGGAGGAGGAGAGTAACCAAAGATAATCATCTTTCTTTCTAGAAGAAAAGGAAACAAATTTCTACCGAAATCCATTAATTCAGGGAAATTACCAAGAATTTCTAAAATCTCTTTCTCAAATAAATATATTCCTGTATTCACGAGGTTTGCATAAAATTGAACTGCTTCCTTTCGTTTATACATCAATGTTACCATATAAAGCTCTTGGGGACGGGGTTTCTCCAAAAATAATAAAATCTGCGAATTTTTATCAAGTACAATTACCCCAAATGATCTAGGTCTATCTATAGACTTCAAAGAAATTGTAGTCATTGACTGTTTCTGTTTATGAAACTCAGCCATATCTGTAAGATTGATATTAGTTACGATATCAGCCATTGTTACATAAAATCTTTCACAATTCTCAGGTAAGTATTTTGCTACTTCTCTTAATGCATCAGCAGTATCTTTAGGATCAACATCCGGTATCTGGATATTCATAGAAGGAAAATTTTCTTTCAAATATTCATTAAATTCAATTATTTGCTCTCCCAAATATTTAACAACAATTATAACATTTTCAATACCAGCCTTCTGTAATACAAATAAATTCCATTCCAACATAGTATAATTACAAACAGATATTAAAGGTTTAGGTTTAGATTTAGTTAGAGGGAATAATCTAGTTCCTTTACCTCCTGCTAATACAACTGCGGTATTTACGTAACTATTTGCCAATATTGTATCACATTTGATTTAAGTGAATTAATCAAAAATTATTTACAGATGGTTTTTATTTTATTCTTCCTAGTATTTCGTTAATCAAACCATTTTATTAAGGTTTAATTTTTTTTAATAAGTCTTTAAAAAATGATCAAATTGACCTTAACGAATGATTTTTCTTTTAAAAATCATTTATAATTAACAAATCAAAAGAAAATCTTTAAATTATTCAATTCTATAGATTTAGCACTATAGAGTTTTTCTCCATATTTTTTCTCAATCATTTGGTCGTGATATGCTCCCATAGTGGTTATCCATTGAATAGTTCTTTCTAGTTGCTTTGGATTAGCTAGAAATTGGCTTTTATAACCATAAATCAAATCCTGGTACTTCTATCCCTTTGGGTGATAAAAATAATTCTCCATATTTCTTACCAATTTGTTTTCCATAGTATCTTCCCATCAGATCTAACCAGTCGGTAACATTAGTTGCCTTAGGATCTGTTTTGAATTGAGTTTTATAGGAACGGATAGCTTGAATTTTCTTATCAAAATGTTCTGTAATATCAACAGTAAACTTGTTCATAACCGTTTGTAATGGATCTGGGTTTTCTCTAAGGGTGACGAAGTAAAATATATTGTAAATTCTGTGGGGGGCTAAATTTTCAAAATATTCTTCCCATTTAGAAAGTCTTGAGTAAAAAACAGCTCCTTCAGTGATTAATTGGGCTTGATAATGATCGGGAGAATCGTGCGGTGTCAATCCATAGTGAGATAACACTATTTTAGGTTTATAATATCGTAACCTTTGAGCGACAGTAATACGCGCTTCAAAAGAATCAAATATTTTTCTATTTGGAAGATCTAATACTTCCCGAACTGAAATTCCTAAGATTTTTGCTGACTCCGTAGCTTCTAGCAATCGTTCTTCTGGATTTACAGTGAAAGGAGTTGGTTCACCATCAGAAAGTTCAAATAAACCAATTTTTTTACCTTCATCACTCAATCTAGCAATTATTCCTCCACATCCAATCTCAGCATCATCAGGATGTGCAGATACTATAGCTACGTCTAAATTTTTGTCTTTTTTTAATAATTGCTTTATTTTTCATTCACCTTTCTTGGTATCTCTTAAATAAAAATGATGAATTTTATCTATATTGAAAAGGTGAATGATGAAAAAAAAGTCTCATAATGGTAAGATAATGTTCTAAAAAAAATTCAATACTAGCAGGATTATATTAAATTAGTATAAGAATAACGAATTAGAGATTAGCCGATTTCACTCAGAATTTTAATTTCTCTAAAGCTAAATTCATTTTTATTTATAAACAGATTCAACTGATTAAAGAAAATTTCTAAATATTAAATTTTTCCTGGATGTAAATTTAAAAAATAAGTTTCTTTTTTTTTCGTTGGGTGATTTGGAACCCTTATTGTGTTTTTTTATAACCAAATTGTGTTAATTCATGTAAAAATAAGTTTAGAAATCTTTTCTTCCTATATCGAATTGGCGAAAATATTGAATTATAAAAATTTAAACACATTATTTCTTTCATTTGGAATTTTGTTTTTAGTTCTAGGATCAACTAGCATTGTTGCATTCCATCTACTTTCTCCAAGTGATATCGGGGTGGAAGAGAAATCCATTGAAATAAAATCTGTCGAACTATATGATGTATCAATTGGATGGAGTCCACTTTCGTACAAAGTGGATATTGTTTTTGACTTTATTTCTAATGAAGATTTCGATATAACTTATGGTTGTTCAAGCCCATTCTGGGTTAAATTAGTTAATTCAGAGGATTACCAACTAGTAATAGGTGATTGTGAAGCACTATTAACACATTCTCTTAAATCTGGGACGACTGAATATTCATTAATTGCAGATTTAATTCCAATTGAATATAAAAATTCTTTTGTGCTTCCAGAAAAATTAGAGATTGTAGTTTTATTAGGTAATAATTTTACAATTAGTGATCCATATAGTTTGTTTGTAGATTTTTGGAAAAACAAGTCCATTTTAATAAAATCTGCTGAATTGAAAACGTTTAATTCTCAAAACAACGAGATTCTTTATGAAATAGAAGCGATATTTGATTTCATATCTGATGAAACATTTAATATTACTTACGGATGTTCTTCACCTTTTACATTAACTTTAGCTTCAAAAAATTCTTGGGATTTGTACTGGGTTGATTGTGAAGCTATTCTTATTCACACACTTCAAGAAGGAACAACAGAGTTCTCATTGACTACAGAATTAAGACCTATAAATGGGTAATGGCCTCTTTATGATTCAAATCCAACTTTCCCTGGACAACTTTATATTCAAATACATTTAGCCGAAAATCTTTATAGCAATGTATTTACTTTTGCCTTGAACTAATGTGACCACAAATTCTAATGTTTCTTTATCAGAGATGGAAATTTATAATCTTTTTCTTATGTTTCAAAGTTTAGATGAAATTAAAAGGTCATTACTTATGATTTGTGTCATGTTTATCCAAAAGAAGTATCAGCTAGTCAATTAGCAAATTTAGCTGGTTATTCAACCAAAAGTAGATATATTTTCAAGTCAAGAGCTTTAGAATTATTAGAAAAAGAAAATCTGATCGAAATTTCAAAGCCAACTAAAAGATTAATGTTAATCAAATTAAAAACTGACCACGAGTTGCTTATAAAGTTTGCAGAATTGTGTCAATCTCAAGGAAAACATTTACACGAAACTTTTTTAGGGAGGCTATTAGAATTTGAGTAATATTAATGAACAAAATAACCTAGAGGGTAAAATTAGAAATGCCAAGAATTTTTGGTCAATTTTTCTATTTTTCTTGATTTTCTTAATTTCAATAGTATTCATACTATTTTTAATTGATTCAATTCCTAAAACTCCAGATATTGAAACTACACCTGGTCCAGAAACTATTGGTAAAACTTATTTCTTCGATTCAATCCTAATCGATGTTGTTTTATTTATGTTAGGTATAATTTTCTTAGTTACAACAACAGGATTTGCAAGATCGTATCATGCTGACAAAATTGTTACCCCATTATTCCGTGATTGTAATATAAATAAATCTAGTCACTTAACAGGAATAGTCAAGCTTAAAAATGACGTTGAAATTGAAATACAATGGTCAAATAAAGGATATTTTACACTAAAATTTGGAAAAAAACCTGTTGGATATGCAAAATCTGCTGAGTTACAATGGAAGATACTCTTTGTAAGTCACAAATTAAGTATAAAACAGTTCTAAATTCTCTTTAAAAATATTATTCAAAGTTAACGATTAGGCGCTAAGGATTGTAATGTTTCCATAGCAATGCTAAATGGTGTCCCATAAGGAAGTGAGATCAATGGTAAATCAATTCCTAAAGCTCTCCACAAATCAAGTTTTTGTTTGACTTCTTCAGGAGTTCCAACTACAGCTAAATCATCAATTAATTCATCAGAAATAATTTCAGCAGCTTTCTTTCGTTCCTTATTTTTCCAAGCTGTCTGAATCTTATCTGCTACCTCCTTATATCCCTGTCTAACCATTAAATTATAATAAAAGTCGCCCATTCCGCCAACATAATAAGCTATATGACCACGTGCTAAGTCTCGAACTGAAGGATCATCTGAAGCGGCTACAATCATTGCTGGTGCTATAGTAAAGGAATTTCGAGATTTATTTGCTTTGTTTAATCCCTTATTTATTGACTCCATCATTTTTGGTAAGGATTCTGGTGTCATCCATATTGGAAACCAGCCATCAGCTATTTCTCCAGTTAATTCCAAATTTTTAGGACCTAGAGATGCCAAATATATTGGAACATTGTGTTTTAATTCTTTAATTGATAGTCTAAATCGCTGTACATCAAATATTTTGCCATGATGGTTTAATCTTTCACCTTTAAGAAGAGTTCTAATAATTTCTATAGCTTCTCTTGTTCTGGTTAATGGTTTGTCATATGGAATGCCATGGAATTGTTCAATAACAATTGGACCACTTAACCCTAATCCTAAAATAAATCTTCCATTTGATATCTCTGCTAAAGAAGCTGCAGTCATTGCTAACGTCGCAGGAGAACGTGAATATAGATTTACTATTCCTGTTCCTAATTTTAATTTTGTAGTGTTATCTGCTAATTGGGTTATAAAAGTAAAAGCATCTCTTCCCCAGATCTCAGGCACAAAAGCGGCTTCATATCCTCCATCTTCAATCGCGCTAATAAAATCTATAAGTACTTTTCTTTCAACATAATCTGGACTTAAAAAAACACCTAATCTAGTCAAAATATTTCACTTTAGTCATTTTTTCTTTTTGGGAATAAAATTATTTGTATCCCAGTTTGTGGTTTATCTCTTTTGGGGTTTTTAGCAGAAAAAGTATTAAATCCAATTTCTTCATCATAGAGATCTTCTTCTTCAGTTCTCATTAAATGGATTAAGGTTATTGCAGTGTTTATTCCCTGTCCTACTGCTCTGAGGGCAATAGGTTTTTTTGTTCCTTTTTCGTTTTGTCTAGCATATTGTGATATTAATTTGCGAGTTTGATAAAGAGATTGGGACATTCGACCAGTAATTTCAATTAATAAATAATCTTCAGTAGGATAAAAACCTAAGTTATTTTCTGATAATTCAATTGATATTAAAGCATCAGAGCGTATTACTAAACCAGGTGGAATATCCATTTTGATCATACTCAACTAAAAAATTGTAAAAATAGACTGATGACACATTTACTTGATATTTCTAGTTTATTAAGGGATATAATATAATTTACGAGAACCTATAGTTTTACACATAATATAGCCCTGATTTAATAAATTTTCTAAATTATGTTCTACTTCCTCGACTGAACAATCCGATCCAGATGCCAATTCTTCTGGTGTTGCTTGTTTAACAGTTAACAAATCTAACGCTGTTTTTTGAAGAGTTCTAGGCAATTCTATAATAGTAAGTGAATCCAGTACCTTATCATCATCAATAATACCTCTTATTTTGATATTCTGTTTAGTTCTTCCTTCTTCTGATGTAATCACACCTAAAATATTATCCAAAATTGGTGTAAATCCTTTATAAATTGTTATATTACCTTCAAATGGGGATAACGTATTTCCGTATTTTGCAAAAAACTTATAACCAATTATATCTAGAAACGCTTCTTTCTCATTTGTAAGGTTTCTAGACACTTGAAAAGTAACAATAAAAGATTCGAAATCTTTAACAACGAAACTTAGTCCCCCATCTGCTTCAAATTTTCTAATTCCATCACTTAACCATTGTTTGCTAGCTATATTAAAAGCTGCTAACATTCCCCCTAATAATTGAGGGTCAGCAGGATTCTCAGAGTAAGCCCTAGAATATATACATCTTCCATCCCTTAATAATATATATACGGCTTGAACATCCATTGAGAATCCTCAATTAGTATTTGTTGTCAATACAGTTACAATTTTATCCAAAGCTTTTACAAATGGTGAATTCGGTTGATCTAAAGCAAAAATTCTGGTAGTTGAGATTGATGTTGAAGATTGATATAAGCCAACATCACACAGACAGGGTATAGCTCCCAAAATCCCGAAATTCTCATCAATAGCTGATTTAAATTTTTCCTCGACAATACCGAGATGGCCTCCAGCCTCAAGTATCTCTAAATCGTTATATACTGGTACCCTATTTACTAATAACCATGTTTTCTTTTCCAAAGCTGAATGAATGCCCTTAAGCATGTGAAGAGTGCCTTCAAAATCAGAAATATCATATTTAACTACTAAATAAACTAAATCTGAAGCTACTATTGAATTTAAACTACTATAATGAAGCCCTGGAGAACTATCAAAACAAATAAAATCGACTTTTAGGGAATCTTTCAACTTTTTCTTAAGATTCAAAATCCTTTCCATGGCTTTCATTTGCCATCTTCGACCTTTAGCTAGCATATTCTGTATACTAGCTGGGCTAGGATTAGCAAAAGCAATATGGAAATCCCCTTTAGTATTAAATTTTGAAGAAAAATTAATAAGTATATCGTCGACAGAGCAGTTTTCTTCGATATAATCATTAATATAACTTTTTGGTTTCAACTCTGGTCTATCCGGAAAGTTAAATAAAGAGAATAAACTAGGACCATGAAAATCAAAATCAAGCAATGCAACATTATATCCTTGATTTGCAAGTAAAGCACAAACATTAATTGAAATTGCTGTTTTACCCGATCCTCCTTTGAAACTGTGGACAGTAAATGTGGTCATGATAATCTCTACAGAATATAAAGATTCTAAGATATTAAAAATATTGGAGCATTTATCTAATTTAAATAATAAATAACTAATTATTAAAAATACTTATTTGTATCCAAAATCAAAATGAAAATCCAATAGAAGAAAACAAGTTACTTTTTCTTTCAAAGATCATTAAATCCGTAGAATCGACTTGTTGCGTCGAAAGCGATTTCAAGAGTCTCATTAATATCTGAATTGGAGTTATCAAGTATTAGATCACATTCTGGGATCAAGGAATCTAGTTTAACTCCATAATTTTTTTCTAATCGATCTTTATCAACAATATCTCGTTTTATTATCTTCTCAAGGAGTTCATCGTATCCCATTTTTCCATACTCAGGTCTATGTTTATCATTGAGAATTCTCCTTGCACCAATTTCAGGAACAGTTTTAACCCATATTGAAAATCCCCATCCTCCTATAACAAAAGGAGCCATCCTCCCAATAAAGAGGCCTTTACCCATAGTGATCGTTTTATGTAATGTTCGCTCATCCATTTCACGATCCACTTCTTTTTCTAATGCTTTATCCAGGTTTAGCTTTGCCAGAAATTGATCCAAGTGAGCTTCATCAAACCCATATTTTCTAGCAATTTTACGCATTATAGTACCAGCTACTACCTTTTTTAAATCATTTTTGTATCTTTTCTTGAATAATAATTCTAAACCATGCGCTAATGTGTCTTTTCCAACACCAGAATAACCACCAATTGCGATTACTGGTCCTGGCAGTTGTGTATATGGTTTATCAACTAATTTCAAATTATGTTCTAGACATAGTCGTTTTTCTTTCTCAAATAAGAAAGGAAGCATTGTACCGGTACTCAAACTGACACCATTGTTGAAAATTTATTACTGATAATTATATATAAAAGATTTCTATTTCTTATATTCTTTCACAACATTAACATTAATTATAATGATTTATATGGAATTTATATGATCGAACTTGTTACGAAAGAAATCCCTCTCTCTTCAGGTGAGGGATGAATTTCGTTTAGATGGATAGAAAAAACTATTTAAATGTTTATAAAACGTCACATAATGAATACTATGAGGATGTGTTCCTCGTTTGGATAAAAAACAGAAGATGTGTCTTCTGAAAAATGTATATATATACTTTGAAGAAAATTATTACAGATGCAACAGTGATTCGCGTCAGAGAATCTATTGCAGTGAACCCTTGTGAACAGGGAATCGGGGTTTGTATGAATATTGATTTGTAGTGATATACAGCCAACGGTCAAATGAAAGTTTCTTCCTACTTTGTTTGGAAGTTCTGAGGACTCACGACTTATAATTTGTATCTTAAAATCCCCTTTTTGTTTTGAAATTAACGAAAAGAAATTGAATTAACTAATTCTTTGAAATTATTAAGATTTTGCGATTCTAGGTCTTTTAACCAAGCACTAATTGGTAATCCAACAACAGTGTAATAATCACCACTTATTTTATTAACAAAAACTGCTGATGACCCCTGAATGTTGTATCCACCTGCAAAAGTTAATGCTATAGGGTTAGAAGCATAATTTTCTAAGAAATAACTATTTATTTTTTTAAAAGATACTAAACAAGTATCAATCCCAGAAATAGTTTTCATAAATTCTCCATTATTAGAAATTGGTATATAAGAGTAAGCAGTAAAAACTTTATGAATTTTGTCAGACATGAGTTGTAACATATTTTTTAAATCTTGTGCAGACTTAGGTTTAGCAATATAGTTATTTGGTGGGAGCCAAATAGATGTATCCAAGCATAATATTCCAAAAAAATTATTTTTATCTGATTTATCAATTTTATTTGCAATATTTTCAAGTTTCTTATTAGAATTATCTAGAACTATTAATTTAGTTTCATTTTCAGAAATATTTTCTTGAATTCGCGGATTTTTTTCTTTGGAATTGGTAACTCTAATTTCATAAGGTATTCCAATTTGACTTAAAGCCCAACTTCTCGGTTTACTAGCACTTCCAAGAAGAATTTTTCTTTGATCAGAATAGATTTCCATAGATTAAAAAAAGAAAAGTAAAATATAAAAGAAATGGCAAGAAATTGGACAGAATTTTGATTCCAAAAGAGATAGAAATTTTAAAATTGGGTTATTCAGCTCTATTTTCAATGTTAATGAAATTTTTATCTTTAAAAACCCATAATTCTTCTTTAAGAAGATCACGAACAGAATATCTAATTGCTTCTGAACGATTAGGGTATCGATCAAGTCGGACAAGCTCATCTAAGCCAGCAATAAATTCATCAGGGAGATGGACGGTAATAATTCTCATAGTTTCACCATTAGTTGTAAAGAGTTGATTTCAAGATTTGGATCTGGAGGAGTAACCTATTGAATTAATATAAAATTGTCGAAGATATATCAATCAATATTACGTCAAGAATATGTTATGAAACTCACAACTTAAGATGTGAAAATGTGTCCTGGTTAAAAATCACTAAAACAGATACTTTGTCTGATAATCAGCTTAAAGCTTACACAATAAACAATGAAGATATTTTATTAGTAAGATTTAAGGGAATAATATCAGCATTTCAGAACTCTTGTACTCATGCTGACGTTCCCTTATCAATAGGATGGCTAAATGACGAAGGAAATATTACTTGTGCTATGCATCATGCTGAATTTAATTCAGAAACTGGAAAGCACATTTATGGCCCAGGTAGTGAATCACTAAAGGAATATTCTGTTAGGGAGCGAAATGAATGGATCGAAATATATTGGGAAGATGAATTAAAGGATAAAATAATGATTTCAGAGTTTAAAGGAGCTAATAGAGAGAATTTATTAAAAAAGATAAAAGATTTATCAAAAGAATTTAATTTGGATACAGAATAATCAAAAATTAAAAATATCTAAATATTCCTGATCTGTTTTAGTAAATCTGCTGTATCTGATAGATTGTTTTCGAGTTTTTGGAAATAATCCATGTTTTTTGTCTCGCGCAATAAGTCTAGATTTCCCATAGCAAGTTGGATAAATTGTGCCATATTATGCGAATACCGGTCTTTGAGCAGATATTTTTCTTTCATTGACTTATTGTGCTCTAAATGAATAAGAAACAACATTAAAACAATCGCTACCCAAATAGACATAGTAAAATTAAATAATACAGCTAATTCATCGATTTGGAATTCACGAAACTGAACAAGAACTAATGTAAGAAACGACAGGAAAACCCCAGTCATATAAAGAACATAACTTACGGTTGAATATTGAAGAATTTTCAACCTGAACTTTAATCCTATCAAAAATAAAAATAGATAAACAAACATTTGTTCTATACTAGTTAAAAAAGAGCTCAAGGAATTCGAGGTTAAACGAAAATAGAAAATCGTTTCCTGGAACAAATTTATGTCAAATGAGATGAATCCTTTGATTAAGAAAGCAAATATTGGGATTATTGTAATTATTAATGTTATTAGGTAAATTTCGATTTTTTTCAAAGAAAAAAAATGAGATAGCAATCCTAATGAGATAAAGAACGTTCCTATTATTCCTAAAAGACCACTAAGTAGTCCAGTAATGCTTGCTAATGTTAAAAAATCTATATATATACTAAATAGTCGAATCTCAGACATATAAAAAGGGATAAGAAATATCATTGTTCCTATAAGAGATAGTAACCATCCCACAGAAAATAAAAGATATCGAAATTGTTTTTGAGAGATGTAATAACTGAAAAAAATGAAAAAACCTGTTAAATGAACCAGAGATAAACAAAAAATGTAAAGGTAAATACCAAATGAATCAAGCATAACAGGTTTCGATGAATAATACCATTTAAATATTTGGTAGTAAAAAACTTATAATAATTATTTGGGAAATATTTTTCCTAATAAGTTGTTCAATCGTCTTAAAATCAAAAAAGTTTTTAGATAAATTTGGTATAATTAAATATCAGTCAAAAATTGGTTGAGATTTATAAAAAAGGAAATAGTTGAGTATTTCTAATATTAGTTTTCTGGTTCGAGCATATCGATTTTTACTTCTCCTACTCCTCTGATTTCCCCTAATCGTGCTTTCAAATCGAAACTCTCTGGATAATCTTGTTTATCTACATAAACTTCATATAAACAGCTTTCACTAGTGAAACAGACACCAGTTGAATATAGTGTTTTAATACCAGCTTCTAAAAATATTGATGATACTTCTTGGAGAAAATCTGGTGTAAGTTCGTTGATCCCTACTTCTATTCTCGCCACAACTCCACTTTTCGCAGGATAAATTTTAATTATTTTCGTAGATGGAGTAAAAATAATAACAGCATATCCATCCGCCTTCTCATCCTCTTTGGCCATTGTAGATTCTAAAAAATCTGCTGGTATTTCGATTTTAATACTATCTTTACCTACAATTTTTACAACTTTTGCTAAAGTAATCGTCATTACGTTTCAACTCATAAAATAATTTGATAAGATTTCATGTGAAAAAATAACTAAACAAATTGAGTTATTTTTCTCTATTTAATATTTTCCATTATAAACCTTTGTTCCCAAGATTAAGTATTTCAATTTTACCAAATTTGTTATTAGAATTTAATAAAAGTATACAAATTTTTGGTTTTATTTTCTATTTCTTGATTAGTCATGGGATAAATATCAATTTTTAAACCAAATTCTATTAAAATTCATCTTCAAATACTTGTCTAACCATTTCTAGTAAATCTACAACTTCACTGTGCTCTGGTTTATCAATATTCATCATTACTTCTCTGAATGCTGCTAAAGGAAATTTTTCTGAATAAATTAGTCGTAATTTGTGCAATTCAACAAGGTAATCCTTCGATTTCATAGAATCTGTCACATTATCTAATACAAATAAGAATAAAATCTTTAATTTTTTTGCTTTTTTATCAGCTTTCTTTTCATCTAAATCCAGTGATTCTAAAATCCTTATATAATTTTCTTGCATAGCAGCTTGGTAAAAACTTAAATCCGTTGAAGGATCTACGAATAAAATTAAAGCATTCGGACTGAAGTCTTTTAACCTATTAAACCATTCACGTCCTCCTATTCCTTCTAATGGTTTTTGTAACCATAAAACGGGATATTTATTCTTTCCCTTGTCACCTTCCCTCCCTAATTCTGTTTTAGCCGTTAACGATATGAAATCGTTACTTACCGAGGTTGCTGGGATTCCTGCTGCATCCTCAAATATGTATTTATAATCTCTATCTCCAACAACTAAAATTCTTATTGAAGTGAGTTTCTTAGGTGTCATAAAATCAACTTACACTAATAGATTTTCAATTTTTTAATCTAAAAAATACTTTAAAATGGGTTTTTTAACTTTAATATTAAATTGCATTTAAAATAATGTTATAATATTACGTAATAATCTGGACTTAATTATTAGTAAATTCGATAAGAATGTTTTTGTCTTAATTGTTTACATATTAAGAAAAACAATTGAATTATATCAATATTTTTCTAGTATTTTTAAAAAGTAATTATAACGATTTTTTTTTTGCTAGGAGTTTGATCTCTTGAGTGAAGCTACTATCTATAATAAAATGAGAAATTTACTTATCCCTTATTTCATTTTATATGGAATAATTACGCTTACATATTATATTTATTTTCCTGATCTTAATAAAGAATATTCTGTTCTTATATCAATTCTTGCCATAATTGGAACTATTTATCTCATAAGATCATTTTTTGGTACCTCTAAATTCAAAGGGGTCGATCGAACATATGTTGTTGGTCCTGATTTAGCCATACTAAGAGAAGAGGATATTGTCGAGAAGGTTGAACTTGAAGAAGGTAATTGTGCGGCATGTAGTAAACATATTTACAAGCCATTTCTTTGTGATGACTGTAAACAATATTTTTGCGGTGAACACTATTTACCAGGTGAACATACATGCAATAGAGATGAAGAAGCACCTGTTTTTAAGGTAGATACGTAAAATCACATTTTCTATAAGTGATTTTCTTTAATTTTACAAGTTTCGTAACGTAATATAATACGTAGAACCCAATGATTCAATAATGTCTTTATAATTTAAATTAGAAAATCAATTTTTTTTTGTATTCAAAAATAAGGAGAAAAAATTAGTTTAAAGGAATTTAAATAGTAAAATTGATCCTTTAAAATCCAAAAATTCCTCCACCGGGAGGAAAACTAATAATAAAAAAATTAAATCTTATTCCAAACCCAAACCAACCTGCCATTACAAGTGAAACGAACATTACCATCATTGTTAAATAAACTGTGGTATTCCAAGTCAAAATTTTCTTACCATCAAGAACCCAAATTGGTAACATATTGAATAGTCCCAAATATATGTTAAGAAAAAAACTCACCTGACCAAAGGTAAAAAATATCCACCCTAGTGATAATGTCTCTGCTCCTTCTCCAATAGCGATTAACCCTAATGAAATACTTGCCAATAATAAATTCACAACAGGTCCTGCTGCGGCTACTCTTCCTCGAATATTGTCATACTTTGATAGATTACTGCTCCAAAAAACAGCTCCTGGCATTAGTAAATAAAATCCTAATGCCACTGATAAGGCTGTAATCATTAATCCTCTCGGATCTATTTGGAATGCTGCTCTCGCTTTAAATCGTTGAGCTGCAAACTTGTGACCAAGTTCGTGCAGAATAAAAGCTCCTCCAATTGCAAATGCCATTAATGATGCTCTAGACATAAATTCGGGTTCAAAAAATGAATTACCAAAAGTAAATGCTAATATAGGAGTTATAAGTGCCTGTGGTACGAACGCTAAGATTATTACCAACCATGCTATACCTAGCGCTGCAATCTCACTTGGATAAAGTTGTAATCTATCGAATATTGATATTTTTTTCATTTTTTCCATGATTGGATCCTATATTCCCTAGAAATTTATTAAGTTTCTCTTAAATGTAATTCTAGAAATTAATATTTTTACTATTCAAACATATTTTTCTTTTTTAAGTTGGGAATAACGATATTTTCAATAGATTCATTAAATGGTTTTTCTAAAATTTGTCCTGGAACAATAATTCCAGATAATAATGAGTTAGGACTAATATCAAAAGCAGGATTATAAACTGATTTTGTTTCATACGTTAATAGGAGTTCTTGGCCATTATTCGACTCTGTATGAGTTATTTCTTTACTATCCCTTTCTTCTATTGGAATCTCATTTCCATCCATGAGATCTGGATGAAATGTGGACCAAGGTGCAGCGGAATAAAAAGGTACATCGTGAAATGAGCTGATTACAGCTAAATTGTAAGTTCCTATTTTATTAGCAAAATCTCCATTACGTGCTATCCGGTCTGCTCCAACAATGGCTAAATCAATTTTATTAGCTTTCATTAGTGATGCAGCTGTTGAATCGGTTATTAATGTATAAGGTACACCTGCTTGTTCTAATTCCCACGCTGTCAATTTTCCTCCCTGAAATCTAGGACGCGTTTCATCAACGTAAACATGTATATCATACCCCTTTTCTGCAGCAAGTTTCATTGGCGCAATTGCTGTTCCGATATCAACAGTTGCAAAAGCTCCAGTATGACAATGTGTTATAATGTTAAAATCATTTTTTATTAATGTTAAACCTGCTTCAGCTATTGCTTGACATTCATCAATCAGGTTAGTAGTTAATTCAAGTGCTTTAGATTTGTAAATATCTAATAAAGGAGGAATATTAGAAATTTTTGGTGACCAAAGAGATAACATGATATTTAAAATATTTTTCAGATCAACAGCTGTTGGCCTAGTGTGTAATAATAAATTTGAGTCATCTAATAATAT
>MDVS01000046.1 GCA_001940645.1 Candidatus Heimdallarchaeota archaeon LC_3
GCGTACGTTTACGACCTCTTGTCTGTTCATTGGCTTTCTTTTTAGCATCATGATCAACTTTCTGAACAGAATAATTACTTTTACCATCTATTCGATAATCTAGACTCAATTTCTGTAAAGAAGAACGAAATTCATATGGACTGTACCAGGAGTCAGCTTCAATGATGATGCGTTGTCTTGAGATACCTTGTATGTCTGTCACATTAATAAATGATTGAATCATGGTTATTGCTGCTTCATTCTTAAGATCTTGATGCTTAACCTTTTTAGAAAGTTTTTTTGTCGGCTTGGTCGTAGATGTGAGAAGCCAAGGGATGAACAAAAGTACTTTCCCATCCACTTCTAACACTAGGTTTACAAGGCATAATGCACGTGTTTGACGCTTGGAACTATGATTATACCATCGAAGAGAAGCAAATATCTTTTGTCCTGATTTTTCGACTAATGGGTCATCGATAATAAGATAAAACTTTTTGTGGTTACCTATACTGGTAAGAACATCTTTAAGTAGTGCTTTCATGACCTTTCGTTGGATGAAAGAATATTTTTTTAATAATCTTGCTAAATAATTATGACCTATTCTTCGTCCAAGCCTAGTAGAGAGGCTAGAAAGACTGAAAGAAGATGAACCTATGAGAGCAGAGATAATTTCCCATAGAGCTTCATGGTCACGTTTGGTCAGACAAGAAGATTTTTCAAGGTACAAGAAGAACTTTTTTTGAAAGGAGTTGGTTATTTCGGTCATTTTTACTCGAAATAAAGAAGTAACCAACTTCTTTTCTACATTTTCGTAAACTCAATAAATGCAAGTCGAGTAATATACTACAAAAATATTCTATTCGTAAAATAATAAAAATAGAGATAAGTTTAATAAAAAAAAGTTTTTAGATTAGAAAAATTCGAAAAGATAGTAGTTAAATATCTGTTTAAAAAATCGTAACTTAATTAATAGAAACAAAATGGTTTTACTTTAAAATAAGAACACTCGTTCTGAATAAAAGTGAAAATTTATGTCAATTTATGATTCTTATTATAATGTGGACGCTAAAAAATTAAGATTTATATTTTTAACAGCAGTCATGGATTATTTGAAAGTAAATAATTACCGAATAGCAGCACATACGTTAAGTAAGACTCCTGCTCCCTTAGCATCAAGGACCGATATAGCTCCTCTAGTAGATGTTGTTAAAGAGAATGAAAACATCGATATTGTTGGATTAGCTCCCTCTAATAAAATTTTTCTAGCAAGAGCAATAGACATTCCTTTAGATGAACTCACAGCTCATTCTCACAATGATCCTTCATTTTTAGAATCTATTAAATCAACCATTAATGCTATAGCAGATGGTACGAAAGGTATCGAATTTATTTTTATTACAACAGGGTTGATAAAGCCAGAATTAATGCAAAAAACAAATTTAGGGGAATTAATTGGCAAATCTAGTGAGGAAATTAATAAAAAAATCGTTAATTTTGTGTTTCTTGAAATGAGAATAGATCCCAAGTTATTAGCTAAATTTGATGATCAGAAAACCTATTTACGCAATATTATAACTAGAAGCAAATGGTTAGATCAGGAATACTCAGAATTCCCAGATTTTACTTGTGATATCTGCTCTAACCCAGTGATGGAGGGAAAATATTCTTTTAAATTTTGGGAAAATGAATTAACTGTTCCATATTGGATTTGTCCTAATGATGGTGCACAATTTGAAGCTCCATCAACATCTGAACAAGCTTCCAGATTTATAACTGGATTTAGATAAAATTCCGAAATTTGTCTTTTGTAGGTTTTTTCTCTTGGAAATTAGTAACGTTAAAAATTTTGATGAATTCATTAACCATGTATTAAATAATGAAGAAATTTTCTCTGAATTAAACAATTGGGGAAAAACTGTTCATATTTTTTTAGATGGAAAAAATTATTATTTTGATTTTTCTAGAGCTCAAAAAAATGTGTTATTTTTTGAAGCTGATTCAGAAGAGACTTTTAATTTTACAATTAAGACTAATTTCCCTATTTTTAAGGATATTTTAACTGAAAAAATCGATCCCATTGAAACTTTCGCGCAAGGTTTAATTGAAGTAGAAGGATCCTTTCTAGAATTGATGGAATTTGCTGAAATTATTGTAGAAAAAATTAGAAATAAAAAAAATATCAATTAAATATTTTTTATATCAGATTCTTCGATTGTTAGATCAACAAAATTTTCAATAATCTCGTTTATTCTATTGAAATCAAGATAGGGCTCGCTGGTCCATACAGTTAAATAAAAACTTAATTTTTGAACGCTAAATTGCTCTTTGGATATATTCTGTATCAAATCAAACACATTATGCCTTAAGGATATTTCTATTTCAAACATAGATGCGATTTCTTTTACTTGTTCTAAAGTTTGCTCAATTATTCTTATTTCATTTATTAAACCCTCGGATTCATTGAGGATAAAAGACTTTTTCATTTCATTTTTTAATAGTTTTGTGGTAATATCTTCCCAATTTTTAATTTTTTCGCCTAATTTAGAAAATTCATTAACAGTTTTCTGAATTTCAGGTAATTTTATATTTATTTGGTCAATTAAAATAGAAATTAGTCGATCCTGAATATCAGGGAATTGAGAAAATTGTTCAGAGTATTGCTTGGTCTTAACCAGATTTAGTTTTGAAATTAAACCTAGAATACTATTTGTTGATTTCAAAGAAGAGTTCTGGATTGATCTCCATTCTCTTGTGAATCCATTTAGTTTTCTTTCGATTGAATTAAATTCAAACATGATTTGTTAGCCTTGTTATCACATTTCAATTAAGCGAACTTTGAACCATTAATATATATTTTATTTTATTCCTTATTAAATGATTTCAGTTATTTTTATTACACCAATAAATAATAAAAATATTTATTTTAATGAAATTCCTTAATAATTTTTTTGTGTATTATGTTATTTTTCTCTTATATAAACATAGATATAGGGTTCATTTCTGTTTATATTTTTATTAATAATATTAGGTTTATAACCATTGGATATATATATGCTTTTAAGGTAACAGTTTATCTAATTTCTAAAAACAAAAAAAATAATCATAAATTAAATTTAAGCTGAAAATTGATAGAAAAAAATTAAATGGTGTAAAAAATGACTGTAGTAGAAGAAATTGCAACCATTGAAATGCTTCCAGTAGTAGAAACTACTTCTCCAAGATTGCAGGGATTTTTCATTAAAGCTTACAAGCGTCATAATAGAAAAAAAACTGGATTTCTAATTAATTCAATACGTGCTCTCAATATAGAGCAACAAGGACCTAAAAGGGTAAGAACAAGAATTACTTGGTTAACGGAAAAAAATGCTTTTGAAATTGAAGAGCATTCTTCGTTAGCAGTAAGAAGAGGCGCAAGTATTGTTTTATTTCAAGTAAGATTCGATGATTTCGAAGCAGAACCTGTTTATATGCGTGGTAAACCAAATATAATAAAGCAAACATTTAAAGGAAAATCAGTCGAATTATCATGGGGTCAAGATGGAATAATAGTTCTTAAATCAGTAGAAAATAAGAATCTAATCTGTAAATTGAAACGTAAACAGAAAATTATTGATATTTTAATTGAGAACTGAATTTTACTTCTATTTTTTATCATAAAAGTATTATTCATTCTAAACATCTATTTTTCCTAATTTTTTTAATATAATAAAGTAAGCTCTCTATATTTTTTAATAAGAACAAATGAGTTGATTATTAATATGACTCCCACTAATGAAGAAAAATTCAAAAAGTTAAGAGATTTAAAAAAAGAGTTAGTAACCGGTGATCCCAAAAAAAACAAAAAACAAAAAGATAAGGGAAAAATGACTGCTAGAGAAAGAATTGATAATTTATTAGATGAAAGATCATTTGTTGAGTTAGATCGCTTCGTAGAACATAGAGAGATAGATTTTGGGATGGAAAATATAAAGTATCCAGGAGATGCTGTAATAACAGGTTTTGGGACAGTTGATGGACGAACAATATTTATTTTTTCTCATGATTTCACGAGATTTGGGGGATCCCTTGGAGAAATTTTTTCTCAAAAAGTTTGTCGAGTTATGGATTTAGCATTAAAGGCAGGAACACCTATAATAGGGATTAATGACTCAGGCGGGGCCCGGATACAAGAAGGAGTAGCATCATTGGGTGCTTATGGAGAAATATTCTTTAGGAATGCTGACGTATCTGGTGTGATTCCCCAAATTTCTGCGATTATGGGACCTTGTGCAGGAGGAGCCGTTTATAGTCCAGCAGTGACTGATTTCATATTTATGGTTGAAAAAACCAGTCACATGTTTATAACGGGTCCTGATGTAATAAAAACTGTTACTGGTGAAGAAATATCTTTTGAAGATTTGGGTGGGGCTAGAACCCACTGTAGTAAAAGTGGGGTTGCGGATTTTTTTGATGTTAGTGAAATCGATTCTATTAATAGAATTAGGAAGTTATTATCATTTTTACCTTCGAATAATGTTGAAGATCCACCATATATCCAAACAATTGATTCTCCAGGGAGAAAAGATCCAGGACTAAATTTAGTAATTCCTGATGATCCTAATAAGCCATATGATGTTAAGGATGTAATTCAAATGATATTTGATAAAGAATCAATGTTTGAAGTAGCAGAATTATTCGCACAGAATGTTGTGATTGCATTTGCAAGATTGAATGGACATGTAGTAGGAATAGTGGCTAATCAACCTAATGTTTTAGCTGGTACTTTAGATATTGATGCATCTGATAAAATAGCTAGATTTGTTCGTTTTTGTGACTGCTTCAACATTCCATTAATCACTTTAATGGATGTTCCGGGATTTCTCCCAGGCATTCAGCAAGAATATGGAGGAATAATTAGACATGGAGCAAAAATTATGTATGCTTATGCAGAAGCAACCGTCCCTCAAATCACAATCATCACAAGAAAAGCATATGGAGGAGCATATGTAGTTCTATCTTCAATTAATTGCCGGGCTGATATAGTTTTTGCTTGGCCAACAGCTGAAATAGCTGTCATGGGACCAGAAGGCGCAGCTAATATTATCTTTCGTAAAGAAATTAAAGATTCGTCAAATCCAGATGAATTAAGAAAATTAAAGGTTAAGGAATATAAAGAAAAATTCGCTAATCCTTATGTAGCAAGTTCACGAGGCTATGTAAACGATATAATAGAGCCTATGGAAACTAGACCGCAACTAATTGCAACTCTCAATGCACTGAAAGGAAAAAGAAAGCACAGACCTCCTCGTAAACATGGAAATATTCCTCTATAAAGTGAATAGAATGTTAACCCAAAATACAGTAAAGCTCACTGAGGTTTCTTTCAGTAGTTTATTCCCCCATTTTTGGAACAAATCAATATCAATAAATGAAATTAAAACATTTAGTTCATACATAAATAAAATTCCCTTTGAAAATGTTATTGCATGGAGCTCTATTGATTTTCCCAATTTAATGTCGAAAACTCTTAATGAAAATCCTTGGGAGAGATTAGAAATTTTAAATAAACTTTTTGATCCTATTTCTTTGACAATAAATTTAATGAGCAAATATTTAACATTTCAAAGAGTTTATGATACTAAAATAGTTTCTAATTTTCTTGAGACTTTAAAAAGTTTTAACGTGGAGAATATAAGATTATTTGATCCTCTCAATGATTTAAATTTTTTAGAAGAAACAATCAATCTTTGTATCAAGAAGGATATGAATGTAGAGGGCACGATTCTTATTAACCCTATAAATCCAGATTTTGTATTACCTAAAAAAGTATTAGAATTATATAAAAAAAGTGAAACTACAAGTGTTATTTTGTTTGAGCCAACTGGAACCTTAAGGTATCAATTAATTAGAAGAGTTCTTGATCAACTTAAAAATGAGCTGAAACTCAGCTTTAAATTATCTTTTTCAGGAAGAAAAGACGAATTAACATATATAATTGGAAATTTTTTAAAATCTGAACTAAATATTATTGGAATTGATGTTACTTCACTATTAAATTATCCTGATCCTTGTCCACCAAATCTTATTACTATTCTTTCTTTATTTCACGATTTAGATATTAAAACCAATATAGATTTAAATAAGGTTCTAAGATTACAAAATGATTTATGTTTAATGGATATTAAAGACAATGATTGTAATAAATTAGGAATAATGACTAACACGGATTTAATCAAAAAGAAAATACCAATTTTTGCATATCAAAAGCTTGTTAATATTTTAAAAGAGAATAACAAAAAGAATTTAGTTGATAAAACTCTTATTGAATTCTCAAAGGTTCAAAAAGATTTAGCATACCCACCTTGCATACCCCCATTTACAGACTTCTTATTATCACAGGCCATTTTTAATTGTGTTGATGGAAAGAAAAAATATTCAACAATTGTCCCTGAGATACATAATTTTCTTTCTGGGTATAATGGAAAAACATCGAATAATATTTCTAAAAAATTGAAAGAACTAAATCGAGAAGGTTTTATTCCATCAACGATAGATTTTGACCAATATAAAAATTTAGAGATATATGAAAATTGGAAATTAGATAAAAGAGAAAGATTAGCTTATGAAATAGCAACAAAAGAAGCAGAAATCTATTTCATGAGAAAATTCAGTAAAATACCAAATGAAATTGATTTAAATAACAGAAAAACACTTGCATCACTTGTAATAAGTATAATAAAAAATAAAGATCCAGTGCAGCCCTTGATAATTAAAGAAAACACGAAAACATCAAATATTAATAAGAAAACTTGGAGTTTAGTTGGAAGATTGGATCAGATGGGTACTAAGTTCTAAAATTAAAGTCAAGGAAATAATAAATGTCATCACTTATTTATAAATATCGATTAGAAATCGAAAATAATGCATATGAAGTTGAAGTAATTCAAAAAGGACAAGAGATTGAAGTATCAATAGATGGGGAAAATTTTCGATCCAAAGATCTAGAAAGTGAAATATTAAAATTTGAAGTAACTTCGTTAAACAACCATGAAGAATATAATATTAGATACAATGATTTCAAATTTGAAGTCCATTTACATCAAAGACCTGAAGAAAAGAAAAGGATTAAAGCTTCTCTGATTTTAGAGGAATATTTTCAAGATGGAAAAATTCTAGCCCCAATGCCAGGAAAAATAGTATCTGTAAAATGTAAAAATGGAGATAAAATTAAAGAAGGACAAGAACTAGTAGTATTCGAAGCTATGAAAATGAAAAATTATTTTACGAGTCCAATAAATGGAATAATTACTTCAGTCAAAGTTAAAGAAAATGATTCTGTTATAGCAAAACAAATATTGATAGAAATTGAAGAAAAAAATTGATATAAATGAGTAGGATATCCTTAAAACAATATTCTTCAAAAATTTCAAACCATAGGCAATTAATTGTTTGGATTTTAGTAATATTTTTCTTTTTGATCCAAGTAATTAAAGCTTTATTTCCCCCGACTTTTTTCCATCCAGATGAAATTTATCAATCATTCGAAATAGGACATTATTATTATTATGATTACGGAATAAGAGCTTGGGAATGGTTATCTCCTGAGCAATCAAATTGGCCTGAACCATTTATTGGACCCGCACGATCGTTGATAACTCCTTTGATTTTTTACACTCTATTTGGACTTGGAGAATTGTTAGGATTTAATTATTGGTTACAAATCCTTCCCATGATTAGAATATTTCTAGGAATCAATACAACAGTTGGGTTAATAGGGCTAAGTTTACTACTAAAGGAAATATTTCCGAAATTCAAAGAAAATTTACTTATTATATTTTGGTTAATTATAATGTTGTATCCTGATACAATTTTATATAGTACAACGGGATTAACAAATATAATAGCAATTTCTCCTTTGTTTTGGGGATTATACTTATATTTGAAGTCAATTAATGAAAAAAATTTAAATGGATTAAGAGTGAAAAGCTATTTAGCAGGTTTTTTACTAGGTATATCGATTTGGATAAGACCAGATTTCGCAATATTAATATTAATCTTTGTAATCATATTTAATCCATTTTTGCATTATTTTAAATATTTTAAATTATTAATAACAAAGAAAATATTCTACAATTCAAATTTACATGAAAAATACAACTTCAAAGATGATAATAAGAATAAAATCCAAATAAAAAGATCTGCAATTATACGAGATAAAGGATTAAATATAACAATTAGTTTATTAGCAGGGGGATTAGTTTCTTTTACTATAAATGGATTATTAGACTTAATCATGTGGGGAGAATTTTCTGTATCAATTTTACGATTTATAGATTTTAATGGTAATCCTGAAAATCAGTCTATCTTTGGAACAGAACCTGCGGGATGGTATTTTGAAAATATCATAATTTCAAGGGATGCAATGAACTGGTTATTTACCATAGTTATTTTTATGATCATTATATCTTCATTCGTACTTTTTTTACATTTTATACCGTTAATAATTAAGAAATTAAATAAATTTAAGCAAATTGATACAATAAAAACGGAATTTTCTATTGATAGTTTTAATTTATTAAGAATAAGCATTGTGCTTTTCCTTGTTTTCGATTGGTGGGAAAACCAACCACATAAAGAATTTAGATTTCTTCTTGCTTGGGAATTCCTATTTTTCTGTTTATCATCGATTTCTATATTATTATTGTTCACAATTGTTAATAATATTTTTAGATATTTACTAACAATTTTAGGAGAAAAATTTTCTATTTTAACAACTAAAAAAATTAATTACATTAAAACTGTCTCATCTATAATCATATTAATTTTAATTCTGCTACCTTATTTTGTAGGATTAAATTCACAGGCAAAAGATGTAGCTTGGAATAATTTTGATGATATTTTGGGTGCTCAAGTATATGTTGGCCAACAAAAAGACTTAAATGGCTTAATCATTATAGGAGGTTTTTGGTATGATGGGGGATATACATATTTACATAGAAATGTAAGTGTAAACCATATTGATGATCCTGGTGTTAATTCAAGCTTCAATTCTGCATTTATAAATGATAATGAGTACAATTATGCAATCGCACCACATTACAAGTATTATCAATACCCTTTTCTTAAATCCAATCTTGTAGGGAATAATTGGACACTTAATGCCTTAATTTTAGGACGAACAGATGTTTGGACTAGATGAAATACTGATAAAAATATCGCAAATTTAAATGCAAAGTATAAAAATGATTTAAATCACATATAAATTCTGAATCTTTTGTTCTTTTTTTTAAAATATGTCCAAAGGAAAAAGGATTTTTTCTAATTCCGCTTCACCAGTATTTATAAATTCAAATCATATATTATAATTTGAATAGTAAGGTTAAGTCCTCGAAGAAGTTTTTAATCAAATATTATTCTTAACATTGTGGTGAAATAAATGATTGTCTTAGAGCCTTGGGAAGCAATTTTACTCTCAATAATTCGTGGTTCTTTTATTGGAGGGATTATTTTTTTCCTTTTTTCTTTTTTTGTAAATTTAAGCCATATAGGTGATCAAGGCCATGATACAAGTATAGATCACGATGTAGGATTAGATGTCGATGTTGATGGAGATATAGATGTTGGGATCGATATTGACACCGATGTTGATATATCAATCGACATCGATCACGATATAGATGTTTCAACAGATATTGATCATGATATTGATCACAGCATCGATCACGATAGCGAAATTCAAAGCTTTACGGATACATCACCAGCTCCTTTTTTGCTTTTATTGTCTAGTTTTTTGCTTTCGTTTGGTGCTTTAGGAGAAATTTTATATAATCTTGCCCTAGATCCAATATTACGATTACTAATTGTAGTTTCATTACCATTTTTATTAACTAAAGGAGTTTCAAGATTATGGAAAAAAGTCGCTGTAGATTCTTCTTATGAGATTCCTTCTGTTAAAATAGATAATCAAGTTATTACATTAACTACTGTAGATCATAACGGAGGATTAGTGATTGCCGATTCATCAGATATTAACAGACCTGGAGAAAAACTACACTTACTTGGGCGAATAAAAATGCAAGCAAAAACAATTCCTGGCAATGAACCTATTCCCAAGGGGAGTATCGGTTATGTAGTCGATATTGATAAAAAACAAACTCTTATAATTGATCTGTGGCCTACCCCTCCACAAAAAAATAAAACTACACATGATTGAATATATATTCACTAAATAGGCTAATTTTTTTTAAGCATCTTAATTTTAATACTAAAATTTTTTCAATAATTGATTTTCGATGACTATTATTTTTTCTGAGAAAGATGTAAATTACCCGGAATTGTTATCTGATGTAGTTAAAACTTTAAAAAATGGAGGTGTGGTTGCTTTTCCTACTGAAACTGTATATGGACTGGGGGCAAACGCATTGGATCCTGTTGCTGTAGATAAGATTTTTGAGATTAAAGGGAGACCAAATGATAACCCAATTATTGTTCATATCGAATCGGTAAAGTATATTACAAATATTATTAATGTAGAAAAAGTAAATAAACTAAGATTAGATGAAACTATAAGAAAATTAGGTAATATGTTTTGGCCTGGACCATTAACCTTAATACTTCCTAAAAATCGAAATATACCTTCAAATGTTACCGCTAATTTAGAAACTGTAGCTGTTCGAGTACCTAATCATAAAATCGCACTTGATTTGTTAAGAATGAGCGAAATACCAATAGCTGCTCCTAGTGCTAATATTTCAGGATTACCTTCACCAACAACTGCACAGGATGTAATAGAAGATTTAAATGGAAAAATTTCTTATATAATTGATGGGGGTAGCTGTAAGATTGGGATTGAATCAACTGTACTTGATCTTACTGAAAAACCTCCAAAAATATTAAGACCCGGAGGTGTAACACTGGAACAAATAAAAATAATTATAGGAAGAGTCGAATATGATGATAGTTTAGTAGAAAAAGTAAAATCTCCTGGCATGAAATATGTTCACTATTCTCCTAAGGCAATTGTTAAAATAATTCAAGGATCTGATCCAAAAATTTATTACAAAATGAATGAATTAATATCAGAATATCATAAACAAATGAAAAAAGTGGGTATAATAATATCGAAGAAACAAAATGATCTTAATGCTGATTATATACATGTTTTTGGGGATAAAGAGAAAAACGAATTAGAATATTTGGCATCCATAATATTTCACGAATTTCGTGAAATGGATAGAAGAAATGTCGATATAGTATTAGTGGAAGCGGTTGAAAAAAGAGGATTAGGAACCGCAATTATGAATAGATTGAAAAAATCATCTAGAAATAAAATAATTCAGGTGTAAATTTTGGTTTATTTTTTTGCGTAGTACAAAATCGAATTAAAATTAATTATAAACTCAAAAATTATGTTCCTAAAAATAATTTTATTATGGGTTTTTCTTTATTTCCGATATAATCTACTTTTAAAATACAAAATACTACATAGTGATTAAGTAAAAAAATTAAAGAAAGAATAAAAACAAAATTAACTGTTTTAATTTTTTTTTATTAGAGGAAGAAAATAATGTTACAAGGTACTAATATTTTAAACGATCCAATAGTAATAGCTGTTGTTATACTGTCAGCAATTCTGCTATTATTTTTTATCTTTTACGCATCCAGATTTAAAAAATTCAAGCCTAATGAGTATGTTATCTGGCTTCGTAGAGGTAAGGTTAAAAAATCTGGAACAGGGGGTTCAGCATTTGTATTACCACTAATAGATGAAATAATCGTCATTCCTACTGTTGTTCAACAGACATTACTTGAGGCTAAAGAACAAGTTGTTTCACGAGAATATCAAGATCTATCTTTAACTGCTTATGTATATTGGAGGGTTATAAATCCTGAAGTGGCATTTGCAAAAGTTTCATGGATTCCTTCTGCTCCTGATTATGTTGAAAAAATAATAAAGAATGCTGCTGAATCAATTATTAGAACTACTTGTGCTAATATGGAAATTGAAAAAGTAATCCGAGAAAGAGCAGAAATTATCAAAATTATAACCAGTGAGTTACATCAACTCATGGCTGATTGGGGAATTATAACTGAATCAGTAGAAGTAAGAGATGTTGAAGTTCTTGACAAAGCTTTAAAACAAAATCTAGAAGCTACCAAAAAAATACATGAAGAGCAAAAAGCTAGATTAAGAGAGGCCGAAATGAATGAAAGAGTTAAAATTAGAAATCTTGAAGTTGATAGGTTAACTGGATTATCAAATCAAGAAATGAGATTACAAGTTGATTCAAAATCTAAAGAAAGAGAAGTTCGGATTCAAGAACTAGAACAAAATCGTGTTATTATCGAAGCAGAAACTGCACAAAAAAGACAAATTATTGCAGCAGAGGCATCTCGTGCATCTAGAATTGCACAAGAAATCGATGTTGAAGTTGAACGAATGACAAGAGAAGCAGAGGCAAGAAAAGCTCAATTATTTGCACAAGCAGAAGGTGAAGCTGCTGTTGTAAGAGAGAAACTTACAGCAGAAGCCGAAGGCCTTTTAAAACAAGTTAAAGCTATTGAACAAGCAGACGAACGATTTCTTCAACTGAAAACACTAGAAACGTTACCTGAAATATTTAAAGGAATAAATATCGATCAAATGATGCTTTTAGGCGAAGGACAAGATGCTTTCAAAGGAATTGCTCAGATGGTTCTTCCGTTTTTAAATATAGCCAAACAGATGTCATCAAAATTAGAGGATGAGAAAAAACCATCATCTAAACAAAAATAATACCTAATAATTGCTTTATCCCTCTTTTCTACAATCACTTAATTTTTTTTTATTAAATAACCATTAATTTAATATCAGTATGTCTACCCGCCAAAACAATTATATACAAGATTTCGTTGATACCAATAATATTTAGCATAACAAGTTCTAAATTGGTAAATAAATAGACAATAATACCGATCATTAAAGAATCAGGGAAATATTTTATGACAAATTTTGAAAAATGGTTTGAAAAAGCATTTATTTTACTTGATCAGAATAAAAATTATGAAGCAATTAGAAATTTCAATGGTGCAATTTTTCGAATAATTTCTAAAAAAGTGGTTATAGATAAACCAAAAATATTGATTGATATTTTTAATAAGTTTTTTTCAAAATTATCAGAACTTGATCTATTTCATGAAATATCACAGATTTTATCTTATTACTTTAATATTCTAAGAAAAAATTCCTTAGCAAATGAATACATAGAAGTTATTTTGGAAATTCCATTACACAACGATGATATTAGCTTAGGATTTGAATTATTTTCTATTTGTTTGATGAAGTTTGAAAATATCCAAAATGCTGATCGAAAGGATTTTCTCTTCTCAACCATTAAAAAAAAATATAATCTATGGATGAAACGCATAGAAAACAATAAATTAGACAAAAAAATTCAAATAAATTTGCAATTATTATTATTTAGGATATTAACTTGGAATGGAGAATTAGAAAATGCCTTCATTACTTTAAATTCACTTTATGAAGAAAATAAAACAGAAATTGAAAACAATTTCGATGAAGATGAAAATGTTTATATTATATTACTTCTAGCATACTTATTTGCTATTAATGACGATATGAAAGGTGGTTTAACCCTCCTTAAGAATATTAGAAAAAGTAGTGATAATATTGCTAATAATAATAAATTTAAAATAGGACTTGATATTTTACCATCGATTCACTCGCAAGATAGTGATTGGTTCATAGAAACCAAAGATTATGTTATTTCAAAATTATTTGATAACCAAAAATATTCTAAACTCATAGTTCAATTCGTGAATGTTCTTCAAAAGGAAAATTTTCCCGAAACAATTAATTCAAGGCAATTATTAGATTTCTTTTAAAGCAAAATATTTTCATACTTTATATCTTAAGGTAACCAATACAGTAATTTTTTATTTCACAAAAAAACAACTAGCTTAATACCTATGATTTACATAGTAAGCAATAAAAAAATTATTAAAAGTAGTTTAAAAACATAGATTGAGGTTTATTATTGAGTTCACAAGAAATCCTCGTAATTAATAAGAGGGGTGAAATTATATTTGAAAATGGAAGTGGAAAATTAATTTCTGCAAAAGATATTGTTGCCACAATAACCCAAGCATTACAATTATATTCCAAACAAATTTTACATGAAGAACTACAATTTATTCGATTTCAAAATCAAAGAATGTTTTTTTTGTCAGAACAAGATCTAATTTCAGTTCAACTCATAAATAAAAATCTTTTAACAAAACAGTTTCTCCCAACATTAAAAATTTTTACTAAAATCATTAGTAGACTGACAAATTCACTTAATCAGCAAAATAAACCCATTATCACAGATCCAATCATTAAAAAACAAATGCAAGTATTTTTTAATATTATTTCTGATCCAACTAATACATTGATCGTTGTTCCAAAAAATCACATTGGCTTTTTATCATTAATTGTCTTATTTTCGGGCTTTTTCTTCGATTTATCAAAAAAAATTGATAATTTACTTTCCAATATTACTCTTCTCGAAAATGGAGAATCACTAACAGAAATCAAAAATAGCTACAAAAATCTGTTGGTTATTGGAGTTCCAAGAAGTCAAATAAATTTAAATAATGAAATAATTTCTAATTCAACATTTTTTATAGGCAATGATGCTCTTGTCAAATTATCAGATTTAAGCAAAAATTCTTTGAGTAAAGAAGTTTCCAATTTTTTTGGAATAGGATCAAATGCAGAAAGAATCTTTAATTTAACAAATTCCTCCGACGTTGATGAAATAGCTACTCAATTAACTCAATTACCTAAAGAAGCAAATGATATTTTATTAGAAGCAATAAAGGAAAGTATTGAAAATTCTGGAAAATCTCTTACCAAGGTTTTATACAGGAATTTAATAAAAAAGATTAAAGAAAAAGAAACAGAAAAACTTACAAGCAGAGCTGCTTTGGGATATGTAGGTGACTTTAAAACTCAAGCAGAACCAAAAGTTGCAATGCAAGAAACTTTCGTTTCACAAGAACCTGTCAATATCGGAAATGATGTGCAAGAAGTAACAGATCAACAACCAACAATAATATCTTCAGAAAAGGTTGAATTAATAAATAAACTCCCAGCTAATTTACGAATGGATGATGGGAAAATCCTTTTGGACACAGCTCCTATTTTAATAGATGCACGGCCATATATTTCTGGGAAAAAGGAAAAACATCCTGATTATGCTTTATCCATGCAAATTCAACCCGTTGAGGGGGATTATGTCGAATTCTACATATTAATAGGACCCGCACGCATATTAGAATTTCAAAAATCGATCTCTGATCTTGAATCTAGAATTTCAGGTGAGTTAATTTCAGATGCAGAAGGAATATCCTTAACGATTCCAAAAGATATGTTCTATATGGCTTTCAAAGGAATTTTATGGTCATTATTTATCGAATATGCTTATCAAGTCCAAAAAAATGTGTTACCAAAGACGGATATTTTTCAAGTCCCAAATGAAGGATCAGTTTGTGTCATTCCTGATGGATTGACTCCCAAGAGGAGAAAACAGTTACCTAAACAAATCATTGAAATATTTGAAGAAAATATTTTAATAGAAGAGATAGAAACAGAAAATCCAGTAACCATTGCAAAATCCATTGATATTCTATTGCAAAAAGTGCTAAATATACTGAAATACGGAAAAGGTTGTGCAATTGTTCCAAGAGATAACTCACAAGAAGTTCCTGAGATAATAGAATTTTTACTTCTATTATCTGAAATGTGTGGGATTGGTTGGAGTAGATGGTAAGTAGCGCTGAAAAATAACTTTTCAATCTTAATTATGAAATTTTTCCAGAATTATAGAAAAATATCTTGGAAATTTACCAATATACAGATACTAACTCGCGGAGAATATTAGCGATTTTTATATCGAGTTGCATAATTTAGCGAAGGTATAGCTATGATAATTGTGGGTCCACGGTATTTTACAGCTTTTCTTTAGAGCTTGTTAGTTTTATTATTTAAATTAAATTCTTTTTTCGAGAATTTGATATATTTCTACTTTAAATGTTAATTACTTACAAATTTTCTTGTTAAATCACTTAAGAATATAAATTACTTTATTAATAAATATATCAAGTTAGTAAAAAAACCTATTATTACCTGATATTTTCATCAAAAATAACTACCCACCAGCGATATGTTGGAGTCCAGTAAAGTGTTTAAGACTACTATTTTGGGAACATTAATTATAATTATTTTTTGTATAGGTCCTGTTGCTTCCACGAACATTAACGATAATCCAGTTTATAAAATAGATTCTACGAAAATTAATAATAAAGTAACAACTGGAATTCTATCTGAGGAGAAATTGGAATCAGAAGGTAGAAATGCTCAAAGTAACATACCTAGTCAGACTCCAGATAAATTAAGTCTTTTCTCTTTGAATTCTGAGATATCTTCGTTTTCGAGAAATTTATCTATAGATGGGTTAGTAGAATACCTTGAGCAAGTTTATGAAGACTTACAATTCAGGGATAGCCCAGGACCAGATCTTAGCTATCACACTACAGTAGCAGCAATGCAATCACTAAGTATATTAAAAATGACTGGTTTAGAAGAATATATTATTCAAGATGACTTTTCTACGAGAGATAGTGTAATTAAAAAGTTTAAATATGTAACTTCCCAAGGGTTAGATTGTAGAGGAACCTCAGCATCTGAAGATAAAGAATGCGGGTATGCTAATGAAAATAGCGTGAATCTACCAACACTTTCTGGTACTTTTGGTGCTATATTGAGTATCAAACTTATAGGAAACCCCGGGGATGAGCTTGGAACAAACAAAAAAGCTATAACAAACTGGTTGTTAAATGAAACCTTAATTTCAAACTCTACACATGTGTACTTTCAAGATCCCTCAATTGATTCAAATACAACTTCAATTGTAAATACTTATTGGGGAATTTCTGCTTTAGAACTACTTGATTTTAATTTTACTACATCATTTACACAAAAAGTTACAGCTACATTACTGGATAATTGGAGAACTAGGAATGAAGTATCGTCCTTTTTTGATCGTGATGATGGAGTTTCATCACTTGTTAAAAATTACTATGGATTATCAATACTTCTATCATTAAATAGAACGAATCCAGCTGGTTTTAATGAAACATTTTGGAATGAAATTACAAGCGAATTACCAAACTGGATAGCTAATTTTGAAACTTCATCTGGAATTTTTAGAGGAGGTTTCCAAAGCCCAGAAAGAAATACTCCAAATATTGAGGATACAGGAGCATCGCTAGCAATTTTAAATATCATTGGTAATTCGTGGTCTAAAATAAATTTGACTAATTCTGTTAATTTTATTCTTAATAATCAATTTGAAAATACGAATTCACCTTCACATGGTGGTTGGGGTTCTAATAACAATACCTATGATTCAAGTAATCCGAAAGTTAATACAAGAAACACCTTTTACGCAGTTTTAGGCTTATATGCTAGTAATTACCTATCAAATATTACTGAAGTCATTATTGAAACTTCATTTGGTAGATCTCAACAAGACCCTGATCTCATTAATCATATTGTTTCTGGAGAATCCTCAACAGTTTTCTTTTTGAAAGTTAAATTATCAGATAAATACACTTATTCAAATTTAGAATTAAAGGATGTAACATTTTCTAATTGGACCATTACTCCTCCAAAAGGTGATATCCAAAATGGAGACGATTTTGAATATAAATATCTATTACAAGATAGCGATACTAATAATTGGACTTGGGGTAAGCATTTAGTTTCAGGTTCTTATAAACTAAAGAATTTTAACTTGTTACCAGAAAAGTCTATTCATTTTATTTCAGAAGTTGTTGTTCAACCATTCTATAATGTCACACTACTGAACATAAATAATACTGTTAAACCCGGTACTAATTTTACTGCTCAAATTATTCTAGATAATACAACATTAAATCCAAATGAACGGAATATCCAAAGCTTTGGTAATTTCACTATTGAATTATATTATCCAAATGGTTCATCTACTCCCGTTAAATACAATTCTTCAATAGAAATCAATAATAACACTTTGAACTATTGGTTTAATGATACAATTCCTGATAACGCACCATTAGGTATATACTACTACAATGTTAGTATTTTAAACGGTACTAAATTTGCTACAGTAAAATATGAAATTACTGTGAATGATGAAATTACTCTCAAATCTATTAATGGGAAAATAGATGATAAAGATATAATTGTAACATTTCCAGGAGAAGAAATTAATTTTACACTAGATCTTTCGTATTCCAATAATAATATGTCTTCTCTGACTGAAGCATATGTTTATTTTATCAATAATGTTACTCAGCAAAAATTATTCTCATCTGAATTAATCTACCAAAATGAAACATTATTCAGAACAAATACTTCAAGACTTGTTCCTAATCAATTGATTATGGGTTTTTATAACATATCAATTGATTTTGTCTGGAAATCAAAAATTGGGGATTTTAATTCTACTATTAGAAATTCTACTTTACCGGTTATTGAAATCAGTGGAAATCCAACATTATCTTCAGATTTGTTTTTACCAGGCAAGGTTGTACAACTAGGTGATGATATTAATTTCACTTCCAAATTAGTAGTAAATACAACAAGTTCAATTATTAGTATTGAAGAATCTTTTGAATTAGTTGGAAAAATTTATTATCAGACAGGGGAAGAATTAATTCAAAAATTATCTTATGAATATCTTGGGAATGGTTATGGACGATTATTTGGGAAGATTATACCAAATCTAAGAATTACTTCTGGAAATGAATCAGATTATTACCTTAAAGTCGAGGTCCTAATGAATTCTACCTTGGAAGTCGTTTCTGTTAAAAATGAGAAAGGAAATGATTATCAATTTGATTTTTCTTTACAGGCAGATCTTAAACTTACTGGTGTAACGTTTATTCAAGGTAATTCCACCACCAATAAAGCCGTAACTCCAGTTCTTATAGTAAATTTCAATGTAACTAACATACTCAGCAACAAATTAGTAGGATTATTGGATTTAAATGGAACTTTTCAATTGAAAGGTGACAATATAACAAAAGCATTAGAAAATCCGATAGTCCCAATTGAAGGAAATGGTCTCTCCTCATATCAAATTCAAATACCTACTGAAAATCTCGAAATAGGGGTTTATAATATTAGTATTTTCACTGTTAAGGCTGTTGAGGGTCGAACATTTTTGGGTATGTTTGAAATAGAAATTATTCATGAAGTCCCTCCAACACCAACAGATTTTCCTATTGAAATAACTGTTATATTCATCTTATTAGTGATAGCTTTAATTGTTACCTTTTTGAGAGGAAAAATTATTAATAAGAATTAAATTTAATATAATCATAACATATCCTCATAATTACTCTATAATTAAAGGAAAGCTAAGGATCATTTAACAAAATAGATAATAAACATCGTTTTATCTATTAATGCTTTATGGATGATAATTTTTTATGTTAAAGAATCTAAATTTACTTTATGAAAATTATATTTATCAACCGGAAAATATTGAAAAAAATGCTTTATTTGAAAAATTTTGGGGAACGATCCCTAAAAAAATTAACCAGATTGAAAAATTGATAATAAAATGTGGAATTCAGCAAAGAGCATCTGAAAAATTTAATATTGAAGAACAAGAAGAATTATTCAAAGTAATTCTTAATTTTCATAAAAAAAGTAAATTCCTAACACCACAAGTCAATGATCTGCTTGATAACTGGTTCGAATCAATTGGATCAGTGGAATGTGGGCATCAACCCATTTATTTAGGTGGTTCCAGCTTTTTATTCAATAAAATAACTTTTACCAGTTATTTGAGCTCAAATTCCTTTTCTAATTTCAAAATGTCACCAATTTTTTTTATAGGTGATCATGATGAAATGCAAAACGAACTTACTATTAGTAGATTGCCACAAGCTTATTCCCAAACAGGTTTAGAACTGAAATCTGAATATGAAGGAGAATTTGCATTTACTCCGATGCATAAATTACCAAAACCAAAAAAAAATTTATTGATTGATCATATAGACAAAATTAGAAGTAATTACCGAGAATTATTTAAATTTTCAAGAATAAAACCAGAAAATCGCCCACTATTAGACGCTAGATTAGAAGAAATAATCGGAGTAATATATGAAAGCTATTTCAAGTCAGAAAATACTGTCAGTGATTGGATAACGCAATTAATTGGTGATATATTTCTTTATAAAAATAAAATTCCTTTATTAATGGTAAAGGGATCTGATAAAAACCTTAAGAAATTAATATTACCTTATCTTGAAAATTTACTCTCAGAGGATAATAGAACAAGGCTTATTTCTACTTTAAATAGGTATAATGAAATAATTGAAGATTCTGGATATAAAGCTGGATTATCAATCAGAGGAGAAGATTACGTACCTTTCTTTCTTGAATGTCCCAAAGATCCTACACGTGATCGAGTGAGGTTAACAACAAACGGATCAACACTAAA
Organism: Candidatus Heimdallarchaeota archaeon LC_3; assembly: GCA_001940645.1. The sequence continues at coordinate 20,496 of MDVS01000046.1, forward strand.
TGGTATCTGTCCAAAATGCAATGAAAAATATAGTATCTCTTACAACAAAGAAAATCCTGATTTAAGTGATTATTATGAATTTTTGTCTCCAAGGGTTGATTCAAGATCTATTTCAGTAAATCAGTTACTTAAGACAAGAATTAGAGTAACAGGAGGAGGAGAAACAAATTACTATGCCCAAATTTTACCATACATAAGAAAATCAAAAATCAATCCTGTTCCGTTTATAATCAAGCATCCACGTGTTTATTATAACACTCCATGGGGAGAAAAAAAAGGAGAGGAAATTAAAAAAATGGATGATTCCATTAAAACCTTACATGAAAAAGAAAATTTTATCAGAATGGGCAAAATTTCTAAAACAAAAGACGAAGATGAGCTAAGAAATCTTATTAATGAAACAAAATCTGCATTTAACGAAACTTTTAGAGAAATTGAGGCCCGTATTACTGAGATTGAAAAGAATGAATTGTTTAATAAAAATAGAAAATTAAAACAGACCCATCAAATACTTAAACAGTATTTATCACTAATGTGGGGTCATTATACTTCTAATAAAAACGTCCAAGAAGTATCGTGGTTATGGGTAGATTTAGGAATTGTAACTGGATTAAGAGATTTAACTGGATTTTATGAAAGATCATTAAAGCTAGAAATGCCTATTTCCCCGACATTATGGCTATCTTCTGGTAAATTTAACTAAAACATAATTTAATCATCTTTTATTTAAATATAAATCGATAAAAATGACAACTACAGATGTTTTAGTTATTGGAGCTGGACCTGCTGGATCAATGGCAGCATTAGAAGCTGTACGAAGAAATGTAGATGTCATTATGCTAGAAGATCATCCAATTGTTGGTGATCCAAATCATTGTAGTGGATTGATAACTAAAAAAGGGATCGATAAGTTAAACGTTCCCTATCCCAATTCAATAATAGATAATTCGATAAGTTCTGTAAGTTTCTGGTCTCCTTCCAACCATAAATTTACCATAAACCGTCAAAAAAAAAGTGAATTACTTGTTTTTCAAAGAAATAATCTTGACAGAGTATTTGCAAGTTATGCTGAATTAAAAGGTGTTGAAATTAGATTAAACTCTAAAGTTACAAAACTAATAAGACGTAACGGAAAAATATCTGGTGTTAGAGTAAAAGAAAAACAAAATAGGACATATAATATAAATTCTAAAGTTGTTATCGATGCTGAGGGATCTTATGCAAAATTTCTGCCAGAAGCAGGATTAAAACCTCCAAATTCCTCTTGGCGGATGCCTGCGATGCAATATGAACTTGATAATGTTCCTGATTTTCCAAGAGAATATTGTGAATTATATCATGGTTATCAATGGGCTCCTGGATATTTTGCTTGGATAATTCCTGCTTGTCAAGATGCAGTTAGAATTGGTCTCGCTACTTGGCCAAGATTTAATACAAGTAAGCTTTTGAAAAAATTCTTTACTAAACATCCAATTGCTAAAAAATGGTTTAAAAAAGCTATTATAACGAAAAAAAGAGGGGGAGTTATCGCAGCATGTGGACCAATATCTAAAACATGGGCCAAGGGTTTTTTAGCTGTAGGAGATGCAGCAGGACAAGTAAAAGCCACAACTGGTGGTGGTGTTAATATTGGAGGATATTGTGGAAGAATTGCTGGAGTAGTAGCGGCAAGAAATATTACCAAAAATATGCCATTAGAAAATTATGACAGAAAATGGAAAAATGAATTCTATTCTGAACTTAAATTAATGGAATTCATTAGAAAAACTTTAAGTGGATTTTCAGATAAAACTTTAGATGTTTTATTCAATTCAGCATCAAAATCATTTATTAGTAAAAAATTACAAAATACAAAAGATGTTGATTTACATGGATATGATTTGATTTTAGCTGCATTCACTCCAAAACTAATAAAAGCTGGGTTATCAACTAGCCCTGATGTTTTAATTAATATTATTAAGACTTTATCACGGAAAAATCAATAATACTTACTTATATCATTTGGATTCTTGAATAGTTGATTTTAATTTATCAACTTGGGATAGAAGATCTTGAATTATTTCACCGTTTTTCGATAAGAATTCATTTATTTCTATCTTAAAAGAAGTAATTGCTTCATCAGATGATTTTATGGCTGAAAGGAGTTTTTTCTCTTCATCTAACAAATTTCTGACATTTAATGAACTCAATGTAGATAAATTTGCCATTGCTTTCTCAAAATCATCTGAACTGATATAATCACCAGTGGATGATAATAATTCTTGAATTGTATCTTTTAATGTAGCCTTGTGTTCATCTACAACTCCAGGAAACTGGTAGCTCTCAAATTCTTTCAATTTTACTAATAAATCAGATTCTAAATTCTTTAACTGCTCCCTTAACTGATCTCCTTTGCGAAATGTTCTTAATATTATAGAATAAGGACCCATTAAGAAACTTCTTCGATTTCCTAAAACATCATCAAATTGAACATTTCCTGAGAATTGGAATTCCTTTTCTTCGATTGATTGATCTTTGTTTGATGAAAATTCAAATTTCACTACTGATTGGTCATTTTTTTCTAATAATTGCACACGATCTGACGAATCATCACTAACTTTAGTTATTCCTTCTGGTGTAACAAAATTAAGAATTGCATTTTTGATTTGACCTTCTCCTTGTTTTGAAATGGTAAATTGAATAGAGAATCGATCACCAAAAAGAGTGTCTTTAGGTATTAATGCATCTATTTGTAGAGAAGGTATCTTAACTGATTTAGAGAGCTTTTCTCTTGCTAAATTAAGAATTTCCATAATACCATCTCGATATAATGAAGTAGTTTTAGCTTCAGCTAACAGATACATTTGTGCATATTGGTCTGCTTGTTGTAATGACTCAGTACTAAGCTCATTAATTGCCGAAACGACAAAATGGGGAACCCACATAGATCCCGAGGCGGTTTTACCTTGCTGAATCAGAGTAGAATTATTAGATAAAAAGTTAGAATAGTATTCTTCTAATTCCCAGATGTCTTGGGTAAAAAAATTTAAAAGATTCGCTAAAGCAACAGCAGCAGCTCCTCGATCTATCTCCTTCCAAGTCATATATTCATCTGATAATGCTACAAGATTGTTTACTGAATTTTGGAACCAAGCATTATTTTCTTTTGTATTTTGGGGATAGAAATGCCTTGAAAGCATACCACCAAGATAAAATAAATGTGCAGATTCTCTGAATTTGTTATTTGTTTTATAATTTTGAGCATTAGATTGTAATTCTCTTAATATTTGACTAAGTTTATTTGTTCTTTCAGCAGATGGAGATGTTTCAATTGCACTAATAAGATCTTTGGGATTCGCATCTTGAAAAGAAGAAGAAGACTTCCCCATTTTTTCTACAAGATCATTTATAACGTCTTTACTCATTTTTCATACCAGATGAAGAAGTAAAATTTATTTTGAATATTATAATATTAAGAATTAATAATTATATATTGAAGTGAGATTTCATTTATTTCTAATCTTAAAACGTTTTTCGAATTAGCTAGATTAATTATTAGTTGAATTTATTTAAGGATTAAAATATTCTTAAATAAACGTTGGAGAATAAATTACATATAACATATAATAAACGATCAAACCAGATAATGCGCTCCACCACCATAGAATTATTCCTATTTTTCCTCTGAATCTGTGTTTATTTCGATAATTTCTATCAAATTTAAATTTATCCCATTCTTTTTCCTCTTTATTATCAAATCTCTTAATTCCTGTAAAAGCTTGATAAAATGTTATTAAACCCATTACGGTTGAACCAATAATATGGATAAGTAAGAATGGATAATATATTAATCCTGCTTCTGATGGACCACCAAAGGTTTTTACTCCATTTAAATAATAATTTGTTAAATAAAGAGTAAAAAATACCCATAATAGAATTACTCCAAGTCCCATGAATACCAAGTGCAACAGAGGGCGACGTTTATATCTAAGATAATAAAATCCAATCGAACCAAAAATAGCAGATAATTGGACAGCGATTAAGGCTAAATCACTAATTTCGCTCGCAAAAGTTCCAAAAAATCCCATATTAATCACTTAACAACAATTACTAAATAATATACAGTTTCGATATTTATACTTTAAATATTTTAAAAAAAAAATCTAACAATTTTTTAATTAAATAAACTAATTGGTTTTAACTTAAAAAATATCGATTTTTTATTAATTTCTGCTTTAATTTAATCTAAAATGATGTACCAAGCTGCCTCAACATATAGTACATCTTTTGCGACCATATCACGTAATATTTTCTTTAAATTATCTTTAGACATTTTAGTCCCTTTCATCAGCATTCTAGCTTGTGCTTTAAGTCCCTCTCTTTTATTTAATATATCATATATCTTCTTTTCCTTTGTATTAAGTTTTTTTAGCCTTGTATCTAAAGGAACTTTAGATTTTTGAACAATTTTTTCATCAGGATCTTTCCTGATATACCAAGCTGCTTGAACATACAGAAATCCTTTACTTACTAATGATCTTAATATATCTTTAATTTCAGCTTGTTCCATGTTAGCAAGTTCTTTTTTCAGCCCTTTACTTTGAACTTTTCTTTTGGGTTTTTTATCGATTAAATTTAATACTAATTTTTCATTAGTTGTTGCTGTTTGTTGCTCATCTTTAACTGAAACAGGTGATTCTCTAGATTTTTCTATTTCTGAAGTAATTGGCCTTTCTTCAACTTCATCCGTTGAAATTATTGAAGAAGTTTTCCTTTTCTTTTTCTTTCTTCCTTTTGTTTTAATTGTTCTTTCTATTTTATTCTCAAGATCTGGAATTGGAATGTCTTTCGATTCTATTTCTTCTTCTTTCATTGGAATTTTAGATGATATAGCTTCTGAAATAGTTTGAAAATCAGAAAGATCAGATTCTGTCAAATCAGATTTTATTTCGGTCCTTTGACCTGAAATTGTTTCATTGGTTGTGGTAACACGACTTTTAGCTGGCCTTGTAACATAGCTTGAAGTTTTTGGTCTAATCTTTAAAGGATCAGCCGAAATAGCAATACTACTTGCTGGGTCTGGTTCATCATCTAATAAAATTAAAAGCCTACCTTCATCATTTGCATAATATGTGTTAAAATCTTTTAAAAACAATGGATATAACCTATTAGAAGGAAATTTTCTTTTATTAAGTTGAATTCTAATCCTTCCGGTGTGTAATTCAGTTAATTCGATCTCAATTGGATTTAGTTGATCCAAAGATTTTGTTATTATTTCTTCAATCACATAATGACTAAGATTACCGGTCGCTTCGAATCTTACGGTTGTTATTTCACCTAAAAAATTAAGAATTAAACGAATTTGGGGAAGATTTGAAACCTTTTGTTCAGGAATTGCCTGTAATTGAAAACCAGCACTACTTCCGATTTCTTTATATGAATAATTTTTTCCAATACGTGAGATTATATTTCTGAAAGTTTTTACATATTTAGATTCAATGATATTACTTAATTCAACATAAGAACTACTCATTTAATCACACAATTAAATATAAATTAGAAAAACCTAATTCTGAAAATTTTTTCAACATACACAACAAAAAGTTAGTTTTTTTTCTTTTTAAGTCATGATTTGTTTGTTGGTGGCGAATTTCTCTGATAAAATTGGTCTATATTATATTAATCACAAATTCTTCAAGACAAATTGGACTATATTTAAGCTACGCTGCGAAACATTAGCAGCTTAAAATTTTTAATTACCAAATTTATTCTTAATCTTAAAAATAATACATTAGGAGGATTTTTATTCTTTCAAAGTTGTGTTTATTTTATAATTTGTGTTTATTATTTCAATTTTTTGAATAACAATCTTGTGACATTATATTATCTAATATAACTAACATTAAAATCATAAGAGAGAATTTTTTCTTGAAAAAAATATAAAAAAACCAGAAATTTATCTACAGTTATTTACAATTATTTCTCAATTCATTATGTTGAAATTTTCTTGTATGTATGCTTTTGCTTCATCAATTTTTGTAATTGGAGCAGAACAAACAAAATTTCTACATATATAGAGAGTCGATTTATCTTGTTTAATAGACTTGCCTTGAATCCAAGATCGATTATGAAATTCCTTAGGAAGATTAGATAAAGAGTTATTGATTTTTAATTGTATTCTTGAAGGGATGAAACTTTTTTGAACAAAATTCCAAATTTGATCACTTTCATTATCATTTATTGAATCGTTATTAATTAAAATTAATTCTGAATTATGATTATGTGTCCAAGCTAGAGAATGAAAATAGCTAGCCATTCCCAATCCGGATTTCTGTTGAGCCGCTCCATTAAAGGCCATAAGGATTTTATTTGCGTATTCTAAATATGAGGAATCTTCAGTAAAATAATAAAGTTTATGAAACAAAATTACTGCTAAAGCATTTGGAGAAGGTAATGGAGAATCAAAAATATCTTTAAATCTACTCAAAGGAGTATTATGAATTTTTCTTGAATAAAAGAATGCATAATTTTCATGATCCCAAAATTCTTTTATCAACTCATTAACCAAATTCAAAGCAGAATGAAAATAGCTGTAATCTAAAAAATATTCAAAACCTTCTATAAAAGCTAATGCAACGTAGACATAATCTTCAAGATAACCATGAATTTTAGCATTTTCTTCTGTTGATTTCAGATCATCATTATAAAAACTGAAAACACGATACAAAACTCCATCCCGAATCATTTTATCTCTAAAAAAGTCCAATGTTTCTTTTACTACGATAGAGAATTTACTAGTTATTTCATTATCTGGTTCCAATATTGAACTTACTCTTAATAGTGGTTTTATTACTAAAGCACTCCACCCGCTCAATATTTTTTTGTCTATACCAGGAGAAATCCTTTTAGAGCGATAAGAAAGGAGTTTTTCTTTTGATCTTTTTAAAGTTTCTTTAATTTCTTCTACTGTTTTCTTATATTTTTTTGTTATATGTTCAATGGATGATTGTATATGTAAAATGTTATTTCTTTCAAAATTTCCTTTGTTGGAAACACCAAATATGGTACAAAAAATCTCTACTTCCTCTTTTTCTAATAATTGTTCAATCTCTTCTTTTTTCCAAACAAAAAATTTCCCTTCAACACCTTCAGAATCAGCATCGGCACCTGAATAGAACCCTCCTTCAGAAGATTTAAGTTCACGAATAACATACTCTAGCGTTTCGATTGCTTTATTCAGAAAATATTGTTCTTTTGATACCTGGTACATATCGATTAACACATCTGACATTTGAGCTTGGGTATAGAGCATTTTTTCGAAATGAGGGACTAACCAAACACTATCAACACTATAACGATGAAATCCTCCTCCTAACTGATCATAAATACCTCCATTGGACATTGCTTCCAAGGAATATTTTACAATTTTGATGTAGGTTTCTTTTTTTTGTCTAACTCCTTCAGAAAGTAAAAACGATAATGCAGATTCATGGGGAAATTTTGGGGCTGAACTAAAACCAGCATTATTCTTATCGTACATAGCTGCTAATTCTAATGCTGCATCTTCAATCAAATCTTCTCCAGGAATAGAATTAATTAATTCTCCTTGCAATCGTTCTTGAATATTTTTTAAGTTGGTAATAATTGAATCTTTTGAATCAAAAATTTTATTTTGTTGTGTTCTATAAGCGGTTTCTATCTGTTTGATTAACTCCATAAATCCAATCATCCCTCTTTTAGATTTTGGTGGAAAGTATGTACCAGTGAAAAATGGCACTTTATTTGGAGTCATAAACACAGTTAGTGGCCATCCTCCACCACGAGAGTGCATTAACTGAAATATTAATTGATATTGATGATCTACATCGGGCAGTTCCTCTCTATCAACTTTTATTGATATGAAATTTTGATTAAGGAATTGAGCAATATTAAAGTCCTCAAATGACTCTTTTTCCATAACATTACACCAATGACAACTATAGTACCCTATTGAGACAAAAATTGGCTTATTTTCCATTTTTGCTTTATTAAATGCTTCTTCACTCCATGCCCACCAGTCTACAGGATTATAAGCATGTTTAAGTAGGTAAGGAGAGGTTTCATTAATTAATTGATTTGGTCTCTTGTTAGAATTCATCGTATTGTTCAATTTAGTGAAAGATATGATTTATTTAATTAGTCAATAATTACTACAATTAATACAAAATTAATAATTTATCTTATTTTTTAGAGCTATAAGACTATTAATTGATATTACATCTATTAAGTTAATAAAATAAGATTAAGGATTAAAGTTCATGGATTTTGAAACAAAAAAGAAACTAATGCTAAGTAAATTGAATGAAGCTCTAAAATTAAAAGCTGTAGATGAAGATGTTATTCCATTTCTAAACCTAATAAATCGTCATGCCGAATATTTTACTACATCCACCTGTTCGGGAAGAATTGTCATAATAGAGGTTGAAAAACTAGGAAAAAAGGAAGGATCAATATTTCTTTACAAATCTCACAAATATCCTGATTTTAATAAACTTTTGAAGCTTATTTTAAATTATAATTTTAGTAATGACGCATGGTTATTAGTTGAACCACCGCTATTTCATTTAGGGGTAAAAAATTTAGATTATGCTAAAAAAATGTTGAACATTGGTTTATCAGCAGGATTAAGAAGGTCAGGAATAAGAAGTATTGCAGAAGATTGGATTGTTGTTGCACTCTGGGGATCTGGGCATATTAATTTACCTTTGGGAAACGCTAATAAAAATTTTTTAGCAGAAAATGAATTATATATTTCATACTTATTAACTAAGGTTGGAGAAGTTTTTAATTATGGAAGAAACCAATTAGATAAATTGTATGATTCATTAAAAGAAAATCTTAATTAATTTATTGTTGTCTAAGTTAAACTTGAATTAAAACAGGTTTATTTGTGTACAAGGAAGGACTGTCAAGTAAATAATTTACAATCTTTACTCTATTTTGAGCTTGTTTCTTTACATATTCAATCTCAACATCTTCCATGGTAACTAAGTTCAAAATTGATAATAAAATTCCAAGAGATAAGTGATAGTTAAATGTGTCACCATTTGGATAAAATTTATTTATGGACATTAAATCATAAGCTAAAATTTCATTGTATCCTGCAATAAAACTTTTAATATCTCTTGTGATCTGAAATAAATTCTGTTTTAATTGAAACTCTTGAATTGCTCGATTCACAAAAAAGTTAGCAATATCTTCGAACCGATCTATTCCTGGATTAGTATCGATAAATTCAGGATCAATTAAGTGAACTATTAATATTGGTGATTTATACAAATTTATTTCATATAAAAGATTCCCTGAATGGAAATCACCAAAAGAAATAGATCCAGAATTTAGTGTTAGATTTTCTAAAGGAAATTTTGAATATTTCATAGATAATAATGATTTGGTTTCTTGATCTAGGGGCAATGTGTCTATAACTTGTTTTTCTAAATTTCTATATCTTTCTGTGGCTACTTTGTTGTTATGAGATCCACAAAATGAAGCAAGACATTTTCCTGCTAATCTAAACTTCTCAGTAATTGGAACAGGGGATATTTTAAACGATTCACCAGAAATCCCCTCCAACACCAAAATTTGCTCTTTATAAAAAACTATTCTTGCGGTTGAAACTCCTAAAAATCGATATTTTTCTAAACGATTAGCGACAAAGTTTATCCTCTTAACAATATCAGGAACTTGTGAGGCATTATTATGAACTTTAACAGCTAAACCTGCTCTTCCGTGACCTAGTTCTGATGTGAAATTAACAGTTACAAGCTGAATCCCTGTCATTCCAATTTTTCTGTCGCTTCTAATTGAATTAAATTCAATTTTTTTTGGCCGTTTTTCAAAGATTTCTTCTGCTACGTTATAAAAATAATCAGAAAACCCACTTACAATAGACAACAATAAACGATTTATTTCTTTATCTGCTTCATCCATTGTGATCTTTTTTGCTTTAGATTTGGAATCAGCTTGCTTTAAAGATGTTGATGTTAGAAGAGAGCTGTGTTTTTCCACATTTTCATTAGTATTAGGTATGTGAGTTACATTTAGTTCATTATTATTTGATTCTTGCAGTTTTTTCTTCGAAAATTCGTTTTCGGAACTATTAGAATCAGTAAATGGAATTTTTTGATTTAAATTCTGTTTTTTATTTGATTTAGTTGTTTCAAGGTTTCTATTTTCAGTTTTTGTATCTTCTTTAGCTTTATTATTTTTTTTTTTGCGAAACATAGTGAAATAATTCCGAAATGCTATTTGAATGAGTGATTTCCTATAATAACAAAATTACTCTATTTCCAATAAATAAAATATGATTTTTTCACTTGATTTACATCTACTTAAATGTTACATATTGGGTAGTTTTAGAACAAAACTGAGATTAATCTCGTAATATTAATTATCTTAATATAAATGAAAAAATTCAATACAGTGCGATTTAAAGATTGAAAATTTTATTTACTGGTAGCTATTAAATTTAATAGAATCTGATAAATCATGTTTTTCTACTGGAGGTGAATGTTTTTTTGCATCAGATTCCAATTTTTTCATCATGTCTGAAATATTACTATAATAATTCTTTTTCGCTTTTGGTTTACATTTAGACATTATATATGACGTAAATATTGGAAAACCTATAGTTGAATCTATGTGAGCTACAATTGTTTTAGACAATCCCTCGGGATCTATTTTTCCCCAGCTCAAAGCTTCTGAGGGAGTTGCTCCTGACAAACCTCCTGTATCAGGTCTTGAATCTGTAAATTGAATAAAATAATCATGACCTCTCGCAGGTAATCCAAAAATCTCGATAAGATGGGGTTCAGTTTGTAAAATAAAATTCTTAGGTGAACCTCCACCAATAATTATAACAGCGGACTTCCCTCCTTTAGACTGAGCACTCCAAATTATTGCAGAAGTTTCATTCACATCAATACTTGGATCTATTTGACATTTACTTTCTTTGAGAAGATTTTGCGCGGCTAAATTTAAACCGAAAGTAGAATCACCTGGACTTGATGTATATACTGGGACTTTATGGCGAAACGCTGATGCCAAAATGCTAGAGTTTTTGTTATCAAGTTGGTTTTCGACTTGGCTGACCGCATTTCCTAGTAAATAATGAAATTCGCTGGTTCCCATTGTTTTCTGAAATGGCTCAGTTGTAAGTATCTCTCTAACGAAAGCATCTGTGTCATAAAGGACATTAGCAGGAAATAATATATCGTAAATACGAATTATTCCATCTTTTCTAAGGAGAACATCATCATGATTCGGTTGAGATTGATATAAAGGATAGTTTAACGCATAGTGAATGTCATGATATAAATTTGCTCCAGTTGAAATAATAAAATCAATGTAACCTGATTCAATTAAAGGAATAATAGAAGAAACTCCTAATCCTGCAGGAGTCATGGCACCGGCTAGCGTTAGACAAATTGTGACATTTTCTGACTGAAAATAATTTTCTGCTAACATACATGTTTCTTTTAATCGTGCAGAGTTGAATGCGAAAAAAGATGATTCTATTAAATCAACAACAGAAAAATCCTTACCTATCGGTTTTGGACTAATTTTTTTCCTCAGAAGTGGATGTTTAGTCATTTTAAATCCAAGACAAAATTAATAAGCTTCAATTAGTTTAATGATTTACTCTAATTAGCTACTCTAATTACTTTAATCTTAAAAGAAATATTTTACCTTTAAAATAAGCTAATGGAAAAATAATCATTCCGGATTGATATTTTCACCAATGATATCAAATAAAAGTTCCTCTTTGATTTCAGAAAATAATGTATTATTTTCTTGATTAATGAATAAGTTGAATAAGTCCTTTTCATTTTTATTAGTAGTAATATAAGGAGAACTATAAAGTAATTTCTCGAATATAGAATGAGAAGGCAATTTTTCAAGAATATTTGAGGGATTATGACCCATCTTTGGTAATAAATCAGCGCTATATTCTGCCTGTCTCATAAGAGAAATTTTATATTTATTTGAGGTTTCATCATAAGAAAGTGATATTTCTGGGACTCTTCCTAATAAATTTTGATCAAAATATACAGTACTTTGATATGCTCCGGTTAAACCAATTACTAGAAATTCTCCCGCTTTCAAACAAGATTCAGGTAGTGGAATTCCTTGAATTCTGCATGAATCTTCAATTATACGAAAGATATGATTATCCTTTGTAAAATAATCCTCTATTTTCCATTCTTCATACTTTCCTTTTCGATTTGGTGTTACATATTTACTGATTTCCCCATCAGAATCACATGTGATATCAACAATTTTCACCAGCGTAGATGGTTTTTCATTTAAATGTGATATTGGAAGCAAGGGGAAATATTGATCAACAAGAATTGCATCGCAAATTCCATTAAAAACTGAAAAATTACCTAATAATTGAGTCGTTGGAGTAACCAAGTGTTTAAATAAATTGGGAATTGATTTCAATAGTGAATTAGCAAGTATATCACTTTTGTTATTAATACAGAGTTTTTTAAAAGATTCACGAATACAAACACCAATATTTGTTTTAATATATTCTATTTCTGATCGAACATTCGAACTCAACCAAAAATCTTGCTCATTTAATATATTGTCTATGCTTTCTTCAAAAAGATCATTTAGATTTGATAGTAATTCTATAGAAGTTATGTTATTAACTGATTTCTTGAATTCATTCCAAAGTTTGTTCAATTTCTGGTTGCTAATATTAAAACCAATATTTTTTTTATTATAAAAGCTAAAATTTCTCTTTTCTATCAATTCAAGAAGAAAAAATTCATAATGAGCTGAAATAGCTCTTCCACTTTCTGTTACAATTATTGGATTTAATATATCAGGAAATTTTGTTAATACCTGCTTTACAGTTGATACGATTGTTTCTGCATAGTTATTAAAACTATAACTGGTGCCTGAATCACCATTTTCTTGATTCCCAACATAATCAATTCCGAGTCCTCCTCCTAAATTCAAATATTCTAATCCCTTAAATCCCTGCTTCCATAAATTTACATAAGTTCCTATCAATTCAGAAGCTGCACGACGAAAAAAAGCTTTATCACTAATTTGAGAACCAATATGGCCATGAATTAACTTTACAGCAATTTCCAGGTTATTTGATAGTAATAAATCAATAATTTCATTTAAATTCCCCCCAGAGAATCCAAATTTTGAGTACAAACCTGAGGAACGACCCCAATGACCAGGAACCTCTTGAAGAAGTTTTATTCGCAACCCAATGTTAGGAATAATTTCAGTATTTTTTGCAACATCGATTAATAGATTTAACTCTTTTAAACTTTCAATTGATATTATAATATTGAAGCCATATCTTTGTAAAATCATTGTGGCTTCTAAATAATCTTGATCTTTGGTACCGTTACAAATTATTAATGTATCATTTATATGATCAAGATTTGAAACAGCTAATAACAATTCTGGCTTAGTACCAACCTCAAAACCGTGATTATTCTTGTTTCCAAACTTTCTTATTGAATTTATTGCAGAAAATGTTTGATTGACCTTGACAGGAAAAACCCCCTGATAATAATTGGGATATTGATTCTTCTCAATCGCTTTTTCAAATGCGTGGTAAAGTTTTTCAAGCTGGTTTTCAATTAATTCGGGAATACGCAAAACAAATGAAGAAATACCATAATTTTTAATCTGTTCAGTGATTTCAGAAAAAGAAATTGATCCATTAGTTAGATTCAGTATTAAATTTCCTTTTTCATTAATGTCCAAATAGTTGAATTCACTTGCCTGATTTCCAATTCCGTAAGTATATCTGGATTTATCAAATGACCAATCAGAGGAGTTATTATGCGTTCTTGTTTTCATTTTTCTGGCAAAATTAACTTTTTTTATAAAAAATTTCTTTAATTTGAATTTAATCAAATATTTTATGATAATTTATGTGTTATTCACTAATTTTTTTAAATATATTTAAAATGGCTAAATATTAGGTTTCACTTTAAACACTAAATTTAGTTTTCTCTTTCTTTTTGTAATGTAATTTTTTTCTTAAGTGAGATAAAATATCATACTAAGTTTCCTTTTTATGTAATGAACCAAATTAGAGATTTAATTGTATATATTATTAGATATTAAATATTGTATGATTTTTGATTATATTTGAATTTATTTAAGGAAAATATGTTTGAATATTGTTTTATTCAAAAAATACTATATAAATCTGAAGTTTTCTCAGATTTTAAAAATCAGGAAGTAAAACAGAACCTCCATTTATTTAAAATGGATTAAGAATATCATATAGGATTTCCTTTTAATCAATTTTACTACTTTTCATTCAAATGTGATAATATTTGCAGACTTTGAAATTTCGATATAATATTGATCGAATGATGAAAATTTAAAAAAAATATATTTCAGATATTATTTCGTTCAAATTTTTTAAAATAATATTATTTTAGAGATATATAATGATATATACTAAATTTCTTATTTAAAATAAGTAAAAAAGGTCAATTGTTGAAAAAAAACATGCTTGAATTTATAAAAAATTAGAAATCTATCAATTAATGAATTCATGCAAACTTCTCTTCTTTTTTTCCAGTGAATTAAAGAATTTTGTTATTTCTCTTGATAAGTCCTCGATTGAACCATCATTAACTATTTCATAATCAGTTTCCATGGTTTTTGTATCTTGTTCATTATTATGGGTATTCCAATTATTCCAATCATTTTCAGAAATATCAATATTCTCACGACTTGCTATTCTACCTCGACGATTCGAGTTAGAAGAAATTGCTCTAACAATAATAAATCCCATAGATTTTAAATATTTTCCTTCCATTGCGTACCTAATATCATCTATTACTGCACCTTGATTTTTTTGTTTCTCAATATGTTTCATCAAGTATTTAACCCAAATTAAATTGTCATAAGTTCTAAAAAAATCACCAGTATTCTGTAAAACGTCTCTCCTATATGGTAAATCTAATTCAAATACAGTATCTTTTATTTTTTGTCCAATAGAAAATAATTCAGCATTACCACCTATTAATACTACCATTTGTTTTGCTATAGTTGTTTTCCCAGAACCCATTCTTCCAGTTATTCCGATAAGTAATCTCTTATTAGTTTTCAGATTATTAACCTATTTTTCCAAAATTTAAGTAGATTTATTGGTAAAAAAATCTTTAAATTATTTTATGAAATTCCTTTTTAAGAGGAAATTGCTTTTTAAGAAGGTGAATTCACATTTAAATATATGGTAATATATCGAGTAAAAAATAATATGGATTCAGAATCTTTGGAGGGAGACATTGGAGCATCCACATTAGACCATGATTATATTCCGAACTTATTAAAATTTAGAGATAATGAAATCAGCTCTATTGCAAAAAATTTTAGAAGTTTATTTACTAAAAATAACTTAAGTACAATTATTATTATTTTAGGGGGTCCGGGATATGGAAAGACTTCATTAGTCCGATTTACTGTAAGAAGAATTCTAGAAATTGCTGAAAAAAGAAATATAACTTTATTTGGAAGTTACCATAATTGTTGGGCAAATCGATCTGCTTCAGCTATTCTCTCAAGAGTTATAGAAGAATTAATAGGATCAAGTATAAAGACTAAAGGAATAAGTTCTGAGGAATTAATAACTATTCTTAGGAGTTTCTTAATTGAAGAGAATGCTCACATAATACTAGTCTTGGATGATGTCAATGCTTTAACAAATGAGGATTTAAACACTTTTTTTATATTGCAAGAGGATAATAGATATGAATCAAGGATTTCACTTATATTAATTTCGAGACCAACGGAGTGGAACATTCTCGCTTCTACATTAAATTCACGTATAAACGAAATATTAACTCTTTACCCATATACAGCATCGGAAACATTTGAAATAATAAAATATAGAGGAAAAATGGCTTTCAAGGGAGAATTCATTGAATCTGGAGTTTACGACATTGTTGCAGAAATAGCATACGAATCTCATAATATGAGAATGGGTATTGAACTCTTAACTCGTGCAGGAGAATATGCATCAGCTACAGATCAAATGATAACATCAGAAATAATTAGAAAAATAAAATCTAAAGTTTATCCTGAATTAAGAGCTGAGGTTCTAGAAAGTCTTCATCAACATGAATTATTGACACTAATAGGTATTGCAAGACGGTTAACAAACAAAGGTTTTATCCACACCACAATTGTTGATGGATATAGATATTATAAAATGGCAACAGAAGAATGGGGTGAAAATCCGAAAGGTGAAAGTTCATTTAGAGGATATTTAAAAACTTTGAGAGATTTGGGTATAATTAACATTGTTGTCTCAGCTACAGGAAGAAAAAAACGTGGAGTTCGTGCTCGAATAAGCATGAATGATATACCTGCTTCAATTGTTATTGAAAGAGTCAATGAACAACTATTATTAATAGAAAGTATGTGAAATCAGCTAATTTTTCAAGAATCTTTTAGGATTTTTGATGATTGTCTGGTTTGTAGCTGATAATGCCTTAAGGATCCTTGAAACTAAATGTTTAACAAGTTTCATATCAAAGTCTTTGGAAATTTGTATAACTAATCTAAAGGTGTAATCTTCTTTTCTTTTTATTGAGATTCGATGTAACCCTAAAATATTAAAAATTAGTTTTTTAATTAATGGATCTGATTGATATAGATATTTCAATGCTTGAGGATGATTAGTTTTATGAATAAACTTCAAACTGAATTCAGAATTGGGTTCAAAATCGTAAAATTTTTCTGTGAATTCCTCATTAAGCTTTTCTAATTGGTATTTACCTAAATCACCAAAGCGAACAATTTCAAGGTTCATATATTCATTTTTTTGTGGGGAAGGATCTCCCTCTATAACAACAAAATCTTTTGCTTTTTTAAAAAGAAGAAAAAGCCATGAAAATAACATCTGTCTTTCTTCCATTGAAAAATGGATCCTTATTCTTTGAATATTGTTTAAAGTATCTTCTGAACTCTTGGATTTTGCTAATTTTACAACATAAGTTCGACCAGTAACTTTATCACTAGTCAATGTCAATGACTCAATAAAATCATCTTCTGCTTCTATTTCGTTAACGATTTTGTTCATGATTCTAGTATTTCTGCTTTTTCCACGTAAGTATACTAACACTACTGCAAGAATTAATACAACAGGAGGAAGAAAAGATATTAATAGGCTTAAAGTATCTGTTTGCATCAATTTAACCCTGATTGTATGACAAGAATAAGATTAGTTTTTAACAAGTGAAATTAGAATAATTAAAATAGTTTTAGAACGATTTTTGATCTTAATGGAATAATAAATGATTGGCTCTTTCACTTAGATTTAGATTTAACCGAATATAAATTCAAATTAAATATATGGAAATATAATTTTTCTATCAAAAACTTGTAGAAATAGATGAATTTAATTGAAATAGAGATTTAACATTAAAAAAGATCTTCATCTTCAATAAAAAAGTCTGGAATTGGTAGGGGAATGGCCATAAGATATGCACTTTCACTATCACTGTAGTACTTTTTGAGAAGTTTTTTTTTAGAAAATCCTAAATTATAATACATTTCAATTGCACTTTCGTTACTTTCACGAACCTCTAGAAAACATTCCTCAGCTCCTTGTTCACTCATTTCTTTGAGTGAAGCTAACATTAATTTGACTCCAACTTTTTGCCTACGGGCATACGGCATAACTGCAATCGATATCACATGTCCTTTTTTAATTCTTTTAAGAGGCCATCTTGTGCTTTGAAGAGATGGTGATCCCATCTCGATCCGGTTCATAGTGTAACCATCAATATCTGAACTTTCCGCAACCAAAAATCCTTCTGGAAAGGAGCTATAAATAAGCAAGAAGAAACTTTCAGGATAATTCTCCGGTAAACAAACTTGATTGATTCGAACCACACGTGAAAGGTCTGCTGGTTTGAAAGATCTGATTTTATAAGCTTGTGTAACCGTCAAGTAACCCAAAACCCTAAGAAATTTTTAAAAAAATTAGCTACCATGATTTAATAATAATTTAAATTGAATTTTTATATCATTTCAGTAATTCGTTGTCTTAACCATTCTAATGCGTCTTCTAAATTAAATCCTGATGCTGCTGAGCAGGGAACAATAGCATAAGAATGTTTTAGTACCTTATGAAGATCTAATGCTCTAGCTACTTCACCAGCAGATCGAGCTTCGGGTAAATCCTGTTTATTTGCCAGAATAAGAATAGGGATATCTCCGACTTTGGAATTTTCTATTACCCACTTCCACAACTCTGTTCTTGCTTCTTCAAAACGTTCTGGGGCGGCTGAATCAACAACATAAATTATACCTGAAGAACCTGCTATATAAGCATCCCATAGTGAATCACGAAAAACTTGTTGACCTCCGATATCCCAGCATACAAACTTAATATTATCAGAGGTAAATTCATCAACATTCAAACCAAGAGTTCTTTTAGTGTCATCACTAAATACTCCTTGAGTAATTCGTTTAATGATTGTACTTTTACCAGCATAATCTAACCCTACCCAAGCAACCTTAACTGTCGTCTTTTTTTTCGTTATGGCGTCTTTTAATCTCTTGAAAAAACTCATAACTTAATTATTCTCCTTTTCAACGTCAGTGCTTTTGTTTTTGAACAATTGTTCATTTAACCATTCAAAAGAATCCTCTATTCCTTCACCAGTTAAAGCAGAAATCTGATAAACACCAAAACTATGAGGACGTTGTTTGATTTTTTCTTTTAGACCTAGTTGTTTAATAATTTCTTCTAGTGCAAGAGCATTTTCAAGGTCTTTTTTATTTGCTAAGAATAAAAAAGTGCTATTTTGATGGACCCAGCTTAACACAGTTTCCAAAACCTCTCCTGCCTCAGAAACTTTAGCTGTATCAGCAGAATCAAAGACGAAACATACAGCTGAAGATTTTTCAACTAACGGTTTCCAAAAGCTTTCTCGAAAACTTTTTTGGCCACCTAAATCAGCAGCAATGACTTCTGTTTCTCCAAGAGAGAATCTTTCCATACTTAGTCCCATAGTAGGAACATAAGTCGTAGAATCTTCTGTTGGAGTTTCTTTTAAGTGTTTAACTAACGTAGTTTTTCCTGCATTCTGCAAACCTACAAATGCTACCTGTTTGTCAAACTCTTTACCAAATAACAGATTTTTCAAGCTTTTCATATTTTTTACCTAAGAAGTGAAAATTGTGTTTTCCTTTTGTCTTGGATTACAAGTGATCAATAAAACAACAATAATTAATTTGAGATTGATGTTGGTTTTATGTCAATTTTTGTTATTATTATGATCAATTTTATTTTGATTTTTTCCAACTTATTTATTTGTATCCTACTTTAGGTCTTTTTCAAGTTTTTGTTCAGCATCTTATAATTTTCAAAATTTCATTAACATAATCGTAAATTAGTACACAAAATTATTTGTTACACAATTAGAAAATGCTTCAAGATCAAATTCAATTTTTAGAAATATTTTAAGTCAAATACACCTTTTAATAATTATTAATTTTTAGTAATGAGATTTTAGATAAAATAAGTCCTTCAAGTTTTAATTTATCAAGAAAAAGGTTATTATTATCGATTTCATATATTTTTTTAAAATCTTCAAGATTTGAAAGGTCAAACTCTGATTCATATGGAGATACGGATACAGGGGAATCTTTAAACATTCGTTCAATCTCTTTTATTATATTTTTCTTAATATTCTCAATATTTTCGATAATTAGTATTAAACCAAATTTATTAGCTTTTTTAGGTAATCCTAATATTTTGAATGCTTTACTAATCTGTCGTTGTCCTGATAAAAAAAGTAGTATTTCTATACTTAAATTATTTGATATCATTTTTTGTGTGTTATAACCTTGAGTTGCATGCCAAACAGCACTTTGAATTTGAGCATAACTAATTACATAGTTTATATTGAAACTTTGAAGTGTTAGAAGTCCTTTGATTGATTTAAACTCTTTTAAAATTTCTAGTATTTTATCCCGTGTAATAAATGATTCCGATTTAAGCTTAAATACTAAAAGATCATGCTTCATTTTTTCATACTCAATTTTTTATCTAATTATTTACTCATCTTTTGACGATTTTCAGCTAATTTTAGAACAAATTGGGGTTTTATTATGCCGAAACCAATCCAATTTCTTACTATGTTAATATGAATAATCCAATCGGGATTAGTTAAATCAACACTTCCATTTTTCATCAGCGAAGCAATGGAAGAGATTAATTCTTTATCCTTGAAGGAGGTCTGTCTTTTTTTTATTTCTATTTTCCATTTGTCTTTTTCTTTAATAATACTTAAATGTGGATTGATTTCTTTTGATAGATCATCTAAGGTCATTTTTTTTCTTAAAAATTCATTAAGAGGGATGATTTTTTCACAATATTTTAATTCATCAATGTTTTCGTTAATAATTTTAAGATTTTTTTCAGAAAAATCAATTTTAATATCCTTAAATTGTATTAATCCTAGCCCTCTGATATTTAAAGTTTGAGCAAATACTTCTGGATTTTTAATTCTAGAAATTTTCATCAGCAAATTAAATGTTTCAGATAGAGCATTTCTTTCAAACCACGTCTTACTCGAAACAATAAAGTAGTTATACATTATTATAATCCAAAAAATTTTTGATTTTGGTTATCATTAGACGAAAAGAAAAAAATTTTATTTGAAAAGAACAAATTTTTTCAGTAGATAAAAGAAACTTTTCACTACGGTTAACGGAAATTCATCCCCTTCCTAAAGAAAGAGGGCTTCTTACTGATTTTAGATAAATCCTAATAATCTTTTGAAATAACATCACTGAAGTGATTTTTCCCATTATTTAATTAATCTGCCATTTAATATTAACTATCATAATTAAAAAGAATTTAAGAAGGCATTATGTGAAAGAAATAATTTCAGGAGTATTTATTCTCTTAGGCAGAGGATATAACTGCAATTCATACTTGATTACTGGTGATAATAGTGCTTTATTAATTGATGCTGGATTAGGAGATTTTGGTACGGCTTGGGGATATAACATTAGTCAACAGCAAGAACTTGAAGAAATTTTAAAAAAATTTGATTATATTAATAAAATTTGCCTTACTCATGCCCATTTGGATCATACTGGAGGCATAATGTCATTAAAACAAAATTTAAGAGAAAAAATTGAAGTTTTAGCACATGAAAATGAAACAAAATATTTAGAAAATCCAGATATTAACTATATTGATCCAATAACAAAATCTAATAATGTTAAATCAATAAAAATAAATGAAAAAATTAGAAATGGAAATAAAATTAATTTAAATAGTATAGATTTAGAAATATGGCATACTCCTGGTCATACTGAAGGTTCAATTTGTTTATATGAGCCAGAAAGAAAATTACTATTTTCTGGTGATACAATATTTCCTGGTGGATCGTTTGGCAGGGTAGATTTTCCAGGATCTAACGGCTCTGATTTAGTCACTAGTTTAGAATTATTAACAAGTTTAAAAGTGAATACCTTATTAGCAGGCCACATGGCCCCAGATAACTCATTAAATGTCAATGAGAATGTTATGGCATCTTACAAAATAGCTAAAAGTCTTTTTGAGTAAAAAGATTGAGATTTTAATAATCCCCAAATGAGATTACTTTATTTTTTCTCAATAAATTCCTAATTTCTTTTTTCATAAGATCTGGTTTGGTTGCAGATACAAAAACACCATTTAATGGATTATTTTGATTTGAAAATTCAAATGGTGGGTTTATTATTCTTATTTTATAAATCCAACCATTATTGAATGGGTCCACAAATAATATTGATAAATTCTCCTTGAGAGAATTATTGATTTCTAGAATTTCAACTTGCCATGGAATAGTAAGTGTTTTCATAATTAATCCACCACAACAACCTGGTTTACTTGTTTCTATTCGAACCAATGCTTTATTTACATCAATAATAGACCCAATGGATCGTGTCGACAAGTTTAATATACTTCCCGAATCATATAAAGTAAAAAAATCAAGACCTATATAGTAAACATCAGATGAATCTTCTTTTAACCATAATATTGAATTTTCTTTAATGAAGTATGATCTGTCAAAGTAAAAATCTAACTCATCACCTTTAACAGTAATAAATGAAAAAAATTCTTTCTGGTTTTTCATAAATCTCATTATTCAAATTATATTTGTATTTCCTCAAAAGATTCATGAGCAAAATCTATAAAATTTATTTTTTCTTTCGTTAAGCTTTTTATATGATAACTAGTGATATTAGGAACCGTAATTGAGTCAAATTCATCAGAAAAAAGCAGAAATTTGGGTACTGAATTTTTATTTTCAACAAACATTTTTTCAAGCAAAATAGGATCATCTGTTGTGCACAGTATAGAATTTGAGTCAAATATGTTGTAACTCATGTAGTTCGAAATCAGACTATTATCAGAAAGCCCTAAAAATATCCAACCTTCAATTGAAGTGATTTTACTATCAAGCCATCTATATAATATGTTTTCAGTGTTCTTAGCACGTTTCACTGCAAGTTTTGAATTTAAATCAAATTTATTTGGAATTAATATAACAGGTAAACCAAATATCGCTAATTGCTCCAAAACAACTGTTTGGCCAATCGTGGAAATTTTTTGTTCAATTGTTATAGATTTCTTTAGTTTAACACCAAATTTTGTTTTACTTCCAGAAGTGGGTATTTCATTAAAGCTAGGAGGAAATTTGTTTTCGAGGAAGAACCCACCTAAACAGATTATAATATCAGGATTTAATCTATCAATCAAAGAAAAGAGCTTATCAACTAAATTTTTATAAGAATTAATATCCTTTAGACAAAGAGCTTTCATTTTTATCAGTACACAGAATCAAATTAACTAATTATATCGAGGTATTGGAACAGTTACTCCAGCATCCAAAACAACTAAAGCATTTTTAATTTCACTATCTTCTGACGTTACCATATCTATCCATTCTTGAATACTATC
Organism: Candidatus Heimdallarchaeota archaeon LC_3; assembly: GCA_001940645.1. The sequence goes on from MDVS01000046.1 coordinate 43,483, forward strand.
AATTGGCCTGATAAGATCATTTAATGGATTTTCAAGTTTATATTCACTTTTAATAAAAATCTTGTTCTTTAAACTTATCTCAAGAATTTTAGCAGATTTATGATAACCTAATTTATAATTGTTTTTTATATATAATAAAAATTCATCTAGGGCCATGTTTTTATTGTAAACTGAATTAAAAGGTTCTAAAAATTTGTTAGGTCCAATTCCTTCAATGCATGGACTTATTAGTAAGATTTTTGTTTTATTATTAAAAATCAATCTTGAATTTTCTATGGCCTTATGTGATTGGTAAAAAGTCCTGTCTAAAGGTGGATAAAGAACTAACAATACCAGATCATAAGAATTTGAGACTTTAACTTGGAAAACATTTTTAGCATGATTTACGCAATTTGTTAGACTTGAAAATATAGTGCCACCATATACTCCTTCAATAATTCCTTTACTATCTTGAAGCAATTGAAATGAAAACACCGGTTTTTTCATCTTATCAATAGTGATTGTTAAGCATTCTATGAAATCATCATGAACAGGATTTCCAGTTAATTTACAGATTTGAGAATCAGGGGAAAGTGCATGAATATGTGTTTGCGTAATAGTTTTTTTTCCGGCACAACCAGGAATTATACTTTTTCTTCCCCCTGTCCATCCTCCAAAATAATGAGGTTCGACTGAATTTATTGTAATAATTCTATCATATTTACTATTGAATAACAATTTGTTAACCCAAATTTCAGTGTTGAAAGTCGGGCTTTTTCCACAATATTCTAAATCATCATCAGAATCATATTTATGATTATAAACAACTGGATTTAATTTGATTATTTCTTCACTTAAAATTTCTGTCAATTCATTTTCAGTGGCACTTCTATGAGAACCAGTAGCTATTAAGAATTCATATTGGATTGTTTTTTGATGAAATATTGGTAAAATTTTTTCTAAAATCCAAGAAGAGGGAGTAGCACGAGTAGCATCGTTGATTATTATAAGAATAATGGAATCTTCAGAAGATTTTGAATTAAGGAAATCGATCCATTCTTTTGATTCTAAAATTATATTCATCATTTTATGGTTAGTATCGGGATCGGTTTCAGATAAATTAGGTTTACATTCAGAGACCTTGACATTAATTGGAAAGTTTATCTCAATTTTATTATTACCGTAAGAAATTTGCATCATGAACCCTTCTATTTTTATTAATTCACTTTTTTAATGTCCACCTATCAATATCACGCTTATCAAATTTGGAAAGTGTTTTCTCAATAGCTTCTCCTAATTCAATATTAAAAGTATTAGCTAGGCAAATTATTGAAAATAATATGTCACCAAATTCAATTTCTAATGCTGCAAAATTTTCATATTTGACTTCATTTAATTTTAAGGGTTTTACTTTTTCATAATGATTTATAATTTTAGCTAATTCACCAATTTCTTCAATTAATGCAGCAAATTGAGCTAATGGAGACCAATATCCCTCTTCAAATTTATTGATCCATTCATCAACCCTTTTTTGATAATGTTTCATTGAATCACTGCTAAAATCCCTGTTCATACTAACACCACACTGATTGTTAGAAATTAACTAAATTGTTATTTGATACTTTTTGATATAATCTTCAGAGATTTGATATATTTCTAGATCATTATTAGAATTTGAATAAAGTATTGAGTTCCTAAATTTTTGCTTATCTTTAATAACTGTCTTAGGAAGAATTAAGCAATTATCAATTTTGCAATTATTACCTATTAAGGATTTGTACCCAATAATACTATGTACTATAGTACTTGAAGGGGAAATGATTGCTGTTGTATCAAAATCGCTTGATTCACACATAATCATATTGAACCTCCAAAGATCATCAGGAGTGGAAATATGATCCCAATCTGGAGTTTCTATCCCTTTTATAGACCCATTTTTTTTGAGTATCACTTCGAATGCTGTTGGAATTTCATACTCACCACGTATTGATATCGGAATTTCACTCAAAATATTAAAGAAGCTCGAATCAAAGGTATAAGCTGATGTTGCAGCTAATAAACTTAATATTTCATCTTTAGAAGGTTTTTCAACTATTTTTTGAATTAAACGCCTTTTATTAATTAAAACACTGCTTAATGTTATTATTTCCTTACTTGTAACCTTCTTTAAAGCTATTGTTACTTCTGGAACATCCTGCAGATGATGATTTATTAAATTAAATATAGTTTCTGATGAAAAATAATTATCTCCTGCCATTGCAAAAATAAATTCACATTTAATATAATCTTTCGCTTGAAGGAGAGCATGTGCAGTTCCCAAGGCTTCTTTTTGGATAGCATAAGTAATAGGAGTATTTCTTGTCAGAGGATGGATTTTAAAATAATTTTTTATGAAATTGAAATTGGAAGGAGAAACTATAATAATTATTGATTTCATGCCTATTTCATCCATTCGTTCAGCTAATAATGCTAATAAGGGTTTATTACAGATCGGTAACATAGGTTTTGAGATCTCATAAGACAGTGGACGCATTCTTGTTCCCCCACCTGCTGCTAAAATAACACCATCAACAGGCGTTTTTAAAAAACCAAATTTTGCTGACATTAATATGAATTCTCCCAAAAAAAGATTCTTAATGATTTTTTATTAAATAGTTAATTCATATAAAAAAGTGGAAGAGACCTTTTTTGAAATTTCTTGTGTATAAAAGTGAAAAATTTGATCCTTATTGGATGCCTTCAAAAATTTTATTTCTAAATTGGTTTCTAATGACTTCTTGGATAATAGGACTCGTTTTCATGTTAATAAATTCAATATTTATAGAAAATATTAATATTTTTCTTAGTCTGGGTGCTACCTTAATTTTTACTGGATTTATAACAGGTTATTTATCATGTTTAACCGACATTGGTGATCATCCACCTGCTGGAATTAAATGGGGAGTTTTCAATGGACTGTATATGAGTTTAGGATTCTTAATTCTTAATACTTTCTTACCCAATCTAAACATTTTTTTGAATATTCTTAACTTAGTAACCTTATTCATCTTTGCTATGCTATTATCTGGATTTTTTGGTATTATTGGAAGATTTCATCATGAAATTAATATTAACTTAAGAATGGAGAAATATTATCATATTAAAAGACCATGGATTCCGTTTGTATTCAGCACTATATTAGCATTTATCATATTATATTATTTAACAATTTTAGCATTAATTCAACCCACTTTTGACCAAGAAACGTTGGGATATTTATTAGCTCCTAATTTGTGGCACTTAATCAAGCTAGCTTATGTAATCCTAGTAATTTTTTATTTTATCATTTACATATTTCTAATAATTGATCTTATTAAGAATGATTTCTTTAAAAAGTATACAAAATTAGATAAAGGAAGTAAAATAATAATTACTTTTACTTTAATCTTTCCCCTAATATCCATTATCTTAATTATCTCTATTTTACCTCAAATACTATCTCTAACTGATGTAGATTCAATGGGAAATATGATCATCGGTCAAGGGGTTTGGAATACCAGTTATGGTGTTATGTTAGTTAATTATATAGGAATACTGATAGTTTTATTAAAACTGACTTATGAAATAGAAATAATTGACTTTAAATTATACAACAGAGCAAAATAATTAAAGATTAGTTGATAATATGGAAAAATTTAATTAAAATCAGTAAGATTATTTTTAAAAATAAAGAAGATTTAAGTAATATTATTAGGTGAAACCATGTCCGATCAAGAAGAAGTAAAAAATTTTCGCTTATCAAGGAATGACTTTTTACTTAAGTCTTCAGAAAGTCCTATACCTCCCGAAACTCGTGAAAAATTAGGAGAACTTCCGTTTTTTCCGATAAAAGACGAATTTCGAATAAAAGTGGACTTACATGAACGTTCAAAGCCAAAAGAAGTTGATGTTGTTAACATGGTTGGAATAACAAAAACTGTTAACAGAATCGGTAAAATAGAATTTCATATTTCAGGATCAAATGAGAAACATACATTAGAAGTTTATGAAGATCCTGAAGAGAAGTTTATTTTCACTATATTTGGAGATTTGACTAATAATTCAAATGAAACTTATGGAGCTGGAAGATATGTTAAAATTGAGAAAGATTCTTCAGGATTATTAATAGTAGATTTTAATAAAGCTATTTCTCCTTATTGTTCTTATTCCGAGAAATATCCATGTCCCCTTCCTCCCCGAAAAAATAGATTAAATGTGAGAATAGATGCTGGTGAAAAATATATTGGTGATCATTAAAATAGAGATGTTTTTCTAGTTTCTTTCTGAAAATACAATAATTTCATGATATTTATACCATTTTCCTCCTAAAATCGTAATGAATTTTTTTGCAAATTGTAACTTTTTTTGCTTGAAACTACTCGCTAAGGTGTTATTTTTTAAATAAGGTTTACTATATTTTCCAATAATATTCCCAAAATCGAAACCAAATAGTATTATAGAGCATGGAAGGGTAAAGTGCAATGCGAGTGATAAAGCGCGATCCCCATCAGTAAAACCACCGTAATTCTGTATTAATGGGGGAATTGGTTTGGACTGAACAGTGGGAATCCAATATTTTAATTGAGAAATCCTAGGAAACCACTTTTCAATTAAATTATGGTTGTCTCCATGAGCATGTAAAAAAAGAATACTCTCCTTCCTCCCAGCTTCAATAATTGATTCCATATCTCCATCAAAATCAGAACAAACTATATCAGGAACAATGTCGTTTTCAATAAGTGCTTGGGTAGCTCCATCTGAAGAAATAATTACATGTTTTTTCTTAAGATAACTATTTTTTTGAAACATATCAAGATGACCAATTAAACTAGGTCCAGCTCCAAAAATAAAAACGTTATTAGTTTTAAAGCGTTTTTTTGTCTCGGATATTGAGTCATCTATAATTTTCATTGAATTTTTTGCTTTATTAACAATTTTATTCCAATAAATTGCCTCTAGCTCGTCCTTCTTTTTGTCAACACCCATTTCTACAATAATAGTTTCATAGTATTGTTCCCATTGATTCCAATACATAGTTTATTTTTCCTATCAAATACATTAAAATTGTCATACAAAAATAATTAATAAAACCTATTTTAATATCGAGGTGGATTTTGCGTCTAATTATAAAGAGAAAACCATTTTTGGGTTAGATATTCTCCCTAATCGAGCAAAAGGTTCTAATTTTTCTATTATAGTTCTTAAGGTTAGCAATACTACCTCTACAAACAATGAAAGGAAGATAAATGAATATAATGAGAAAGAAAATCAAGAAAACCTCGATATTCCTGAATATAATGAAAAAATGACTGTTATCACAGCAATCAATGAAATTAATTTTTACAACTTAATAGGATTAATTCGGAAGAATAGGCCAGATATTATTGCTATTGACAATATTACTGAATTATCTGCAAATAAGGGTGGAATCATTCCATTTGCAAAAAAAATTCCTGAAAAATGTCAAATTATTCAAGTAACCGGAAGTCCTCGGCAAGGGTTTCAAAAACTTAAAGTGTTAGCTGAAAAATATGGGATTAGAAAGGCCGGTTTAAAACATCCAACTCCATTAGAAACAGCAGAAATTGTTGCAAAATTAGCAGCAATGAATATAGGCTATCGAATGGTAGCATTTGAGGATGAAATTAAAATAGCTGTCTCTAAGAGTCGCGGAATAGGAAAAGGAGGATGGTCAGCTCCACGCTATGAACGAAACATGAAAATTTCAGTTTTAAATATCGATAAAGAAATAGGTCGTGCTCTTTCAGATAATTCTATTGATTTTGATCATTTTGTTTATCCAAAACGGACAATATTCATAGTAAGACCAGATATGGAAAATTTTACTTTAAATTGGTTCAAGATACTTTGTAAAAAATTAGGCAATGATTTAGCAGATGTGCGAATAAGTCGTATTCCCAAGTCATCTATTGAATTTGTACCTTTATCTACTAATGCACCATCTAGCATGTCCTTTAAAATCATTAAATCTATTATTGTAGGAGTTGATCCAGGAACCACTACTGGATTAGCTATTATTGATATTAAAACTCAGAAATTAATATTTCTAAACAGTTTCAGAGATTTCGGTACTTCTCAATTGGTTCGTTTGATTGCTCAGTTTGGTAAAGCTGTCTTAATTTGTACTGATGTTATTGATATTCCACATACTATAGTTCGATTAGGAAAAATTCTTGGGGGAGAAGTTTATTCTCCAATATCAAATTCAACGATCTCACGAACTGAAAAGCGTGAAGTAGTTCAGACTTTTTTAGAAAAAATAAACAAATCTCATGAAAGACAAGATTCTCATCAAAGAGATGCATTATTTGCTGCACTAAAAGGTTTTCAATCCATTGAAAAAATAGTATTAAAAACAAGAGATTTTCTCTCATCCAGACCTGATTTAGGTAGATATTTTGATCAAATAATTACTCAAGTCATTAATGGAGTTCCACTTCATGCAGTGCTAAATGAAATCGAATTAAAGATTGAAACAGATGCATTAAAGAGTAAATTAGATCAAGAAACAGACAATAATGCTAACATACTATTAAAAAGAGAATTGGAAAAAATTCAATCAAAACTAGTTGATTTAGAAAATTCACTTTATGAAGCTGAACTAGATAGAAAAAGAACTGCTACTGAAAACATTTTTATGAAAAATCAATTATATGATTTAAAAGAGAGAAATAAGAAAATCAAGAATAATAGAATCCAGAAAATTGACAAAGACAACAGAATTGATGAAAAACTAAGAGAAATTGTTAAATACAAGAAAATTATTGAAAGTAAGGTAGGAGAAATTGATAAAGCTTATTCAACTATTGAAATTTTGAAAAAATTTCGATTAATTTGGGCTAAAGGAAATAAAGTTCCTATCAAAGCCATAACAAATTTACAAGATCAAGCACTTTATCTAGCAAATAAAGAGCTAGGAGTTTTTCCCGGAGATATTATTCTCTTACTTGATCCACAAGGAGGAGCGCAAATAACAGCTTCCAATTTGGTGAAGAAAAAGATTAAAGCAGTAATAATTCCTAAGGGCTTTTTAAAGCGAATGAGCCATTTAGCACGTAAAACTTTCGAAGAAGGGACCATTCCATTATTTGAAGAGGATATTATTACATTTGATCCAGAAAAAAGTCCAGAAACTAGAAAAAATAAGATTGTTCTTTTCGATGATTTGTATATAGCAGATAAGAAGTATATTTATCGTCGTATAGCACAAGCGGAACTTGAATATATACGTAAAGAAGTTGAAGAAAAGAAAATCCAACACCAAAAGAGAAGTGGATTTTTAGAACCAATAATTGAGGAAAAATATCAATTGGAAGTACTAATACAACAATATCAGAATTCTAGGAAGGGAATCTCTTTAGTGACTAATGATTTATATTATTTAGAAAATTCTGAAAACGATTTTAATTTCTCAGAACATGATGATTATGATGAAGATTTCTAAAACAGAATTGCGTTCATTAATAACACAGGATCTAAATAAGCAAGAAATCAGTAAAGAATTAAGAAAAAAATTTAATATTACAAAAATATATTATTCTTCCCTTGATCCTACTGAATTAGATGAAGATTTAGTGGAGTTGTTAACCAAAGTTGATTATATTCTTTTTTCAAAATGGATAAGATCGAGAGTATTACCTGCTTATTTTGGGTTGATTTTAACAATTTTAGGGTTATTAATACAAATAATGGTTTTCCTGATTATTTTTAGTTACTTCGATTATGTAGATCCTTTTATTATTTTTAATTTTATCTTTTTATTAATATTTATTCAATCTGCGGTTTTACATGCACCTGCACATTATATAATAGGAATAATTTTCGGAATTAAAACTAGGAATATCTTTATAGCAAAAAGTTCGATAGGAAAAGCAAATAATTTCTTTAAATATTTAGCAAAAATAATGATTGTTCCTGGATTAAAATACGACTTAAAATCATTTTTAGAATCATCTAAACATAAACGTGCATTGTTTCTTTCAGCAGGAATCTGGATTACGTATCCTCTGTTATTTTTTAATCTGATTTTTGTCACAATATATCATGAAGCTATTTTACCAGATTTTATTCCAAATTTTGTTTTGGTTTTTATTATCGGGATGAGTATGTTTGTTATATTTACCTCATTGAAATATTATGGAGATCTCTATAAAGTCAAAGAATTATATAAAAAAAGAGAAGGAATTGAAGTTATTGAGTAACGAATGGTTTGTTTATTTAAGATAGTGAAAGCCCAAGGCGGTTTTCGATATTCTTTATATTTGCATTTGCTTGATCTCGGACTTTTTTGAGTAAAGATTGGCCATGAGAGTCCATAGCAACAACAAGAGGACCGAAGTTTTCTCCTTCAAAAACCCATAATGCTTCAGGAGTCCCTAAATCCAGCCAATGAACCTCTTTCATAGTACTATTCTTAATACCTTTAGCAGCTAAGACACCTGCACCGCCAGTAAAAATTGTATAAACGGCTTTATATTTTTGAAGAGCTGTAAGTGTTCGATCATCCATACCACCTTTACCAATAATAACTTTTATACCAAAGGCCTCAAGAAATTCAGGTTCAAATAAATTCATTCTACTCGAAGTTGTAGGCCCTGCTGCCATTACTTTCCACTTTCCTTCCGCTGTTTGTTGTACAACTGGTCCACAGTGGAATAAAGCTAGACCCTTTGGATTTATGGGAAAAGATTTTCCTTCCTTTGCATGTTCAAGAGCTCTTTCATGAGCTTCATCTCGGCCCATAAACATTTCGCCATTTAAGTATAAAATATCTCCAGTACGTAGCTTTTCAACATCTTCATCTGTTAAAGGCAAATTTAATCTATATTCAACCATTTTTTTTCCTCCATTAATGAGTAGCAAACATTGGTTTCTTAACTTTATGTGAGAGGTATTCAACTTTTCCATCGTTGTACAAACGTGCAATTCCACGTCGGTTAGCCCAGCATTGGATAACTACACCACAAGGTAGTGAAGCCGGATGGCGAACACCAAACTCAAGGAACAATTCAAGTGCAGTAGTTTTGCCTCCTACACCCATAGGACCGTATCCGATTTCATTAACCGCTTGAAGAAGTTCCTCTTCCATCTTGGCTATTTCAGGATTTGGATGTCTTTCGCCCATTTTTCTGTAGAGCAAATTTTTCTTGGCAATTTTCAAAGCTATATCTGCACCACCACCTACTGCGGCAGAAACTACTATAGGATTACAAGGTTGACCACTGTGAGCGTTTATCACTGTTTTTAAGATATGCTCCTTTACACCTTTAATACCTTGACCTGGTTTAAGCATTCCAAGTGAGCTCATATTTTCTGAGCCACCTCCTTTTGGAAAATAACCAATTTCCAAATAATCTCCTTCTATTAGTTCAAAGTTTATTATTGGTGCATAATTTCCTGAATTATCTCCTGGATTTCCTCCTTTAATCATATCCACGGTGTTTGGTCTTAAAGGTACTTCTTTCGTTGCTTTTGTTGTTGCTTTTTCAATAATAGTATTCAAGGATGTCTCAGGTAATTTGAACTTGTGACCCATTTTTATAAAGAATATTGGAAATCCACTATCTTGACACATCACAGTGCTCGATTCTCGTGCCATTTCGAAATTTATTATTATTGCATCCATTTGAGCTCGTGCTGCACCAGATTCTTGTTCTCTATATTTTCTAATGGATTGTTCAACATCGGTTGGAAGATCTGTTGTTGCTAACCTCATTATCTCCATAACTGTCTTTTCTATAACTTCTTCTGTTATCATAATTAAATCTCCAAATTAGATTAGTTATTGAAAGTTGAGATTTATATTATTACAACCATGGTCATCATATTGAAAGAGTATAGTACCTACAATTATTCAGATTATGAAGATGATTTGCTGTAAAGATCATATGTTAATAAAAAAAGGGAATTTCTTATATAAATTCAAAAAATGAATTTAAAAACAAAATATTAGTATATTTTTTTTCTATTTTCTAATTTATGCTTTTTCTTGTTTGTTGATTTTGTTTGTTGGATAAATTCAAAATTTGTTTTTGCCCAGGAATTAGTAGGATCTAACGTAACTGCTTTTTCAAAGTAATTTTCAGCCTCTTCGAATCTTTTTGTATCTTTCAACAACACTCCGAGATTATTGTATGCTAATGTGTAATCAGGATTGTTTTCTATTGATTTCCTGTACGCTTTTTCTGCCTCGGAATTTTTTCCTTGTCTTTTTAATAACAATCCATAATTGTTCCAAGCAGGGGAATTTGATTCATCAAGACTTAGAATTTTTTCAAAAGCACTTTTTGCTTTATCTATTTGCTTTAAGTAATCTAAATATATAATACCGATTCGGTTCCATGCATCGACATGTTTTGGATTCATGTCAATTATGCTATTATACATATCTAATGCTTCTTCATAAGATTTATCGCGTTCAAAAATCAAAGCAAGTCCATATTTTGCTTCAAATTCATTTTCAGAAGACGTTTCTGATAATTGTAAAGCTTTCTTAAAAAATTCCTGAGCTTCATCGTACTTACCTAAATTTGCAGATATTCCCCCTAATCCAATTAAAGCTTGAACATTATCTTTATTAAGCTCTAATATTTTTTTGAATGTTGTTTCTGCCCTAGAAAATCTTTTTAAATTTAATAATAGTTTTCCTAAATTAAACCATGCATCAAAATTATTTTCATTTATGCTTATTGCTGATCTAAATGAAGATTCAGCTTCGGTAACTTTATTCAAGTTTAGTAATGCTAATCCAAGATGATTCCATGCAACATCTAGATTTTCAGTTGGGTTCAAATTTATAAAAAAACGATAAAAGAATTTGGATTGATCAAACATATTCAATCGATCACTTATTCTTGCTATAAGATAAATCTTCTCCGGATCAACATCAAATAGTTTCACTGGTTTGTTAATACTTTCAAATTCTTTATGTAAAATTTTAAGTTCTTTGATAACTTTTACTTTTTCAATTTCTTTCGAAGGAAGATTTTCTGATACTCTTTCTATTATAAAAGTAATTTTTAGTTTTAAATGGTCTGGTATGTTAATTTTCAACATTTTTTATCCTGAATATAAAATTTATATATTAAATTAGTCTTCGAATTTGTTTTTGCTTGTAACAAGAGGACTTAGGTTTTTTCATTAATATATAGGATCTACCAAATTTTACAAATTAACAAAAAATGGAGAAAAAGAAGAAGAATGCATGAATTATCCAATTAGGATTGCACCAATTTTGAAAATTATAAAACCCAGAGTAATCATGACCAAAGCATTCACCAATCCAATTTTAACATTACCTGTTCCCATTTTACTAGCGATCACGCCAGACAGACTACCTTCAATCATAAGTATATGGAAAAAAAGTAATTGCAATAAAGCAAGGTTCATAGGTAAACCACCACCAATTCCTTCCTGGGATGAGCGAACAGCAAGTTGAACAAAGAAACTATTTAGTAATAACACTAAAATTACTGAAAATACTACAAAAGAAATTAAGATAATCCATTTATATGGACTCATTGAAGAAAGTCTTTCCCTTTCTAATCCCAATATACTATTTACATGTTCATATGCACTGTCAAATATATCTTCTGTTTGTCCACCACTTCTTTCCGCTTCAAGGATTAATACAGATGTACTTCTAAATAGTGATGTATTTATATTTGAGGACATGTCTCTTAACGCATCAGAAAAAGGAATACCCCAACTAATTTTTGATGCCATTAATTTTAATTCCTCTGTTAATGGTCCATATTGTCGTTTTGATGCCTCTAAAATTGCTCGTGGGAGTGGAAGTCCAACTTTTTGCGCATCAGCAATCTCTCGTAGTAAATATGGGAGATAGTTATTAATTTTATTTTTCCATATATGATCTTTACGATAATAATATGCAGGAAGAATAAATAAAAGTAACAATGCCAACCAAGTGACATCCATTATATCAATATTCAATTGAAAATTTAAAACATCTAGATTTAATAGACTAACGGCTTTTAATTTTAAAATTGTGTCAACTGGTGCATCAGGATTTAAAGGAGCAAAGGTATGTTCTAAGAATGGAACATAAATGACCACGATGCCGAGAAATCCGATTATCCCAGCAATGCTAATAGAAATTAACCAACTGAACAGGATTGTTTTTTGACTCACTCTAGCCATTTTTTCTCACCATTAACTAAACTTCTTCTGTATCTCCTATTGTTGTCAAAATATATTGCATTATCATCAACATTGGAATAACAATGTACGTAATTAGAAATAATAGTACCACAGAGCCTTGATTATCAGTTGATAAAATCGATAAAATTGCAACCATTACAATAAAAAATAAGGGAGTAACAACTCCTATAACCATAAATATTTCAGCTAGCACACCAAGATTTTCAATAAATTCTTTTGTTTTTTCTTGTTTTAATTTCATGAATGATTTAGTTTCAGTAGACAAATATGAGGTTAAATCACCACCAGAATTTACAGTTCCAACCATCCCCTCAAGAAAACCTGCCCAACGTTCACTAGGTGATCTATAAGCGGCAGCTTCTAAAGCTCTAAGAACATCAAAACCTAAGATCTCAATATCTCTATTAATTCTCTCTGCTTCTTGTGTAACTATTTTCGGAAGGGTTTTTTCAGCTGCTAAGGAAGCGAAAATTGGAGCAGGAGGAACTCCAGCAGAAGTCATTGCACTCATATATGAAGAAACTGTAGGGAGTGCAGCTTCCAAAGATACCGCCCTACTTTTGATTTTAAAATTTGGTAATTTAATAAATCCCAAAAATGTCAAGAATCCGAAAACGAAGGAAGAAACAACTCCTACAATAACTAAAAACAAAGTTGTTACAATATCCGAAGTACTAATCAAAATGACAGGTGTTGATAAAACAACTATTATTAATGAAACAACAATCATAATCAGGGAAGAAAATAAAGCCATACCTATGTAACCTCGTAGAGAAGTTTCAGAACCAGATTGCTTCAATGCTTTCTGAATCTTAAGAAAATCAATAAAACCGATTTGACCACGTTTAATAAATCGTTTTTCCGCAAAATCTCCAAATCTAAGATAACCTTGTCTTCTAAAAAAAGCTACGAATCTGTTGGTATCAGTTTCTTTTGATTTTACTGCCATGATAATTTTAACCTGATATTAATTTTATTCGATTTTGAGAAATCAATACGCATTACTAATGAATTCTCATTATAAAGCAAAATACTTATTTTAGTGAGAGAATGATTTGAAAATGTCTTAATTTAATAAATTAAAAATAATTCTCTTTGATTCATTTCAATTAGTTAAAACCTTATTAAAATTAATGAATAGGGGAATTTAGTTTATAAAAGAATTCTTAATAATTTTAGTTTTAAAGTCATTGCTTGAAATTTTTTCTGCAAAGACGAGAAAGACGATATCAAACCTACCTATTAATTTAATAGAATTAATTGAAGTCAAATTTGACATCAAATTACCGAATAATTCAATAATATAAATTTAATTATTTATATCATTTTCCATTAAAAAGGTGTTAATTCGCTGATTAACTCCCAATTTGATTAACAAATATTGAAAAGATAGTTTTTTTGTTGTTTGTGATATTTGGTAAGACATACTTCCAAGTTCATTTTAATGTTAAAATAAATAATTTTAACTAATTGTTTTTACTAATTAGCGAAAATATTCTTACTAATGACTAAAATATTTAGAAAAGAATAATCTAATTGAAATTTAAAAATAGATTCCTTATTTAAAGGCGAAATAAGAATATGAATATTAGGAACAGTTTTCATTCCAAAGAAAATTACATGAAATTGGCGAAATTTTATCCCATAACAGTATTTATACTAATGATTTTTGGGGGATATGTTAAAGCTATTGGTGCTGGATTAGCATGCCCTGATTGGCCATTTTGTCATGGTCAAATAATTCCTTTTCAGTTTGGGACTGAACCGTTTATATGGGTTCTGATGGAGTACGTTCATAGACTTATTGCTTTAAGTGTTACAATTTTACTAATTATTCTAGTTTATCAATCGTATTATCACAGAAATGAATCAAGAAAAGATGATCCTATTGGAATGCGGAGATTTATGCTAATTTTAATTATTTTAGTTTTACTTTCTGTCCAAATTTCCTTGGGTGGATTGACTATATTTTCGTCATTGAACGAATTTATTGTGACATCGCATCTTGCGATTGCTATTATTATATTTGGTTTAACAATAATTCACTATTTCTGGATCCCCCTAAGCAATGAAGATTCCTAAAGCTGTTATCTTGATAAAAAATGAATTTTATTTTCATATTTAAGGAGGAAATCCCGGATTTCTCCTTGATTTATTTTTAAGGTAAAAATATTTTTAGAATTCATTTTTATACTCTTACTTGTTATTATCTTGCATTTCATTGGGATCCTAGGAATTTTACTTGACAACAATGACAATTTGTTTATAGATAGTAAAACAGGAATAAAATCTTTATTAAAAAAGACAAAAGATATCTTTCCAATGATTAGATTTGCATTAAAAGATCAGAATAGCGTATTGTTTTGGGATTGGGTTAGGAAATGCATGCCTCAAACAATATTTTAGCATAACTTAAGAAGATTTTTTGTTTATGTCTAAAAGTGTAAGTTGAAAGTCTTTTTTTAGTGGTTTATGAGAAAATTATGTGGTAGTGTGTAAATTCTATGATACTTAAGATTATCAGTTTAACTTTTGCTCACAAAATGTAATAACAACTATAAAGATACAAACAAATAAGATCTGAAATCATTAAATCAAAACAGTAACCATAAGAAAAATCGTTTATTTGTCAAAATACAAAAAATTGTTAAATAATGGTGCTAATTATGACAAATTGCACAAGAACAAACAAATCAGGTTGAAAAATCTACCAGACTGCTAAAAAATTTGAATCAAAGCTTCCATGAAAAAATACAAGGGATCCAAACAACTTCGGCATTAATTACTTCAATTCAAGAACAAATAAATATTTTGTCCTTGAATGCAAGTATTGAAGCTGTACGTGCTGGAGAATATGGAAGAGGCTTTGGTGTTGTAGCGCAAAATATTAAAAAGTTATCTGAAGACACTAAAATATCAATAGATACAATAAATGTAAGAATTAGAGATTTAACTATCATTTTAACTAATACAATAGAAAATTTAATGGATAATTTCTATATATTAGCAACTAATGCAATAAAGTACTCCTCTCAATCAGAAGAAGCTGGTGCAGCAACTGAGCAGCAATCTGCTTCCCTAGAAGAAATAACAGCAATGGCTCAAGAATTATCAAGTCTATCCAGTAAACTGGATCAGTTATCAAGTAAATTTAAATTATGAACTTGTTTACATTACAAAATTATGAAAATAATAGATCTCTTCATCCTTTTTTAAGGGTATTAGATAAACAGAGTTGGACATTTATGAATGAATTTGTCGATTTATCACATGTATTTGAAGATTCAATGCCTGGATTTAAATTGAAAAATGAAGATGGAAGTTTTACTCAGTACACCGCAAAAATTTATCCATTTTTAACTCATGAACAATCAAAACCCAAATTCAGTGGTTTAGCTGAGTTTGAAATTACCCAAATTGAATTTCAAACCTCAATTGGTACATATTTAGATTCACCTTATCACAGACATAAAAAGTTAAGGGATATTAGTTCAATCACAATAGACCAGGCCATTAGAGAAGGTTTGTTAATAGATGTAAGAGAATGTAATCCAAATGAGGAAATAAACTTTGAAACAATTCCTTTTGTTGACTTAGAAAATAAAGCCATATTATTTAACTTTGGGTGGGACAAATATTGGGGAAAAGAGGAATATTACAAATATCCCTTTATTTCTGAAAAAATAATTCAATTTTTAATCGAAAAAAAGGTGGGTATGGTTGGAGTAGACACAATTAATATTGATAATATAAAAAATCTAAAACGCCCTGCACATACCAAATTG
>MDVS01000047.1 GCA_001940645.1 Candidatus Heimdallarchaeota archaeon LC_3
CTTTGTTGATGCCGCTGTTCATTTTAGAGAGATAGGGATAAAGTAAGCCGACAAAATTATAAACTCTTTACATATAAGTTAAATATGACAACAATTAACAATACGCTAAGGATTCGTCGGCAACTTCATCAAGAACCGACAAAATGGCATGACGTTTTTAAACGTACTTATTTTGATAAGCTACTAAATAAATGGGTTCACCACGGACAACAAGAAGGAAATTTGCATGGAAAATACCCCCAAGCACTCATCACTAGTGGAATCTTCTCTCAAGCTCTCCGACCAAGTTCTCAACATGAATTTATAAATGATTTAGAAGATAATCCCATATGGAGGTCTGTTTGCGGTTTTGAAAAATATTTACCAACTCAATCGTGGTTTTCCAAGCATTGGAACAAAGAACAATATTTAGAACCCGTGGAAGGAATTTTTACAGGATTGCGAAATCTTATATCACTCAAAAAGATCCCTTATAAGCTTAGACAAGCTAAACCAGCATTAGATGCTGTAAAATCTGGTTATTTTCCTTTCCTTACAGATAGTACATATTTTTCTCTTTCAGAAAAAAGATTTGACTTTGCTACAAGAGGATATGCTGGACCAAAAAAGAAATATGAACCGGGTGCTAAAATACATCTTACTATCGACGGTATAATGAATTCACCTATGGCCTTTACTGTAACTGAAGGGAAAAAACACGGTAGTGATTTACTAGATGATCATAAAGAAGAAATTTCAACTTCTTGTAAACCTTGGTTACAAAATTCATCGGATTCAAAATTAATACCATTACACATCTTTGATTTGGGATATTGGAATATTAAACGTTTCTGGAAAATGACCAAAGAAGGAAAGATGTTTATCTGCCCTAAAAAGAAAAATTCATTTAATAAATACAAAACGACCTTAGTTAAGAAATCAACTTCTGAAAATGATCTTCAAGAATATTTCATTTGGAAAGAAGGATCTGATCAACCTCTAAGATGGATCAGTGTTATCAATAAGAAAAAACCTTCGAAACGATGGGAACTACTTACTAATGTTCTCGATTTACCTACTCATCTTATAATATCACTTTATAGACTAAGATGGAAAATAGAACAATTTTTTAAGTGGTTAAAACAACACTTGGGTGTGAAACGTCCGCTTGTAACCTCCTGGACTGGATTTATTCTCCACATTTACTTTAATCTCATTCTAATACTTCTATTACAATATTATCTAGTGTTATTACGTCTACCACGTTGGTTGGATAATTTAAAAGAAATACTAAGGCAGTTACTAACTACTCCTACTCAGCAATGGTTTTATCAACGATTTAAAATACCACTATCATATAAAATGCACTTTATATGACAATGGGAGGACGTTGTAAGCAAGAGAGGTGATAGAAAAGAAAATTTATTAAATGGCATTGATAAAGTTGTTTAATTAAGTAATTTTTGGTAATAAAATAAAATTTAAGTTTCGTGGGATTATAAATTGAATTTATAAAAGTGAACCTATATAAATAATAATTTTAGGCATATATCTACAATCAGTAATATTATTTAGTATTTTGTGTTTATATATTATCACTAGACGCTTTTTTTTTGGTGAATCGACACTGGCCTTCGTTAAAGAAATCAGAACATTTGGTTTCAAGTCCTTTGGAAATAAAACAGTTAGAATTCCATTTATCAATGGATTTGTCTGTCTTATTGGACCCAATGGTAGCGGAAAGTCTAATATTGTCGATGCAATAAATTTTACCCTTGGAATTCGTAGTTCTAAAGCTATGCGAGCTGAAAAAGTCTCAGATCTATTATATTCTGGTCTTCGTGGTGATCCTCCTGCAGAAACTTGCAAAGTTGAAATGATTTTTGATAATTCTGATTTAGCGATTCCTTATCCTGATAAAGAAGTTAATGTCTCTAGGGAACTTCGCCGAAACGGACAATCAGTATATAGATTAAATAATAAGCGATTATCTAAAACAGAAATTATGGAAAAGTTAAAAATTGCCGGTATTGATGGTATCAGCTCAAGAAACGTAATTCAACAGGGAAGAGTTGCTCAAATTGTTTCTATGTCTGGTGAAGAGAGAAGAAAATTAATTGAGGATGTGGCAGGTACCTCCCAGTTTGATGAGAAAAAAATTGAAGCCGAAAAAGGATTAGATGAAGCCTTAAGAAGGCTAGAAGAATTGGGATTATTAGTATTAGAGGTTGAGAAGCAATACCGCGTTTTAAAGAAGGAAAGCGAACGGTTAAAATCATATTTAGAGATGTCTGATCAATTAAAAAATCTTAAAGGAAGATTATATTCATTAAAATTACAAAATCATAACCAAAACTTAGAATCCTTAAAGGAAAAAATATTAATTGATGAGGATGAACTAAAACAGTTTGAGGAAAGCAAAGATAGTCAAGTTAGTCAAAAGATTGACGAATTATCTAAAAACATTGAAAAACAAGAAAGAGAATTAGAAGAACATCAATTATTACTCGAAACTAAAAACAAAGAGTTTCATAATCAAGAAATAGACTTTGTTAAACTGAAAGAAGAAATCAAGCATATTGAGAATCAAAAAAAGAATTTAATTTCAGAAAATTCGAAATTTTCAAACCAAATATCAGAATACCAATTAAAAATCGATTCTTCGGATAGTAAAATTTCTAATTTAACTGATGAATTGGAAAATTATTATACTTTAAAATCAGAAATTACCGAAACTATCGATAAACTAAAAGAAGAAGTTATTAATTTAGCGGAATTGTTTGATCAAAAGGAGAATGAGTTACAAAACTTTAAAAAAGAACTTAGAATCGCAGATGATCGTATTACGAGAATAGAATACCAACTAAATATGAGTGAATCAATACGTGAGAATATTGAAAAATCTCTTAATCAGAAAGAGGAAAACATAAAGAACATCACTGATCAGATCGATGAGCACAGCAAAACATTGGCTGAAGTAGCAGAAAAAAGCAAAGAATTAGAGGAAAAAATTTTATATAATACTAATTTACGTAATACAGTTATTAACGAATTAGAAATTCAAGAAGCAACTGTAAATGAATTAGATACGAATCTTAGATTTGTTGATGATGAGCTTCTAAGTATTTCAGTTAAATCAAAAACCCTTACAAACTTCTTGAAAAGCTCTTCTGGAGAAACTCCTAGTTATAAATACATAATGAAGTTGAAACAAGAAGGATTTAAAGGTATTGAGGATAAAATTCAGAATATCTATCCTGTTTCAAAAAATAACATAACACATCTAACTGACGCAATTGTAGTGAATAAAGTTGAAACAGCTGTAGAAATAATTAAAAAACTAAAAAAGGAAGCAATTGGAATTGCTACATTTATTCCAAGAGATGCTTTAACCGATGATAGTGAAATTAATGGCTCATGGGAATTTGTTGATTTAATACTTAAAAAGAGCTCTGTTGCAGGAAATGTGGATAAAAGCTTATCATCATGGAAAAAACAGCGAGACTCAATAATTCTATCTGATGAGGGAGATATTTTCCAACCAAACGGTGTAATAATAGGTGGATACCATTCTGAGACAGCTAAAGCAGAGCTAGAAGAATTAGAAATATTAGAAAAGCAAAAAAAAGAAGAAAAGATCAATATCGAAAATGAAAAAGTCAATTTGCAATCGAATAAAAAAGAACTAATCACTAAAAAGAGTGAAGTTGAAAACAATATTGGACAACTTGAGAAATTAAAATTAACAATAAATAACCAGGTTAGCAGAGTCGAGGAAGCTAAAAAACAAAATACTGAATTGCTAGTCCAATACGAGCAAGAAAAACTCCCATTATTATTGCAAATCGAGGATAAAAATTCTCATGTCGAAGATCAGTTAAAAGAAAAGAAATTACTAAGTGATGAAAGAATAAGTTTAGATATTAAAATTAAAGAATTATCTGAAGAATTTGAAAAAATTAACCTCGTTGAAACAAAAAAAGAATTATCAGAAAGAGAAAGAGAACTACAGGGTATTGAAAACCAAATTTTTAGAGTAGATAGTCAATTAGAAAGTGTAAATAGCATTAGTGAAGAAAGTAAAAGACAAGAGGATCTTATTAAAAATCGCATTTTAGAAAATACTAATTCTATTGAAGGTATCGATGCAAAATTTGAGGAAAGTCAAAAAGAAACAGAGAGAATTAAGATAATTTTAGATCAAGCAGATGATGAAACTGAAATAGTTAAATCAGAAAGTTCCTTAATACGTAAAGAATTAAAAGAATCTAAAAAGGAATGGGATCAACTTCATCAGGACTTGGAAGAAGTTCAAGGATCCATTCTTAGTGTTAAAGAGAAAATTCACAAATTAAATATAGACGAAGAGAGAATATTAGGATTAATAAACGCTATTGAAAATGAAGCTAAAGAACTGGAAATAGAAATTTTACCAGTATCAGAGGAAGGAAATGCAAAGGATAGTGTATCTGGTTTAGAGAAACAAATTCAACGATTCGAGAGCCAAATCAAAGAATTATTACCAGTTAACATGAAAGCTAGTGATGAATTTGAAATAATAAATAAGCGATATACAGAAATAAAAGAACAACAAGAAATACTAATTGATGAACGAACAGCAATAACTGATTTTATTGCTCAAATTGAAATAGAAAAAGCCGCTGCATTTATCAAAGTCTTTAATACGATAAACAAAAACTTTAAGAAATTTTTTGCTGAACTTTCTGAAGGTAAGGCAGAAATTCTTCTTGAGAACCCCGACAATATCTTAGAAGGAGGGGTTATTATAAATGCACAGCCAAGAGGTAAAAAGGTTAAGAATCTAGAATCAATGTCTGGTGGAGAAAAGTCGTTATGTGCATTATCATTCATATTTTCTATGCAACAAGTAGATTATCAACCCTTTTATGTTCTAGATGAAGTAGATGCCGCCTTAGATCCAGGTAATGTTGATAAGCTTGGAAAGCTAATTTTTAGATTAAGCCAAGAAGCAAGTTATGAAAAAGGAGGAAGGGGCGCTCAATTCATCGTAATAAGCCACAGAGAGCAGCTAATGGCAAAAGCACAGTTAATATGGGGAGTTACATCTGTACAAGGAGTCTCATCAATTTTTCCATTTAATTTGGATGAATACCGTAAAAAGGATGCGTTTAATAACTTTAATAGTGAGAAAATAGAATCAGATGTCACAATGGAAGTAAAAAATCAATAAATTTATTTAAAGGTCTAAAATATGTCTGATATGGGTAGTGAAAAGAAACCTTATTATTTGCGAGAACCTTTTGTTTTCTTAATAAATCCAGGACTATTGCCCAATGATATATCTATTATTAAAGATTTTCCTGTTGGTAAAATTTTACCCGAATTTGTCAAAGTTATGAGAGAAAATCGTGATAATGAGTTAGATTTCAGACTGCTAGGAAATTCACTTGCTTCGGGTGTAAAAATTCATAGAAATAAAATAGAATTATCAATTAAACATCATTTAAATATAGAAAAGAAAGAAAAAAGAAGAAAAGAAAGAGAGGAGCAAAAAAATTTAGATATTCAAAAAGGATTACCCTTTCATTGGAGTTCTTCTCCCTTATTCCTTTACCAAAGTGATAATCAATCAGTATTTTTTGAAGAACTCATGTTTTTATTTGAAAAAGAATTAGAAAGAGAAGAAAGGTTAGCAAAAAAAATATCGAAAGGAGGAGATTCAAGTAAAAAGAGGAGAAGAAGGAAGTTAACAGCTGATGGTCTTTCAACTTTCGAATATACTATGAATTTCAATTTGACTGAAGTAGATGTTCTTGTCGAAGACATACACAAAATAATCCTGATTTCAATTCATTCCACCCAAGAAGTTGATTTTAATGTTGTTATGGATCGACATATTGAAAAGATGCGTTTAAAAGTCCAAGAGAGAGTCTTATTAGAACGTGTTAGAGTTCTCTTATCAATTTTGTATCTGGTTCAAGATGGGAGAATTGAGGCTTGGGAGGAAGAAGAAACATTTAATATTTATATTAAGTTACCTCAAAAGAAATCAGTTGTTAATGAAGTTAGTCAATAGATCAAACAATAAATGGTTTTTATGTCAGAAATTCAAGATTCATTAGAAGAAGAAGATAGAATTGCATCATTAATTACACAAATGGATCAATCTGAAAAACAACAACTAATTTTTTCATTGATATTTCTAGCAAAAAGACCAGTCACATTTGATGAAATTTCACAAATCATTCCATATTCAACAGACGAAGGAAATTATTCTTTAATCAAACCAATTATTAACAGAATAAATGAAGAATTAAATTCAAGGTCAGCTCCTTACACTATTATAGAAAATAAAAATGAAAAAACTTTTAAATTAGCGTTAAAGAAAGAATTAATAGAAAAAATTTCATTTTCCAATTATGTTTTTACCCTAAAAATTCCGCGGAGTAAAATGAAAATTTTAAGTTTTATAACATATAAAACTATAATACGTCATAATATTGTTTCATTAGATGATATCCTATCAAAATTTGGGGTAATGGGTATAAACCAGACTAATGAACTAGAAAAAGAAGGATTGTTATACCAAAAACGATTAGAATTAGAAGATAAAGGAAAATTAATTATTTATGAGTTAACTAACCATTTTTTCGATATTATGAGCTTTCCGAAAGAAAAATTGCTCATATCACAACATTTAAGGGATTTTGTTACAGATTATTTGACAGAGGAAGAAGAAGATGACTTTTAATCCGAACAACTCCGAAGGATCTTCTATTCTTCAAGAGGAAAGAAAAATACTAAGAGAATATTCGAAAGAAATTATCGAGGCTATGTTTTTTGTAGCAGGAAGACCTTTGTCTGTGAGAAAATTATCTGAAGAATTTGGAACTGATTCCAGAGAGATTCGGAAAATAGTACAACAACTTTCTAAATTTTTAAAAGAAAACCATGGTGAATTACAACTATCAAAATTAGAATATGATACAGATATGTGGATAATGCATTCCCTTATCCCAGAACATCATATAGACATTATTAGGACAATATTAGCAGATGATATACCTAGGTTAGCAATATCTGATCCGCTGACACGGCAAATAATTTCTGTGATCTCTATTTATCAACCAGTAAGTAAAGCAAAAATTTGGAAAGTATTAAATAAATATATCAAATCTAATTTTTCTATTGAAATTTTAGAAGAAAAATTAACTGATTTACAAAAAGAAGGATTGATTTCCCTTCATCCAAATCCTTCTCCTCTTCAATTTGTAGTAACCCCTCTATTAGTGTCTATATTTGGCTTAGAATCAACAAAAATCAAGCTTAGAAACCAAATGGTTAGATATTTAAAAATTGAAGATGGATCAGTTATCCAAAAAATTGAAGAAAATGAAATGAATGATGAATCAGAGAATGAAAAAGAAAGTGAAGCTGATTATAAACAAATAGATGAAAAAACAGAGGAAAATGAAACAAATGAAGAGCAAAGCAATTAAGAAATAAACCTTTTTCATTATCAATGGACGTTTTTATGTCAAATACTATCATAATAAGTTATTTTGATTCATTAAAAGGACCAATTAATTTTCTAAACATTTTTTCCAAGGAAAATATAAAAATTCCAAAACAAATTATCGATAAGGTTACAAAACTATTAGATTTATTTCAAAATGAGCAATTCTTTACACAATCAGTAGATAATTATAATTCTGCAAATTACTATTTCAAAATACCTTCAAAATGGGCACGAGGTCAGAATGAACTCGTTTTATTGACATTTTTAAAATCAAAAGATGAAAGCTTTATCGAAACAATAGAATCAGTAGTTAAGAATTTATCAGCTGAGATTTTATCAATACCTGACATTTTTAAAGCATTTTATGTGAAAAATACTGACAGAGATTCTATGCAAACAAGAATAAAATATGATCAACTGAAAGACTCATGTAAGGAATTTTCAATTAATCTACCAGAGATAGCATCATTTTCTAGTCATTCACAACAAAAAAAACTTATACTTTTAGGGCTTGCATCTACAGGTAAAACTTCTTTACTCAATTATATGAAAAATAAGGTTTTTATTGAGAATACTACTCCAACAATTATACAAAATTTAGTTAAATTTGTATTCAATAACCTTAATTTAATATGCTATGATTTGCCTGGACATGAAAAATTTAGAAACCTCTGGAAAACCTTTTTACCAAATAGTTCAATAATAGTTTTTATTATTGATTCTAGTAATCCAAATATTAATAATGCAAGAGTAGCTTTAGATTTTATTTTGTCATTTGTAAAAGGAAATCTAGAAAATACACCTTTATTAATTGTTTTTAACAAACAGGATCTATCTGATGCGCAACATCCTAATAAACTATTTTCACTGTTGAAATTAACAAATACTCCTATTAAAAAAATAATTCCACTAGGTGTTAGTGCAAAAACAGGAGAAGGCGTCGAAATTCTCTTAGAAACTATAACATCAATTCTTATTAGTTAAAATATACGTCTAACTACTGTTTTCCTTTATCTTTTTATTTTCAGGTTGAACGTCAAAATTTATTCCTCTATTAAATAAATAGATCAAAACAGCATCATAAACTCCAAACATTGTAAAAAAGAACACTAACAATTGCATGATTAGTGGAATATTTGTCACCATAAATTCTGATAATGCTTCTCCTATTAATGGTATAAAAGCTCCAAATTCATTAAGATTAAAAGGAAAATCGAAAATAATTATCAAAAGTCCGATTGAAGTGAGTATATTAGATAGCATTCTTAATGGTCGAGTTGAATTTTTTGAATTCAACCTCAATCTAATAATTATGGTGCTTATATTAAGAAATAAGACCCCAAATAATACAAAAAAGTTGACAATAACAAAATCTGAAGTGTAAAATCCAGTATTGAAAATAAAATGTATAGAAAAAAAAAAGAAAAGCAATAGGATTATTATTATCTCAATTAGTGCAATCTTTTTATAGGTTTCAGTTATCCCTTCCTTTAATAGTCTATTTCGTAAAGTTTGCACCCCAAACCATCCTTTTGTATAATAAAGTAATAGAAATAATTAATAATTTCGTTTTTAGATAATTAACATTTATAACTATGGATTTAAGAAATCAAAGTCTTCAAAAACATTCCTGATAATCAATTCTCATTCAACAAACCCAATAATAATAAATGATCTATTATTTAATAAGAAAATTATAATTCATTTTTCTAATAAAAGGAGAAAAGAATGATTGTTGAATATGTAACGAAATTTGGAAAAACAAAAATTATTTTGAAAAAAGGAGATATTACGAAACAAAAAACCAATGTGATTGTAAATGCAGCAAACACAGGATTATTGGGTGGTGGAGGAGTCGATGGAGCAATTCATCAGGCAGCTGGACCTAATTTAATGTCTGAATTAAAAAAAAAATTTGAGTATTGTGCTACTGGTGATTTAGTAGTTACAGGTTCAGGAAATTTACAAAAAAATAATGTTAAATATATATTTCATGCTGTAGGTCCAGTTTGGCAAGATGGAACAAAGAATGAATCAAATTTGTTGTCTTCTTGCTATAACAAAAGTATTATTAAACTCAAGGAACTTAATCTAAATTCAATATCATTTCCTTCTATTAGTACAGGAATTTATGGTTATCCTATTATTAAAGCTTCAGAAATTGCTCTAAAAACTGTAATTAATTTGATTATTGAAAAAGAAAATGAATTTGAATCGATTTATTTTATTTTGTTTTCTGATAGTGATTTTAGTATATATTTATCTGTTTTAGAAGAAATTTTTAAATAAAATCGAATTTTCATCCATAAACACAATTAATAGAACTTAGATTATTGTATTTTTTAAAACCATATTCTGTAATCAAATCCCTGTATAAATTGAAAAGATAAGAATAATGCATCTAATTACTTTAAAAATCAAATCAATTAATATTTATCTGATTATTATTTTTTTGATAGGATCTCTTATTCGATTTTTATTATCTTTTGAAATTCCTGGAGTAATTCATCCAGATGAACATTACCAAGGATTAGAGATAGCACATTATTTAGTTTATGGTTATGGAGAGCTCACATGGGAATGGAGACTTTCCGAAATTGCTCCAATTCGTTCAATAATGTTTCCACTACAATTAGCATTTATCATGAAAATTGGTTCAATAATTGGGTTGGATTATGAACTAATTTTATTTTTAACTAGATTATGGACAGCAATATTATCTTCTTTACTAATAATTTTAGTCTATTACTTTGTTTTCTTATTAATACCTGAAAGTATGAATTTGAAATCAAGAAAAAACATAGCTTTAATTGCAAGTTTTCTAATAGCTATTAATTCAGTATTACTTAAATATTCTTGGCATACTTTCACTAATGTTTATGTTTTGCCATTTATTATCGCAAGTTTAATCCTTTTAATAAAAAAATATGAAAGTTATAAGAGAATGGTTTCTGGTTGTATAATTGGAGGGCTTTTTATGTCATATTCATTGATATTAAGACCTGAAATCATAATTTTTTACATTATTTTTTTTATCTTTAATGTTAAATACTTATTAGCAAAAAAGACTATTTATTGGATTATTGGAATTTTTTTTGGACAAATAATTAGCGGAATCTTTGATTTTCTATTTTATGGAACGTCACCCTTCCAAACTACCATAAACTTTTTGATTTTTCAGACTGAGGGATCTGAATTCTGGGGAATCCAACCCTTCGGTTATTATAGTTATTTATTTTTATCTAAGAATGTTGTAAATATTTTCCTATTAATTTTCAGCTTTCTTTATATAATTATTTCTTTAGGTGTGATTTTATATAAGTCAAGAGATTTTTCTCTTTTTTTTAAGAACACTAAAAGAGATGTTTTATTGATTCGATTAATCAAATTTTCAGGAATAACTTTTTTATATCTCTTATTTTGGGAAGTAATTTCCCATAAAGAAGAGCGGTTTCTCCTCCCTTGGTTAGTTTTTTTCCTAATTTTTCAATCTCTAACGATTTTTTTAATGATTAGAACTGGATTATTTGTATCTACTAAAATAAATAATAGATTTAAAGTATTTGATAAGAATAATTTCTTAATTATTATGAATCAATTAAAATATTCGTTTATTGCACTAGTTTTATTCATATTAGTTGTTCAAAATTCTTTTCTTTTTTTAAATTCAGATTCTACTCCTTATCAAGAAATTGAATTAAGTGTGTTATATGTGGGAAAACAACAAGATGTAACTGGATTGGTAGTGGTTTTCTCGAGACCTCACTACATAGGAACGATGGCATATTTACATCAACCCAATATACCAGTTTTACGAATCACCAACAGTTTTTTATATGAGAATTATTCATTTATATTTCCCGTACGATATAATTATTTAATAATACCTCATGAATATTATTCAGAGTTTGAATTCATTACATCTGATTTATTCAAAGGTAAATATATTATTGATAAAACTGTTAATGGAGATTATCCTGTTGATGTTTGGAAACTAAGTAACTAGAAGAAAGAAAGTTATTTATTACCATTTTTTATAAATTTTAATGCAGATAAAAGCTCATTATCTTCTATTTGGCTTTTCTTCTTTATTGACATTACTTGGACTAATCCATCTTTTGATTCCTCGGATTTAACAAAATCCGAAAGATCCTGTTTTGAATTTCTCTCCGGATTAATTCTGTTATTAAGACTGTAAATCCGTTCTTCGATTTTGTTTAATGCAGTTTCAACCAAAACAAACTTTTTTGATATTTGATCAGCTATAGTTTGCAAAGCAATTGGTAAATATTCATTAAAATCTTCCACAGATTTATTTAAATTAATTGACTCATCTTCCAACAATATCAACCTACTTGGAGATAATTTGTTACTATTTATTTTTCTTTTTTCGAATACGAGCAAAATCACCGAGTGTCAAAGTTCTTGATTGATTAGATGAATCTTTTTGATTATAGTTGCCTGTAACAGTCGTCTGACTACTATCTTCAACTAATTTAATTTCTAATATTTTTTCAAGTTTTTTAATTAAATCATCTTTAGGTCGAATTTTCCCTGATTCCACACGAGCTAATAAATTTTCTCGAATGAATAAAGATTCAGATACATCTTTTCTAGTAAGACCAAGACGTTCTCTTGTTTGTTGAATGAGAGTTCCAAAATTTTCCACGAGAAATGCTTCATCTTTTCTGCGGTTTGGTGGTGAATATCCCGACCTTCTACCGCCTCCACTAGATCCGAATCTATTAGGAGGTGGCCTACCCCCTGAAGAACCTCTAAATGAAGTTTTAGAATATGATTTCCTTGATAGCGTTTGGACAGGTTTCCCAAATTTACCACATGAAGGACATGCATTAACTTCTGCTCCTTCAATAAGATACTTTTTAACAAAAGGATTTTCTATTCCACATAATTCACATTCTGATTCCATAATTAATCACAAATTCATACAGTTTATAAATAAATACTCTAGGAATTCCTTAATTAAAATTTTATGCTTATGGACAAGAGACTATAATTCACTATCCCTTAACAATAATATTTTATAGGTGAAAAACAACTTTTAATTATAATTAATTTAGTATTCTTTATTGGTTATAAAATCAATTTATTCAAATTTTAAAGAAACGAATTCGTAGAAAGCTCAGAAAATGATTGTATTTGCAACTGGAGCAAATTAAATGTATTGTACAAATATCTCATCCAACAAACAAGTAAAGGAATCATTTTTTGAATCATTTTTTTTACCCTGAGGTTTAATAGTGGCAGAAAATTATGATGAAATTTCATCAGACTTTATTAATATACAGCAGGAAAATGAAATACAAAGAAAAATCAGAGCAATTAAAAACGAAGCTAAAATTATTGAAAGGCAAAAAAATGATTTAACAAAACAACTACGTGAAATTAGAAGTGATATATCTAAATTAAGACGTGCACCTTTAGTTGTGGGTTCCATTATTGAATCAATACCAAAAAGTAATCAAGTCGTAGTTAGGAGCACAACTGGTCCCCAATTTGTAGTTCATCATGCTGATACTCTTGATAGCGATGATTTAATTCCGAATACGAATGTTGCATTGAATCAAAGATACTTCAGCGTAGTAGGAATACTTCCTTCAACCCAGGATCCATTAGTAAGAGGAATGGAATATGAAGAAAAACCTAATGTTAATTTCAATGACATTGGAGCTTTATCAGATCAAATTCTTGAAATTTGTGAAGCTATTGAGCTTAGTCTAAAATACCCAGAAAGATTTTCTAGGATTGGTATTGAAAGTCCGAAAGGAGTTTTGTTATATGGTCCACCCGGATCAGGAAAGACTTTAATTGCGAAAGCAATAGCAAGCGAAACAAATGCTTCTTTTATTTCAGTTGTTGGTTCAGAATTAGTCCAAAAATACATAGGTGAAGGTGCTCGATTAGTTAGGGATCTTTTTCAATTTGCGAGAAAAAAAGCCCCTGCTATTATTTTTATTGATGAATTAGACGCAATAGGAGCACGTAGAACAGAAATATCAACTTCTGGAGACAGAGAGGTAGCTAGAACGCTTCTTCAACTTTTTGTAGAGATTGATGGATTCAAGAGCAATGAAAATGTTAAGATTATTGGATCAACAAACAGACCAGACATCCTTGATCCTGCTTTAATGAGACCCGGAAGGTTTGATCGTCATGTAAAAATTCCAATGCCAAACAAGCAAGGAAGGTTGGAAATTTTATCCATCCATTCACGAAATCTAAATGTTAAGAAAGATATCAATTTTCATTTGTTCACTGATAAGATGGATGGATTCACAGGAGCAGACATTCACTCAGTGTGTCAAGAAGCAGGAATGAATGCGATTAAAGCCCGAAGAGTTCGCATAAAAAATGATGATTTTCTTGAGGCAATTATTAAAGTTAAACTTAATAGAAAAGAAGTAGAAAATGAAAATAGTATTACATATGCTTAGGTAAAAGTTGATTTATTTATTTTTACTTAATAACAATTATACATTCATAGACCCTGTGGACTGTATGGGGAGCAACTGATTTTACTTTATGTGAAATAATCTTGGTTAGTGAATAATCAGAAAAATCGCCTTCTTTTAATAAATTGTTAAGTAATTCAACCGCTTGAGAGTTTTCAGATGATTTTATAACATCATGAATTAATAACCAACCCTTTTTTCCTCTCAATGACAACAACGCTGATTTTAAATGAGCATGTTCAATTTTGAAATAACCCATTAATACAATATCTGCCCATTGTTTTGGTGATTTCTCACGACAATCCCCTTCAATTATTGTATAACTATTTTTTGATGGTAGATTATTTAATTTGATTGTTTTTTGTAAATAA
The DNA here is from genome assembly GCA_001940645.1 of Candidatus Heimdallarchaeota archaeon LC_3. The sequence goes on from MDVS01000047.1 coordinate 14,325, forward strand.
AATATTGCATTATTATTTAACTCCAACGCTACTAAAGAAATACCTTGAACGTTTACAACTAATGGCAAAGAGAGATTACCTACACATGCAAACATATCTAGTATATGAAGATCACCTTTTACTTCATTTCTCGCTTTTAGAGCATTAACCCAATCAATAATTCTTTTTCGCTCTCCATGATTTCCTACAGAAAACATTAAATTACTGGTATTTAAGTTAAACTTGCATCCAAGTTCCTTATGAATAGTTTCTGCTTCTTTTATTCCTACAATAATATTAATATTTGGTGTTCGAAAAATACCGGTTATTTCATCTTGAATTTCAGCTATTGAGGAAATACCAGATGGAGAGACAATTTTTAAGATAGATTCTGCTAATTTAAATCGATAACTATACAAATTCTCATGAAATTTAACAAGAGCAACATGTCCAATCTTCTTATAAGATCTCGGCAAAAAAATAATTAACTCATTTGGTAGAAAATGAGCTACTTCCCTTAATAAAATATTATGGAATCTAGATGGCATAAAATCATTTTTCCAAGAATATCATCCTTGGTTATAAAAATAGATTAAATTAGAATTTTCGAAAACCAATATCGTTGGCAACTTCTCTAAAACAACGACGACAAAACATTATACCATATCTTCTTATAATAGCTCTATGAGTTCCACAACGTTGACATTCACGAGCTCCTGGCCCATATTTTTTCCTTTCGGTAGTAGTGCTCATCTAATAAAAATCCTCCTCAAATTTATCTTCAATTTGTAAATTCTCAAAATGGTTCAAATACCAGGTAATCGCTTCTTCTTTTGTTAATCGGTGTCTTTGTGGGATCCTTCGTCTTTGTATTTTTCGTTTTTTAATTCTATAACCGAATCTTTTCAGATTTGCGGTTACAGTAAATCCATAAACTCCAATTTTTGGATCATATTTAACATTAGGAAGATTCAAATGATCATGAATAGTAACTGAGAAGTTACCAAATTTATCAAAATTTTTTGTAAGAACTCGATCTTCTAAAGCGTAGAAAGCTTTTTTAAGAAATTCAAATCCAAATTCCCCTCTCAAAGTTACATGGCATCCTATTGGTTCACCTTTTCTGATTCCAAAGCCTCTAACTGAATCTTTTGAACGGGAATCAGCTGCTTTCCTTCCAGTGAGTGCTTCTGCTAGTACTCTGGCACGCTCTAATTCTGGACCGCTTTTTCCTACCGCAAAATTTATTACAACTTTTTCCAATCTTGGTAACCGAGAAGGGTTTTCCCAATCTTTTTCGAATTTTTTAACGTCAACTTGCAATTTTTCTCACCATCGAATCAATTTTTGAAAACATTTATTCCTCATTAGCTACTTCAGGATTATTATGTTGATATTGGTATAATTCAGGTTGTTCTGATCCGATTACGAAAAGATTTTCCATTGCTGTAATAATTTGTCCTTCATCAGGAGTTTTTATGAAACAGATGGAACGATTTTTACCAATTCTTTTTTCATAATGTTGTAAATGTCCCCATTTACCTGTGTTTACACCAGCTTTTACTAAAACACTTGCTCCCTCTTGAAATGGATAAAAATCTAGAACTATATTTTTTTCTATGTCATATTTGATTGTTCCTTTTGTTTGGTACGTTGATGGATCGTCCCATTTTGACTCATATTTACCTGATTCTGGTTTAGGTAGATAAATATTCCTACCATTAGAACAATTTATTTGAGTATAACCATGTCTAAGGGTTGTTTTGCTACGTACATTCAACAATTTCCAATGAGAATGTTCTTCATCAATTTCTACGATATTTAACTTTCTTCTACCCTGCCAGTAAAGCACACGATAATGCTTTTTCATAGCAGGAATGGAAATAACATCCATTGGACCAATAACATATCGAGTATCATTTATTGCTTTATTATCAACTAAAATTCCCTTAGTATTTAAAATGTATTTAAGTTCTTTTCTATTTTGAGCGTAATGAAATATATCGCGGAACACGATTCCCAGTGGAATACCCTCGCGTGAATGAGCACCGGGTCGGGCATGAAAAGTAAATTTATTTTCACGCCTTGGTATTTGATATGTTGCGGGTGCTGCTAATCTTTTCTGGTGTCTTTTAGCTCCTTTTTTTCCCATTTTTATTCTCAATCCTTTCTTTTGTAAATATTAATCTGATACATTATCTGAAACTTTTTTTGGAGAAAATCGTTCAAACATCTTCTTGCGATCTTCATTTTTTTCAACAGTCGTTATGACGCAGTTGCTTGGCTCAATCCAATGGAAAATTTCCGTTGAGTCAGTCTTGGTTGTTTTTATACCCTCAATTTGAATTTTCATCTTTTTCAAGCTGATTTTGATTACCTTTTTTTGCCAGCCTGAATGTTTTCCTTTAATAACAAGAACTGTATCTCCTTTTCTGACAGGGAGAGATCGTGTGTGAATTTCTTCTCTTAATTCTTTTGATAGATGAACGTTAAGCAACCTCTTTCTTTGGTGATAAGGTAAATTGCGGAACATTTCACGATTTTTTCGAGGTCTTGAATATTTTAATTTCATATTTTACACTAATACCTGGATTAAATTACCATCTAATTATATAATCATAGTTGCTGTAGAAGCAATTCTTGGAAATCGTTCAGCAGCTTCTTTAGCAACTGCACCACGAATTTCTGATCCCTTAGGATCTCCGATTTCATTTGTAACAACAGCTGCGTTATCGTAAAATGCTATTATTGTTCCGTCTGATCGACGAATTCTTTGTCTTTGTCTTACTACGACAGCATGGACTATTTGGCGACGTATTTTTTGACTACCCTTTGTAACAGAACATATTATCAAGTCACCAATTTTTGCACTTGGAATTCGGCTCAAACGAGTTTTTGCTCCTTTCACAGCAATTAAATTTAGTAACCTTGCCCCTGAATTATCAGAAGCTAGCAATTCAGCACCAATAGGTAGACCACGAGTGAATTTAGCGATGGGCCCCCCACCTGCTTTTCTTTTTATTCCTTTCTTTGCCACAATTTACACTCTCAAAGGGTTTTATTCCTTAGCTTCCTCTAATACTTCAATAACACAAAATGCTATTGTTTTAGCAATTTTGCGACATTCTCCAATTTTGATTCGCTGACCTACCCTAGCATCAATGCAAGGAGGGTTATATGCGCTTACTTTAGAAGTTTTTCTTAAATATCTATTATATTTCTTATCGAGTACTAACATTGACCTTTGAATGGTAACTGAATAGTGATTTTTATCAGAAACTACAGTGCCAGTCAAAGTTTTACCTCTGATACTTAAATTACCATGGAAAGGGCAATGTACATCCGAACATGTTGATTTAGGAGCAGGGGCAAACCCTATATCTCTGCCACGTGGATTGGTTTTACTCATTAATAGGACCACTGATCTTTATTTTATTTAGATTAATTTTAAAGGTAATAATGGAACTTAAATTCTCATTAATAGATATTTAAATCCTTAAATTGGTATTGAACTATATTTTAATGAGACTGGCTTAATATAAATATTTGATAATTTAGACTTAAAAATAAAAAACGATTTTACCACATTTTCCTTATTGATGCTTTTAAATGGTCTTCAGGATGACCTAAGAAATTAAAACCTTCAATAAAATAATGCTCTTCTGTGATATCATCATACAAAATTATTGCAATTCTCTCTTTAGGATAAGATCGTTCTTCATTATCTTTTTGAATTACAAACATGTTTCTAGTTTCATTAATTATTAAGCCAGTTGAATGGATTGGTCTTGTTGTTTTGTAGTAGTCAACAATTGTAACCTGTGAACCAATTAATAATTTTTGAACTAATCTATTTGCAATATTTCTTTTATTATTTAAAGATAATATTTTCCTTGAGTCATTGTTTATTTTTCTTTGAGTCATTAATATCGATGTCTTCTTAACAATTAAATGATTTAAAGACAAGAATTAAAAAATTTGTAGAATAAAGTAGATTAAAAATGAAAGGTATAAAAGTTAATAATTATTTTACTTGAAGCTCATCCAATAGTTTTTGTCTTTGATCTTCGTTATTAATAGTTTTAATCCTTGCTATTGTCCTTTTTATCTCACGAATTTCTCCAGGATTGTCTACATTTCCCCCAGATGCTATTTTAGCCTTAAACCTTAACATTCTTAAATTTAAATCGTTAAGATTTTTCATTCGATCATCTAAGGACATCTTTCTAATTTCATCAGTTCGTAAAATAGCCATAATTTTCACCAGGAATTTTAATTTTCTTCAGCTTTTTCTTCAGCTTTTTCTTCAGCTTTTTCTTCAGCTTTTTCTTTAGCTTTTTCTTCAGCTTTTTCCTTAGCTTTCTCTTCAGCTTTTTCTTCCTTGACTTCAGCTTTTTCCTTAGCTTTCTCTTCAGCTTTTTCCTTAGCTTTCTCTTCAGCTTTTTCCTTAGCTTTCTCTTCCTTTTCCTTAGCTTTCTCTTCAGCTTTTACCTTAGCTTTCTCTTCCTTTTCCTTAGCTTTCTCTTCAGCTTTTACCTTAGTTTTCTCTTCCTTTTCCTTAGCTTTCTCTTCAGCTTTTACCTTAGTTTTCTCTTCCTTTTCCTTAGCTTTCTCCTTAGCTTTCTCTTCCTTGACTTTAGCTTTCTCTTCCTTGACTTTAGCTTTTTCCTTAGCTTTCTCTTCCTTGACTTTAGCTTTAGTTTCAGCTTCGGAGGAAATTTCTTCTACTGGTTTAGAAATATCTTCCTCAACTTGATCATCTTCAGTAAATGTTGCATTTTCAAGATCTTCAGTTGGTTTTTCAGCTTCTTGAGTATCTACAGATTCTGATTCTAATCCTTCTAATTCACCATCAGAAGAATCTACTGTGGTTTCTATATTTGAAGGAGTTCCCACAGTTTCTTGTGATTCCATTTTTCCTGATATAGGAGCAAATGGAACAAGAGCTGTGTTTTCATCTCCAAATGGTGCTTCAAAAAATATTGGTTCATCTGGTAAATCAGCTTCAGGACTCATAATCTTAACTCTAATCCCAATCACTCCTTGTTTTAAGATGCTGTGTGCTACTGCTGTGTCAACAAACCTTTGGGCAGGTAATCCTGCTTTAGCAACAAAACCTCCTCTGAAAGCTTCGGATCGGGATCTTTGAGAACTTAATTTTCCAGAAATATGAATTTCCACACCACGTGCCCCACTGGCAATAATTCTTCTAATTAAAGAATGGGCAGCACGTCTAAAATGGAAACCACGTTCAATTTGACTTAATAATTTATCAGCTTGAACACGTGCAACAAGATCAGGATTTTCTAATTCTTTAACCTCAACTTGAGGATTTTCTAATCCATAAATACTCTCAAGCTCTTCAGTAATTCGTTTAATATTACGACCCGCTTTCCCGATTATCATACCTAAACGAATAGCGTGTATGACTACACGGTGTCCAAGAGGAGTTTTTAAGATATTTATTTTTGCAAATCCTGCTCGTCTGATACTAGGATCATTTGCTAAATGCTCAGTAATTCGTAAACTTTGTTTATTGATATTAACGAAATAGTTTAAACTCAAATAATCACATAATCCATAAATCTGATAATTCTACTAAATTTCTTCTCCAACCATTTCTAGATGCGTTAAAGTTTTGACTTTGGGTGAACCGCGCCCTTGAGCTCTTGGCGTAATTCCTTGAATCTTTCTGGCACGATGGCTAATCACATGGACAAGCCTCATACGTTCAGAATCTAAATTCTTGAAAATTGCATTGTTTTCTAAGTTTTCCAAGACTTTTTTGAACTGCCTACAAGCTTTTTGGGGAAATCTCCCAGAATGCCAACCAACTAAGTCACTTCTGTGACTCATTTTCTTGTTATGTCTACGAAAGGGAACAGATTTCTTTAAAGCAATAACTTCATCCAAATATTTGTTTGCTTGCTCGATAGTCATTCCTTTTAGACTTTTACAGATTTCTCTAGCGTGTTTAGGAGAAATTCTTAGATCTCGTCCTGTGGCGATAGCAGTGCGATCTTTATCTAATCCGATAATTGATATTTTGTGTGTTGGCACTAATAATCCTCATTTAATTAATAAATTAGCTTACTTTCTTGACTTTAAAAATTTCAATCAATCATTAATTACATCCAGATCTATAGAAAGAAAACTATTTTCTTTTGAAAGATAGTCAATTATTTGTCTTCCTTGACTATCTAATACTCCTGAATACATATTAAAACTTTCATGAACTGATTTTTGAATATTTTCAGGCCAATAATTTATTATTTTATTGGTTATAAGTTTTTGAAGATCACTTGATAAACGATTCCAATTTAAAATTAAACCTCTTAGACAAAATATCACAGATGTTTCATTATTTTGATAATCCTGTAATAAAATAGTTTTTGACTCATCTTTGAATTCCCCATAGTTATTATTAAATCCTACAAAAAATCCATAGGAACCATTTTGTTTGAAGTTTGCTGAATGAAGAAATTTTAAGGTTTGTTTTTTTAGTTCTGAACTCATCTTTTGAAATACAATCGCTGCACTTAGACAAGCAGCGTTTTGGACTTGTTCATCTTTATCATTAAATCCTGCTATTAACAGCTCTTCATTTATCCAAGTAGGTGCTATAAGCTGCCTTAAAATCGCTGCACGAATATCTCCGTTAGGATGGTCTTTTAATTTCACTACTACTAATTCTTTTAATTTTTGAGGCCAATCATCAAAAAATTGTGGTAAATGCCTTAATAACAATAAAATATTCTCTTCCTTTTCTTTATTTATATAAACATCAATAATAGGTTGAAGTAAAGGTTGAGAGATAATTTCTGCTGGAAGTAAGTATAGTAGTACAGTTTCAAGTATAAAAATTTCCTCTGCTTGATCGATAATTTCTTTTATATTTTGAATTTGATTTTTATGGTAAACGGAATTTTTTAATATATGAATAATCAATCCTGTCTTTATTCTAATTGAGAATTGAGTTAAAGAATCATTAATTTGTCTTTCTATCCATTTAATAAATTCTAAAGTGTATGGGATGGTAAATATAGGATCAAGTAATTGTTCCTGTAGTTTTTCAAACAATTTAGAAAAGTTCTCAAGAATTGAGTTTGGAATCTTATCATTTAATTGTTCGCGAAATGCAAATAGACTGGATTGGCTTCGAATATTTACATCAGAGTGAAAAAGAAACATTTCGAAAAAATTAGTTTTTAGAAAGTCAATATGATCTTCACGTGCTTTAGGAAGATAATATAAAGTTAAAAGATCAAAAAAATAAGCCAAAGAATCATAATCAACTTTTTTATCCATCCCTGTTAGTAATTTAAGTATGAAACTAGCATAATCTTCATTTAATCGATAAACATCCTCAATCCAGATCCATAATAATGATTGTTTATCTTCATCAGTGTTAAAATGATTCCAGATTAATTCAGCAAATTGAAAATACTCATTGTCTATCTGAATATAAGGAACAATAGCTTCACCAAGGTCATTGACTGATATTTGATCATTAACCTTTCTCGAATTTAACCAATTTTTCCATTTTTCGATATTTTTTTCTGTTAAAATTGTAATAATATCTTTAGTTCTCATCAAAAATCATACAAAATTTTAAAAAGAAACATTTTCTAATTAACTGATTGCGAGGATAATAAAATTTTCCTTAAATAAAAATATTATTATTATAAAAATATAATTCAGAATGTCTTTATTTCAAAGGAACGAATTGAGAACTTCTCGTTGCTCCAACACCAGGAGCTGAATGTCTTACAACTTTTTTTGCTGGTGCGAATTCTCCCAAATAATGGCTAATCATTTCTGGTAATATTCTAACTGGAATAAATTCATTACCATTGTGTACTTGAATTGTTTTCCCAACAAAGTTTGGAAGAATAATAAAGTCTCTTAGATGTGTTTTAATTGGTTTTTTTGAGTCACCTGATTTTTGAATTTTTTCGAATAATTTGATATGCTCAGGAGAGGTACCGCGAAGTAGCGATCTTCTTGCTCGTGAAGGCAATAGTTCCATTAATTCATCCATACTCATCTTTTGCAATTCTTCTAATTCACGTCCCCTATAAAGGAAGACTCTTCTACGTGCCAATATACTTTCTCCAATATTCTTAAACTTAATGAATTTTTAATTTATAAATTCCATTTGTAACTGTAATTAGTTATTATTTTATCCAACTTTGTGAATTTTAAAAAATTACTCAAAAGCATAATTGGAAATTTCTTAAAAGGTTACTAGTAGAAATCTCATAATAAATTACTTTTATTATTAATATGTAAAGAAAAAATAAAAACAGTATTTTTTTAATTTATTAAGACTTAATATAATAGGAATTTGAATTATTAGATATTTACTATTGGATTTTGTTATAAATTCTGAGGTAATGATCAATTTGAGTAATTTATTAAAAATTCTTTTATTAGGTGATGGTGCTGTTGGTAAAACTTCAACCATTCATAGATATATAGAAAACAAGTTTTCAAACACCTATGCAGCTACAATAGGTGTTGATATTCTGAATACTAGAGTTATCACAAAAAGTGGTGAAAAATTAGATATTAATATTTGGGATATAGCTGGGCAGATCCATTTTAGGGCAATCAGATCTAAATTTTACCGTGGTACATCAGCAGCGATTCTCATATTTGACGTTACCAACAAAAAAACTTTAGACAATATTCCTAGTTGGATTTCTGAAGCCAAAGAGCTAGTATCTTCAGATATACCAATGATTTTAGTAGGAAACAAAAAAGATTTAGATCACTTAAGGCAAGTTGATAAATTTGCAATCAATAAGGAAAGTGATAGCAATAACAATATTTTTGCTGTTTTTGAAACTAGTGCTCTTACTGGAGAAGGAATAGGAGAAGTATTTCAGACTATGGCAGAAAAATTATTATCAATTTAAAATTTATCTCAGGATGAATTTTCTCGAGCTTTTGCTTTATTATTTTCCTCATCTATATATGCCAAATTAAGATCCACTAACTCTAACAATATATTATAAATGACACCTGGATTCATATTAATCTGTTTTGAAAGAAAATGCAAGTCTACCCAACCAGGATTACTTGACAAATATTTCAAGACAGATAAATATCCTTTGGGAGCATAAACTCTTTCGCTTACCTTTACCAACAATTTGAATTGATTTAATTGATCTTCAAGGTCTAATGATTCTTCTAATCCTAATCTTTTTCCTTCAATAATTATATTTTTCAATTTTGATTTTAAATTTGAATATTTATTCTTTAAAATTTCTAGTTGATCCGTTTCAGATTTCAAATTATTAATCAAGATAGTTTTTTCTTCAATTATCTTTTCCAAGGATGAAATAGTTTCTGATGATTCATTATCGTATAATTTTTCTTTAGGTTTAGTTTGAGATGTATTGTTAAGCATTTTTCTTAATTCTTTGATTTCTTGTTTTCTTTTACCTAAAGTTTTTCTTAAATCATCTAATTCTTTCTTGTAAAAATCTTCTATTGATTCTGCTTCTTTAGATTGTCTCTCATTTCTCTCTATTTCCAAGATACTTTCATGACTTTTTTGTTCAATGTTATTCAAAGAAAATTTGTACTCTTCGATCTCTTTTTTCGCTTGAATATTTTCATTTTTCAAAACTTCTGCTTCTAACTCACCTTCATTAATGATTTTCTTGAAAGCGATTACTTCTTGTTTTCTATAACTTAATTCTCTTTGTAAATTTTCAATTATCTCATTTTTCTCTTTATTTTCAATCGATAATCGATTAAAGGTTTTTTTCAATTGATTATAGTCTTTAGTAATTTTTATTGTATCAGAACCAGCAGAAATACGTTCATCTATAGATTGCTGCACTGTATCAGTGACATATAATTTTTCTACCTTGTCTAATTGATCAAATTCTGAAAGATCCTTATTTTCAATAGTCGATTTATTATCCAAAGTTAAGATTAAATCTCTCAAAGAAGACTTTAAATGGTTTAAATATAATCTGCCGCTTCTGATGATGTTATATTCAACGGTTCTTGTCTGAATAAGTTTAATTTTTTATAAGAGGAAATTTCCTCTTCTAAAGAATAATTTTTTCTTTTCTCTTTTTGTAATTTTTCTTCTAATTCCAATACCTTTCGATATGGACTAAATTTACCATCGTCTTCTATAAAAAAGGAATTTTTCTCTTTAAAACCTCTTATAAGATCTTGATTAGTCTCAGTAAGTTTATCCAATCTCGAATTAAGATTTCTAATTTTATTGCCTAATTCTTGCTGTACTGTACTTAAAAAGGATTCCATAGATTGAAGGAAATCATCAGACATATTAAAATTTTCACCTGTTAAGGACATTTTATAATTTTAAGATTTAATTATTGTTGTTCTTTATAAATGTGAACAATAGGGATTACTACTTGTGATAAATCTAAATCTGATGAAGTATTAGCACCTTTAACAATGAGTTCTTTTCTGTTAACTTCCAAAAAATTATAATCAGGTTTGAAATTCTCAGTATCTTTTAATCTATATAATTTTGTAAAAAGAAGGAAATTTTCATAGTTGCTTTCTGGGTTTGGAACAAGTGCTCTATTCACAATGTATGACTTATTATTAGTTGTGTCATGAAATAAAAATATTATACCATTGTTTATCATATATGAATCGATACAAGCTGAATGTATATCCTGATAGTATGTATAATCTTTTCTCATCAAGGTTAATTTAGAAATTGTATCAAGAAACTCTTTAGCATCTGTATTTTCTTTTAATAATAAAACTTCTTTTGAATCATTAGATAAATATCTAAGTAAATTATAAGAGTTGTCTTGATCGTTGTAGAAAATTCCTTTAATTTCAGGACTTAATACTGAATCTCTATCATCTAATGATGAAATAAGGCAAAACCTTATAAGAGTATATACTCCAGCAGCTTTAAATAGATAACCATTAGTATCTACCCGAATTGCTCGAATTCGAGATTGTGATGGACCATCTAAAGAATTTAGACCACGTAACAAGCTTTTGATATCAGTGTAGAATATGTTTTGACTTAATAAAACGTCTGGAAAGGTCAATGATCATCTTCTCAGTTTTCTAATTTATTATTATTGAAATAATTAAATAATTTTTCGTAATTATAAATTTAATTTAAATGAAAACAAAAAGAATTTATAAAATTATTTTCTTAAAATCAATTAAAAGAAATTTAGTAAATGAAGGTTCTTAAATTTGTCACCAAATTATGTTAAAAAAATCAGAAAGATGACAAGGGATGATATTCCATATGTACGAAAGCTTTGGGCAAAATCATCTATAGATTTAACATTGAGTGATGATTCAATCGAATTAGAAAAGATGATTTCTCAAAATGAGGAGTTTTGTTTAGTATGTGAGATTGATACTATTATAATTTCAGCTGTTTTAGGGGGATTCGATGGACGTAGAGGATGGGTACACCACTTAGCTGTAGATCCGAATTATAGAAGACAACAGATTGGAACATTTATGATGGAGAAATTAATGGAAAAATTTATAAAGGCAGATGTAGTAAAGGTTAAACTAGAAATTTTAAAATCCAATATTGAAGTAGTTGAATTTTATAAACAACTGAATTGGGATTTGAGATCAGATTTAGTAACCATGTCTTATTCTCTTCGTAAATAGAAAACAAGTTTCAACAATAAAACTGAAATTCTCAAAAATTATATTTCTAATTATAAATAAATTTTTTATATATTTTAAATTGAAAATGATTTATTGATTTTTAAGATTTTCACTTTAAATTATCAAATGAACATTAATTTCCTATCTGTAAATTCCTCATATTAGAAATTAATTTGTTATTGAAATATAACAATATTTTTGGTACAATATTTAGGTGCTATAATGTCAGAAAAACTGGTAGATGAAACTTTAGAAGATGAACCAAAAAAGAAGAATATTATTCTCGTTTTATTGTTAGGAATCATCATAGGACTTGCTTTTACAGCTATTAACCTAGGTGTTTTCTTTGATGCGACTCTTTTAGATCCTTATCTTACTGATATTTATAAGAAACAAGGAATAACTGTTACTAGTCAAGCTCAATTTGCTTTCACAGCTTTCAAAGCAGTTAATACTATGTTTTTCTTGGTTTCTTTAATAGTTGGTGGAGTATTATCAGATCATATAAGAACCAGGTTTGGGAATCGATTACCAATCATTTTTTCAGGATTAATAATTTCAGGATTAGCTTATGGACTTGCCCCTCTTATTATTCCTTTTAGCATTAATTTACCTATTATTGGATCTATAGCTCCACTATATACAGGAATATTTGTTTATATTTTTATTGCTATAGGTTTTGCATTTATTTGGGCACCATCATATGCACTCCTTTCTGATCTATTTACTAAAGACGAAAGAGCTACCGTTGCAATGTTATTCGCGTTTTTATCATCACTTGGTACAGCTCTTGGAATCGGACTAAGTGGATTTTCGTTTGAAGTAGTTATGTATGGTATTGGATTAGTTTTCATTATTATTGCATTTATTTTACTTTTATTCGTTCCAAAGAAGAACCCTAAGTATATCCCAGAGAGTGGAGTAGTAGAAGATATCAAAAATGCTCCTAAATATCTATATGAGTTGACTCAAGGTTCTGGTGATAATAAAGGGGATAAATCAGTTCTATTTATGTTTCTTGTGCAAATTTGTTGGGGTGTTGCAAGTTTTCTCCTTATAAATAATTTTGCAAATTTTACCACAGCATTAAATAATCCGAATAATGACCCGGAACCTCCTTTACCTCTTACATTAGGAATGGATGGTCAGGATGCATTTCTATTTTTAGGAGTTATAGGTATCTTATTAGCAGGACCAATTATTTTTATGATTGGCAAAATTGGTAAGACAAAATCAGCTATGATTGGATCACTTGTGATGGGATTTGCTACCTTTTTATTTGCTCAAGGAGCTTTTTGGAATTTTTATGGATTTATTGTTATTATTCTTCTTGCTGGGGGAGCAGTTGTATTAATTCAAACAGTAACAATAGCTTTACCAGCAGACCTTGTACCTAAGGGTAAAGAAGGCATGTTTATGGGCTTATTTGTTGTAGCATTTAACTTTTTAAATCCAGTAATTGCAGGTGCTTCTCTTTTAGTAATTGATCCTAATAACAAAATAACTGGGTTCACTAATTTATTTTTAATAATAACTATATTTGAATTTATTGCAGTAGGATTGTTAACATTCGTTCATTATGAAGATGTTGTAGAAGAAGAATACAACAGTATGAGAAGAAACTTTTTCATAATGAAAGAAAAAATTAACTCATATAAAGATAGAATAAGGAGAAGAAAATAGAATTTTTATACCAGAAGATCACTCTTCATCAATTAATGCTTCAATTGAAGCTAAATCATCTTTTACATGTTTTACAGCCTGATAAACATATATTTCTTTTTTAGCACCGGTACATACAACGTTTCCTGTTTGAAAGAGTAATAAAACAGTTTTTGGCTTCTTCAGACGATAAATCAAGCCCGGAAATTGTTCTGGTTCATACATCGAATTTTCTAAAAGCAAGGCAGCTAATTCTAAATCAATTTTAAAGCCTATATTTCCTGACGCTACAATATTTTGAACAGTTATTTTTGCTGTTTTGTTTTTAGGACCTTTAGAAGTTGATGATTCTTTTAATTTTTTACGTAAAACGGATACCGCCTCTTTGATTTCCCCAGCTGATTTTGCTCCAGTAATAACCATTTTACCAGATGAGAAAACTAAAGCAGAGGTTTTAGGATCTTTTATTTTAACAACTAATCCTGGAAATTGTTCTGGAATGTATGAAACCTCTGAGGAATACATTAAAACCGTTGCTGTTTTTTCGAGATTAATTTTAAAGTACAAATCAACGGATGCAACAACATTTTGAATAGTGACGGTAATGTTTTCATCCTTTTCTAAAATTTCTTCATCTAATTCTTCTTCTTCATTTGTAAGAACCTTAGATTCATCTGTAGTTGGAGTTATTTCAGTCGTTGTTTTTTTTGATCTTTTTGGCATTTATTCACCCTTTGTGAGAATTTCTTTGAAGATTTTTGGACTAATTTTGTTTGTTATTGAAATAAATTATTTGTTTACTCCGAAATGTGATTTTTATTACATTAAAATATCTCATATGGTATATTTATGATAAAAAACTATGTTTAAGGTAAAAATTACTTCGGATAAATAATTTTATTGGAAGTTTGAAATCTTTGTAATATTTGTCTAATTTATATTTCAAATATAAAGCATTTTAAAGTATTTATAAAGACTCACGCAAAAAAACAAAATTAAAACAATTTTTCAGATTTAAAACCGACTTAATAGAAAAATTCAATAAAAAATATAAATCAACCAATATTTACTGAATTATTATGGAATTAATTAATAGATCAAAAAAAAGGGTAAAACCTCTGTTTAATAATTTTTTACTTATTCTTATGTTTCTTATAAAAACATAATTATTCCATAATTTTTGCGATATTGATAAATCAAATTTTTTAACAACAATTAAGGAATTTAAAAATCATCTAGGATTTGTTAAAAAAAAACGTGAATAAAATCGATGCAAATGAAATTAACAGAAACTTTCGACTCGACTGATTTAGAACTGATTATTTTATTACAAGAAAAACCAATTGCAAATTATTCTTTAATTGGAAAATTATTAGGTTTAAGCTCACCAACGGTTAAAAGAAGGATTGATGGTTTATATTCAAAGGTAATTAATCGAATTGTAGCAATTCCAAAATATTCAAGATTAAACCTTGTACCTTCATCCATTTTTTTAGAAGTGAATTATACCAACTTCGATAAAATAGAAAAGATTATTGATTTGCACCCATACTTATATTTTAGAGTTAGAACTTATGGTAAAATAAACGGAATACATGCTACATTTCGATTACCACAAGAAGGAGCAAATTACTTAAAATCATTTGTTAAAGAGCTGATAAATAAAAATATTGCTAAAAACTACTTATTTTTCGAACATTATAGTGATTATACAATAAGAGGTACACCACGCTTTTCTGCTTATACATCTAAATCAGGATCTTGGGAGTTTTCTTGGCAAAAATGGATTAGTACTCCGAAAGACAAAGTCTCACGTAAAGATCCAATTGACGATAATATTGAACCTCCCAAACAAAAAGAAAAAAATATTGAATTTAGCGATTTAGAAATACTGTCACTATTATCTGCTGATTCCAGACAAAAAAATGTTAACATTCTTAACAAATTAACTGAAAAATTATCACCTCAAAGATTGTCTGATAAATTACAAGAAATCAAACAAAAATATATCTCTACGTACCGTGTTTATTTGAATTGGGGTGTTTTTGATTTTACAGAAGTCATTTTTAATGTAAAAACGGATTCAGATTTTTTCAAACAATTATTATCGACTTATCCTCCTCCATTTCAAACAACTTTTAGAGATTACGTAGATACGAATGGAAGAAAAGGATTCTTGTTGTATTTGTCTTGCCCTCCATCCCATCTTATTGATGCATTTGAATCATTAATGAAAATTAGTAACGACGTTGAACTTTATTTAATGAATAGAAAACAACAATATAGAGCACCCTTAAATATAAAAGCATTTGACAAGAAAAAAATGGATTGGATTGTTTCAGAAGATTATTTAGTTTTAAACCTGTTTGAAAATAAAATTTAGAATTATGTGGATGTATTTTTTATTTTAAATTAAGAAAATTCAAAAAAATTTGTTATCGTTAAATTAACATTACCGATTAAAACTAGAAAAAATATCTAAAATTCCTATAAAAAATAAAATAATCATCAATAAAATCATTTTAGATCAGCTTATTCAATTAATTTTGAGGAAACTTTTAAATGTCTGAGGAATCGATAAATACTATAATAAAAAGTTTACATCCGATTGAACGTGATTGTTTACAGGTGTTTCAGCAAAAAAAATTAGAAACTCTAACAGCATATGAAATTGATGAATTTTCTGAAACTCTTGATCTAAACAAAGCTAACAGAGGAATTGATTGGCTTAAAAAAAAGGATGTTCTCGAAGTAAATTCGACGTCAAATGAGTTCTATTTTTTGACAAAACAAGGAGAAACAGCATTATCCAAAGGGTTTCCAGAAAAAAAATTATTGAAATGGTTATTAGATAACAATAAACCAATAAAAATTCAAGATTTGAGCAAAAAATCAAAATTAGAAGAAAAAGAACAAAAAGCTGCATTTGGAATTTTGAAGAAAAACAGATTCATTGACATTGACAAAGGAATAGTTAAATTAACAACTTCAGGAATAAAAGAATCAAAAAACATCATTAAAACCAAACTAGAAAAAATATTAGAGGAGATTTTAGAAAAGAAAGAAAATTTTCTAGTAAACAGTGATAATAAAATTGAGGTTGATTTATTAAAAAAAAGAGGGTTAATTGAACGTAGTACTTCAACTTTAGTTTCAGCTAGTCTAACAAAGTTTGGAAAAAAGTTAATTGAAAATTTTTCGACCATAAAAGAAAAGTATATCGATCAATTAACAACAGAAATAATAAAATCTGGAAAATGGAAAGATGTCATATTAAGGCCTTACAAAGTTGAAATTCCTGTCCCTCCTTATTTACCTGGGAAAAGACATTTTTATTGGCAAACTATCGATTACGTTAGACAAGTATGGCTTTCTCTTGGATTTCAAGAAATGGAGGGCACCATCGTTCAAACTTCCTTTTGGAATTTTGATACACTATTCGTACCTCAAGATCACACAGCTAGAGAAGAGCAGGATACATTTTTCATAAAACACCCTAAAAAAGGAAGAGTAGATAATGAAATTTTCGACGAGGTAGCTCAAACACATTTGAATGGGGGAAATACCGGATCGAATGGATGGGGTGGTGAATTCAAAAAAGAAATTTCGGAAAGATTAGTTCTAAGAACTCATACAACATGCTTAAGTGCTAAAACTATAAAAACTTTAAGAGAAAAAGGATATCCAGCTAAATATTTTGCTGTTGGTAGATGTTTTAGAAATGAGAAAATCGATTGGAAACACCTAGCTGAATTTGATCAAGTTGAAGGAATAGTTGTAGATCCTTCAGTTACATTTCAGGACCTTTTAGGTTATTTAAATGCGTTTTATAAAGCATTAGGATATAAAGGAACAAGATTTAGACCTGGTTATTATCCCTACACAGAGCCTTCAGTTGGAATTGAAGTTCTCCACCCATTAAAAAACGAATGGATTGAAATGGGAGGATCTGGTGTTTTTCGACCTGAAGTAGTTATTCCTATTCTAGGTGAGGACATTCCAGTCCTAGCTTGGGGTCCAGGAATAGGACGAATGGTTTCAGAAAGGTACTCTGAATTCTTAGTTGATATTAGAAGTCAATATGAAAATAACCTTGATCATCTAAAAGATGCACCAATATGGTTACGATAGGAAGATAAAAAATTATATAGATGAATATTATGCCTACATATCAATTTTCCTTGGAAGATTTTAACAGATTAATTCCTGGAAAACCAGTAACACTTGATGAAATTAAAGAGGAATTCCCCTATTTCGGTGTTCCTTTTGAAGGGATATCAGATGAAGGAAACGTTAGTATTGAAGTTTTTGCTAATAGACCAGATAATTTGTCAGTTGAAGGACTCGCACGTTCTTATGCTGGTTTTTCCGAAAGAAAATTAGGTCTACCAGAGTATAAAGTTGAAGAAACAGAGCCCTTTAATGTTTTCATCTCAGAAAACATGAAAAAATATCGCCCTTATTTAGCAATGGCGAAAGTAACTGGTCTTCAACTAGATGAAGAAACAGTCAAAGCAATTTTTACATTTCAAGAAAAACTACATATTACTCACTGCCGTAATAGAAGAAAAACTTCAATCGGTCTTTATGATATAAATGCTGGTAAATTGGAAGCACCTATTTCATTGCGTATGGCAAAAATGGATGAATTGAGATTTATTCCACTTGAAGAAGAAGAAGAAATGACTATAGGTGAAATGTTTGAAAGATCTCCTAAAGGTAGAGAATATGCTTATTTAGTTCCTAAAGATCAAGCTCCAGTATTAATTGATAAAAAAAATCAAATTCTATCCGTAGTTCCAATCCTAAACGGAAACAATTCACGATTAACAAAGGATACAAAAAACATTTTTGTTGATTGTACAGGAACCGACTGGGATACAATGATCAGTGCTTTTAATATGATTTTGACTTCCCTTGCTGAAAGGGGTGGAAAAATTCATCCAGCAATTCTTCATTATGAATATGAAACTCCACGGGGAACTATTGTGAAATTACCCAATTTTACCCCCAAAAAATACCTCTTAGACCCCAATTTTGTCGTTAAAAAATTAGGAAGGGATATTTCAGTTGCTGAACAAATTAAAAACTTAGAAAAAATGCGATTAGGAGCAAAATTGAAGTCCAAAGGTAAAGGTAATAAAATCATTGAAGTTTCAGTACCTGCATATCGAACAGACATATTGCATCAAATTGATTTTGTGGAAGAAATCGCGATAGCTTATAACTATAAGAATTTTACTCCAACTATTCCTAAAGTAGTAACCACTGGGAAAGAAAGTCCGTGGCAGATATTAAAAAGAAAAATGGCATATTTATATACGGGTGTAGGTGCATATGAATGTATGACATACATGCTCACATCAGAAGACAAAGAATTTGTAAAAATGGGTTTATCTATTCCCCAAAAGGATATAGTCAAAATTTCTAACCCAATAACAACTTTAACAACAATTTGCAGACACTGGTTAACACCCAGTTTAATAGAAACTTTGAAAAGAAATAAAAAATTCCCTTACCCTCAAAAATTCTTTGAAATGGGAAAAGTTACTTATATAGATAAATCATCTGAAACTGGAACAGAAGATGTTTGGAAGTTTTGTTTCGTTGAATCTTCAAATGAAGTGAATCTAAACAACGGAAAATCAGCTCTCGCAACCATGGAATTCAATTTAGGTTTCAGATTCGAATTAAAACCAACTAGGAAACCATACCTTATTCAAGGTCGATCTGCAGACATATATTTTGATAAGGAAAATATTGGATATATAGGAGAAATTCATCCTCAAATTCTTAATAATTGGGCATTAGATTTACCTGTTGTTTCGTTTGAGATAAATATGAATAAGATTATGATATTTATAAAAAAAACAATTGGGGATATATAAAGCTTTTAGAAACCATTTTAGAGCAAAACTATTTTGAGATTCTAATTTAAAATTTAAAACCTTTAATTTCTTCCACAGTAAACTTATAATTTATAAAACAAATTTAATCGATATTTTCCTATGGAGCAAGGAACTGATTACTTTTTTCGACTCCCATTTATTCTTTATCCTGAAAAAATTCCAAAAAATAGATTTGATGCTGTAGAAAAAGCCTCTATTGCTTTATATGTATATGATGAGATTAAAAAGAGTTCGTTTTTTAAGAAAGGAGAAAAATTAAGATTAATAAAAAAAATTTATCTACCTTTTATTCTTTATAGAAATGGAAATCGTGGACTTGTATTTTCCAATCTAATTGATTTTAAAAATATTGGATTTCATAATTTTCCTGCAAATATCCCAGTATTACCTGAAGAACTCAATTCTAACTCATTTGATGAATTTGTTGAATCTTTGAATGAAATTTATTTAAAACTAGATAGTTTGGAAGTAAAGACCGAATTCCTAGAAAATTATCCATCGATAAAAATGATTTTAGATTTAGAATATCTTCTACATTATCCAGGAATGAACCAAGCATTAATTACTGATCACAGTGTTTTTAGCTTAGAGAAACAACCTAACTTGATTGAAATAAGAGAAACAATTAGAAAATATAAGAAAATGAACTCATTTTTATTATCATTAAAAAATTATTTCTATGAATATCCAATAAAGAAAATAGATCAATCAGAAAGCAAAGTTATTTTATTTTTAGAGAAAACGAAAAAAGATGTTTATCAAGAATATGAAATCTTAGAATATGACTTAAGAAAAGATGTGAAAAAGAAAATAGAAAAATTGGAATTAAAAAAAACTCAAGAAATAGAAAAAATTACTAATAAATTCAATTCTAGACAAGTATTAATTTTGGAATCAATAGCACCCAAATTAAATAAAAGTATGGAATCATTAAAATCGATAAAATTTGAAGAATACAAAAAAGAAATCTTCCACTCCCCAGATGAATATATTACTAATATTAATGAAAATCATGATCAACACCAAAATATGTGGAAAAAACATGAAGACCACTTTCAAGAAGTCATAAGGTTATATAACACCACAGTTGAGGAAGAAAAAAAAGAATTATATGAACTCAGCAAAAAAATTGATACTGAAATATTAAACGAAAATAAAAAAATAATAGAAAAAGAAAAAGAAAGAGATAATAAAATATCTGAACTTGAAGTTCAAGAAACAAATCTAGACAATCAAGTAAAGAATATTAAAACTGTTTTTCAATCAAAATTAATAGAAATTGATCTGATTCTTCAAAAAATAAAATCTATGACCATTAATATATCAGATCATCCAATGAAAGAAAGCTTTCAAGATCAAAAGCATAATATACTTGGTTTACCATTTTATATTGTTCATATTGAAGGATTAGAAAAACCGATAACACATAGATTTATTGTTATTCCTCCTGTAACCTTTCCTGAAAAACTGATAACATTTACTAAAGATTTTCAGATATATGGAAGTAACCCTGATCTTACTACACGATATTCAACAATAACTACTGGAAATATAGCGTTTAATAATGTTTCAGATCAATTCAACAATATAGCACATCAATTACTTACCAATATTACTTTTCATGCTAAAACTAGTTATAATCCCTCATCAGAATTGGTTTTAACAAAAGAAGAGATAAATAAATTACTAACCGATAACAATTTATTGCTAGATCCCTTATTTGAAACTGGTGTATACAATGGACTTGACTGGTTGGACACACAAAGAAATATATTGAGGAGAAAAATTGGAGACAAAACAAGAAATGTGATTATTCACTTTTTCGATGAGCTTAACAATTTAATCCTTAAACATAAAAGCAAGAAATAAATTATGAATTTATAAAAAAAAAAAAAATATTTTGAAATTTATGGCTCTTTTATCAAAATCTACCTATTTGTTAGTTTTTGATCTAGACGGTACATTAACAACTTATCATTCGTCTTGGCAGTTCGTTTTGGAAAAAACTAATAACTGGGAACCTAACGGAAGAATCAACCTTGAAAAATTCCTAAAAAATGAATTAAAAGGAAATAATAAGGAAAAAAAGTACTTAGAATTCTGTAGATTAGATGCAAATCTTCTAAAAGGGCTTGAATATAATAAATTTCTAAATATTCTTAATGAAATCCACTTTCAAGATAATATACAAGAATTTGTAGAAAATTTAAGAAAATTAATTAATTTCAAATCAGTAGTAATTTCTTCTGGTTTTTCTGAATTAGCTATTAAAGCAAAAAAGCTATTTAGTTTTGATCAGGCTGTAGCAAACGAATTAGGAAAAGAAAATGGCTTTTTAAATGGTACTATGAAAATTAGTGTTTCTTGGATGGGAAAGAGGGATATGCTAAGGAATTTTAAAAAGAAATATAATATTGGCACAGAACAAGTAATATCTTTTGGGGATACAACTGCTGATATTGAATTATTCAAAGAATCTGGACTAAATTTTGCATGTTTCAATGCAAATAAGGATTTAATAGAAGTTGCAGATCATCACGTAACTAATTTTTTAGAAGTTCCTAATTTAATAAAAGATTATATCAAAAAGAAGAGTGGTTAATTTATGGATAATTCTAAAGTTCATTTCAATTTAAACTTAAGTGAACACGGTTATATTCCTTCAGAAGAAATTAATACTGTTATACAATTAGCATTGTATTTAGAAAAACCTCTTTTAATTGAAGGTCCACCAGGAACTGGGAAAACATCTTTAGCATTATCGGTTGCTAAATCTCTGAATTTAGATCTAATTAGAATACAGTGTTATGAAGGAATTGACAGTATTCAAGTTATTGGAGAATTTAATTATAAAAAACAGTTATTACAATTACAGAAAAATCATTTAGACAAAAGTGAGTCTGAGGATATTTTTTCTAAAGAATTTTTTATTCCTCGTCCACTTTATAAATCATTCACATCCCCTGATAGAGTTGTGTTATTAATAGATGAATTAGATGCTGCTGATGAAGAATTTACTGCATTTTTATTGGAAGCTTTAGGGGAAGGTCAAATTACTATTCCAGAGTTTGGTACAATTAAGTCTAAAAAAATTCCTCACGTCTTTTTGACAAGCAATAAACGTCAAGAATTGCCAGAAGCACTTCTTCGACGGTGTTTGTATATCTATATCGATTATCCTAATAAAACTCGAGAAGAAGAAATAGTCCGGTACCATTGTCCTGTAAATGATAATTTATTGAATAATTTAGTAAGAATAGTACAGGAAATTCGTAAGTTAGATTTACGTAAAAAACCGTCAATTTCAGAATCAATAGATTGGATGAAATCATTAATGATGCTGAAAGTAGATAATATAACACGAGAAGTTATTGATCGAACAATAAATGTAGTTATCAAGCATCAAGAAGATATAAACCTTGTAAAGGAAAATTTATCTGAAATCATTCAATAAAATATAATACTAATTCACCAAAAATGAGAAGTTACGATTTTGAACAATATTTGAGCAAATAAGGTTAACCTAAAAAGATATACTAATCGTGAATCTTAATTTATTTCTAAATTCATTTGTAAAAGGATTTACTAATAATTAAAATGATAATGGTAGATTTTATGGAAAAAAATCAATTATATTTACTAATAATCTTGGTAGTAGTAGGTTCATTTACAGTTATTGCAGGATTTCTATTATTTACACCCCAACAGAAACCAATACCCATAATTGGTGATGCTCCGAGTTTTGTTTTGTCGGATGAAACAAATCAGACAGTAACATTAGAGAATTATAATGGAAAAGTAAGAGTTGTTGATTTCATATACACAAATTGTGTTGATTCAGATTTTTGTCCCCTTAGTACAAGCAAAATGGTTAAACTTCAGGACAGATTAATTGAAGATGGATTTGATGAAAATGACTTCCATCTTATTTCGGTTTCATTTGATTGGAAGTATGATTATCCCGCTGTAATGAATACATATGGGACTACCTATGGAGCTGATTTTGCTTCATGGAGTTTCTTATCTGGAAACAAAGATCAGATTAATGATGCATTAGAAAAATACTCGATTCTTACATTCAACAGCACTATGAATAACTCAGATGATGAAACCCTTCTAATTCATAATATGAAATTTTCTATAATAGATAAAAATGGGAATATTCGTGCTGAATACTCAAGTAACAAGTGGGATAAGGACGAGGTATATAATATAATTACAAGATTAATAAAAGAATGACTTTTATGGTTGAAAGAAGTATTTACCTTAAAGTATTAATCTTTATAGTTATATTTCTATATTTCATGAAGATGTAGGAAAATTTGTTCAAAGATTGTTAAAAAAGGCAACCCTAATTCCTAAAAATCACTGATTTCAGGTCAAATAAGAATAAAAACAAATTCGGAAAAAGAAAAAAATGAATAAATCTTTCGATAAATTGTTGAACTTAACATTTTTATTAATAGCCATTTTCACGTTTCTTCCCAAAATGAATGGAAGTTTAAATTTTTTCAAACCTCAAGATTATAGAGTACAATTTAATCCAGAAGATGTTTTGATGAACACTACTCTAATGATGACGAGAGGTAATATTATTGAAAAAAATATTACAATTACTGATGAAAACAAAACTTTAACATTAGTAACTGAAATTCTACGCCAGACTGGAAGATTATGGGGTTTATATATTGAAAATTCTTCCTTTTATTATAATGCTAAAGAAACACAAAACTATGCTGGATTTGAAAAATTAATGGATCACGTATCTAATTATACGGTTAAACATGTAACTAAAATACCCGGTGATTATGTTTTAGCTTTTCATGACTCACATTTACATGAAGAACCTGATACTCATTTTAATACATTGGTTTTGAGAGGTCATCTTGGTAAGGAAACTATTGTGATGGCTGATATGATGGAAGACAATTCACACGATATGAGTTCAACTTCTGATTTACCTACTACCTCCTTTTCAACAGTTTTAACATTTATAGCTCTGGTTCCTTTTGGAATTTTTATTAAATATAGGAAAACAACTAAATAGATTAAATCTAAAAAAAAAAGAAATTATGGAAAAATTCTTCACTTCTGAAAGATTTTTAATTTTAACTTCATATTTTTTCTTTTAAAAGTTGGATTTTATATTGAACTCATATAACCTTTCTTTAACTCCATTTATTAGCTTCTTAAGAAATTATGGATTAGATATTTCTACAGCAGAAGTCATTCTAGCTC
Source organism: Candidatus Heimdallarchaeota archaeon LC_3 (assembly GCA_001940645.1). The sequence goes on from MDVS01000047.1 coordinate 38,765, forward strand.
AAAGAATTTTTGATACTACCTTTTCTTCTAAGAGAAGCAAGTTAAAGGCAGCTTTGAAGAGTATTTTAATCAGAGATATATCAGATAGCCAAAAATTCGAAAATTGCTTTGATATTTATTTTCAAGGTGATAAAGCTTCTCAAGCTATTGAATCAGATGTGATAGAAAATGATAAAGAAAGTGAAGCTCCCCAATCGTCTTCATCTGACATTTTAACATTTGATGAGGGTGAAAATGGATCCGATTTGTCTAATTATTCAAAAAATCAAATTGGGAATTCTCCTTATTTGAGTGAAAAAATTTCTGGTAATATTCAAAAAAGTGGATCACAATTAAACATTATGTCTAAGTTTTATAATGAATTCGGAAAAGAATTTATTAGATGGACATCAATAGAAATTCAGTTTATCGCAGAATCTATAAGTTTTTTTAATACAGTTAGAAGGAAAGAAGCCAATGAACGTTTTATTGACTTTTTAAAATTAAAATCATTTGAGAAATCTGAGGAAATAACAAAAACTTATCTCAAAAATTCTCAAACATTAAAAATTGCTCAAAAACAGACAAAGAGTATATTAAATGAAATCTATCCTTCAAAATCTCAAGAAATACTGAATACATCGAACTTATTCAAGAAAAAAATTGGGGAATTTTTACGAGAAACCAGATTGTTATTTGTACAAAAAAAATTAGTTTCATTGGAAGATTTTAATGATATTATAGCATGGAATCAACCAGAACAAAATGAATACGACTTATTAAAATCAGATTTTTCAAAAATCAATAAAAATGTTGAGGAAATTAAAAATCAATTGATTAAATTAGGTAAAAAACTTGCAATAAAGGAGAAACGAAAACAACAATACAAATCAAGAGGAAAAATTGATTTTAGAAAGACATTTAGAAATAACTTGTCTCATGGCGGAACTTTATTAGATGTAAAATTTCGTCAAAAAATTCATGACAAGCCTGAAATTTTTCTTCTATTAGATGTAAGTATGTCTATGTCTTGGACAGCTGAGTTTTTCTTTTTAATTAGCTATGCTGGTCAATTAGTATGGAATTTAAAATTATATGAATTCAATAACACTACAGTTGATGTAACACAAGTTTTAAGAAGTGTAACACTTGACGAAGCTTACAAAAAAAGGATTTTATCTTGGAAAAATACAATTCGACCAAGAATTGGACATTCTAATTATGAAACATCATTAGAAGACTTTTATGAACTAATATCAAGAAAATTATCAAAAAAATCTAGGATCATTATATTAGGTGATTGTAGAGATTATTTAGGATATTGGAAATCTAGTGGATGGGAAAATTCACGGTTCGGGCAACCAGAATCAATGAACTGGATTAAATTATTTGTTGAAAAATCGAAAGAAGTCATTATTTTGAATCCAGAACCTAAATCTCTTTGGAATACTGGTGATTCAGTTTGCCAATATTATTCCAAAGTTGGAGCAAAAATTCATCAAGTAAAAAATCTAGAAAGTCTAATTAAATTTGTTTTCAAAAATTAATAAGTGGTTATGGAAGACAGTTAAAACAAAATTCTGTTAAAGCAAGTTCTGGTGAGAAAATTAATTAAAGATATTAAACAAACTCCTAAAATATTATTTGTTACTGCTTTTAGGTATTAATTTAAATGTCATTCTCCGAAAACAAACAAGATAATGAAGGAAGCTTAGAAAATACGATAAAAAATATCTCATTATTAACAAAATTCTTCAAAGCACGCTTGAATATAGGTTATATCGCTATTCCTTATAGTATCTTAGGATTTTTGATCCATTGGAGCCTGCAAGGTTTTCAATTAGATTTATTTACTAATGATGCTTGGTGGAGGTTTGTATTCGCTTCTATTATAGCATTTACTTATATGCCATACGTTTTCATTATGAATGATTATTATGATGCCCCTTTTGACGCTTTGGATGAAAAAAAACGATTAAGAAATCCTTTTTGTTTTGAGGAAATTAAAAATCGAAAAAATCTAAGGCTGATTCTATTAGTTCCAGCAATAATAAGTTTGATATTAGGATTTCTAATTAGTTGGCAAGCTGGTGTAATAACAATCATTGCATTATTATTAGGAAATTTTTATTCTGCACGACCTTTCAGATTCAAAGAAAGGCCCTTTTTAGACTTTTTTGTTCATGGATTTAGTCTTGGAGTATTTTTCTTTTCTTTGGGTTTTTATTCATTCTGGAGAAATGCTTATGAGCCATTTTTAGATCCTATTTTTCTATTAATTCTGTTATTTACATTTATGGATGCAGCTTGGATTCATATAGATTCAGCAATTTTAGATTATGCAACAGATAAGAAAAGTAATCAAAATACAACAGTAGTGTTTCTTGGACCAAAATATACAATTATACTCTTAAAATTAATGCTATTAACTTTGTTAACTTCACCTGCTGTGTTTATATTGCTAAATAATCCACTAATAAATAAATTTGGTATGGAAATTGTAATTATTCTAGCTATTCTCATTTTGATATTACCATTAAGCTATATAATAATGTCTTGGGGAGGAGAAAATAAATACGAACACATAAGGCATATTTCTAGCAGATACCGTTTGTATTCGGTGTATTTCCTTAGTATTTTCTTCATTCTGTTATCAAATCCTAATTTTTTTATTTAATATTGAGTTTTTATTGAGTTGATTAGTATTCAACCAAGAATTAGAGAGATTTTGCAAAAATCCAATCAAATCCCAATTATTATGGGGATCCTAAACCTTAGTCCCGAAAGTCCAGTTAGTCAATCTACAGTATCTGTAAAAAAAGCAAAAGAAAGAGCTTATGAATTGGTGAACCAAGGGGCAACAATTATTGATGTTGGTGGAAACTCCTCATCCTCAAAAGCAAGAGAAATTTCCATCACTGAAGAAAAAGAAAGAGTAATTCCAGTAATTGAATCATTAATAGAGGAAGAATTTATTGTTTCAATTGATTCATGGACACCTGAGGTAGTATTAGAGTCAGCAAAGATAGGAATTCAACTGATAAATGATATTAATGGATTAGAAAACCCAAAAATGATCAAAATAGCGAAAGACTATAATTTGCAAGTAAGTATTATGCACATGAAAGGAAAACCAAAAAAACATTACGAAGTAGTTCAGAGTTATGAAAATATATCTTTTAATATAAACGATTGGCTAATGGAAAGAACTAATGATCTATTAAAAAATGGATTGACAAGAGATCAAATTATTATTGATCCAGGATTCGGGTTTGGTAAAGGAATGGAAAATAATCTCCAGATACTAAAAGATTTGCATATCTTCAGAAAAATTGGTTATCCATTATTAGTTAGTGCGTCTAGAAAATCATTTATTGCTGAAGCTATTGGTTTAGGTAAAGTTCAACAGGGAGAAGGGTTATATGAAGCTACTTTAGCAATTCAAGTCATAGCAGCTTTAAATGAGGTAAATATTTTACGTGTTCACGATGTTAGGAGCACAAAAATTATTCTAAAACTATTAGAAGCCTATAAAAAAATATGAAATAGGCATAAAAAGGGAAAAAAGCTAGATTTTAATCTAGTGAGCGCAAAAAAAGATTATTGCAAAAAATCAATTCAAAGAACTAAAAAAATCTTCTTCAGCTTCCTGATCGAAAGTTTCCTCAGATTGAACAAAGTAATAAAAAGTACGAAGATCTTCTAGATCTGGTTCACGATTGACATAACCAAGGTCCAATAACTTTTTAAGAGCATATCTCACAGTCCTTGGGTTTTGTGATACTTTATCAGCTAAGTCTAAAGGTTTATATTTAGATTTCTCATTATTTCGCAAAATTTTCAATATGGATATTGCATTTTTAGGGATTTTATTCCAATCCACTTCTGAATGTGTAAGTGCCATTTTATTTCCTTCTGAATTTTTAGTAAGATGGAATAATATGATAAAGGTAAATTTTCAATGTAAAATTAACTTTTATTTATATTAATAACCAGATTTTGAACGTTCCAAATCTATATTTATATATTTACGAAATAACTAGCCCTATCATAAAAGTGTTTTTCTTAAAAGAGAAAATAGTTATGCCTAAGATGTATTTTCTGTAATCATTTTCAGATAATCTTGAACAGGGCGGTGTCCATTTGGAACTAAAATTAATAAAATTCTTTCATTAGTTAAATTAAGTGATAATAGGGTTGTTTTTTCTCCTATTGACATGCTACTGTCTCCTTCAATTGCTCCAATCGGTTTAGATGCCAAACCAATTCCTGCTGCATAACTTGCAATTTCATCAAAATCTATTGGATTAGTATAAGCATCATCAACAGTTAAATAACTAATAGGAGCTCCAGATGCAGATACAAGAGCAATTGTTAATGCTTCAGGAACTAATTGTTTAATTTTAGCTGTAATTGCTTCTGATGCACTTTTTGATGAAATATCAGCAATTAGAGGTAGTCCTTTATCTGTTAATATCTTTAAATACTTGTTTATTTCAGTATCTGGACTTCTTTTCACTTTAGCAATTATAAAATAATCTTGGATTTTTTTTGCAACAAAAATCGTTTCCTTTTTGAATAAAACATAACTTTCCAGCACATCCTTTCTTAACTTAGAAAGAAGAATTGAACTTATTGATTGGATCGAACTCACTGAAGCAGAGATGATACCAGAAAACAAGGGATCTTGATTAGCATCTATTGATTTTTCAAAGATTACTGTGCCATCAATGTTAGCAATGATGAGAGAGTCAATAGCAGTTCCTTTAAAGAAAGGTTCAACAAGCTTTTCATTAATTTCAGACATTGTTCTTACCATAATTTACAACGATCAAGTTAATTTCTAAGGTAATATTATCCTATTTTTAAATTACCAAATAATGTAAGACCAGTCTTAATTAAGCCCCTAAAATCCGTTTTATTCTTTCCGATGGATTTATACCTTGATATGCTATCGCTGGGTAAATGAATATAAATAATCTACCAAAAGTAATTGCATAATCAGCTACCCCAAATTCTATTTTGAATGTTGTAGAAAATATATCAGATCCTAATATCTCTACCAAATATCCAATCGTTAATAAAAATTGAGCAAAAGTTATTAGCAATGTTCTTCTGAAAGCATAAGTTGATTGAGATCTCACTTGATAAGTAGATATTAGTAAAATTATTACTGGAGCAATTAAAGGAAATACAAATAACAAGAATAGAACAGGCGTGTATTCAAAATGCTCTAAATCAAAATCAGTACCTGCAACATTTACTCTCCATTCATTAGGTGTAAAGAAAAATACAAGAACATACAAGAATAGTAATAAACCTAATAGTAATGGTAGAAATCTCGCCCATCGTTTCTCAAAAAAGCTAAGTGAAAAAAGATCAAAATATAATATTGCAACAGCAGACAGGGCTAAGGCAAGATAAGCAAATAATAAAGAAAATTCTGCTGAATTATAACCGGAAATAATTTCTGTTGGAATATATTTAGATCCTTTTTCTGTTCCTCCGTCAAAGATAAGCAAAAAAACTTGTTCCAATGCTAAAAATAAAACAGCCAAAGCTCCAAAAACTAAACCAAATGATAAGTATTTAGTTGTCTTACTTTCACTTTCTTTATATGATTTATAAAGTTGCCTTGCTACAAAAAGCCAAGTAGGAATGGCTAAGATTGCAAAAAGAGATCCCAATTGAAGAGGTAAAGTCGATTCAACCAAAAAAAACACCAAATTATAATAAAATAATAAAAAATGATTCTATAGTATAATATAATGCAATTGAATTATTTAATATAAAATAGTTTCTAGGCTTTTTCTTATTGAGGTTTTGGAAGAAAATAAGTTATAGGTCAAATTAATAAAACTATTTCTTGAAATAAAAAAGTAATTTATTAATTTAAAAATCTCCTAACCAAGAACTAACTTTTTTTCCCATACTTTCTTTTAGCATAGTTGAAATTAAAGGATTCCTTTTAGCAGTGATTTCAATTATTGCTTCTAATTCGTCTTTATCAAGATTTTTTTGAAAGTCTTTTATTTTATCATTATCTAAAGGTGTTTGGTTAAATATGTCTACCAATTCAGTTGCTTTTGAATATAACTGATCAAGAAAATGTTTTATTTGTAATTCGAATTCTTTCAAAGATTTTAATCCCCTTAAAGATTTTAAAAATTCTTTGAAATGATTTCTATTAGTGTAATTAATAACATTTTCTTTATCAAGATCAATTATAGTGTAATGTTTGACTTTCGATACCATTTTTTTGTTTATTCCAATTAAATCAAGTTCTAGATTATCTATATTTTCGACATAGTCTTCCATAAAGCCTTTGAGAAGTTTCTTTTTTGGTGTAAAATATTCTAATGAAGCCATTGCTAATTTTACCAGAACTGACGAATTTGATGCTATAAACAAAGGTTGTTCAATTATTACGTCGAAAATTACACTTTCTAAATTTCTATCTATCTTTTTTATTAAGTAGTCCCAATTACCCGTTAGTTCTTCAGATAATCTTTGGATTGAAGCATGAATTTGTGATATCGAAGGTTCAGGAAGCTTTTCTATTAATTGTTTTCTATGTAAGATATCTTGAAAAGATTCCTGAATTGATTTAGGTAAGGACTTGTTTTGTTCGAAAGTATATTCTTTGATAATTTTTTTTGCAATGGCTGCGATATGAGTCTTTAATATTGGAATAATTTTGTAAAGTTCGAAATTTTGTTCTATAGGCAATAAATATATAATTGCACAGATATTTCTTCCTCTCTGATTTTTGCTGGGGATGTAGAAGTAATAGCAATACCCAGTTTTGTTCATTTCAGAAAAAGGTAAAACAGCATCAGCATTTTCTAAACTAGAATCCTCTTCCATTAATGAAAGACTCAAGTTAGATCTAAATGGTGCTTTTTTCAAAAGTTGTTCGTCTATTGAACCAGTATCCGATTCAGAATATAATGCAACTGGACCAATAGGGGTATCTAGAACGGTTACAATTATCTCTGTCATTAAAATTAATCCTGATGTTTATCATTTTTTATTAAAAATAGTTTCACTAAAAATATGATGAAAATTTTAAACAAATTTTTTTTCAGATATTATTTGCTTAAAGATTTCAGATGAAATTTTGATTTTTTATGAATTCCCCTAAATGAATTAACTGATTTCTATTGTAATTTTAATATTTTCTCCATTTGAAAAATTATCATCATTTTGAGGACTTTGAAATTCTGTTTTTGATTTATTTATACTCAAATTTTCGAGAATGGAAATAATTTCGTTCTTATTGTTTTTTATATATGTTAATAATTTCAATTTTGTTATTCCAATTTTTATCTCAATATCAATGCTATAAAGAAAGAAATATTTACCTTTTAAGTAAAAATAAAATACATTAACATTTCCTAATTGTTTATAAAATAAATTTTGATCTATGTTATCAATAATTTCATTAATTTGTTCCTTATTTTTTATTGTATTAAAAACTTGCTCAGCTAATAAATTTTCTTGGCTATTTAACCCTAATGTACTCGTTAAACAATTGCCTGCATCATTAAAAACTGATATGAATGTAAAATATTTCTTTAATGAATTGTACATGTAATTGATTGCTGTATTAAGAGGCTTGACATATTCTGAATTTGCGGTAGTTATTATTGAACTTATTTTTTTTTGCAAATCTTCTATAACTGTCGAATCTATAGTTAAATTTTCTTTAAAAAATTGGAGATTTTCTTCTTTTGATAAGAATTTTTGTGGTAAATCAAGGTAATACTCACTATTATTAATAATTATAGCTGTTCCATATTCAGATTTACAAGCTGAGATTATTATTTTCTTCGGAATGATGTTATATATTGTTTTGATATTTTCTATTAATTTGAAGCTATTTTCTATTAAATGTGGGATAGCTAATATGTTAATTTGATTTAAGTTTATTTTACTTTCAGAATCGCTGCTGAAAGAAACTCCTAAAATAGGCTGTCCATTTCTTTTATTTAAAATAAAAACAAATTGTGAATTTTCTTTTGTTAATTTGGAACTCATAGATTTTATCTCAGTTAATAGGACTTATTAAATCAGAATTAAATAATTTTAAATAATTTTGAAAACGATAGAAATATTATGCAAGAGGATAAAAATACAAAGGATGAAACTGTTTCTTTAATTAATGTAGAAATTAAGAGTGGATCTATATCAAAAGATCTCAGTTTAATACTTCTTAAAATACTATTAATTTTACTTATAATTCCATTAATTTCTTCTGTCGACTTTCTTATAATGCTTATTATTATATTTGTTCTGGCTTATTTGTTTAGCTCAACATTCAGGGATGGATATTCAATTTTCCATTATTACAAAGGTGCTAAATTTGTCAATGGTGTCTATTTAAACAAAACAAAACCAGTTTGTCCATTTCTTTTAGTAACTCCCAGTGGCTTCAAATGTCAATCAGAATTTAAAATTCCTTTTTCTATGTCAGATGATTTTCCTAGATGTCATAACGAAAGTTTATTCAAAGCACATTGGAATGAGAAAGCCCCAGGAATTCTAGAGCAGGCTAGAAATGAATCATCTTTATTGAAAATACGTAGTTTTATTGCTTCCTTGACAAGGATTGAATACAAAGAATCTGCTGACTTTTACCTTGAAATTATTTCAGCTCCAAAGTATTCAATAGTCCATAATTGGATTGTAGATGCTTTTACTGATTCTATTGAAATATCAAAGGAAAATTTACTTAATAAAGTTAAAACAAAATTCGAGGAACAAAAAATCAAAAATCCTGGGTTAGAAGAAGTAGATGTTATTACTCTCTTTGATAGAACTTTAGAATATTTTTTGAAAACAGGAGCAATTTTTGAAGAAAATAATGAATTATTGAAGATCATTTCATACGAGGATTTAAAACGAAGAAGTAAATCTATGAAGACAAGAGACCATGTTCTAGTGAAAAATGGAGCCTTGTTAGGATTAAGCACTCTTAAAGATCTAAGAGCTCTACCTTTGATTTTCGATTCTCTTGGAAAAGATTCTAATAATGACAGAAATCTAGTAAATGTTATCGCAACTTATCAAGAAGATGCCGTTGAACCATTAAAAGAGTTGATAAATGCTAATATAGAAAATGATGCAGAAGATAAGGTATTATTAGCAATTGAAGCTTTAGGTCTTATGGAAAGAAATGATAATTATGACTTTTTATACGATTTTTGGACTAAAAACAAACAAGAAGATGATGATCTATTGCAATCTTACCTTTTATCAGCATTATTCAAATCCAAACCTTTTGAATCAGAAGATCTAGTTTTAGAAATCTTGTTGACATCAAACATAGAAAACTTAGCATATGATACATCAAGAAGAATAGTGTTAGATAATTCCAAGCAATTCATCAAAATAATGTCTGATAAACTTATTGCATTGCCCGATGGAGAACTGACTGAAGATCAAGAGGATGTTAGAGAGGTATGTATAATTATGCTAGAAGATTTCGAACCTAAACAATTAGAGAACTGGCTTTCACATCAAACTCAAGATTACGTCCAAAATTTCATCACTGTTTTAAAAAGAGAAGGTTTAAAAGACTTAATACTTAGATTAAACTTAATAAATGACACGTAATTTATTGATGCATGATAATTGATGAATTTGTAAAAGATCTTTTTTGATATAAAAAATTAATAAAAGATATTTGATTACTTTTTATCTTATAAAACTTTGAATCTACTTTTTTATATCTTTTATCATCATTAATTGTAATTAAAGCATAATTATATGTTGCTAATGGACCTGGATTGATTACAACAGTTTTTTTTATTCTTCTTCTTCCTGCATATTCATGATAATGTCCATTAATTGTTAGAATAGGATTAAATTTCTTTATAAGATTAAACAAACTTTGACTTCCAGCTGTTCTTGGAAAATCATAATTATAACCCCTATTTCTAGCTTTTTTCTTTAATTTCTCCATTTCTTTTTCATCTCTGAAAAATTTTGGAGGTTCATGAAATATGAAAATCTTATCTAAATCTGAGTATTTAGACTCAATTTTCTTTCTTTGCTCATCTATCCTTTTATTAAATGATTCAGTTGAAAACTCGTGATCACAAATTATTCTTAAATGCTCCAAAGATCCCCCAATTCCAGTTAATAAATATTTATTATTAATTATTAATTCTTTGTCCTCTAAAAATTGAATGTTATCGTATTTTTGCTTCATATGATAAATAACTTCTCTTGTTTCGACATTACCGGTGATATAATAAATTGGCAAATTAAACTTCTGCAAAAGGCTTAACATTTTTTCAGTACTAGTAATTTGCAATTTAACAAATTGATTACGTAGTTCTTCATGATATACTTTTCTTGAATATCCCAATCTAGATAAGTTTCTCCACCTAAGTATATATTGTGTTACCAAAATAAATGGAATTGTAGCAGGAAAATCTCCTGATATTATAATTGCATTAAAGTGTTCTTTCTGACTAATTCTTGATTTTACGAGTTTTGATACTGCATCTATGTTTCCATGTATATCTGATATGGAAATAAATCTTAATTTGGTCAATTATTTTTTCCTCGAAAAAAAAATAAATATTATTAAATAATCTATACAAATTATAATTCTTTGAACACCTAATAAAAAAGAATTTTACTTGAATATAAAAAACATTCATTTATACTAAACTAAATTCATTTCCAACAATTTTATTAAGTTTTATTGAATTTTTTAAGAGAATTTTTATCTTAAATTCAGATATTGTTTTTGGGGTGAGCTAAGTTTTATTAATCAAAGATTCAAATAATAAGGAATTTTCTTTCAAAATTAAGAAAATAACCAAATTAAGCAGACATCCTAACTTACTAACAGAATATTATGATTCTAAATCATAAAATATAAAATTTCTAAAATTTGATATGTTAAAATAATAGAAAAGAATCTAAAGACATCAAAGGTGTTTATTTTTGGCAGAAAAACTTGTATATAGCTTTAATGAAAAATTTGAAGGAAATCCTGATCTGAAAAAATCAGTTCTAGGTGGAAAGGGTGCAAATCTTGCAGAAATGACTAATTTAGGGATTCTTGTTCCTCAAGGATTTACTGTTACAACTGAGACTTGTGGATTATATTTCGAAAATAATAATACATTGCCTCCTAACTTCCACCAAGAAGTAGATTCACATTTAAAAGATCTTGAAAAAATTTCTGGCAAAAATTTTGGTGATCCGAAAAATCCATTACTTGTATCAGTACGATCTGGAGCAAAAATATCTATGCCTGGAATGATGGATACAATTTTAAATTTAGGATTAAATGAAGATACCGTAAAGGGATTAGCTGAATTAACAAAGAATGAAAAATTCGCTTATGATAGTTTCAGAAGATTTATTCAGATGTTTGGTAATATTGCTTTAGGGATACCCCTTTCTAAGTTTGAGGAATTACTAAAGGCAAAAAAGAAAGAGGTAGGAGCTAAAGAAGATATAAGTTTATCATCTGAAGATTTACAGGACCTGATTTCATCATACAAAAAAATTTATGAGACCTTTGTTGGTAAAAGCTTCCCTTCTGATCCACATGAACAATTAGAAACAGCAATAGGAGCAGTTTTCAAATCTTGGAATAATAAACGCGCAATTGATTATCGTAATCATGAAGGTATTCCCCACGGAATTTTCACTGCTGTTAATGTTCAAACAATGGCCTTTGGAAATATGGGATCAGACTCTGGAACTGGTGTTGCGTTTACACGAAATCCAGCAACAGGGGCTAATGAAATTTTTGGTGAATATTTGATAAATGCTCAAGGAGAGGATGTTGTTGCAGGAATCCGTACACCTAAACCAATATCCACTTTAAAAGATGAAATGCCAGAAATCTATAAGCAATTCCAAGAAATTTGTAAAAAACTTGAAAATCACTACAAAGATATGCAAGATGTCGAATTTACCATTGAAAAGGGTAAATTATACATGTTACAAACACGAAATGGGAAACGAACTGGTGTTGCTTCTGCAAAAATAGCTCATAACTTACATTCAGAAGGCCTCATAGATAAAGCTACAGCAATTTTACGTATTCAACCAAGAGACGTTGAAAACGCTTTATATCCAAGTATCACATGGTTAAATCAAAAAACAAAGTCATACGCTGATATTAAGGACATTAATGAACAATTAAAAACAAAATCACTACAAGAATTAATTGAAAATGCACCAACAGCTATAGCCAATAAAGTTGGTGAAGGTTTACCTGCAGGACCAGGTGCAGCATCTGGTCACATTGTTTTTGACTCAGATTTAGCAGGCGAAATTGCTAATGGAAAAAAAGAAGCTCCATTTAAGGTAACTCTAAAAAATAATAAGGGAAAACCTAAACTAATCTTGTGTAAACCTGAAACCTCTCCAGAAGATTTCCACGGTATGGTAGCCTCTGAAGGAATTGTCACAATGACTGGGGGAATGACCTCTCATGCAGCGTTAGTCGCAAGACAAATTGGAAAAAGATGTATTGTTGGAGCAGCATCCTCAGGATTAAGTGTTACCAAAGATGTATTGTCAGCAAAAGACGGAAAGAAACTGAAAACCGGAGATATTATTAGTGTTGATATTATAAGTGGAGAAACAGGAGCAGTGTTTTTAGGAGAACTCCCTATATTTACACCAACAAAATTACCAGAAGAGCTAGAAACTATTCTTGATTGGGCAGATGAAATTGCTAAAATAAAGGTTAGAGCGAATGCAGATAAGAGATCAGACACTCAAATGGCTATGGATTTTAAAGCAACAGGTACCGGCTTAGCTCGTACAGAACATCAGTTTTTCGATGTCTTAGAAACAGTACAAGGGATGATCCTTGCAGAAAATCCAGAAGCACGAAAACCCTTTATAGAAGAGATGAAAAATTTCCAGAAGAAAGACTTTATAGATCTTTTTCAGACAGCAAAGGGAAAACCTGTAACCATTAGATTAATAGACCCCCCACTACACGAATTTCTGCCTAAAGAATTAGAATTGAGAGAAAAGATTTGGAATAATTCAGCAAGTGATCATGACAAAACGGTACTTAGAAAAGTGTTAGAATATCAAGAATCAAATCCCATGCTAGGATTACGAGGTGTAAGGTTAGGATTACTAATTCCTGAGCTGATTGAAATGCAAACAAGTGCTATATTGGAAGCAGCTATAGAAGTCCAAAATCAAGGAATAACCGTAATTCCAGAGATAATGATACCGCTAGTAGGCTTTAACAACGAATTTCAACGTGCTAGAACGATAGTAGATTCAACTGCAGAAAAAGTTTTCACAGTTACCGGAAAGAAAATTGATTATAAAGTCGGCACTATGATTGAAATTCCTAGAGCAGCATTAACAGCAGATGAAATAGCAGGAGGAGAAAAAGGAGCGGAATTTTTCTCATTCGGAACAAATGACTTACATCAAATGACACTTGGTTTTAGCCGCGATGATGTTGCAAAATTCTTACCATTCTATTTAGAAGAAAAAATTATACCTGTTGATCCATTCCAAACCATAGATTTTGAAGGAACCGGCATACTTATGAAAATGTGCGTAGAAAAAGGGAGGAAAGCAGCTGAAAAGGAAGGACGATACTTGAAATGCTCTATATGCGGAGAACATGGAGGGGATCCGGCTAGTATCGACTTTTGTTATAAAATCGGATTAGATACTGTTTCTTGTTCACCATTTCGTGTTCCAGTAGCACGTTTAGCGTGTGCACACTCAACGCTAAATAATCCGGAACCCGATAAGAAATATGGGAAAAAATATCCAATTCCCATTTAATATTTTAAATTTGAATCAAATTTAAATAACCCGGGTTTTTTGTTAAGACATCATCTTCCCATCTCTTTCGTGAATATTTTTCGTCAAATTTATGAGGTAATGTTTTTTCAGCTAGCTTATATAAATCTCCTTTACTTAAATATTTTAAAAAAGTGCTTACATTCTTCTTTTTTGAAGAAATTCTGATATAATACTTTTTTCTTTTTTCCTTAACCCAACAATTTTCTCTTAATAATTTAAGATGTGAAATCAATAAATTATTCTCCTTCAAGGTAAAACAAAGTGAAAATAAACTAATGTCTTTTTTTGTAAATTGTCCATCACCAGTAAACCAGTGTAATAGAGCATTTGAAGGAATGAATTTGAATGATTTCGGTATTATTTTTATATTTTTTTCTCCTTTAGGCAAATACCATTCTTTCCACAAATTAAATAATTGTATTGAGGATCCTGAATCGAATCCACAAGTCCATTTTATTTTATCATCTTTATTAGATGTTGTTTTCTTTTTAACATAAGAAGTTGTGGAAAAGAATGGATTAAATAATTGATCTAGAGCTTTTACCCATTCCAACTCTAATATACTTTTGTGAAACCTTAATGAAGCAGTGTTTGTACTTTTTATTAATTCTATTGCTTCATTCCATTTATTAATATCTTGTTCTTTGTTAAATTGATTTTTTTTCGCTTTTTCTCTTAGCTCCCTAACTGTTTCTAATGTTTCAATATACCCTTTTTCTGTAGGATTATTTTCATGTGGAATTGTTTTGCTTTGTAATCGTATTTGTGCGTCTCCCAGTAATGATCCTATTATTATTTCTTCGATATGCTTTGGGATTGGTTTATAGAATTCACCTTCAAAATGTTGTTTTGCTTTTCGCCATATTGATCCTGGATGAGGAATTTTGAACCCTAAATCAGTTAGAAAATGTTTGAATGTTCTTGGGTCTTTATGTATTTCCTTTCCAATTGCTTTTAATCCCTTAAGTTCTCCTACATATTTTTTTATAAGCAATTGTTCAAATTCAGTTAACTTTCTATTCATAATTATGATTGATAAAATTTATTGAACTTTAAATCTTACTCCCTCCATGTTAAAAAACTAAATTTCAGATCTAGGCTATAATCTTCATTTATTCCTTAATTCTTCATCGAATTATTAATTCCTATTCGAAAATTCTTACGATAAAGCATTTGATAATTCCGCTGATTATTACTAGATTCTATCGACTTTTGCTATAAAATTGGATTAGATTACGTATCTTGCTCCCCTTTTCGAGTACCTGTTGCTCGTTTAGCATGCACTCATGCCACTCTCAACAATCAAGAACCCGACATAAAATACGGTAAAAAAGCTAAATTATGATAATTTTGAACTTTTTCAATCTAACTTCTTTATCCCATCCCAATAATCC
Source organism: Candidatus Heimdallarchaeota archaeon LC_3 (assembly GCA_001940645.1). Next base: position 53,962 of record MDVS01000047.1, read on the forward strand.
AAGAATCTCTCTAAATAGTGTGTTGGTCCAGGTCCTATCGCAATTACTGTTTTTGTTCCACTTTCTACTTGTGTATGTCCTGCATCTGCTATAAGAGATTCATTAATATTAAACATTCTTGCCTTTTGTTCTATTTCATTTAGAATATTTACATTTGGGGCGCTGAAGATTTCTATTTTTGGATTACTTTTTTGTAATATCTTTTCAGAGAAATCAGTCTTATCTCGTCTGAAAAGAAGAGATACTACACCGTGTGCAACTTGAGCTCCTAGTTTTCCTTTACCTAATTTTAGATCACGACGAATTACTACAAATATAGAATAATCTTTTTTTTCAAGAAGCTTTTTTGTTTTTACACATAAAAAAGTATTATATTTTATAAAATCCAATAAGGAATAAGCAGGGTTTTCAATTTGTTGTGGGTAATCAATTGTAGTAAAGGTTTCTAGAGACAATTTAAGGGAAATTAAATCATCAACTTGTTGGGTGATTTGAATTTGTGAAATATTAATATCAATTTCTTTATTTCTCAAAGGATTCTGTCCAAATTTAATAACCTGAATAATATTATTTTTTACATCATCAATAAGCTCTGATCCCTTTTGGTCAGAAAAATGGTCTTTACCAAAAAAAGTTTCTATTAACTGATTCAGTAATTCTTCAATAGTTAAATAGTCTTTATTCCATTTAAAAACTCTGATCCATGATCCTGGAGAATAAATTCTATCCAATTCTTCTTTATTTTTGGAATTCTTTCTAGATTTTTTTGTAATTTTTATTTTTTCTAGTAAAAACCATTCTGGTTGTTCTTGATCAATAGGAGATAATTCAGACATAATTTTCATAATATTTCCATTTATCAAAAATAAAAATTTTTTTGGAGTAGGATTACAAGTTTTTTTTATGAAAGTTAAATTTGATGAAATTAAAATCGATACTGAATACGAGAATCAAATAATAAATTTAGATGAAAGTATTAATTCTATTCTCTCATCTCATGATTGCTCAGATGGATTAGTAAATCTTTTTGTTCCTGGATCTACGGGGGCATTGACAACTATTGAACATGAAATAGGATTGATCAAGGATTTACCAATTATTTTGGATAAAATTATTCCCCCAGATGGAACATCTCATAAATACTATCACAATGTATACAATGGGGATGATAATGGTCACAGTCATATTCGAGCTTCTGTTATTGGCCCATCCATATCTGTTCCATTTAAAAATGGTAAACTTTTAACTGGAATATGGCAAAATGTAGTATTTATCGAATTTGACGCACATTCTCCTAGACATAGAAATTTGATTGTAACCATTCTTGGAGATTAGGATACAAGAAAAGATTATATAAAGAAAAAGAATTCTTTTAGTAAATGTTTAATATTTAAGAAAATATTGAAGAAAATAATAAAATTAAATTACTTTTCATTATTAATGATCAAAAGGGATTTATTTATGAGTTCAGAGTTCGGACAGAACCTTATGAGGCTATTAGATGCGGGTTCAGTGGATCATCGTAACAAAATGACACAAATCATAGATGATTTCATCAGAAGCTTTCCACAAATGCTTCGTGGAGGTCAAATAACCCAATATACTATTGAAACAATCTTGAGACGATTTAGGGATCAAATTATAAGATCAGAAGGAGAAATGATGCATAAATATACAATAGTTGCATCTAGACAGATTTATCAATTATTTCAGAAAAATCTTGGCAGTATCGAAACTGAATTCGTAGAGAAAAAAAAGGATTTGACTGAAACAAAACAAACCTTAAATCAAACACAAAAAGAATTGGCTGATTCAAATAATCGTGTACAATCCCTTGCAAATTTAATAGAAGAAGCTGATGTATCAATCCAATCATTGATGGAAGAAAGAGATTCATTACATACATCTGTTTCTGAAACAATTAGAAAATATAATGAAGTACAAAGAGAGTTAGAAGGGGATAAAGTTAAAATTAAAAAATATGAAACTCAGTTAGCTGCTATGCAAAATGAAGCCTCAACTGCGTTAGATAGCTTAGCGAATAAATTATCTGATCAAGAAAGAAAATGGCAGGAAAGATTTGAGAGAGAAGAAAAAAAATGGCAATTACGTCTATTGGAAGCCACTATGAAACAGGAAGAAGGTATAGGGGCTCAAACTCCCTTTAAAGAAGATGATTTCAGAGATTTTGATCCAAATAAAACTGATTCCAAAAAAGAAGATGATAAAACAAAAACTGAATCTGCACCTGGAACCACTTGAAATTTTTAAATTATTAAAGATTTAAAGGAATTTCCTCAACACGGGTTATAATCTGAACATCTTTTGGCAGAACTACCGATGATGGATTTCCTGATTCTAAAAATATAATTTTTTTACCAGACTGCAATAAACTATTAAATAAATATCCAGCCAATGAAGCTTCCCCCTCATTCCCACTTATCAAGATATACATTTTCTTTTTTCTTATATTCCCTTTCGAAGCAATAATATCTATCGATGATGTTCCATTATACGGAGTTATATCAAAGTCTACGGCGAATCCGTTGTTAGTTAATAATTCTGAAATATTATTTCGAGTGTTTTCAAAACTAGTTTGAAAATTTTGTTCACTAACTTGATCTAAATCAAGTGCAGAATTTTGATCTTCTGAATCAACTATAGGTTGTGGACTTGTTTGTTCAAGCTGATTAGTTATTGAGTCAAATTCGAGACTTGCATTGAAATTAGGACTATCTAAGCTGTATTCAGGAGAGATATGATCATCAATTGCATGAGTTTGTGTTTCTGATTCTGTTTCAGTTTGTGTTTCTGATTCTGTTTCAGTTTCTGTTTCTGATAATTCATTTACAATAGTTTCAATAACTGGAGGTGATTGATCAGCTACTTCTGGTTGTTTGTTTTTTTCTGGAGATGGGTAAGGATTTAGATTCGTTTCTACTTCTGGTGTACTTATTGGTTCTTGAATAGGAGATGGAGTTATAGATTGCGATTTCTCAATTGTTGTTTTTAATTTTTGTCCAAGTTTTTCTAAATCTGAATCGTCATTATAACGACTTATTTGTAAAACTTGGTCAGCATAACTATTAGCTATTTCCAAATCTTGCTGATTGAAAGCTATTATCCCTAATTGTAAACTTACTCGTCCATAAAGGGGCCAAAGTTCTTTATCATAGCTGATTCTTGATGCTTCCTCATAATACAATATAGATTCATCAAGATACTCCTTTTTTTCCAGAATCATACCAAATTCATAATAAGCAGAGGAAAGCTCAGCATCTTTTTTTAGGTTTTTTAGATTTTGAGTAATGCTTTCCATATAGGAGAAAATTTTTTCATCTTCCTTGATACTACCCTTTATTATTATCTCTCTTTGAAGATCAAGAAGTTTTAAGAGTGTTTGATTGGTTAAGCTGCTATTATTAAGCTTTTTAGAAATTCTAAAAGCACTTTCTAACAACGTAATTGATTTTGCTAAATCTTTCTGCTTATATTTCAATTTGGCGGATAATATTAAACAAGAAAATGTTTCCTGAGCATTAGTAAAAATAGAAGAAGCTATTTCAAGAAGCCTGGAAGATTTGTCATAATCCTTTAGATAAAAATAGGAATACGCCAAATGTTTGCTGATACTCGCAATAACATTGGTATCTGATTCTAGTTTTGCTTGATCCAATGCTAATCTGAACGTTTTTAAAGCTAAGTCATAATTTTGTAAATTCATCAAATATTGTCCAAAATAATCAAGAACGTATTCAATATTCTTGATTATTTTAAAAGCTTCGACTCCATCAGAGCTGGTTTCATTTATTATCTCTTGAACGATTGCAATAAAATTATCATTCAAACCCAAATTTATATGACCCAGTGCTAACCAGCATTTAAGCCCAGTTTTAGTTGAAAGAAGAAGGTTCGGTGTATGAATCATTTCTTTTAATGATTCTAATTCTTCAAATGATATTTTTCCTTCTGAGATTTGATATATCTTGTTATCAATAATTTTCAAAATGTCTGAATCTAAACTCATATTTTACACAAAAAATAAAGTCATTCCGTTCATTAATACAAATATGACTAATGAATTTGCAAATACTATTTTAATTTATTCATTTTAAATTGGTAAATATCATTATGTATAGAAAAATGACTTCAGGGCTTTACATTGTATAAATCTAATAAGTTATTAAATGAGATCAAAAATAGCTTATAATCTCATTTTGTAAAGTATTTACAATAATGAGAAGTTAATTAACCCTAAAGGTATTTTACATCACAATTTAAAATATTTAATGAGTAATTGTGTGCAATTTATTATAAATTAACGGTGATTTTGTGAGAAAATCAAAGGTTCTTACTTTAGTGATTTTTAGTGCTCTGTTAGGAGCATCTTTTATATCTTTGAACGCAGAAATACTTTCTAACACAGCTACAGAAAGCAAAGACAAACCAGTTGTGAATAGCATTGACAAAGTTGGTACTTTAATAGAAAATACAAATGAATTGGATATAGAAAAAGTATTAACGAACAGATATCAAACAACTCCAGAAACACCAACATATGAGTACATAAATCAGAGTACAACAATAAAACTAAACTCTACTTCATATAAACCAGGAGAAACAGCTCTCATTAATATCACAACCGATGTTAACGGTTTGAATGGTACTTTAAACTGGGATTTAACTAACCCATTAGGAGAGCAATATTTCAGTTTTACAAATGACTTAACAAGAGTAGCTTTTGAGGATCCAAATTTTGATGATGCTCCAGAAGCAAAGGATTGGGTAAACGGTACTCTTGATAATACAAGCACCGGGTTTTCTAGTTTTGATGTATTAGAGTCAGAAAAAATGCTGAGAGTTATTTCCAGGACAAATTTAACATCTAATGATACAATTGAAAGTAGAATTACTTATAATGCAAGTGACTCAATTTCAAATGGTGTTTACAGATTTTCATTTACCTACTACACCACGGGAGATGCTGTTCCTTTAAAAGTATATATTTGGAATGGAACTAATTATCAAGAATTCGACGCACCAGCTGGAGGTACATTATTAGCACAAAAGTCTTTTGACGTAGGAAATTTAAATATTAGTTATTTAACGTCCGATTCTCAAATCTTTTTTAATACATCTAATACCAATACAACCTGGTATTTTGACAATTTTGATTTGAATTATGATTATTCAGAAATTGCTTTAAAATTAACTGGAGAAACAGAAATCAAACAAGGCGTTATAACTCAAACTTACGAAGATAAAATTGTTGGAATTCAAAATAATGTTTCAATTGCTTATGTGAGCTCCTATTCACGAGAAGAAATTACTTCTTACGCTAATTTCACTGTTAAATTACCAGAAAAATTAGTTTACTTCGGTAATTGGAGATTTTCTGTTTCATTTCAACCTTATCGATTAACTGTTGGAGAAGATCCTGAACCTATATCAACCCCAAGAATTGATTATAATATTCCAATAAATATTTCAGATTCAATAATTTTTCAATCAGACTATAGATATATGAGACGCGGATTCAACGACACTGATAGTTCATTTATTTACGAAAATGAAACAAATCAGCCAAAAATCTTCTCACCCGGAGATAGAATTACTGAAATTGGACAATTAATATATGCAACAAATAATGAAAGTTTCGAAGGAGTTCCTTATAGTAATATCAACGGATATGTATTCTCCAATGCAAGTGATACCAACATCAAAGATTATACTTGGGGGGAAGGAATATCAATCCTCCAAAACTATAATATAGATGGAAAAACTATTGCGGATGGAAATTTTTCATTAATCAATGTTACAAATCCTACAATAACCTGGGGTGTTAATTATATTATACCCTTACGGGGAATATATGGAAATATTTCGAATACACTAATAATCAATTTTCCTAACACTTTAGCTTTTGATGAATTAGTAACCCCTGATGCTGGAGATAATGCTCAATTCCGATTGGATCTTGGTGTTATAGAATCTAAATTTAAAACGGAAATGATAAGTAAGACATTACCTTTTGATAGAGTATACTACATTACTGAATTCTTAGAAGGTGAATTTACAGTAAATACAACACACTACAATACCACATTGAATACAGTTTACGCTAATCATAATATAACGACTGAATTGGATATTCCAAGGAGTGATTTGACATTCAATGTATTTTTCGCAGAGGAGAATGGAAACATTTCAGTAATGGATTTTGTTGTAAATCTGGAGGGTAAAAATTTCTTCTTCAGTCAAAAAATCGATCCAAATCTCAAGATACCCTCCAATTATGATATGCGAATAACTTGGATTGATGCTTTTAATGCAGGTGATGAAGAAGATTCAGAGCTGAAATTTGCTGAATCTGATTCTAAGACACACCAAATGATTATTCGAGGAACCTTAAAAATGAATTTACCCCTTAATACTATAATAGTTCACCAAAATGAAAATATTGAAATAAATTTCACTGTTTCCATTGAGGAATTAGATACCGAAGCTAGAGGTTTAAGGATATCAGGTATTCTCTGTGATAATGCAGGAAATTGTACCTCCAATGATCCTAAAATTCCAATACAAGAAAAAGATGGTGAATTCACTATATTTTATACTGTCCAAGATTCTATTCCAGTGGGTGAAAGAACGCTAAAATTATTTACCCAGAATAATGTCGACCTCGGAGAAATAAATTTAGTCATTTTACCAGAAAAAATTTCAGTTATCCCACAAACACCAGAAATTTTTGTATTAATTGGATCAGTATTAATAATCCTTGTACTGTTTGGATATGTAGCGGTTACTTTAATAAAATTCAAATAAAAAGAACAAAAAAATTGGATTTTTCTTTTAATTATTCATTTTTCTAAAAAAAAATTATGATAATCCTTTAGATTTAGCTATTAATTCTGTTAACGATCTGAAAGCAGTATTAATGTTTTCACCTGACAATGAACTAGTCGCAAAATAATTTATTATATCATGTTTTCCCATAAATGATTTTATGGCATCGTGATTGATATTGGGACTCAAATCATTTTTTGTTGAAATAAGAATCATTGGGATTTTTTCTGACAAATATAATCCTATAACCTCTAACCATTCATTTAGACGATCTAAGGTGGGTGGAGCTGAACCATCAAAAGCTAAAATTAAGCCCTGAGTTCCTGCAATATAATACGGTAATATTGAACGAAAACGCGATTCTCCTGCAACATCCCAAATTTGAAGAGCAATCTGTGCTTCCTTTTGCGAATCTACATCTATATTTACATTTTTTAGTGAAAAATCCACTCCAATAGTTGATTTCGTATTTGAAACGAATCGACCGTCAACAAACCGACTTACAGCAGCTGTTTTACCAACACCTGAATCGCCAGCTATAATTACTTTAAATACGTAAAGTGATTCACTCATCTTTGTCCCTAAATCTATGTTTAATGGAAATTACTAATTGTCATGTAAAAATATAACCATTAATTCGCTAATAAAATGACAGAATATATTCCTACTTTTAAAGGTCATGTCTGTACCCATGAATGAACGTGCATCTTTTGTCTGGTTCTAAAATGTGCAGTCTAAAATTAGCTTGATATAAGAATAGATTTAATTTGCTTGATTTAAATAGATCATTAAAATGAAAAATTGAAAAAAAACATACAGAGTTCAAGGTTTAGTCCAACGAAACTCATAATACCTGATATCGTTTGGATTAATAACTATAGCCATAATATATCTCTTTTTAACACTATTTGCTAATCTTCCAGCTGATACAATATCTAATGGAGTGATTTGCGCTCCACGAGGAAAAATTTTAATTAAAAAAGGTGCATGATCAATTCCAGGTCCTTTTTTATAAATGGTAAAATGAGATCCAAATTTCAATCCAGGTTTGGGAATGTGTCTTTTATCCCTAAGATTTTTATAAACAAAATAAATATCCTCAAAAAACCTAAACCGTGTTGCCCACTTAAAATATTCCTCAAAATTAAGTTGACGATCGGTTTCATTTTTAACTATTATAAAATTATTTTCTAATAAATACGCAGCCTCAAAAACTGTCAATTCTAAAGGTCTAGAAAATTTTGAAGTTTTTGGTTTTTTTATACCAGTAGGATTTCCGTAATAACCAAAACGATAAAGAATTGTTCCTTGATCTGGATCCCATACAATAGCTTTTTCACCAATTAGATTAACAACAACTGGTCTCTCTGGTGGTATCCTGTAATCCAATAATTCTTCTTTCATTAATTTAAACAAATCCTAAAAAAATAAATTATTGATTAATCTAGTCATTTACTTTATATCTTCGAAATGTGGGTTCATATAGATCCCCTTCCATTTGCATATTAAAAATAATGTCTTCCAATTCATTTTCTTCTAATGAACGAATTTCATCTAATTTCATTTTAATAGTTTCAAGAGCTACACCATCAGAACTGTCTTCATTTTTTATTATTGATATAATTATTGATTCGAAACTTTGCTCTGAATCATTTAATGATTCCAAGTTTTTCTCATTATTTAATTGAGTAGTCTCGGCATGAACAACATTAGTTAATAAAGTTTCTGGAACTGAACTGCTATCTACTTTAACATATTCTCTTTGATAAGAAGAACTAGCATTAATTTTCTTAACCATTTCAGGATAATACTTTTTTTGTAAATTTGTATCCATAATATGTAATAATTCTTTTTGAGGATCTTCAAGTTTCACGATTGTCGTAGGTCGAATAAATAATTCCATGGTATTATCATCATTATTAGGTAAAAACTCTACAGAACCCATGACTTCAATGAAATCCCACGATTTCATGTCTTGAATTAAATGTTCATCGGATGTGTGTATCCAAACACCAGCAGAATAATCATTTACAAAGAACTTGAATATAATTTGATTTTCTCTTCCACTAATCTCTGATAATTCGATAATATATCCTTGAATTAATATTAACTCATATAATAGGCCTTTATTATTCTTTAATGAATATACATTACCCTCTTCTATCAAATCTGATTGATAAAGATCGTTAATATTTATTCTAAGCAGTGAACTAGTATTAAAACTCAATTCAAGATCATTCCAATTATTTTTACTGAAATAAAGAAGCTTAATTATATAAATTTATTTGATTATTTATTCGTTAAGTATTTAATAATATGCTGAAATTGTGAAAAAAGTCATTTTAAAGCCAAGGTGAGTTGATAGGATTCCAATTGACTAATTCTTTGAAAAATAACTTTATTTCGTATTGTGCACGGTCAGTTGCATCACTAGCATGTACAATATTGTTATCAATAGTTAAACCAAAGTCACCTCTAATTGTACCTGGTTCTGCTTCATTGGGTTTTGTTGCACCAACTAATTTTCTAACTACTGCAATAGCATCTTTACCTTCCCATACAGAAACAACAACTGGCCCACTTTTTACGTAATTAACAAGTTTTTCAAAAAATACTTTTCCTTTATGAACATCATAAAGCTGTTCGGCTAATGCTTGGTCAATACTAACAAATTTAAGTGCTTTAAGATTCAAGCCTTTTAATTCAAATCTTGATATTATCTGTCCAATTAATCCTCTCTGAACGGAATCAGGTTTAATCATAACGAATGTTTGTTCCATTTTCATTTCCTTCTGTTACGTTTATTCAAAGTTAGTAATAAAACAACCAATTTTTCTTAAGATATTGACGATTAAGAACTAATATTACAATTTTGATGTTAATTATATAATCTCCATAAAGACAATTGAGTTCTCTAAAGAATAATATTGATGTTAAATTAAAAAACACCATCAACTCTTAATTACTTCATAAACATGCAAATGTACTTAGGTAAATAAATAATTTTTACTTCATTCAGGCTTATAGTATACGAATCACTATGAATTATGAAACTATCCAAATTTTAACTATAAATATAAGAATCAATTTGAAAATAAATTATGTTGGATAATTTTCTCTAAGAAAGAATACTTAAATCAATAACTAAAATCTATTATTATCAGAATATAATTACCAATAAAAAAATCAAAGATAATGAAATTAATCATTTTTGATTAATCATTTGAAATTAGATTAATTGTATTGAAATTTTTATAATATTTGATGTATTATGTCGGTCTCAACTCAAATGGAAGGTTTAAAGGTTGAACGTAATCCAGGAATACCATTAGAAATTGACTGGATAAAAGAAGTACGTGTGAATAGAAGCGCTGTCGAAAAAAGGACTATTACTAATACTAAAAGAAGAACAGTAAAAAAAGATTGGCAAGCGGCATGGTTATTAAAAGCAATTTCCTGTATTGACCTAACTACCTTGGCAGGTGACGATACTCCAGGAAGAGTTAAACGCTTATGTGCTAAAGCTAAAAATCCGGTACGACAAGATATATTAGAGAAATTAAATGTAACTGATTTGAATTTACAAGTTGCAGCGGTTTGTGTATACCATAAAATGGCTCAAACAGCATTAGAAGCATTGAAAGGAACTAATATTCCTGTTGCAGTAGTTTCAACAGGATTTCCTGCTGGGTCTACCTCCTTAGATACAAAATTACAGGAAATAAAAAATTCTGTCGGAATTGGAGCGACGGAAATTGATATTGTTATTTCAAGAGATTATGTTTTAACAGGGAATTGGGAAGATCTTTATAATGAAGTTGCAGAATTTAGAAAAGCTTGTGGCTCTGCGCATATGAAAACAATCCTTGCTACAGGTGATTTAGCAACATTTAGAAATGTCTATAAAGCAAGTTTAGTTTGTATGATGGCAGGAGCTGATTTTATTAAAACATCCACTGGAAAGGAAAAAGTTAATGCGACATTACCAGTAGGTTTAGTAATGATGCGTGCTATTAGAGAATATTTTGAAAAAACAAACGGAAATCAAGTTGGTTTAAAAGCTGCTGGTGGAATTTCCGATGCTAAATTAGCCACACAATGGCTAATGCTACTTAAAGAAGAATTGAATGATTGGGTACATCCTAAATTATTTAGAATTGGTGCAAGCAGCTTATTGCTCGATATTGAAAGACAATTAGAACATTTCTCTTCAGGAGGACATTATTCGGCAAGACATCATTTCGGTATGGGATAAGGAATAGAAGGTGTGCAAAAAAAGTGAATATAATGGAAATTTATGAGTCTATGGAATATGGTCCTGCTCCAGAAAGCCAAGAAGTAGTGTTAAAATGGTTAAAAAAATACAATAATAAATTTGAATTATTTATAGGTGGAAAATGGGTAAAACCAAAGACACCGAAATATTTAGAAAGTATTAATCCTTCTAATGGGAAAAAGATAGCTGATTATGCACAAGCAGCGAAAGTGGATATCGATAAAGCTGTTAAAATTGCATCTGAGGCTCAGAAAAAGTGGTGGAGTATTGGTGGACACAAACGCGCTCAATATCTATATGCATTAGCGCGTCAAATACAAAAAAATGCTAGGTTATTTGCTGTTTTGGAAACGATGGATAATGGGAAACCGATCAGAGAAACCCGTGATATTGATATTCCTGTTGTTGCAAGACATTTTTATGCACATGCTGGTTGGGCTCAATTAATGGAAACAGAATTTCCTGATTATGAACCAGTAGGCGTTGTTGGAGCAATATGTCCATGGAATTTTCCATTGATGATGTTAGCATGGAAAATTGGACCCGCACTTGCCATGGGAAACACTATTGTTTTCAAACCAGCTCGTTATACGGTAATGTCAGCGTTGTTATTTGCAGAAATTTGTCAAATAGTTGGAATACCTCCGGGTGTTGTAAATATAATAACTGGAAATAGTGAAGTAGGAAAAGTTTTTGTAAATCATCCTAATATTAATAAAATAGCATTTACAGGCTCTACTGAAGTGGGACGATGGATTAGAAAAGCTACAGCTGGATCCGGTAAAGAATTAACCTTGGAATTAGGAGGGAAGTCACCTTTCATTGCTTTTGATGATGCTGATTTGGACAGTACAGTAGAAGGAATTGTAGATGCGATTTGGTTCAATCAAGGACAGGTCTGTTGTGCTGGATCAAGGTTACTTGTACATGAAAATATAGAAGACCGTTTGATAAGCAAAATAAAAGCTAGAATGGAAACTCTTAGAGTAGGTGATCCGTTAGACAAAACTACAGACATTGGGGCTATAAATAATGAACCTCAACTTGAAACAATAAAAAAATACGTTGAAATTGGACAGAAAGAGGGGGGAATTGCTTGGCAACCATCAACAAAGTGCCCAACAGATGGATTTTTCTACCTACCAACGCTTTTTACTGAAACACATCCATCTTCGATTGTTAGCCAAGAAGAGATTTTTGGGCCTGTACTAGTAACTCATACATTTAGAACACCCGAAGAAGCAGTCCAACTAGCAAACAATACACGATTCGGTTTAGCTGCCAGCATCTGGACGGAAAATATTAACTTAGCACTAGATGTTGCTCCAAAAATAAAAGCTGGAACCATCTGGATTAACTGTACAAATTTATTTGATGCATCAAGTGGGTTTGGTGGTTATCGTGAAAGTGGATTTGGTCGGGAAGGAGGAAAAGAAGGCTTATGGGGTTATATTAAACCAAAATGGGAAAATAAAGAAGAAAAGAAGGTAAAAAAGAAAGAAACACCAAAAGAGAAACCTCTAGAAGACATTGAAGAAACTCCGAAGGACAATAATAATTTAGAAATTTCCTTTCCTAATATTGACCGGACAGCTAAAATGTTCATTGGTGGTAAACAAGTCCGACCTGATCAAACCTATAGCATAATTATTAACAATCCTAAGGGCGATTATGTTGGAGAGGTAGGACAAGGTAACAGAAAGGATATAAGAAATGCAGTGGAATCAGCTCACAAAACGAACTGGGTAAAAACTAATGGTCATACACGGGCTCAAATTTTATATTATATCGCTGAAAATTTAGCACAAAGATCCCTAGAAATGGCGTTAAGAATAGAAAAAATGACTGGAAAATCCTTGACAGAAGCAACTAAAGAAGTTGAACTTTCCATCGAACGAATTTTCTATTATGCTGCTTATTCAGACAAGTTTGATGGGGCTGTTCACCAGACTTTGGTGAGATATGTAACTCAAGCAATGAATGAACCAATCGGAGTAATGGGGATAATCTGCCCAAATGAACCACCTTTATTAGGTTTTATATCTTCTATCATACCTGCTATAGCTATGGGTAATTCAGTAATTGCAGTACCATCCCAAGACTTTCCATTGTCAGCTACAGACTTCTATCAAATATTAGAAACTTCAGATTTACCTCCTGGTGTATTAAATATTGTAACCGGAGACCAATTACAATTAGCTGAAGTTTTAGCAAATCACGATGATATTGAATCTATGTGGTATTTTGGATCAGAAGAAGGCAGTAAAATGGTTGAAGAGGCCTCAGCAGGGAATATGAAGAGAACATGGGTTAATTATGGAAAACAAAGAAATTGGTTTGTTAACGAACAAGGTCAGGGATTAAGGTTTTTAAGAGAATCCACACATGTAAAGAATATTTGGATACCTTATGGCGAATAATACTCATTTTTTATCTCTTCTATTATTAATTTTTTTTCTTTTGTGTAACTAAGGAAAATTAATACTTTGAATTAATAATTTAATTGGGTTATTTTCATCGTTATTGAAAGATTTTCAACTGCATTTTTATCATATAATAATTATTTACAATCAATAATGTTCTAGGTAATGTTTTAGGCGCGTAGAAAAACATGCAAGAAATTAATTACGTTAATTTCCTTTTCACGGATGTAGGTTTAGCAATAATAGGGTTTATTATAGCTGTGTTCATATTTTTATTAGAATCGTATAAATATCTTAAATATAAAACTCGTAGTGAAGTTTTAGACTTTAGTTTAATGGGAGTAATATTCTTAGCATCCTATATACCATTTCAAGATCTATTTTTATCTTTTTTAAGTGCAATGCTAGCCTTGATGGTAATAGGTGTATATGAATTAAGAGAAGCTCCTGTTTGGTATAGATTGATGGGAGCATTTACATTATCTTATGCATATGTGTTAATTGCGTTATTACTAGAAAAATTAGTAGTAATAATGAATTGGACGAGTACGTTAGGATTAGAAAAAGCTAGCCAAATTACTGGTTTTGCGTTATCAACATTACTTTGGGTATTACTCATCTTTTTTGTCTTATTCTTTGGCCGAAGATTTATTCTTGTCAGTCGGTTCTTATCACCTCAATATGTCTATTTATTCCTTTATGCACTGGTGTATCTATTAGTATCTCAAATTCAGGAATTCGATTGGTCGATGAGAATTGTTGGGATTATCATTGTAAATGGAATAATTTACCTGCTTTCAGGTCCTATTTTGACCTTTATTTTTGGAATTAAGACTCTAGAGGATGAAAGGGTTTTGAGATTAATGGATGAGGTGCAAGAAAAAGTTAAAACACCAGTCAAGCATATAGGATTTGTTAGCGCACCAATAGTAAATGCATTTGCATATGGACCATGGTTTGATCAAAGAATTGCCTTCATAGTAAATGATATTAATGATTTCAAAGATGAAGAAATTTTAGGGATTGCAGCTCACGAATTGGCACATTTAAAACATAAACATACTTTATTACTCCTTTTCATTGGTTGGGGTGACCAAATTATAAGATTCCTTGTTGGAATCCCTGTATCCATTTATGATTTTGCTGCAGGGATAGAAGATGTTGTAAATCCAAACAGTCTCCTTATAATGCTTGGTTTCAATATTCGATGGAACATTACACTTTATTATATTGTTAATATTATAATCTTTGCTTTTATGGTTGTATTTATAAGGATGTTTGAAGCACAGGCAGATAGAACTACGATTGAAGTAGGTTATGGTACTGAATTAGGAAAAGCTCTTTATAAACTTGAAGGATTCTATCAAGGAATTGCTGGAGAAATTGGAATGAATGCTCAGCTTTTAACAAATAAACAGAGAACCTTAGCAGAAGAAAAGAGATTTATGGGTGATGCTGCAAATGAATTGCATAATAAATTAATGAATGCACCAAGATATGGTTTATTTATGAATTTAATTGTTTCTCACCCTCCAACCGCTTATAGAATTGCAACAATATTACAACCAGAAAGAATGGGTATAAGAAAGCTTGCTCTATTACCTTTAGCACTAATTTTTCCATTTTTCAGGAAAAGAAATCTAAAATTATTAAGAGAACAATCAGATGCTTTCAGTAAATTATTAACAGAAAAATATAATTCAGAATGGGAATCCGTTGACAGTTTTAGAAATACCACTTATTTAAAAAAAACCTATGAATATTATCTAAATAGACAAATCATTGCTAAAAACAAATATGATAATAACAAACCAGTTGTTATTGGAAAAGTTGTTAAAATAATTGAAAAAAATAATATTGTTGAACCTTATATTCTTGAAATAGAATCAGAAGATAATAAAACACACTTTGTTTCTTTGAAAACATATAACCTTAGTATTTTTGAACCTAACAATATCTATGTATTAAAAAATATGTCAATAGCCAAATTGGAATCATTTGAGTATAAAAAGAAGAACTTGAGATACGTTTATTCACAAGAAAATAAAAATATAAAGCTAGATTATTTGGGTGAAATTTTACCTTCAGTATTCACATCTAATAGTCCATTAGTTTATCATTCGAGGGGAAGAACAAATTTTGTAAAAATAAATAAAATTAATGGTCTTTCCATACAGGATTTCTTGTCTTCTCAAGATTTAACATCAAAACCAAAGTTGAACATAAAAAATTGGATAATTAACGGTCAAGATTATATGTCTAATGAAGAAATTGAATTGGAAGGCAAAAATCTTATAATTTCATCACCTCCACTCTTTATTCCATTTTATAAACGCTTTATAGATCAAAACACAAAGTTTATTGAAGCTTTAGCACTTGAAAATATTACAATTACATTGTACTCAAGTGTGGATCCCGATATTGGAATTCATTGTCAGCTTAATTTGGAAAAAGTCGATGGAAAAATACAATATGAAATACTTGGTGATTCAAATCCTATTGATATTAAAGTAAAACAAATTGATGGTCTTGTACTTCGATCACCGAACTTTTTATTACTTCCAAAGAATGAAAATGGCTTTTTTACAAGAATATTTATGAAATTATCTAATAGAAGTTCAATGAAGTATTCTCTCTAAATTTAATTTTAAAATTCCATTATCATAATGAATAAAGAAAATATTTACCATTGTTAGTAGTCTTTTGTATGAACTTAACTCAGCAGCTAGGGTATAATTATAAACCTTCTTCTAAATTTACAAAGATTAGTATATCAGATCTATATTGAGAAAGATTATTTTGATTGATGTCATATCTTGGAGAAAAAAAGTAATTCCTATTATAAACCAAAATATTTTCATATTGAAAGAATGAAATGAAGCAAAAAATGGATCTTAATTATTAGAATTTGAGTAAAAAATAAAGATTCATGCATCTATAGATAATTTTGAAAACAAACCTTTATTGAAATTTAGCTGCCATCATGGCTATTTCAGCATGAATATTTAAGGGAGGTAAACCACTTGTAGTTAAAAATTCATGAGATGTCCATGAGAGAAAGACATAACCATTAGGGGCTTTTTGAAGTATAATTAATCCTCCTCCGGCCATATTTCTACCTACGAATGAAACACCAGGTTCATTTCTAAAACTTGAAAACTTTGTTCCAGCTACTGTAATGGATGGAGCAGAGCCCATCCATTGTCTCAAAACTTCTGAACCATTGACTTGCCAATTTTCATTGTTAGTCCAGTAAATAGCCCCATTAGGATCTAGTATTACTACATACGATACATATTGGCTTTGTATAAGACTGTTTAAATCATCTGAGTATGACATTTCCTTATTTCCTATCCTGAATATATTTTTTGGAATTTTTTTTTTTTTTAAAATAAATCCGTCTTTCATTTTGTGTTTTGAAATAAAATAAACTTTAATTGGATATAATAATTCTTAAGCTTTTAATCCATTTTATTCTTTAAAAATATTTAAATCGGAGTAGCTTTTTTCAATGGGAATTGATGTGATAAAAACTTTTGACTAGTAAAATAAGTAGATAACCACAATATGGGTAAAAAGTAACATGCTTTCATCTGCTTTCTATAAAATAACTAATTAGGGAAATTTTACTAAAAAATTTATTTATATCAACTATTTAAAAATTAAATTTTATCTATTTTTTAATAAGATGGACTTAACTTATTTTTAATTTAAATTCTTGAGCTTTTTTCGTCTTTTAATTATTAAATAATTTTATATAAATCATCAATAATCTGACATTTAATTTAAGAGTTTTCTTTGGAGAAATTTTAAATTGGCTAATATCTCTGAATCTGATTTACAAACTAAATCCCTTAATGAGCTGCTAAGGATTGCATTCCAAAAGAGGAATTCACCTCTGAAAGTAAAAGCTATTGAAATTCTTGGCTCTAGAAAAGATCAAAGAGCGTTGTCTGCATTAATACAGATTATTAATAGTAAAAATGATCTTAATATTAGATTACAAGCTGTAGAAAGTCTGAGAACCCTTTCTGATTTACGAGGAGTTGATTCTCTAATTATGATCTTAAAAGATAATTCTCAAGCATCACAAATAAGAGCTTTGTCAGCAAGTTCTATTTTCAGCCTTGATCTTCGTCGTGGAGTAGAAGTAGGTATTGATTTTCTAATTAATACTAGAAATGAAAGCTATTTAATTTATAGCGCTATACTAGATAGATTAATGTTTTATAATTCAGTATTGAAACCTAAAACGGTTAGTAAAATAAAAATTGAATTAGAAGAATTATTAGATCGAGCTGATTTTAGAAATTCATGGGATTTAAGTATAACCCTAGCAAAAACTTTAACACTGTATAATAGTCTAATGGGGATTAAATTTCTTTTATATCAAAAAAGGAAATTAATTGAAGGGTTTAGAAAAGAATATCAGCATTTCCTTGATAGTATCGAAATTTGCTTATCGGACTTAAAATCTTATAATTCGTTGAGTAAAAATGCTTCCGATTCCGAGTTATACCGAATAATAGAGATAAGGAATCCTTGATTAATGAAGATTTTATTGACTAAAATAATAATTTGCTTTAATAGCTTTAAAAAATCTAATTAAAAAAATCAAATCAGGTTTCCATAAACATTAAACAATATTTACTAAATTAAATTATCATTGTCTGACCAAAAAACTCAGATGGAGAGTTCGACATTGAATTCGATACTGCAAAAACGTAGATTAATCAATTATTTATTAATTTTAGGATTTCTAATCTTGCCGTTTTATTTATCATCAAATACAACCCACGGTAACCTTAGTTCTTTACAAACAGTTCAACAATTACCTGCACCAGCATTTGAACCAAGTGAAATTGATTTTGGGGTTTACTTCGGGAACAGCCCAGAAGTACCTAGATCAAAATATTTATCTTTATTAAGCCTTTATGATCAAAATTTTGGTCAAAGTCATAATATTACCGATCTAAGTCAGACTAGTGAGTCAAGAGTATATATTATTTTCAGTCCTGAAGAAAATATTACAAAAACCCAAGCTGAATCTATGAGACAGGAAGTATTCGAAAAAGGAAAAGGATTATTCTACATAGTAGGTAGTAAAAATGAAAACTCCACCACAGCAGCAAATAAATTCTTTTCTGAATTCTTCGGAAAAGACATAATCAATATCAGCTCAGTACCAGTAGTGACAGAAGGCATCTCATCGACCTTCAATTATACAACTATCACAGAATTTGTATCGCCATCTTCTCCGATATTTAATAATGTAACTAAGTTATATTTTAAAGGTTCATCCGTATCAATTAATAAATCAGCTCTCAATGCGTTTGCTAATGAAACAAATCAGATTGCACTTATTAAAGATAGTTATTCACTTATGAAAGATCAAAATAAGATTTTAGATTTAGCCTTAGCTTTTGAGTTTACAGGTTTAGCTGAGACAGCAAACAAGGGAAGAATATTGGTTTTATCATCTACTGAAGCATTAGTAGATAATACACTTAGTGGTGTAACTGATAGTATTCCTGTTAAAGGTGTTCAAAACAATCAATTTGGTGTAAATATCGTAAAATGGCTTGGTAAAGCATCTGGATATGCAAAATTAGCTAATTCTTATATTAATGTAAACAATGGATCACTAATTTACCCTGACTATACAATAGAATCTAACTTTACATTACTTGATGATATTGATAGACCTTTTTCCAATGGAATTGTAAAAGTTGTTATGGAGTCTGCAAATCAGCACGTTTTAACACAATTTGCAGAGCCATTAGAAAATGGAGCGTATGCAACTTCAATAAAGACAGATCTTGTACCCGTTAAACGTTCTTATGAAGTGAAAATTATAATTGTAAGACGTGGTTATTTAGAGCAGAGCTTTACATTAGTAAGTCACGTGTTTATTTCTCCATTTC
Source organism: Candidatus Heimdallarchaeota archaeon LC_3 (assembly GCA_001940645.1). The sequence continues at coordinate 73,431 of MDVS01000047.1, forward strand.
TTTCCAGCTGGTCACTTCCAAATCTCATGCAAACACTGACATTGATATCTGCTTTAGTAGTTTATACAATCACTGCTGGATTTTTATGGATTAAAATTAGAAAAGTTGAATAAAAATCTTATTACCCGTTCTTTTTTATTCATAAGAAAAAAACAAATTTTATGATTTTTCAGAGGGATCCTTCACTGGTACTTTTACCACTTGAGGACCCTTCAATTTTGAATCTAAGACCAAATTTGAAAGTTTTTCCGTTTTAATCATCACATTTGATAATATTTCTTGCACGAATTCGAATTTTTCATTTACTTTTCGCTCTATCATACTTTCAATTTCGTCTTTATATTTTTCAAGAGCGATTTTAACTTCTTGTACTTCATCTAAAGAATCTTTAACAGCTTTATCAAAATTCTTAACATTTTCATCTAAACTTTGTACTAAATCGGTTCTTATTGTTTCTGCTTTTTGACGAAGATCTTTATCTAAAGTTTTAACTTTTTCATTTATCTTTTCTCCTTCAGATTTAAGTAAAAAACTTTCTTTTGAATTTTTTTCAAAACCACTTAGTTGTCGTTGGACTTCTTTAGAAAAGACTATAACTTCATTTCTTAAATTTTCTGAGCTACCTACAATAATTTTTTGGAAAGATTCCATCATTGTTTTTTGGTCTGTTTTCACTTCATCAAATATTTTCAAATAATTACTTCTAACCTTTTCCAAGACATCTGTTAAACTCAATATCCCTTCAGAATGATTTTGGCTAATGGTAAAAAATTGCTTTTGTTGAGTATGTAAACTGTTAATTTTTTTCTCTAATTCTTCTCTATTACTTGTTAACTGCTGATTCATCTCATTTTTAGCTTGAGATACTTGATTAGTTAGTTCAGTTAATTTTTTAGTGGTAGTATTTGAGAAATTTTCAATAATTTCTTGATTTTTTTGATTTTTATTTTCTAAATCTTTTGTAAAATTTTCTTTAAGTTCTAATAATTTTTCCATTATGTTATCGAATCTTGAATTCGTATTAGAATTAAGTTCAGAGATTTGATTATTAACTTCAGAAAATTTAGTATCTAAAGATTCATTCAAGCCTGAAATTTCGTTGGTTATAACACTAAGTTTATTATTTCTTTCTGAAGTTAGATTATCATGAGATTCCTTAATTTTTTCTTCTAATTCTTTTCTTTTTAGTTCTATACTATCTAATAGAGTTTTTTCTGATTCTTGTAGAGAATTACGAGTTAGTTCGTCCTTTTCAGTTAAACTCGATTCAATTGTAGCAACTTTAAGAGATAAATTATCAGTTATTCCTACAAATTCCTTTTTTACACCTATTTTTGTCTCTGAAATATCATTTTGAAGGCCAGCAATTGCAGATGACAGAGAATTTTTGAGTTCTTCAACCCCATTAACTAATAATTGGTTTATTTTTGATAATTCTTCTTTTGAATCATTTTTTACTGCTTTTAGTTTAACGTCAAGGTTAGAAATCATTTCATTAAATTTATTGTCAAAAATTTTTAATCGATCTTTGACATCATTAGAAATTTCTGAAACAAATTCAATAACTTGTTTAGTTGTATCATCTTCAGACATTTTAAACACAGCCTTTTAATTATTTTGATTTCTGTTGAGCTTTGTAGTAAGTAATCATTTCATCGAATAAATTATTGATTGAAGTACTTATACGTGCAATTTGAGTTGTTGGTGATTCCTCTTCGATAATTTTTCCTACGGGTAGAGATTTAACAATAGCTGGTAGAACCCTTTTCCATTGTTTATGAATTAAATCTAATTTATCGTGTTTTGTGAGGACTAAAATCTGTGTTTTCTGAGATACATCATTAATTATTGCTCCAAATGTTAAATTTTGATAAGTAAAATCATATGTTCCTTCTCGAACTATTTTCACGTTTTCTCTAATAACAATCAAGCCTTTGGGATTTTTTTGTGCTAAAGGAATAATTTTTCCACTATCATGCAAATAAATACCTAGAACATCATAAGCATTAATAAATTTATCAATTAAGGTTTTAAAAGCCATTTACAGCCCAAAATGTATTTTTTTATTTTTTTTGAATGATATTAGTCTAACTCACAGTTTAAGTAACAATTTTTATAGCTACCTGCTCAATTATTATTATAGTATTTAAATTAAATAATTAGGATAAGTTTTACAATCGCTTACAAAGAAAAAACAATATTCATTATTCTCTTTTAAAATGGTGATTAAGTGACTCAAACAGTGATTTGCATCCCCACTTATAATGAAAAAAAAAATATCGAAATCCTCATCCCAAAAATGATAGAAATTTTCGCTGAACGATCTATTGATGCTAAAATTCTTGTAATTGACGACAATAGCCCAGATAGAACAGCTGAAAAAGTAAAAGAATTTATGAAAAAGTATTCTCAATTGGATTTATTATTTCGTACAGAAAAAGAAGGTTTGGGAAAAGCTTACATTGCAGGATTTCAATACGCGATTAGTAAATATGACCCAGAATATATTTTTGAAATGGATGCAGATCTATCACATCCCCCAGATGTTTTTCCTCAAATGCTAGAAATGCTGGAATCAGGTGAAGCAGATTTAGTTATCGGATCAAGAAAAATACCTGGAGGAGGAACAGAAAATTGGGGAATACACAGAAAAATAATATCTGGAGGTGGAAATTTGTATGCACGAATAATGTTAGGAATTTCTCCTAAAGATGTGACATCAGGATATAGAGGATTCCGTTCATCATTTTTAAAGCAAATAGACCTAGAATCCATTGATTCAGGGGGATATTCATTTCAAATCGAACTTGTTTACTTAACAGCGAATTTATTAAAAGCAAAAACGGGAGAAGTTCCAATAGTATTCATTGACCGTAAACATGGAAAATCTAAACTTGGAATGTTTGATATTATGGAATTTTTTTTAGAAGCATTAAGATTAGCATTCTTTGGATGGAGAAGAAAGAAAAAACTTTTAGTTAACTAGCTAATAGAAAAATAAATTTATAAATTTAGAGATTGCGTTATTTGTAATGACAAGAAATCAAATAATTCATTTACTCCTTCACCTGATTTTGATGAAACATTAAAATATCCTCTCAGATTATGATCTTTTGAAAATTCTTGAGCTTTTTCATTTATAAATTCAAAATTTTCTTCTTTAATCGAATCAATTTTGGTTCCAACTAAAATAATGGGAATATGGGGTCCATTTTTCTCGTAAATAATCGATATCCAGTCACTTAAATCATCCAGAGATTGTGGTCTGGTCGTATCAAAAACTGCTAATCCACCCTTTGAACCGTTGCTGTAACCAGGGAACAATGATTTAAATCTAGACTCACCAGCGTAGTCCCAAACGCTTAAAATGATTATTCTTTCTTTGTATTGGATTTGATGAGTAACAAAATTGATTCCTACTGTTGTAGATGCTGGTATGAACTCTCCCGATTGATATCGTCTAAGCAAAGTAGTTTTACCTACTCCGCCTTGACCAGCGACAATGATTTTTAATGAGAGTGGACGAATCATCCCTAAAGACTCACTGATTGTAATTTCTTTTATATAAGATAATTAGTTGATTTTTTTCCCTATTTTTCACATTTGACTGCATTTTCTATTTTTCCCAGTTTTTTCTAATTAGTTATTTTTTTATGCTTTTTATTAAGTTTTTATTTAGGGGTAATTATACATCTCTTATGATTTTACAAATTGTCCATTTTAATAAAATTTGTTTTTCACTCTTATTAGTCAAGACCAAATGTTAATTTCAAATCAAAATTAAGGTTGTATTATTAATTAGATTTATTTTTATTATTGAAACCTGAATTTTTCGTTCCAAAAGCAGTGAAAAAGTAAATAATTTTTATTTCTCTATTCTTGTTTATTACTTGCGTTAATTCAATTTATTTTCGAAATAATAGAATCATTTACCCAATACAGGGTTTGATAATAAAACCTTTATACGATGGATGAAATAACCTCTATTAATTGACTATTTAAATGCTTAATATTTAATGAGGAATAACAAAGAAGCTTGATGTTTAGCAATCATAACTTGCATATTAACAAATAATAAACTTCATCTAGTTTTATTGCATATTTCATTTCATTTGGAGTTGTAAGATATTTCTGAAGAAAATCATCTGATCCAATCCATACCCCGAGAAGTTCTTAATATTGTTGGAGAAATATGGGGAAGACAGTACGGAAAAATCCAAACTCCAGAAGCTTTAGCATTAAAAAGAGTACAAGAAGAGTATGATCAGAATGTATTTTCTGTAGATGCCCAATCTATTACTTCTAAAATCGGAAAAACTCGTGAAGAAATAATTCGCCAAGAATACGGGTCTGAAGGGATTGAATACTTTTGGGATGTCAAAGTATTACTTTTTGCAAAAGAAATGGGGGTAAAATTTACTAGCAAAGACATTTTTTATATTTGTAGAGGTTTCTTAAAAGAAGAAGAATTTCCTGAAAATTTTCATTCAGTACGAGATGCTTTATTAAAAAGAATGGAAACAACCACATCTGTTGCTTCACAATCAGAAAATTTAGGATTACAACATGATTTGTTTAGGGCAACCATCCCTGCAATAGAATTAATCAGTTTTTTTAGAGAATTATTAGACTTAGGTAAAAAAGATGATGCTGTTGAAACAATGCATTACGTATTAAATCCAGAATTAGCTGATCTCATTTTTCGAAGAAGATACGTTAATAGATTACCCTATGTTGATTCGGATGGTACCAAAGTTCCGGTTCCTGATCAACCAATAGTAGGAAGATATAATTCTAAAAATTCACTCTCAACTCTATTTGGTGAAGAACCATTTTACCAAGTACGAATTTTACATATTTTTGCGCAAGCTGCGTATTATGATATCTTAAAAATTGGAACTATTCCAGATTCTTCAAAAGAATGGATTAAAGAAAAAATTGCATTTTCTAGATTTCTAAAACCGCGGTCCGAAGAGGAAATTAAAAAAGATATACTTTTTGCAATTGATATCAATTTAATTAGACGATATTGGGATAATTTACTTTCTGATATCCGAAGATCATTTTATGGATTACGAAATTACTCGGGTTTAGCAAGTAAAACACAGCACTTGATAACGGAATTACTTAATACCCCAAATGTGATTTATACACTCGGTCATTTGAAAAAGAGAGTGATAAAAAACATAAAATCTGGTGTACAATTCTATTTTATTCACACTTACAAAATGCCACAAGAAGATGTTGTTAATTTAATCAAAGATGAAGAAAATATCACTGAATTTCAAAAAATTATACAAAACCATTGGGATTCAAATGAACAAAAAATAAATATCAATAATAGACAAATGATGAACTTTGAACCGTTTTATCGTGAATCATGGGTTTTTTGGAGCAAGGTTAGGAGTCGATATTTAGAATTAAAGCGTGAAGAACTTTCAAAAGATTTTATGTTTATTCAAGAACAGAAAAAAGTTATTGATTCATTAGATACACTTGGAAAAAAGCAGTATACAACTATTAATGAAATTTTATGGAAAAAACCCATAGGAACAGAATACGAAATATTAGACAGAGCAATTGCGATTTTTGGTTTAGAATTAACTGAAGTCGCTCTTAGTCACCCTAACATAACTCAAGATCAAAAAAAAGCTTTTATGGAACATTTTATTGATCTTTTTAAATCAGAAATCGATTTTTTACTTCCTAGGGTTAAACCTGAAATTTACGAAGAAAAAACTGATCCAAACACTAATCAATCTGAAGAAAATAATGATCCAGACTTGAATAAAACCGATTTTTCAGGAGAATAGTTAAATGGACAATAGACTGACCTTTGATGAGGAATTAGAAGAAGCAATAGGTGACCCTCTAAAAAATTATCTCATAAATACATTTGATATTTATAAAGAAACCTTAGGTGTTGGATTATTTATGTCTCGTAATCCAGACCTCACTTCTGTTGAACGATTGTCTCATATTATTGGATTATACGAACGATACATAAGATCAAGCATTGATCTGTTACACATGTTTTCAAAGTCTGAACACTTAGAAGTTTTAAAAGCAACAAACAGACTAAATATACTACATTTTGCTCAATATTTTGTACATGCTGCTACACAAGAAGATCTTAAAGTTTGTAAAGACAAGGTTTTATCTATATATAAAAATGATCCAGTGATTTTGGATGGTGTTGCAAAATTCTTTGACTGTGTAGTATATTTGCAGTTATTAGAACAATCAAAATCAACTAAATCTTTAGAAACTCAAAAAACTAATGCTATTAGGAAATTCTTAACAAGTCACATGAAGCAAAGTTCAGGAGATATCACAATAGTTGAAGCTGAAAGAGCTGTAAAGGTTTATTTTGAGGAAAAGCGTGTTAAAAATATCCAAAAAATAATCAAAGACTTCCGGGATAAAGTCTATGAATGGAATATTGTCAGAAAGATTCCAGAAAATGATTTTGTTAACTGGTTAATTGAAAAGGAAATAGAAATTTCATCAAGTGACTCACAACAGATATATACTGGATCTGGAAAGAAATTGCCATCAGCATTTGATGGTATAATAACTATTGTTTATCAGGATCAAGCTGGTGAGAGGAAATATATTGGTGAGGCTTCTTCGAGAGCATTAAACGCTGGATTATTTCAAGCGATCCGTCCAGGTGAAATTATTAGACAATTTGGAATAAATTTGAAATCAATTGAATTTACAATAACAGATCCAGCGTTTCCGTCTTGGATCTGGTTGAACCATGAAACTCAAGAAACCAAAGCTTCTGAGAATGCACCAGTCCAGGAGTCATCTATTTTTGCTATAATTGGAAAAGAACCTAACATAAGGTATTTAGAGGGAATTCATAACTTGATTCACAAAATATTACTCGGGAAAGAAAAGCGATTACCTGGATCAGGTGATGATTTAGTGAAACAAACTATTTTCAATATGCTTGAAGAAGTTCTAATATACGAAAAAACAGCAGCTACAAAGCTGTTTGAAGACGGAGGGGTGTTTTCTATAAATCAAAATATTCAAACAGCTAGTTTTGAGCCATTCTTTCTCCTAAATTTTAAATTATTGAAACAAAGACATAAATTAGGTTGGGATACAATAGAAGTCTGGGGAAAAGGGAAGATTTCAAGAGAAGCTTTTAGTACAAGCGGATATCCATGGATATTAGATTCAACTAACCGTTTTAAAGATGTTCTGATTGATTTATTTGCACGACGGTTACAGGGAGAAGTGTTCATGAAAAAATCGTCGTTTGTTTTGGGGGGACAAACATATTTTACAATTTCAGATGTAAATCCGGATACTTTAAGAGCAAGAATTATTGTTTTTCGATCCGATCCGGATGGTTCTTTAAATTATGTAGATATTAGAAGGCGATATGATTTATTCGTTACCCAACCAGCCGATAAATTTGGTTTCAAAGAAATACTCCCCGAGATGAATGCTCAAGAAACTCAATTAGTTTTGGATAAATTAGCATTTACTTAAGGGACAAAAAAGGTAATTCAATTCAAATTTAAATAATTTATTTCAAGAATAGGGGAAATTGATAAAATTAATGGAAATTAAAGGAATAATGAAAGATTTTGCTTTAAATAATTTTACTAATGAAGAATTAGAAAATGTTATTAGAAAATTACTGGACAGAAACGGGTTTGCAAGCCAAAAGGTGGACGCTCCTATGCCCAAACAACAACCAGAAGCTTTTCGTATAAGAGTAATGCAGCCTTTGAAGTTTGGTGTCGAAATTATTAAACCGAATCCTTTAAAAGATTTTATTATAATAGGAGGGAGATTAAATGTTTCTCCTCCACATCAAGAGGCAATAGAAAAAATGGATGCTTCAGTGAGAGATAAAATGTTTGAAGATCTTCGCGTATCACTTGCTATGCAAAAACCCAATTATAAAATGAATATAATTGGACATAAATTCACGGCAATTGAAATGATGCTTCCTATATTTGTGGTTCCTCAGACTTTCGGAAGGGATTTGTTTGATGGAATGGACATAATAAACAAAATGTTTTTCTACGCAATTTTTGTTATGCAAAAATATTTCAGAGAAAGTGGGGTATCAGTGCCTACAAGTCAGGGACAAAGCTCATCACAATTTTATTTGTGATTAATATTTATTCATCTTCAAGGCCTAAGGGAGGTACCGTACTATCTTGAATAATATGGATACTTTTTCTTATGGTTCCTTTTAAATTTTGAATCGATAAATGAACCACCTTGAATAAATCATCCTCAGATAAATCAAGAGACCATCGAAGAATTTGTTTAGTAACGTGATTAAAAGATTTGTCAAACTCTTTGAGAAAATTCCTGTAACTAGATTCTATTGCATTATTGGTTAGTGATCTTCCAAATTCTAATTTATAACTGATGTTAATCCCCTTTAAAATGTCATCTTTCCAAATCATAGGCATTAATTCTTGAAGGTTATCCAAATATTCGAAAAAAATAACATTAGTAATTCTTGAATCCCCAATATTTTTCACAAGGTTATTAGCTTCTCCTATTAGAATATCTTCTATTTTACTCATGGTCAACGATCTATTAGTGCGAAAAAAATCTAAAAACTTTTTCGGTAAGAAATTACTTTCAATATTTGATCTCATTTACTAACTATTCCTGAATGTAGTTTTATGTAATTAAAAACAAATATAATACAATATTGTTTAATTTAATTAATGCTTTAAATCAGAAAAACTAATTGAAGATAAATTTTCTAATTATAATTTATTTTAGATATGAATAAGGAAAAGATTGAAAATTCTAAATATTCAATAATAATTCACCTTTTTCGTAATTAGTTAAGAAGGAAGCTTTAATGGCATTGGATGTAACTACTTCTTTAACACTGCTTTCATCAAAGCCAATTTTTCTCAAATATTCAATTTCATTACGAATTTTGGATTGATATAATTCAGAATAATCGGAAATAGAAACCACATTGAAACTAGAATTAAAATATTCAAGAAAAAGATGATCTTTTGTTGGATATATTGATGTAGAAATAATAGGTTTTTGCATTAAGAATGAAGACGACGAGAGCTCGATTGGTGTTTGAGTTGCACGAAAATGTCGAATTAAATTAAAATCATTATTAATATTGTATCCATAGGTGATTCTATCAGGTTGGATAGAGAAAACTGCATCCCAAGAATCTTTCACATTTTGGGTAGTTCCTAATACAGTTGTGGTTAACAGATTTTCCTCGTGGGCATCACGAAATATTTTCTCAAAATCTTGAACTTGCACAGATCCTTCAGTACCTCCTAGTGATATTCCCCGAATCCAAAATCGTGATTCCTCATCTAGGTATTCTTTAAGGATATTAAAATAATTCTCAGCAGATTTCGTACCAAAATTTCTAATAAAATTTATGAGAAGTTTTATATTTAACTTAGTTTTTTTAATTGTCTCAATTAGTAACTCTATTTGATCTAAAAATTCAAAATTATTTATTGTATAATATTGAGGTGAAAAAACTAATTCTGTATATAACAACCTTTCATTTTTAACCTTTTCAAACATAAACGAACAAAGATAGGAAAAAACTTCTTTTGAATTTATAAAATTAGTAAGATATGATAATGTTTTTACAATATTTGGAAAAGAGAAATTATGCTCGTTATTCAAGAAAAATTTTTTAATTTTTTCAATAGAATCTGTTTCTATAAACCTCTCGATAGAATTGAAATAATCTAGAGACAAATAACCTTCAAAGTTATTGCGTAAATCAATGAAAGAAATCAAATTCATCAAAATTATAAGGTCAATTAATTTGTATCAACAAAAGTGTCTAAAATAACTGTTGGACCATATTTTTGCCTTAATTTTTCTTCAAAATTTTCAATTGAATTGTATTTTTTCTTCTTAGACAAGGCTGAGTCGGGAATTGCGAATAATGGCCAAAATGCTAAAATTACCAACCATAATACGAACACAATGACAATGTAAAAAATGATAGAGAATAAAAAATTGTTATTAATATTTAAATCATTTGAGCCCATGACCTCGGAGATCGCACTAAATACCATGAGTGTCCCGATCGAGCCATATATTATCAGATAAAGTATACTGAAAATTGCGATTGCTTGAATCAACAAATCTAACAAGTACAAATAGTATAACAGAATCAAAAAGGCAGATAAAATGAACAAAACCTTAAATAGAGATTTAGTGAAGTGAGAGAAGTTTATGCTTGCCATTCGACGAATCCCTGTTAACCAATTTTATAATGTCTTTATTTTATTTATATATTTTGATACAATATTTTCACCTAAATGATAGAAAATGAAGGAAATTTTACATTGGATTTTTTAAAAGGTTCATACAACTATTAATTTTATTAGAGTTTAAACCAAATGAAACCGAAAAATGTTCCAATATTATCTAATAAAGGATTATTTGAGATTCAAAACGCTTTAAGAATTAAAAAAGACTCGATTCTTAACATTTCACTTGATCTGAATTTATCTATAAGCTCTATTCAAATTTTACATTCTTCAAATCAATTTATTTTACCTTCAGGGGAAATTATTGATTTCCCAAAAAAATACAAAGATAAAACAAAAATTTGCTATGCGATAGAAAATAATCAGATTTTTCCACTAAAATTTTTTAATGACAGGATGAAATTCTTTTATAAACTAGTCCCCACATCTAATAGACCTATTTTAACTGTCAGTGCAACACCGTTTCATAAAAAACCTTTTTTAGATTTCATAGAAACAATGAGTCTTAAAGGAAAAGTTCTCGATGGTGGGACAGGGTTAGGTTATAGTGCTATTATTGCAAGTAAAACAGCTGACAAAGTAATAACTGTTGAATGGGATTCAAACATACTATTAATGGGTACTTATAATCCATATTCAGCAGAGTTATTTAATAATGACATCATTGAATTGATAGAAGATGACATAACGGAATATATATCCAGTTGTGAAAATAAAATTTTTGATTTTATAATACAGGATGGTGGTATGCCAAAAAGTTCGGGAACATTTTTTAGTTACAGCCATGCAACAGAATTGTTTAGAGTATTAAAACCAAAGGGAAGATTATTCTTTTATTTACCTCAACATGGTAAGACTAAAGGAAGAGATTTTGGTGCAGAACAAATTGAAAGATTAAAAAATTCCGGTTTTAGACTTCTTGAAAGAGATATTGATGGCTCGTTTGCAGTATTAATGAAATAAGCTTTTTTTTATAATTTACCACATTTTGAGAGCTTTTAATCTTATTTTTATATATTAGTGAAAAAATTATCAAAAAATAATTTTATTTTGCTAGATAATTCAGTTTTTTTTTAAAACAAAATGTTTAATAATACATGGTATGCATGTAATAATTACAAACCATGATTTACGTATAAAGTAGGTTTTATAAAAAAAATGATGTCAAAAGATTTAGTATCTGTTAATACTTCAAGTAACGCTGAAAAAAAATCAATTTGTATCAGTCGAAGTGCTTGGCAAGTTCTTCAGGAATTCAAACTCGTATTTCTTGGAAATAGGTCTTATTCAGATAGTATAATTAATGTTAGATACCAGTTAGGGTATTCTGAAAATGATTTTAATGAAAATTTAGAAAAAATATCACCTTTACCTTCACACTTACTTGAAATGGCTTCTTTATCCAGAAATTCGCGCAGAAGTGGCCGTTCAAAAACAGTTGTCTTATCTAATGATGCCTGGATTATTTTGAATAATATTAAAACAAAACGTCATTGTAAATCTTACTCTGAGGCGATTTTGAATCTTTATCACGTATTCAATACCGTTTTTCAGTCAAACTTATCCGAGAATACATTATCTAACAGTATCTTATCTGAATTTGAAAATTCCGTCGGAAGTAAGAATAAATGACTAAAAAAAGAGTTCGATTAAGTTCAGATATACCAGAAATTCATAAAAAAGAGAAAACAAAGATAATTCTTAATTTTCCTAAATCTATCAAAATGAAATATATTGGATATGATCCTCGAATTCTCCAACACCAACAACCAACCTTTCAGGGTCAAATAAGAGTACCTGTGAAGCTGAGCGCTTGGGCCCCTAAAACAAATTACGGAAAAAATCACAGAGTTTCTTTAAAATTAGAAAAATTAGATCATAACGTTGGAATAGCTCCCTTCTCAGTAAATATTAGAACATTAGGTCATTATTTTGAATCTAACACCGATGTTGAAGAAGATTTAGTAATAACAATTGATACATGGTTAATGAGTCCCGAATTATTAGATTCAGCTATCCTAGAATTCTCTATTACTCTTGTTGGAGAAGAAAAGGTTTCTGAACGTGTATTTAGAGCACCAAATTCTGAACCTAATGATCAAAATAATCCTCAATTACCCGTGTGGAGTGTAAGCCATATTCCCTTTAAATTTAAACTCAAATTGATTTATGACACCAGAGAATTTGAACGAGCAATTATTCGTTCATTTGATTATTATGCAGAAGAAATAAGAATTGCTTCAACTAAACACGAGTTCCAACCCGATTTTTATGTAGATCCAACTATTATACCAACTTCAAACATTGAAATCCTTCAAGGAGCAAAATATTTATCAAAACAGGGAATGAAGGCAATTAATAACTACATCAAGATGATGAATATTTTTCATAAATCTAATCCTTATTCCAAATATAAATCAAACATAAACGATTTTAAAAGTGATTCTTCTGAATTCAGTAAGCGTCTATTCAAGAAATTAAATATTTTTGAAAGGATTATAAAAACTTATGAAAAAATATCTCTAAAAAAGCTTGCTACATTCTTGGATATCCATGATATTGAAAGATTAGAAGTGTGGTTGTTATCACTTAAAGAAGACTATCCCATTAAGTTACAAAATAAAATTGTGTTTTTTGATTTACGTTATACCAACAATGTGGTAACAGTTAGGAATCTAGATCAATTATTTTTAGAATATTTCTTTTTAAGTGATTTAGAAGCTTAAAAAGAGAAATAAAAGTGAATTATTTTACTAATTTTCTATTATGTTCAGTTTTATATGTTTATCTTGAATAGTTTTCATAGCAATAGAGATTTTTTCTTTATCTCCAACCGTCCTGCTAAGCATACGCTGAATTTCTTCAACACAAGATCTATCTTGACAGATTTGTTGCTTGATTATAAGTCGTTGCAAGTAATTGTCCTCTGTATCTATTTTTAGATCCTCTTCGCTGTTTATTAAAACATTAGCTTCTTGAATCAGTCCTAATTTCTTTTTTTCCAACTCAATGATTTGCTTTTCTAATTCTTGGGTTTCTTTATTAATCTTTGTTACTTCGCCGTTTAGATAATGGATCTTATCTGAAAATTCACTGAAAGATTCAAGTATATCATTGTGTCTAGGCTCTATCATTACATTTTCAGTTGGAAGTGGTAAAATTTTCTCTCGAATACTATAAGGAGTTAAAATGTATGAAAGATAGAAAGATCTAGAAACTTGAAAATAGTTAGGTTCTGGTCCTTTTGCCCTTTCCCGGGTAAATATTGGATTACCTTTTGTTTCAGTTACTAACCCTTTTTCCTTTAGAATATTCATTTGCTTGAGAACGGCAGGCTGAGATAAATCTAGAATCTTAGCAATTTGTGATACATAATGTGGTTCATTTACTAATAATTGTAAGATTCTCCTTCGACATGAGTTTCCTAGACAATCGAATGCATTAGTACAGTTTTCAGTTAATAATTGATTATTTCCCTTATTTTTTTCTTCAATATTAGTAGACATTAGATATCCCATTGTTCATTCTTTGTTACAGTAATTTTTTTTAGTTAATAATTCAATATTTATACTATTGTTATTTATTTCAGTAGACAAAAGTGTTACTTATATTTCTTTTTCAATTGTAGCCAATTGTGGCTTTCTGGAAGCTTTTAATTCATTTATTTGGTCTCTTAATTTTGCAGCTTTTTCAAACTCTAACTGTTCGGCAAATGATCTCATTTGTTGCTGTAATGAGTGCATTAATTCCTCGAATTCATCATCGTTCTCAAAAACATCAACAGAGATTTGATCCATAATTTTCGCTGATTCCCGGGCAAGAGCATACTCTTTTACTGACTTAATAATTGTTTCTGGTGTTATTCCGTGTTCTATATTGAATTTCTTTTGGGTTTCTCTTCTATGATTAGTCTCATCAATTGCTGCTTGCATAGAATTAGTTGTTTTGTCAGCATATAGGATCACGCGACCTTTTACATTTCTTGAAGCACGACCCATAATCTGGATTAAACTTCGAGTAGTTCTTAGAAACCCTTCCTTATCTGCATCAAATATTGTAACAAGTGCGACTTCTGGAAGATCCAAACCTTCTCGTAAGAGATTTATACCAACTAAGACTTCTATTTTCCCTAATCGCAGATCACGTAATATTTTGTTGCGCTCTAAGGTATTGATATCTGAGTGTAAATATTGAGTTTTTGTGACTCCTGCATCCTGTAAATATTCCGTAAGGTGTTCAGCCATTTTTTTCGTAAGGGTAGTAACCAATACACGCTCTTTTCTATCTAAAACTACTCTTATTTCTTCTAATAAGTCATCTATTTGTCCTTGAGTGGATTTTATTACTACTTCTGGATCTAAAAGACCAGTGGGACGAATAACCTGTTCGATGACAGAATCACCAGCAAAAGAGAGCTCTCGATCACCTGGTGTAGCAGAGATATAAACAGCTTGGTTTATTTTTTTGAAAAATTCATTATAACTAAGTGGTCTGTTATCAAAAGCAGAAGGTAACCTAAAGCCGTAATCAATAAGATTCTTTTTTCGGGCACGATCTCCTAGAAGCATACCCTGAACTTGTGGAAGAGCTACGTGACTCTCATCAACTAGCAATAGAAATTCATTTTCGGGAAAAAAATCAATTAAAGTCGATGGAGGAATCTTATTGACTTTATAGTTATGTTGGCGTATTCGACCATCAAAATGAGCAGAATAATTTTCAATTCCAGAGCAAAAACCTGTTGTACGCAACATCTCAAGATCAAAGGAAGTTCTTTGTTTAAGTCGTTGGGCCTCTACAATTTTACCCTCTTGATTTAGTGAAATTAATCTTTCTTGAAGCTCTTTTTCTATTGATTCCAGACCTTCGAGCATAACCTCTTCTGGCATAACGTATTGTTTAGCTGGAAGAATAAAGATGTTTTTCTTTTCTTCAATAATATTTCTATTAAGTGGGTCAAGAATTTTTATTGATTCAATCGTATCCCCAAACATATCTATTTGCACAATATTCCATTCATATGATGGATAAATTTCTATTCTATCCCCTTTAGCTCGAAAAGATCCACGCTCAAGATTTTGATCATTTCTTTCATATTGGATATCAATTAATTGACGTAAAATCGTATCTCTTGGTTTATTTTGTCCTAATTCTACCAAGAATCCTAATCCTTCATAGTATTCAGGGCTTCCCAATCCGTAAATGCAACTGACTGAAGCGATTACAATTACATCTTTTCGTTCAATTAAAGATCGAGTGGTTTCGTTCCTATAACGGTCTATTTCATCATTGATCGATGTTTCTTTTTCGATTAATTTATCATATTCAGGTAAATATGATTCTGGTTGATAATAATCATAATAGGATACAAAATATGTCACGGCGTTATCTGGAAGAAAATCTTTGAATTCTCCATATAATTGAGCTGCTAAAGTCTTATTTGGTGATAATATTAATACCGGTCTTGGCCCTTTCTGCAGTTCACTTAGCCTTTCTAGCATTTTTGCTATAACAAAAGTTTTTCCAGTACCTGTAGCTCCTTTCAACACCTGATGTTTTTTACCATTAACAACTCCTTGTGCTAATGACTCAATCGAAGTAATTTGATCCCCCATAGGTTCAAAAGAAGACTCAACTCGAATAGGAACTTTTAATTTTTCAACCATGGTATTAAGTTATCCCTTTAATAAAATACTAAGTTTTTTATTTTTTTATAACCTTAAATTAATTTATAACCATTGACTATTATATTTTTGTATTTATAAGTTTAGACAGGATTGAGTATAATCAAGAAAATTTAGCATCCCAAAATTTCTATTTGAGAAATGATAATTAGAAATTTTCATCTTCGATTATATTAATATAGTAAAAATCAATTATTAAAAGTAATTAATACCATTTTTTCCTCTTTTCAATAAATATAATACTCATTTTAATTAATTTCAAATTAGAAAGGTAACTAGTAAGAATATTTTAGTAGTAAAAATTTAATGAAGTGGGTTAGTAAAAATATTTTTGTTGGAGATACATATTTCAAATTAATAAGTCATTAAAAACAAAATACAATCTAAAACATTTCAAAACCAAAAAATCTGTTAGGAAACTAAATATGGAATTCGAAAACTGGGCGTTATTGACTCAAGGAAAAGAAGTAATTTGGCAATTTGGAAGTTTAAATGAAGAAACACGACTTAGGACAATTGATTTCTTAAATGGTTTACATAAAATAGGAAAAGAGCTATATGATAAAGGGATAGCTAGTATTCGGTTTCACTCATCCAATTTATTACACGGTGACGAATTATTTATCGTAAATTTAGAAGGTAGCTTTTTTCTCATTATCTATGATCCATTAACCACAATAAAAATAATTGCACAACAATCGGACCAAATTCCTGAAGAAATGGATCTCTTAATTAGAAGTGTTTTGATTGGCCAAGCAGTGATAACTTATGCCAATCTTTGGTCTAATGCTACTCCAGAGGCAGGAATGCATATAGATATGCTTTTCAAGCAAGCTTTAGATGAAGTTATTCCTATAAGAACTCAAAGAGATATGAATGTCTTTGTAGATCATGGTACTTGTAGTTTTGCTGGATTAACAACTATTCAATGTTTAACTTTCCATATGCTATTACGTAGAATATTCGAAATAGAATACTTGAATTTAATTGCAAATCCTTGGGCAATAGTTCAAGATCATACCTCAATGCCTGTTTATCTAGAATATAATGCACCTAAACAGGCACATTTAATTGCAGGATATCTAACTGTCATAAATGAATATGTTCTTGATATATTCAACACTAAACTAGCCAGTATGGTATTTGGAGGAGGAGAATTATCCTCTATCGATATAGTTCATGGATTAAAGAATTTTATAGCCATATCTAATCCCACCAAATTATTTTCAGACCCAGTTTTCTTAAATAAATTCGAAACGTTTGATGTAAAAATAAAAAATGATTTACGTAGGGGTTTAGTTGAGTATTTAGCTTTGGCATATTCTCAAGCTAATTATCAACAATATAGATTGAAAAATTTGAATGATCTGCTAAAAGTAATAAAAAAAGAAGAGTAAATTGTATAAATTAGAGAGATCAGAATTATTTAGTTCTGATCAGCTTTTTTAAGATCATTTATCAATGATTTTCGCATTTCACCACGAATTGCATTTCTATCGTACCAATTTGGATGTTCAAATCCAATTAAGACATCTACTGATTCATCCATAAATTTGTCAGCTAATTCAGTAGTAAATGAAAATCTAACATATTGGACAGCAGAAATTTGTTCCTCATTTTCCCTTCCTTCTTCAGAATAGCCTTCTATTTTTTCTGAACCTATCCATATACGCGCTGAATTTCCAATTCCTTTGAGTTTTTCAAATTCTTTTTTCATATGCTCGACTTTTTTCAAAGATTTTTCTTCTAAGTTAATAAAAAAGGTAGTGGATAGTTCTAATCCTTTGGGAACATACAGATTATAAATATCACACATCTCTTGGATCTCTTCAATAGTTTTCGGTCTTTCTACTCTAACTAATTCTTGAATTTGAAATTTAGTTGTTTCAAAATTCTCAAAGACAAAGGTAAATTTGCCTCCAACATCAATTCGTCGAAATTTCTTTTTCGGAAGAAATTCTGACATATAATTTTCCCGAATTTTTTCATACTCCTCATGAAATAAAATATCTTTTACAGTAACGATTTTCATAAAATCACCTAGTAATATTGTGGAAATAAAATAAAGTTTATTAAAACGATTTTAGTAAATTAAACCATATGCTTTTGCCATCATTTCAATTGGCGTAAGCACTTTGATTTTTAGTTCTTCTTCAATTCGTGATCCAGCAAGTGGACAATCAGATACTATCCAATCTGGTTGTGGATCCATTTCAGCTATTTTATCTAGAACCTGATCTTTAGCTACACTAACAGACATGTCCCTATTTGCAGTTCTAAGCCCCCATGTTCCATCTACTCCTGTACAACCTGTAACAGCTTTGACTTTAGTATTAGGTAACAAATTAAGCATTCTTGAAGATAAACCTTTTCTTTGAGCCTGGGTATGACAGGATACATGATAAGTTATTGTTCCAAATCCTTCTTCATTAAATTCTCTTGATAATTTATTATCTAACTTCAATTTCCACAAAAAGTTCATAATATCAAAAGTATGATCAGCAATATTATTTGCAGGTTCAATCAAATCATTTGGAGCCAATTTAGGATATTCTGATAATAAAACATTTCCACAAGTCGGTTGTAAAGTTACTACATCATACCCATTGTCAACAAGATCTTTAAAGGATTTGATATTGTAAATCATATTAGCTTGAAATTTATCAGTCCACCCAACACCCAATTCAGGCATTCCACAACACATTTGAGGAGGAACTGTTATTATGACGTCGTGTTTTTCTAATACAGCTAATGTTGCTTTTGCAATATCAGTTCGTTGATTGTTTACAAGGCAAGTGGTGAATAATGCTATTTTTCCACCATCACCTTTTGCTACTGAAGATTTCAATTTTTTCTTAGCATATTTTTTCGCTGTTTCCCTTTTATACTGAGGAATAATAGATTTTTTGTGAATACCTATCATATAGTGAAGCATTAATCGATTAGGATTTAATGGATGTTTCATCAATCCCCAATTAGAAATTGGGGCAGTTTTACTAGCCATGCTCCCAATTAAATCAGTATTTACTTGTAATTTCGTACGAATTGAAACACCCTTCTCTTTACCTTTAACAGCTTGATACCGAAGAAAAAGTCTAGGAACGTCCAATTCTAATTCATGTGGGGGAATGTATGGACATCTAAATTCACAAAGTTTGCAATGATAACAAAGGCTGTTTAGTTTCTCTATATGACCAGAATTTATCTTTTTAGTTTCACCATCTAGCTCTTGATCAATTATATCAAATAAAACTGGGAAAAATGGGCAATAATGTAAACACATTCTACAATCTGAACATGCTTGAAACTGTCTCCTCATTTCTTCTTCAAGAGATTCTTTGTTAAAGAATTTTGGATCACCCATGGCATTTTGATTTCGATTCTCCTTTCCAAGATCCATTCCATAAGACATTAGACTTTTCCTTCCAAAAATAACCTTAAATACTTGTATTTCTAATTTAGAATTATTCTAATTAGAATCTTGTTTGAGTGTTTTTAACCCTTTTGACTCATTGAAATAATGATTCTAGAACGTTATTTGATATAAGGAAAAAGTTGTTTACCAAATAAAAAATGGATATTTTTCTTAATTGTAAATCAGCAATAAATGTGGTTTTAAGTGGAAGACAAAATTAAAACGATTATTCAACGGCTTAAAAAGTCTCAGAAGAAAATTACTCCTCAAAGGGAAAAAGTTATCGAGTTTTTGTTTACCAGTAACACTGAAAACAATATTAATTTTCTTAGTCACCCTACAGCTGAAGAAATTCATACAAAATTGCAAAATATTGAAGAAGGAATTAGTATTTCTACAGTTTACAATACTCTCGAGTTACTAAAAGATCAAAATTTGATAGAAGAGTTTGCTACTCCTATGATAAATGAAAGAGGAAAAAGTAGTGCCATTAGAATTGAAACTAATTTAAAACCTCATTTTAATTTAATATGCTCAAAATGTCATAAAATTGAGGATTTAATGCTTTCTAATGAATTGAAATTTTTACAGATAACAATATTATCTGAAAGACAGTTTTCAGTTAATAAATATGAATTTTACGGAACTTGCTCAATTTGTAAAAATTCTGAAAGTTAAAATGTTTTTGTGTTAAAATAAAACTTTTTTTTGATTAATTTATCGATTTCGTCCATTTACAAGTTGGATAATTGGTACAACCATAAAATTTATCCCCTGTTTCATTATTAATTCTAATTAATTGATTTCCTGTCTTACAAAGAGGACATCTAGAAATTTCTTGATTAGTAGGGGATGAAATAGGTTTTTTACCAACTTTAGTCTTCTTAGTTATAGACTTTTTTGTTGTTGTATTTATTTGCTTATTTGAAGCAGATTTAGAAATAGGAGAAGTATATTTACAATTAGGGTAAGCATCACATCCATAGAATGATTCTTTTGTTTGAGAATTGGTTCTTTTAATTAATCGACCATTTTTACATTTAGGGCAAACCACTTCAGTACCCTGTGCTTTTTTTGATTCAGGTCCTGATTTTGAGTCTTTCGGAGTGATTTGATTAGCATTAGTTTTATTGTATTGTTTGTATTTAGGAGAGCTAAACAATTCCATATCCACATCTTTTAATAGGGTTTGAAATTGACTGATATTTTTTAATAATTCTTGGTGAGCAATGAGGTATTTTGATCTTAGATCAGTTATTAATTCTTGATAAGGTTTATTTCCTTGAGCTACCAAGGTCATTTGTTCTTCTACATGTCGAGTAAAAGTTGGAGTAACGATATCTGGCCATATTGGGTTAAGAATATTAATTAGTGTTCTTCCCATAGGAGTAGATATTAATTCATTTGCTTTGTTTCTTATTACATAATTCCTTTCTGCTAAAATTTTCAAAATCTCTGGTCTTGAAGATTTAGTTCCTAAACTTAACCGTTCCATCTGCTTAATTATATTAAATTCTTTCCATCTCGGTTTAGGTCTAGTCTGTGATTTAATTTTAGTTAATTTGTTAATATGTAATTTTTCTCCATTAGATAGAATAGGCAATTCAGCAGGATCAGGTGACACCCAGGGACAAATTTCTGTCCACCCTTTATCGACGATTACATTTCCTTCAGCTAGAAATTTCTCAACACTAATCTTTATGTCTACTTTTGTTTTTTCTGTTACTAAATCAGGCATAAACATAGCAACGTAATATCTTATAAGAGTTTCTAGAACTTTCAAATGGATAGCTTGAATATTTGTGTTTTCTCCTTTAGGAATTTCACCGGTTGGGTGAATAGGATCGTGATCTTCCACACCTTTCTTTTTACCATTTGTACGGATTCTATCTAAGCTTTCCAAATTATCTATAGAAGATTTATATTTGGGAATAGATTGTAATTTCGTTAAAATATCTTTATGTGGGAAATCTGGTTTAAAGTAACTATTTTCTGTTCTTGGATACGAAAGTAAGCCTTCTAAATATAGGGTAGAGAGTATATTCAATACAAAATCAGCTTTAAGTTTATAGATCCTAGATATTAAACTTATTGCTGCGGTGGTATTAAGGGGTATAGGTGCTGATTTTTTTAAGGTTGATTTCTTTATCATCTCGATTGTTGCTTCATTTTCGTTTATTATTCGATCATAAATCTCTAATGCCTTTGATTCTTCTTTAAGAGGTGATAAATAATGTTTTGCTAAAAATTTTGATTTAGGATTATTTTTGTTTACTAATTTATTTAATTCTGCAATAATGTTCCATAAATCTTGCGGTATATGATTTTCATGTTCTAAATCCCTATCCACAATCATTTTCAAAGTAGGAAGTTGAACTCTTCCAACAGATACTACTTTAACTGGTTTAACTTTTCTAGCCGCTCCAGTTAATTCTCTTGTTCCTGAAAATCCTAACCATGCGTCTGTTAGTCTTCTACCTTGAACGGATAATGCAAGGTTAGTATCCCAACCATAGTCTTTCGATTCAGCTTCTAAAACTGCCCTTTTAATTTCGGTATTTGTTAAACTGGAATTCCATATTCTTCTAACATTAGTTTTTAGTTTTGAATTTGCTTTTATGGCTAAGGAATAAGCTTCATACCCAATATTATCACCCTCAGAATCAGGATCAGTAGCAATCCATAATTCATCAACTTGTTTAGCTATTGTATTAATAATTTTTTTGTAAATCGTTTTATAAATTATTTTTAAAGCATTAGGGTCTTGAACAATCGTAATAGGAGGAACTTTTCCCCAGCCAAATTCTTTAGGAGTATCTAAAGTACTGATATGGCCAGTTAAAGGAAGAAGAATCAAATTGTAGGTTGTTTGTTGGCTTGACCAGCTTCCTCTATATGTGTAGATCATGTTAGCCTCTTTATTTGTTGTAGAATGGGAATTAGAGAATAAACTCTCTTTGAATTTCTTCATTTGAGAAGTTTTTTCACCTATAAGCAAAACAGTTGTCAGAATAGCTCACATTTGTTATTTATGTTTCTGTAATATTAGATAATCTTATTTTTTTTAAAAACATCGAATCTATCTTTGTATGTAAAACCTTGTATCATTACTCCAAAAAAGAATGATATTAATAAATATAAAGATATATCGAACACGTAATTAAAGAGGAGAACCGATACCAGGATTATGATTAAACTGAATAACCAATGATGAAAGTGAATAACAATTTTATAGTTTGAGATATTTTTTTTTAACATTAATGAAGGTATAATTCCCTTTGCTCCTTCAGTTTTTCCAGAAAATGTTTTTGCTGTAATAAAACCAATAACACCAAAAAAAAAAGCAATAATCATATTCTCTATCGAATTTATAGTGCAGTAAATGAATTAATATATGTATTTTTTATGATTTAATTAACCTGCAAGTCTCAAACTAGAAAATCATAGTTATTTAATTCAAATTACTCAAATATTTAGATTAAAAATTGTCACGGTCCTTCTTGAATGAAAAGATTAGTCGTTGTTTTACAAGTAAAATGTAATTCATGGATGTGTAATCATGAATGCATTAATTCTTGTCCTGTAAATAACAGTAAACCAAAAAAAAATGCTAAAAAGAAAAAGGGAGAAAGTTGGGCTATCAAAATACGTGAACAAACAGATAAAGCGATTATTCATGAAAAAAGATGCATTCACGATGCTTGTGGGATATGTGTACGTGAATGTCCCTTGGGTGCCATAACAGTTGTTAGTGTACCAGAGGTTGTAGAAACTGAAATTCCAGTTCATGTTTATAATGATTCAAATTTCAAATTATATCGATTACCTCAATTATCTGATAGAAAAATTGTTGGTCTACTTGGCCAAAATGCTATTGGTAAGTCTACAGTAATTGAAGTATTATCAGGTAGTTTGATACCAAATGCAGGAAATCTTAAGGAAGATACTTTGAATGAATTTTTAAAAAATTTTAACATTCCAGGTGTTGCTCGGCATCTTGAAGATGTTTATGACAAGAGAATTAATGTTGGATATAAAAAACAAGAATTATCATATTTATTAAAACAGTATCCCAATAGAACTGTAAAAGAATTATTAAAATCGGTTGATGATCGAAATGAGTTTGAGTTCTTTAGTGAATTTTTAAACTTAGATGGATTTTTAGAAAAAAAGTTAAATATCCTAAGTGGTGGAGAATTACAACGAACTGCTATAAGTTTTACACTACTTCAAGAATCGGACGTTTATTTAATTGATGAACCGTGCACATATCTGGATGTCAAACAACGATTAAAACTAAGGGAATTATTCATCAGACAAATTAATAGAGGTAAGCCAGTAATAGTTGTAGAACATGATTTAGCAATATTAGATTATCTCACTGACAATATTAATATTTTATTTGGAACTCCTCATGTATTTGGAATGGTTTCAAGAGTTATTGCAACTAAAAAAGGTATTAATAGCTTTCTAAATGGTTATTTGGCAGATGAAAATATATCTATAAGAACTAAGAGCATAAATTTTAGAAGATCCGCTAGAGAAAGAACTTTTGGTTCAACTGAGAAGAAAATTGTTTTTGAGAGCTTCGAAAAGAATTTGGGTCAATTTAAATTGTTGGTTAACCCTGCAAGTATTTACCAAGGAGAAGTAATGGTAATTTTGGGTGAAAATGGTCTCGGTAAAACTACCTTTGCTAACTCATTAAAAGAAATTCTTGAACGTGAATCTACTGTATCTGAATTTGAATTCTATGATATTTCTTTGAAAGATCAGATCCTCAATAGAAAATTTGACGGAACTGTTGATGAATTCCTTACTTTTAAGACCAGTAAATATTTACGCACCCCAGAAGATAAATTTCATCTATTACAACCTCTTGGTATATGGAAACTTTTAGATAAAACCATTAAAGAACTTTCTGGGGGAGAATTGCAACGTGCTAATATTGCGGGATGTTTAGGTGCTGATGCAGATATGTATGTTTTAGATGAGCCTTCAGCATTTTTAGATAGTGTAGAAAGATTGAAAATTACATCAGTTATTAGAAACATTGCTGAAAAGAAGAAAAGACCAGTTATAGCAATTGAACACGACCTTCAAGTCGCTGATGTTCTTGGCGACAGAGTTTTTTTATTTGAAGGAAATCCTGGAGTATTTGGGTATACTAAAGGACCTTATACTAAGAGAGAGGGTATGAATGAGTTTTTGAAAGGGCTAGATATCACTTTTAGAAGAGATTTTGATACTGGACGAGCTAGAATAAATAAACCAAATAGTAAAATGGATCGCGACCAGAGAGATGTAGGAGAATATTATTATCTGAAAAAGTAGCTTTAGTGTAAAATACTTAATTTTCAAGGTGTGATTCTTGCCAGAAAAAGAAAACTGTAGTAAATGTAATAATGAATTTGAATGTGGAAGAAATGACAATTCTTGCTGGTGTTCCAAGTTAACTATTAGTAAAGAAAGTCTTAGATATCTTAGCCAAGAATATGATGGTTGTTTATGTCCAGCATGTCTCCAAAACTATCAAAATTCAAATGAAAGTTGAGAAATTCTAGATAAATATTGAATTAGGTTGTTTAATGAAATATATTTTAATAAAATTTTTTTTTCTTTTATTCTAATATTGAATCCTGATTAATTTTTTCATCAATTTTCTTAGATTGAGCGATAATTATCCCTAAAATAGCAATCATTATCAATGAAGAACCTATAAAACCATTAATTGTTAATTCCTCTGCTCCCACAAACAAAGAAGTTAATAAAGCAAAAACCGGTTCTGATGCAAATATAAGAGCAACTATTATAACAGATACACCTCTTTTTTGTGCGAAAATTTGGATGCTGAAAGCAAAAATCGTTGCGAATACTATTGTAACAAATAGAGCAAACAGCACATTAAATTGGAAAATGATGTTAATATCAAATCCATTGAAAGGAAAATCAGCTATTAAAAAGAAAATAACTGAATAAACAGCCATAGCCAAAAACTGGCTTAATATCAAATGCCCATCATTTTCCTGTTGAGAATATTTTTCCATATAGATAAGATGAAACGCAATAGCAACTGCTGTCCCAATAACTATAATATCTCCTAGATTTACGCTAATAATATCACTGATTTTAATGGTTAAGACTGTTAATCCTAGAAAAGCCACAAAAGACCATGCAATGCTTTTCCTTGACACTTTTCTTCTCCAAAATACAAGAAGAAAGACTGGGACTAGTGGAACACTCATTCCGGTAACAAAAGCTGCTTTAGAAGGTGTTGTAAAGACCAATCCAACGGTTTGAAAAAAATATGTTAGATAAAGTAATAATCCCAAGAACCAACCATATTTGTTAAATAATAATTCTTTCAAAGTAGATTGTCGATAAAACCATCTAAGAGTTATCAAAGCAAGTATAATTGTTCCAATGAACCGAATTTGAATAAAATTAATTGGAGTTATATCCCTTAATGCATCTTTAACTAAAACAAAAGTAGTTCCCCAAAAAAAAGCAACTGCTGTTAATAAAAATGACCACAAGAGGTATTCTCTTTTGGTTATAGCTTCTGAATCCATTCTAACCAGTTATTTACTAAACTAAGATATAATTAATCTTTCAAAAAAATTTCTTATTTTGAATAAAGCTCGTTGTTGTATTGTTTCAGAATAAATAACGTGTATATTTCTTATTCATGCTTTTTTTTGATTAATTTATAACAATTAATAAGTTATTATTATCAAGAAATATCAGATTTTAAAAATAAATTCCATTTCCCTCATCAAAATTCTATTTAGAAGTTTCTTTATCTGATAATAATTAAATTATTTTTAAAATTGAGTCAAAAATATGAAATCAATCGTTAATAAGAAATATTGAAACAATCAATAATCATGAGTCGGAAAGATTGAATAACTTAATGTTTTAATTATCACAAAAGTTGATTTAATAAAAAAAACAGTAGAGGTTTAATTATTGACTAAATTAGAAGTAGAAACAATAATAAAAAAACAAAAAGATTTTATTTGGCAAATCATAACCGACATCAAACAGCGTCATAATTGGATGCCGACACACATAGCTATATCATCTAATCCTGATTATCTTACAGTGGGCAGAACAGTACATCTGATATTTATAGAATATCTTATGGTGAACAAATAACAATTAGTAAACGAATAACAACTTCAGAAATAGTTGCTTATGAAATAGGACAATGCATAACGACTAAATTAACAGACGATCTTGGCACGATGAAATCTATGCTAAGAACATGGAATTTGACTATCGAACCAAATGGTACTAAAATAGTTGTGAAAATAGATTATCAAATGAAAGGAGGGAGAATTGGAAAATTGGCAGGTGCTCTTTTAGCTAAAAACGTTATGAAGAAAGAAATAGCTGAGAATTTATCTAATCTAAAACATTATGCCGAAACAGGGCAAAGTATCCCCAAACCAGAATGGATGCTAACATCTAAAGCATATAAAGATAGTAAATACGAATAGATAAGCATATTATGGGTTCTGACACTATTTGACATTATTATGGTCACTTAAAAAAATCTTCTTTCTATTTTGGATAAAGAAAGGAAAAAATGTTTGAAATTATAATTAATGAAAAGCTGAATTGTTTAAAGACCAAGTATTGTCTTCTTTACTTCAAATTCATTTCAGAAAGTTAAAATGGGTTTTATTAAATAAATCTATATAGGAGTTATCCTTGGAATTGGTTCTAGGACTTTATCAAACTGGTTCATTTGTCTTTGAAGTATATTCAATTTATCAGGTAAAAAGTCTGAATAAGAATGAGTTTGCATTTCAGTTTCAATATCCTCTACTTCATTTCTCAAAATAGAAGCTGATTCTTTAACCTGACCTAGATTCATTTCTATTGCTTTCTCTATAATTTTATCTATCTCTTCTAAAGCTTCCTGAAATTCAGCACGTATCAATGTAACCGTTGCCTGTAACAACCTGTAATAAAGATTCTCTGTTGGGTAAAATTTCCATAAATCAATCTGCTCTAAACTTCTTAAGGAAGATTCAACTTGAAGAAATGATTCTGGTTTCTTAGAGAGATAATACTGTAATAAATGATTTTGGGCAATATATAATACTGATCTTAACTCAATGTTAAATGCATCTTCTTCACCTGATTCCAATTCAGCTTGATGAAAGAATTTCTCAGCACGTTCCAATTCCCCTTTCCTTTGAGCTAAATATCCAGCATAGAGTAAAATTAGCACTCTCTCATCTGCTTCAGGGTCAGTTAATAAGGTTTGAGCATGTTTTAGTGCTTTTTCTGCTTCATCGAATAATTTAAGATCTGTATACAATCCTGAAAGCAGGGAATATGCTTCAATATCATTTACCTCTGTATCATCAACTTTATCAAGGATTTTAATAGCGTCTTTGAAATTTTCTAAAGCAGTTTCAAGTTCATTTTGTTTCCAATGAAGCCACCCAACTAATAAATAAGCTTCCCCTAATGTAGGATCTTTGTGTTCATGTAAAATTGTTATACTTCGTTCTGCGGTAATTAGGGCAATATTATTTTCATTTCTTCTTAAATGAATTCGAGTTAATGATAGTAACGAACGACTCAATGCAACTGCTGCTAACTTGCTCGTTTCTGACAATTTTTCCTGAAGTTCTATTGCTGTGTCTATTTTATCTTTTGCCTCATTTAAATCCCCATTGTTAATATAATTTTTTCCTAGATTAAAGAGAATTCTCGAAGCTGTCCAAGGTTCCCAGTTTTTCTCTTTTTGTATTTCATCCCACGCTTTTTGGTAATATTCGGCTGCTTCTTTCATATTTCCTTCATCTGTATGGATATTACCAATATTTGCATATACCATAGCAGTTATTGAAGCTTTTTTCTCTCCTTTTACGCCTTTGAGCACATCAAGAGCCTCAGCTAAGTAATCTAATGCGCTATTAGAAGCTCCTGCTTCAACTAGTAAATTTGCTACATTATTAAGAGTGCTGGCGATGAGAGATTCGTCTCCTAAATTAAATCGTATTTCTAATGCCTTTCTAAGATAGTTAAAAGCTGAATTTGCTTGACCTTTACGATAATAAGCTAAACCTAGCCCGTTAAATGAAAACGAAACATTTACCAGCTTTTTATTTTCATCAAATTCTTCTTTTGCTTCTTCAGCACGTTTAAAGAGCATTATTGAGTTGATGAATCCATGTATTGCTTCATCCAATAATCCACGTCTAAAACAAAGGAAAGATTTTTGATTATTAAGCATAGCTTCTAAGTAGAGACTCGATACTCTTTTTAAATCTGATTCAAATCCTTGAATGGTGTTTTCAGCTTCGTCATAGTGGCCAGCTTCAATTAAATTTCGAATTGTTTCTATTTTTTTCATAGAAGATTTCATAGCAGTCCCGTTTAAATTTAGGGGGTATAGGTTGTTATGTATAATACATTTAATAATGATTATTGAATTAAGTAAGTTTTGATATTTAGTTTGATATTTCTTTCCAAATTTCCCAAATTACATTTTTATTATTTCTCCTTTGTGAAAATTTTTTAGGAAAGAATACTATTCTTAGGAAAACTAGCCATACCCATTTTAGGGTATCTTCTACTCCATTGATACGACTTGGTAATGAAGGATAATATATTTTTATTATACTTTCTTCTCCTATTGTGATATTCATGGCCCATGCTTCTAGTAAAATTTCTGTTTCAAATTGGAATTTTGTTGATTTTGTCCCTTTAATTAAGTAAGGAGTAATTTTTTGATGATAAATACGAAATCCTGATTGTAAATCAGATATGTTTAATTTAAAAATCTTATTAACAAATTTGGTTGTCGCTACATTAGCTAAATGTCTCCTATGGGGTTGAATATTCATTGGATTCTCATTTATTACTCTATTACCTATTAATATCAACAATCGCTTTTGTTCTACACTTTTAACTAGTTTTAGTATATCTTTTGGAGAATGTTGACCATCTCCATCCATTGTTACTACCCAATCTGATTGAGGATACCATTTTTTTGCATATAACAGTCCAATGCGCAATGAATTTCCCTTACCCTTATTTACTGTATTTCGGATAATTTTAACTTTGTTTTTTTTACAGATTTCTTCTGTTTTATCAGTAGATCCATCATTTATGACAATGACGTTTGAAGTAATTTCTAAAACTTGTTTTAATAGTAAATCAAGACTGTTTTCTTCATTATAAGCAGGAATAACTACAACAAAGGATACTTAAAACACCTCAATCCAAAAAACTAAATATTATTATAGGAAATAAGTTCCATTAAGAAATTAATTCTATTGCTTAATATTATAAAATTTACTAATAAAATAATCCAAATTTGTCTCATTAATTTAACTTTACATGAATCAAAAATTAAAATTTAAAAGGGATTGAAAACGAGTAAAATATTGAAAATTCTTTTGTTAGGTGACCCACAAACTGGAAAAACAACTGTTTTTAGAACTTTGTTTTTAATCAATAAGGATCTAATCTATAAACCAACTGTAGAACCAAATTTTCGTAGTTTGACAATAGATTATGATTTTTCTATGACTATATGGGATATGCCCGGAAATAGAGATCTTTATGATTTTCAAGGACATGTATGGTTTCAGGAAACTGATATCGCAATAATTTTTTATAGTATTATTGATAAACAATCTATTTTTGGTATCCAATATTTTTTCAATGAGTTGCTTCAATATAATATTAATATTCCTGTTTTAATAGTTGCAAACAAAATAGACCTAATGGATACACCTCTTGGAAATGAAAAACTTCTCGCAGAAGGCAGAAATTTCGCTACTGAAGTAGAAAGAGTAAGGAAATTATCGATACTCCCTATAATTGAAGGTTCCGCAACAAATTCGAAATTTTCCTTTAAAATTATTAATAAAGCTCTTAGCCTATATGAGGAACAACATTTGTCTCCTTTAGAAACGCATGTTAAAAAAACCCCAAGTACATCAAGAGAATTAATATACGAACAAAAAATATCTCGATTACAAAAGGAATTTGCCATTTTATATTCAGAATTGGAAAAAAAAGGGATTATTTTTTCTAATGAAAATATTTCAAACATTCAAAATTATATAGAAAATGATCGTATATTACGAGAAACAATTGATCTTTTAGATAATGATGCTAAAATGGATGTATTTAAATTCATGTCAGAAGATCTGAGATGGGTAGAAAATAAGCATAATTTTTCTTACATATTTTTGTACACCTCCTTTAAACAGCTATTAACGGAATCCTCTGGAATTCAGTCTAATGAGGAATGGGCAAAAACAATTACTGAACTTTTTCTGAAAGAAACAGATACTCTAGATAGATTTAGAGCATTAGAACCGGAATTACAAACTACTATATTATTTAATTTAGTATCTGGGAGATTTCCAATAGGAAATCTGGGAGACCAAATTTACCTAAAATATAGGGAATTAATCTACTCAAATTCAACCTAATTATGAATTATTTTAGTATTCAAATATTGGGAATTCGAAATTCTCATCTGGAAAAAATTGATCAATTATCAATTTGAAATCCGGTTCAATTAATTTTCTTTTAATTTCTGATTTTAACCGTAAAGCTTCTTCTCTGAATATTGCGAAATCGTCTAATATAAATGGTAAGAAAAGAGCAAAGTCTTGAAAAATCTTTTTTTCTAGTTCTGAGATATCACATTTACTAAAATTTTCATTTCCTAAAAAAATTACCGCAAAATCACTCGATTCTTGGTTAAATTCCATTACCAGTGAATCAAGAATGTTATCATAACCTACCATCAATAATATCCAAATAATTGATAGCTCTCGAATTAAAATACTTAAATTAACTTTAGAATATTCAGGATGATCAATTAGTTCCTTCATAGGGATGATATTTTTTTGAAGAACAAAGAAATATACGATATATTCAGCAGAAGATTTTTTTTCGATAAAATCCCATGTTTTCATCACTAAATTTTGACCAATTTCTGGAAATTTTTCTAGATTAATTTTAATTGGATCTCTGATTGATAATGGAAAAAATGTGAATAGGAGATCTTCTAAAGGATCTATTAATGAATTACCTTTTTTTCGAAGAAATAAAATTATTGATTGATTTTCAAGATTTAACAAAATAGGTTTTAACTCTGAATCAATAACACTAACTGATTTTATTTTTTCCGATTTAAATTCGATTGAATCTTTTAAAGATTGGAGTAAATTATCCCATTCATATAATTCTTCGATTTTTGATTTAGGTGATTTTAATATAATTGATCCATGCTTATCAATATTTTTACTTTCTAAAAAGTCTTTTTTAGTAGGAGGTATTCTAGTAAACCCTTGTGATGGAGAATCTATCATTTTAATTTTATTATAATTTTTTTCTGAAACATTGAGACGAGTAAAACAAAAAGGACAGACAAATAATGAACCTGATAAAGAATTCAATTTCTCATATTCAATCTTTGGAGCAGGACAATCCTCTGCTTGACAACGTGACATGATAGCTTCAGTATTTTTAGATCTTAATTAGGGACATAAGAGTTTATTTAACAATTTTTTTAAATTTTTTTATTAATTTGGACCAATCTCGTTCTATACTTCGTGCGGAATTAATTAGTGAGTGAAATTGATCGTTACTTAGTTTACTCGGTGTAGTATTAGAAATTTTATGCAAAATTTCTCTTCTAAATCGATTTTCAAGATTTTGAAAATCGGAAAGAACTTTTTTTGAATCCTCATCCATAAATTTTCACCTATAAAAAAATTTTTTCAATAAACTAATTAAATATTATTCCTGGTAATAATTCTAAACCTAAACCATACAATCCAAATATAATTCCTGCTACAACAGAAAACACTACCCCGTAAAGGAATAATAATTTCCATTGATTTTCAGTTTTATTTTCATTTTTCAGACCAATTAACCACCAAACAGTAAACACGAGAAGCATTATTGGTAAGAAATGATAAACATTCACTATTACAGCTGTTCCAGTAACTGGTTCAAACTTATAAACACCAAATTCATTATTTGCAGTAAAGGCAATAAACAAGAGGTAGGGAAATGCATAAAAAGCTACCATTCCTATTCCAATAAAAATATGCGTTAGTAATCCTACCATGAATTCTGATTCATCAACAAAGATTGAACCAGTTTCTTCTATAAATATGTAATCATACTGAAAAATTCTGAAAATAAGAAAAAATATTGCGTTAGTAATTATAGTTGCTAATACACCAGTGATTAGAACATTTATAAATATATTACCTAAATTAAGAAATTCTAGACTTAGAAGGAGCATATTTTTAACCTTTGCTATTTTGTCTTTATCTCAATATTATATCCTAAAAAATTGAAAAATCCTTCATATTTTCCATTAATTTCAGGAGGAACATTATAAATGATACTATGACTTAATTCTGGTATTACTTCATTATCAACATTTATTGAGAATTTGTAAGACCATTCTTTACTTGTATCAAGATTAATTATAGGACTGAAAGATTTTTCGTGTTGTAATTTACGATCTGAATAAATTTTAACTTTATTAATATTTATAGGAAAGTTGGAATCATTTTTTATTTTAGATTGGATTGTCCACTTTTTTAAGTTATCAGATTTTCTCTCTATCTCAATTTCTTCACTGATTTCAGTTAAGCAGTTCATTGGATTTAATTGAATGTCACTTAAAGGAGATTCACAAACATAGGAAACTCGAGTTTCTCCGAAAAACAAATCCCCTATCAACAATTTTAATTTACTTTTCTGTCTAACTTCTATCTTATCCCCTTTTTTCAGTTGTTTGAACTTGACTATCTTAATAATAATTTCTTCATTTTTATCATTAATTCCTTTTGTATAAGAAACTTCTCCTTTCGTTGCATTAAAATCGATAATGTCTCCTTCCAGTTCAGGACTGGCATAAGTCAAATACAAAATAGGTCTATTAATTAAAATTGTTGTTTCATAGGATAAAGTAACTGTTCTTCCTGGTATTAATAATTTTTGGGGATCTACTGACTTCTGATTATCAATATAGAAACCAGATTGGAAAGAAATGGGAGATTTACTTAATTGAAAATTATAATTTTGTACAAAACCTTCCTTAGGATGAAATGCTAAAAATAATAACTGATTTGGAATATTAACTAAATCCTTACCTGATAGTGTTATGATAGGTGATATTAGATTTGAGTTTTCAGTTTTATTCAATGCGATTATTTTTCCAAAAGATCGGGTTGAAAGTTCTTTTTTTGCATTTAAAGACTGTCTATAAGATTCATTGACGAATATTTTATAATTCGAAGGGGATGTATGCTTGATCCATGGTCCTTCAGGATCTTCACTAATTTTTTTCGGTTTAGATGCAACTACTTTTGCCATTGTAACCCTTCGTAATAATTTATAGACAATTATTGTTTATTACTCAAATTTTCCAGCTGATAGTCGCCATTCTATTAAGGGACCTTTGAGTAGTAATTTTACTTTCCTTTTATCTGTTTTTTTATCTTTTTGGTAATAGATTTTCGGTTGATCAATTTTCCAACCTTCTGGGGAGACATGAGAGATAATGTAGTCTCTGCTATACTCATTATCTAGATTGTTGTCAAATTTCAATTCGATATTTAAGGAATCATCAGATGGATTTAAAACAAATTTTCTCGATATTTTTATTTTGACATCTTTTATTTCTTCAAAAGGAAGAATAATTTCTGATTCATCAATTCGACTTTCTTCTTTTTCTTTTAAGGACGATTTTTCATCTTCTTTTAATAAATCTAATACATTACTTAATTTTTCTTTATTTAATGGAGTTTTACTCTGAGTTCTAACTTTTATTATCGGTAATTGTTCACTGGATGATTTTGAATTAATTTCTGAATTAAAAATTGGAAGAGAAGATTCTTTCGTTTCTGAAAATTCATCTTCGATTGATTTAGAATCAAAAAATTCCTCGTTATCTTGATCAAGTTTATTAGTTATATTCATAACTTCGTTTATTTTAGTACGTAACTTTGCCATTGAAGAACTTGTATCATCCTCATCAGAAATTGAATCAGAAGATGATTCAGCAATCGAGACTTGTTGAGAAGGATCAGCATGAAATTTTTGATCAGATTCAGGTAATTCTTGCTTTTCTAAATCACTATCAGATAGTTTATCTGCTATTTGGTCTTGGATTGAAATTTTTGATTCTGATTCTTCTGAAACTTCAGAATCCAGCTGAGAGATAGTAATATCGGATTTTTTTATATCTAGTAATTCTTTTGAAAGAATTTCTTTATTAGCTTCTTTGTCAAGTTCCTGTTGTCGTTTTAATTCCTTATCAGCCTTTAGAGATTTAGCCTCTTGTAACAAAGAACCAATTTTAGTGGATAATTGATCGATCTCATCTTTTTCCTGTTTAATTGGAACAGTTACCTTTTGATTAATTATATTCTCTGTAGATATCACAGATCTAAGAGATTCTGATATACCAGAAGAATTATCAGAATCCGATTTGTCTAAAGCATTTGATAATTGATCAAATAAAATTGGTCGATCTTTTCTTTCTAATTGACTTTGATCGGTAGAAGAGTCTTTATCTAATCCAAAGGTTCCGATCTCTTGTTGGGACACTGAATCTCTTCTGGTAAATAAATTGGATGGTTTAAGCTCAGGAGAAGTTGATTCAATATTATTTTCGGACTGAGATTCTGACTCTGAGGCATACGTCGGCTGATGTTGTTGATTATTCTGTCTATTGGCTACAGTTATTTGACTCTGTTGAATGGAAGTTTCTGATTGAGTTTGTGCCCTATTTGAAGAAGGTTGAGTTGTCTCCATATGACTAGTAGAATATGAAATATCTATATCGTCGCTAGATTTGTTTGATCTCCATTTACTATGTTTGCTAAAGAATTCGTCAGCTATTATCTGCGAAACATTCTTTTTTCTTTTTCTAGCTAGTTTAATACTATTCAACACCTAATGATGAATAATTTTATTTTCAATCCATTTTTTCAATGAATGACATATAAATTTGTATGTATTTTAATTTCCTTTCAAGATTGTATCTTAGTAAAATAACAAAATTCCCTTAACCTAAATTTTTTTCAACATTTAAGGACGATATTTTTCTCCTAGTATCGAAATCAGATCAGCAGAATGCTCAATGTTATCAGCACCGTCTTCTAAAGCTTCAGCACATTCTTTGATTGTGGTCATAATAGTAAATCTTCCATCTATTGCGAATTCTGCCTCATTTTTATATAATTGATAAAGTACTCTAGAATACTTTCGATCGAACTCAGATTCCAATTTACTGATATCCTTCGTCACTTGAACTGCTAGATAGATTTTTTCTTCTAGGAAAACCATAGATTTAACTAATTCTTCCATCAGAACTGGCAGAGAAAAACCCATTGCAGATAAAGAAGTAACTACACGCTCCGGAACTTTAGGTATTTGAATATATTGTAATTTAGTAGCTGCAATCACTGCACGACCAGCAATATAATCATTAACTCTAAGTAAATCTAAGAATAGAGCATCATCAGCTGATGGTAAAAGACTCTGCATTAAGGATTTCCGAATGGACCTTTTTAGTTTATCTGCATCAGATTCTAATGATTCAGCTTCTTTTACTAATTCAATTACTTTCACACGATTATGAATATTTTCTTCTGTAAATGCCGAACTTGATACTTTCACTATTTTCTCAGCTAATTTTGCGTGTTCAATAACTGAATCCAACAAAATCCAAGACGGTCTTGATTCACGTAAGAAAATAAGTTGTAACACAGCTGTAATAAATAATAAAATAGCTATTAAAATCCCTACATACATTAATTTTTCCAACTCTCCTCCCAGCATCCAAGCTGCAATACATACTATGAAAGGTGCAGTAAAATATCCTAAATCTCTTATACTTCTCAGTAGTCCAATCATTTCTCCTTGAACGGGTCTTACTACTATATCAATTACGATAACCGTTAATATTGGATAGAACATTCCCGTTCCGAAACCTAGAACTATACTTGAAATAATTAAAAGGTAAAAATCTAATGAAACTGCAATACCAAATAATCCTAATGATGTAAAGAAAAATCCATAGAAAACTAATCCTTTTCGACCAAATATGTCTGAGGTTTTTGAAGAAATTAGCATCATAATAGCCCAAGACGCTGTGTAAGCGGAAATTATTAAGGAAATTTCAAATACTGTTAGAGAATTTTGATTTGTAAGAATTTTGGTCGTTAAAAACAAAGGAAGAATCCATACATAGGCATCAGCAAATTTACCAATATGCGCAAACAGAAAGATTGCTGCAACTCTAGGACGCATGATAAAAAGTCTAAGTGAATAACGCTGTTGATCTCTCTTCACTTTAATTTCTTTTGGAGTCTTTTTACCTGTTACACGTCTTTGAGATAAGGCAATTATTAAAGCAAACGCAGAAATAAATATAGCAAAAATATAAGGAAGATAGAAGTTAGTATTATTTGCTGAAAGATAACCAGTAACAATTGCACCGATTGTGTAACCTGAATATACTGAAGATTCCATTAATCCTACCGAAAAACCCTTTGACTGGGTAGAGAATAAATTAGTTAATCTAATTGTTCCTGCAACAAAAAATAATCCTTCAGTGATTCCAAATAATCCAGTTGCTAAGCCCAATAAGATCCCACTAAATAAACCTGGAATAAAATTTGACATTAATATTGCCAATAATACACTAATAGCACCAGAGATAGAAAAAAAAGCACCAATTCTCATCACAGTAATTGCGGATGATTTATCGGTGCCTAAACCTCCTAGCCAATCTGCTAAAGATTTTGCTAAGCCAAAAGGAGCTAAACTTAATGCAAGGGTTAACCAAACTTCTAACGGTGCTTTAATTCCTGCACCTAATAAATCTCCAAAACCGGATCCGGTCAGCTCTTTATACAATATACTCAATAAAGCACGATGAATACCTGAACTTACACTAATCACCAATAACATTAAAACAATTATTAGCTTAGCAAAAGTTTTAGATGTAGTTACTGTTGACATCGATATTCAAGGCCAGAGTATAAGATAATTAAAATTCTTTACACTATTTAATAAGAAATTATTCAATAAAATAGCGTAGATAAAATTATCAAAAAGAGTGTTAAAAAAAATATTGAAATAGTCTTTGAGGAAGAAAAATACTAAAAAAAATTAAATATTATGCTAGTTCTTAATCAAGACTTGCAATGAATGAGTATATAAATACAGTAGAAAATTATAAAGGTTTATCATGCAATTGAATAAGTTCCGTTTGAAAATTTAGTTCAGGGGGATTAATGAAAATAGCATCCACCGGACAAAAGACTTCACACGCAAAACACTGTAAGCATAAACTATCATTCAATACATGCACGATACCTTGTGCGTTAGACACTGGAAGGATGATCATTTCGAACTTCGAGAATGTCAGCAGGACAACTCTTAACACATATTGCTTTATCTGAGCCCCCACACCCTGTACAGGCATTAATTATATCTACTATTACCATTTTTTTCACCAGAAATTAAAATCCCCACTTTCCAGATAAAGACATACCATCAACAGCTTTTTTATATTCTTTCCAGTTTGCTCGAATATCTTTATCCATAAATGCCCTTAAAGTTAATAATTTTTCTCTAAACCAAGGAATACCTGATACTTGTCCAACTTTATCGACATCAGCAAAATTGCCCATTATTTCAAGCTCTTTATTACTAAATTTTTTATAAAACAAATTTCTCCCTTCATAAATTCTCTTATTGAATGGTTTCTCTTTGCGCCATTTAGATTCGTACAACATTAGACTTTTTTCTGAGAAATTAGGATCTTTTTGAGAAACTTTTGCAATAGTATCTCCAGCTAATCTACCAGTAAGTATCGCAATAGAGATTCCACCGTAAAAAAAAGGATTAGTAAATCCAGCAGCATCTCCTGTAACAACTAATCTATTAGAGACAGTTTTTTGAGGTGGTTGTTCTTCGGCAGGAATAATGCCGCCGATAAGAGACACTTTCTCGAATTTGGTATTCAACATTTTCTCCATTCTCTGCATTAGCTTTTCTAATCGCTTTGCAGGCTCAAACACTTGTCGACAGACCAATCCAATTTTTGAATACTCTTTTTTTGGAAAGAGCCAGGAATATCCATAAGGAGTTAACTCGTGATCGAAATAGAAATCAAGTGTATCTGAAAATTTCCCTTTAACTATGTATTCAACAGCATTTACATGCTTTGTTGGCAACCTCAAGCCGTGAGCACGACCAATCCGTCCAGCAGGACCATCAGCTGCAACTACAACTTTAGCTTTAACTGAATATGGGAAATTTCCTTCAGATGTTCTGATTGTTGCTTCAACGCCATGTTTATCTATAGAAACATTAGTTACTTTTGATTTTGTTCTAATTTCTACCCCTTTTTCTTCAGCTTCTTTAGCAAACATTTGATCAAACTTGGTTCTATCCACTAAAAGTGCAGAATTTCCGCCAAGCATTTGATATTTTTGCATGTTCCAAGTTACCATTTTCAATCCCTCCAAAATAAAATTTCTGATTAGAAAATTGAACATCAACAAAATCATTGTTTTTATAATCAATATTATGATATTCAAGTAATTGTTGACTAATACCCTCACCACATTGAACTGGTACACCTACCTCCTGGTGTTCCTCAAACACTATCGTCTTTAAACCTGATTCAGCAGTTTTAGTAGCTGTATTAGTACCAGCAGGACCAGCTCCCACAACTATAACATCGAATGATTCCATAGCTATCAAATATTGCTAATCAATTAGTTAGTAAATAATTTATTGGTTTTTTAGTTGTCTGCATATATTAATGGAAATTAA
The DNA here is from genome assembly GCA_001940645.1 of Candidatus Heimdallarchaeota archaeon LC_3. The sequence goes on from MDVS01000047.1 coordinate 112,661, forward strand.
TTTATCATTTAAATCTAGCAATATTGGGAAGTTAGTCATATTAAAGTAATTATCGTTCTTACCAAATCATAGTTTTTTCTAGGAGTAAAATTAAAATGGCAATGTTTGAAGTTTTTAATTGGACAGCTAATACATTAGCACTTCCTCAACATGAATCCGTTATATCTAAATATATGTTTGTTTTGAAACTATTGAAAACAAAAATAGGTAAATTACAATCAGTTAGATATTTCTCTCAAGCATATGGTGGAGATAGTTCTCCTCTTGGTGGACGTACTCTTATGTTAGAATATGACGATTTTAAATCTTATGAAGAATTTCAAGTTGAATTAAACAAAAGAGAGGATTTTCAAGGATTTCAACAAGCATGGGGAAAATTAATTCTTCCCTCTACATTAAGAGCCAGTGTACTGATGGACCGCAACCGTGGTGAATGGATCGATTCGATGACTGAAGAAAAACAGGAATATGAGTAATTACGACGAAATATGAGAATAAATATGGTTACCATAGTAATTAAGATCAATTATTCAATGCAATGTATGGAACATGGTTACCATAACAAATACGACGGATTATGAGTTATCGAAACTAAGTTTTATAATACAATTAAGTTCTATGCTTATTATATTGTTTAGCTTAGTTATTGTTAGTATGTCAGTTAAAAAAGGTTATATCGATCGAGTTAGCGAAATCCTTAAAGAAATTGTGAATCTGATGAGTGAAGCTGACGGTTGTATTAGCGTTCAATTAGCTCAAGACGTTATAAACCACGATAAATTTAAAATCTATGAAAAATGGGAATCAGAAGAAAAACAAAAGGAATTTCTTACTCTGTTAAGGGAAAATGGCCTTTTTTCACAATTAATTGCTAATTTGGATGACATGCCGTCTTCTGAAACTTATAAAACAAAAAACTAATTCAAATTTATTGATTATTGAATAACAAATTCAATATTTTTGGTAAATGAAATATGGTAGACTCAAGTATTATTGCAGAATTAACGTTATCACCTAGATCACCGAATTCTGTTAGTTTATCAAAGCCAATTAAAGAAGCATTAAAAATTTTGAATAAGATTGAAGGTTTAACTTTAGAAACTCATGCTATGGGAACTAATATTCAATGTAATAGTCTTGATTTGCTATTTAATGCAATAAAACAAGTTCAAGAATTCTTAATTCAAGATTATCCAAGAGTCGTTACAACACTAAAAATTGATCAAAGAACAGATAAACCAGATAGAAGGATGAGAGATAAGATTAATTCTGTCAAATAATTATTTAATATACTCTTGTTCCATTTTCTACCTTTCGTTCGGGTTGTAATATGACAACTCCCTCATCACTATCTAATCCAAGTGTTAAAAACTCTGATTTAAAACCTGCTATTCTTTTTGAAGAAAAATTAGTGACTGCTAATATTTGTTTGCCTAACAAATCATTTTTTGAATAAACTCGGGTTAATTGTGCCGCAGTTTGCTTTATACCTAATTCCTTTCCAAAATCAACCCAAATCTTATAACTTGGATTACGTGCCTCTGGAAAATCTTCAATTTTTTTAATTGTCCCGCAATTGATATTTGCTTTAAAAAAGTCACTAACTGTTAAATTTTTTTGAAGGTTGTTCATGAAATTTGAACCTTATTTTTAATAATTTAACTTTGTTGTCTACTTTGTGTCATTGAAGTACTTCATAGTTACAAAGCTATTTAAATTCACAAAGTACTACTATGACATAGAATAAAGGTGATGTCAATTGAATAATAATTTCGATTTAGAAATTATACAACAAACTGCATTTCAAGAAATGATGGTGGATGGTTTAACAGAAATTTTTGTAGCATTAATGTTAATTTTCAGTTCATTAATATTTCTAAACCCAATTTTTGTGATATTTGTACCCCTCATAATAATTTTCAACCTTCCAGTAACTGAATATGTTCAAAATCGAGTTACTTATCCACAATTGGGGAGAGTTGAACTCAAGGTTGACTTAGGAGAAAAATCTGTTAGAAGAAGCATAATAGAATTTGGACTATTATTATTTACTGCAATAATTCTTACTTTAATTGCATTAATAATATTCAACGGCGATCCATTCAATGTTTATGATTGGGCACGATGGGTGCCGATGCTTTTTGGTGTCATTATGTTTGGTCCAAGTCTTTATCTAGTAGAAAATACAGGATTCAGACGATACTATCTATTTGGAGTATTAGCCACATTATCAGGATTTGCTATCTCACTTCTTTCATTTGATGATATCTATTTTAGATTAATTATTTACTTTCAAGTAATGGGAATCAGTATCCTTATTCTAGGTATCACAAGATTATTATTTTTTATCAAAAAATATCTGGTTTTAGAAGTAGAGGAGGAATAAACCTGAATAATTCTGATAAGGAATTAGTCCTCCCAGGAAAAATCAACAGTATAATACACGAACCTACTAGATTGATGATGATTTCTTATCTGTATGTGACCGTTAATGCTGATCTGATTTATTTCAAACGAAAAACTGATCTTTCTTGGGGTAATATTTCGACTCATGCTTCAAAACTTGAAAAAGCAGGATACGTTAAAATAAACAAGACATTTCGGAACAAAAAACCTGTTACTATTCTTGAAATAACAGATGAAGGGAAAAAAGTTTTTGATAATTATAGAAAAACAATGAAGAAATTTATTGGATAAAATTAAATTAATTTGAACAATTAGAGATCATATTTTCTTTTTCGAAAGCTTCGTATCAACTTCAACAAATTGATTTAGAATCATTAAGGGAATTACTATCAAAATTGAAGTAAATTTTAAATGTTACAGCTGTTCTCATATTTATTCGTCAATAATTGTCCTTTTGTGGAATATTTGATGGGTTGATCCTATGGAAGGATATAAAATTATCCTCTGAATGCTAAAATAAGGTAGGAAAACCTAATTAAAATAAGCATAACTTAATTGTTTTTGATAAATCTTCTAACTTTGACCAAACTTTTAGTACCATTTCAGCATTTTTAGATAAAGAAAAACAAAGATAAGATAGAGCTATAATGTAGTTAGCACTAATTGAGTGTTTTTTATTTGGTTTTACTTAAAATAACTTAAAATAATAAAGAACAAAATAAAAAATGTTCTACGTTTGTCAGTAGAAATTAATTTTCGATAATAAAACACATTAAACAGGATAACTGATGTGAAAAATAATGAGTGAAGCTTCATTTGATGCAGGACACGAAAAAAAGGATGCTCTGGTGAAATATACAGATCAGGACGTATTAGATTATCATTCTAAGAATTTCCCCGGAAATGGTAAAATTTATATAGGAAGCAAGACATCCCTTGCTACTACACTAGATTTAACTTTAGCCTATTCTCCAGGTGTAGCAGTTGCATGTAAAGTTATTGAGAAAGAAGAAGAAAAAGTCTATGATCAATGCGCTGTAGGTAATACTGTTGGAATAATATCTAATTGCACGCGTGTATTAGGACTAGGAGATATTGGACCAAGAGCAGGATTACCAGTAATGGAAGGAAAAGCCATACTTTTTAAGGGCTTTGGTTTCATAGATGCCTTTCCTATAGTTCTTAATGAAAAAGATCCCGATAAAATTATTGATCATTGTGTCGCAATTGCTAAATCCTTTGGAGGAATTAATTTAGAGGATATTCGTAAGCCCGATTGTTTTAAAATAGAGGAAGAAGTTCAGAAACGTGTAGATATCCCTGTGTGGCATGATGATCAATGGGGTACTGCTCTGGTGACAGTTGCTGGCATTATCAATGCTTTAAAAGTAGCAGGCAAGAAATTCAAAGATGCTAGAATCACTATGACTGGATCTGGTGCTTCTGGTATCGCTATTTCAAGAATGCTCTTAATGGCTGGAATTCAAGGAAAAAACCTTATTCTTAATGACCGTAATGGTGCTGTTTATGAAGGTCGACCCAAAGGGATGGATTTTGCTAAAGAAAAAATAGCTAAAAACACAAACCCTGATCATCTCGAAGGCGATTTAGCTACAATTGTTAAAAAATTCACCCCTGATATCATGATTGGTGCTTCTAATCCTAAAATGTTCACCGCTAATATGATTAAAGATATGAATGGTCCCCCAATAATTTTTGCTATAGCTAATCCAGTTCCAGAAATCTGGCCAGAGGATGCTTTTGATGCTGGCGCAATTATTTGTGCTACAGGACGTTCAGATTACAAAAATCAGATCAATAATGTCTTAGGTTTTCCGGGTGTATTTAGAGGTGCTTTGGATGTTCGCGCTAAGACTGTTAATAAAGAAATGAAGGTTGCAGCAGCTAATTCTCTCGCGGATAGTGTTCCAGAGGATCAATTAAGTAAGGACATGATTATTCCATCACCCTTAAACCATAAAGTCTACTTGGAGGAAGCGGTTGCTGTTGCTGAAGCAGCGATGAGGACAGAAATCCACAGAATTAACAGAACAGCAGATTGGATACGAGAACACTTCGAAAAACTTAGAAACTTCTATATGGATAATGAAAATCCAATAATTGAAAAGAGAAAGAATTATTAAAATTAATAATCCAGCTTTTTATTTATCCCTGATTTCTTATTTTCCTTTTTTTATCCTAATTTAATCCTCTTTCTTCCGTCGGTTACTAATCATCCATGCTATAATAAAAATAACTAAAATTATTATAAAGGGAATTAACAAGGGGAAGTATAAGAAATCATTAGTTGTGGTAGTATGAGTTCTTAAATATTCAAACGGATCAAACGAAGAGGTAGAAGAATTATGAATATTGCTTAAAAATATTACTTCAAAATTATATCCGATATAAGAAACTAAAATAATTATATTTATGATTCAAGGTAACATTTCATTTCGAACCACTAATTAATTTTATTTCCAGTAGTATTTTAATTTATATTTCTATATTTATCGGAAAAAAGTTGTAGGTGTCATTAATTTAAAATTTCGATCTCGATATATTTCATACTATTATTAAATAATGTTTTTAGTTGTTCAAAAGTATAATATCCTTTTTTATCTTTTTTATATCTATTAATAACAGTTCTTACTGTGTTATAATTAATATCGAAATTTTCATGTATTTCCTTCATGCTATATCCATGTTTTTCGAAAAGATTTAGGATTAAAGTGTGAGAAAAGCTGACTGATAGCAATTTAGCTAATTGTTCCAAAGGTAAATCTTCAAAACATCCTGAGCATATTGAGTCAACTAAATCCTCAGTTTGGAATTTCCTCCCACAATAAATACATTTACTTTCATCCGTTTCAGCAATGATTTTGATATTCATAAAAATTCAACTAGGTGTTTGAAAAATTCTAATTTATAAGAATAATTTTGTTTCAAATGAAACATGGCAATTTATATACTTTCTTGTTTAGATTACTTATTTAAGACTTATATACTAAAAAGACATTCATTATAAGCTTTTTTCTTCAAGAAAATTGTTCATAAAACAAATATAAAGAGTAAGATTCATATTATTTGATTACCTTTTCATACTCATCAACAATTTTTGGCAATATTTCTCCGCTTTTTTCCTTAAATAGTGCTAATCCTCTCTCTCCTATTCCTGTTGGTTCGGGATTTATCTCAACTACCGGTACTTTTCGATTTAATGCTGTCATAACGACTCTATATGGTAAAGTTGTTTGTAGAGTTGTTCCAACAACAAATAATATATCTAATCCACTAGCTAAATGTGAAACTGTTTGAATTTTAAAAAATGTTTCATCATATACTTCATCAAACCATAATACGTGTGGACGTGCTAGTGCTTCACATTCTGGACAATGAGGTAGCTGTTCATCATCCGGAATATTATAAAGTGAATTTGTACAGGAATTCACACATCTCATGTAATTAGTATTTCCATGAATTTGGTAAGTTTTTTCTAAAGTTGATCCTGCTCGCAAATGTAATCCATCTACATTCTGCGTAATTAGATGAAATTTTTTACCAACCGCAGAATTTATCAGTTTTTCTAATTTTGCGCTTGCATAATGCCCTGGATTAGGAGATGCGTCTTTACAAACTCCTCTTCGATAATGATACCACTCCCATACTAGTTCTGGTTGTTGATGAAAAGTGGATAAGGTCGCTAACTCCATTGGATGATAATTTTTTGAACCTTTCTTCCAATAGCCATCGTTTCCTCGAAATGTTGGTATTCCCGATTCAGCTGAAATTCCTGCTCCTGTTAAAATAACAATGTGTTTGGAAGTAGCCATAGTTGCTATTACTTTATTAATATCAGTCATTTCTCATCCAAACTCAAAGGTTTATCGATTCCTACCTTTTGAACATAATTTGGTCTTCTAAAACTGTGTCCACAATTTAAACAAAACCATATTGTTTTTCCAGGTTCATCTCCTCGTGTAGACATTAGATGTTTTGTTAAATAGAATGATTTGCAATTTAGACAACTAGATCCATAAGTTCTTTTCCCATACTTTTCTGTTAGTTCTTTTATTTGTTTTTGTCTATCTATTATTACCGTTTCATGTTGTTGCCCTAAATCTGACTTTATTTTATATTCATTTTCATCAATTTTTATATTATCCAGAAATCCACATCGATTACAAAAAGACCTTTTATTATCATTCTTATCTTTTTTTAGAAAAATAATTGATTTACAGTTAGGACAAAACTTAGGCATAATATCAACTTAAAGAGAAAATTTCACTGAAATCTGTTTATAAACAAATCAAAGTAAATTTTATTGGCGAGTATGTTATACCTCGTTTGATTGTACATTCGTTACACCACTAATATGTTTCAATTCTCCAACGATGTCATCGACATCAACAGTTTCAGGATTTGTTTCTTTTAATTCTGTTGGATTTTCTATGAAGCATTCATAAAAACAATTCTGATCATCAGCAAAACAAACTCCACTTGAGTAAAGTAATTTTGCATAACATTGTGATAGAATTTCTACTACATTATCAATAAAATCATCTTTTAACTCATCAATATGGATAGTTATTTTGTAAGATTTCGCAGTCTTAGTAGGAAGAATACGGATTATCCCTTGTTTTGAAGAAAAGACTATTATAGCGTTTTTTTCTTTGTTCTCTGTTATTAATGCTTCAATGAAATTTTTTGGTAGTTCCACAGGATTACCATCGATTTTAACGATTTTCCCAAGGGTTACATACAAGTTTTAACCAATTCCTAATGATATTATTAATTTGAAAAGAAAAATCTTGAAGAATATAATTTTCAGCTCTTTATAAGTAGCTTTCCTAAAATAAACCGTTGAAATTACAAATATATTTACCTATCTTTATTTTTTATTATTCTATACTCCTAGATTAGTTTTTATCAAATGAATATTCGTTTAAAATTTTTTTTAAATTATTGATTAAAGAATCTTTTTCAGGTATGTTTTAAAATTTTGTTAACAAATAAGATTTTAGAAAAAGAGTCTTTCAAAAACAAGGAAAATGGTTAATAGTAGTAAGTTTTTGTCAAAGAGGAATAATACTTTGTCTAATAGATATGAAACTGAAATTAGTGAAATTTTTAGTGAAGAATATGTTTTCGAGATTCAGTTACTTATTGAATCTTCTTTAGCTCAAGCAAATGCAAAAAATGGATTCATTGAGGTTTCCCTAGCTAACGAAATCAAACAATATTGCCAAAAACAATATGTAAAATATGACAGGGTCAAAGAATTAGAACAAGAAGTTAATCATGATATTATGGCTTTGGTTTTAGCTATTTCTGAACAATGTTCAACCGCTGGGGGAGCTGTACATTTTGGAGCAACATCTAATGATATAAAAGATACTGTTCTAGGTTTACAATTAAAGAAATCTAGAGAAATTTTAATTAAATCTTTAAAAATTTTAATCAAAACTTTGATCAATAAAACTGAGCAATATTCAGATATAATATGTATCAGTCGAACTCATGGTCAACATGCTCTCCCGACCACTTATGGATTTAAGTTTGCAAATTTTCTGAATGAATTTTTACTATGTTATGATCAATTAGTTAACGCTTCTGTTAATTATGGAAAAATTAGTGGAGCAATAGGTACGTATGCATCTTTCAATACAAATAAAGTTGAAGAATTTGTTCTATCTAAATTAGGACTCCAACCAGTAGCTATAACAACACAAGTAATTCCAAGATCTATATTTATTCCATTTCTTAGTGCTCTCGTTAGTATAACTGGTGTTGCAGAACGTTTTGCTAAGGAAATAAGGAATCTGCAACGAACTGAAATTGGGGAATTATTTGAAGAATTTGGTGGAAAACAGGTTGGATCATCAACAATGCCTCAGAAAAGAAATCCACATAAATCGGAGAGAATATGTGGACTTGCAAGAATCATAAGATCTCTATTTCAAGTTGGAGCTGAAAATATCGCTTTAGAACATGAGAGAGATTTAACTAATTCTGCTCCAGAAAGAATCGAATTCAGTACTATGATAACATTAACACATTTTATTCTACTTGAATTAATCAATATAATTTCATCACTATCTTTAGATTCTAATAATATTGAAAAAAATCTTCGAATCACCAAAGGGAGACATAATACTGAAAAATTAATGCTTAAGCTTACATCATTTATTGGACGACAAGAAGCTCATAAATTACTTTCACAATTATCAAATAAAGATGATTTTAAACATGCAATTATAACTAATGAAATAATTCGAAAATACATTCCATCTATAGACAAAGAAATTGATGATATTCTAGATCCAGAGCAATATATTGGATTATCTAAAAAGAAGACCAAAGAAATTATTCTTTTAGCAAATTCTAGACTTAATTAATAATTATTATTATTTGGTAAGATGGAAATTTTACTTATGAATTTTAATAATTCTATTTGAGTCTTAAAACTAACCTCATTAGAAATTATAAAATAATATTTTGATTGTGTTAATAGGAATTGATTAACGTGAATCCTACAATTTTAGATGGAAAAGCTACCTCATTAGAAGTTAAAGAGAGATTAAAGAAAAGAGTTGAAAAATTACCAAAAGCACCAACTTTATCAATAGTCTATGTTGGAAATGATCCAGCATCAGCAGTTTATACTCGAAATAAAGTTAAAACCAGTAAAGAAATAGGAATTGACGCTACATTACATCGTTTTGAAAAAATTTCCGAAGAAGCTTTAATTGACTTCATTGAACATGCTTTGGAAACTGATGATGGTATTATTGTTCAATTACCGTTGCCAAATGGAATGGATGAAGAAAAAATACTTGATACAATTAAGCCTGAACAAGATGTGGATGGATTGCATTGGAAAAATATTGGAAAACGAATTCTTGGTGATAAGGATGCTTTCTGGCCCTGTACGCCTCTTGGGATTATTGAAATCCTTGATAGGTATAAAATTGAAATAGAGGGAAAGCATGCTGTAGTTATCGGCCGTTCCAATCTTGTTGGTAAGCCTATCGCTTCTTTGTTAGAAAAGAGAAATGCTACAGTAACTCAATGTCATTCACGAAGTAAGCCTATTTCTCGCTATACTTTAGATGCTGACATAATCATTACTGCTATAGGTATCACTAAGTTTCTTAAAGCTGATATGATTAAAGAAGGGGTAATTATTGTAGATGTAGGAATTAATAGAGATGAAAACGGCAAACTCTGTGGAGATGTAGATTTTAAAAATGTCAAAGACAAGTGTAGTTATATTACACCCGTTCCAGGTGGTGTAGGACCTATGACGGTAGTTGAATTAATGTTTAATACTGTTTTATCTGCGGAAAAAAAATTGAATCATTAAAACGCTTTGCTTTTATTATTTCTCTTTAATTTCAAGCTATAAATTGTTGTTTAGTTTTACGGGTTTTTTATAAGTTCAAATCAATATATTTTTAAATCATATATATTAAAAGTATATTTGATAATAGATTATGAACCACAAAGAAACAAGCCTAGATCCAGAAGAATTTCTAAATTTATTAGGGAATACTTATAGAAGGCAGATTATCAAACTATTATCCTCAAGAAAATTATACCCACAGCAAATATCTGAAATATTAGGTATAACACCCAGTGCAGTCAAAAAAAGCCTTAACATTCTTGAAGAAGCAGGATTAGTAATCAAAAAAGAAGTAGACAGAGGATCTTCAGGTGGTAGACCCTTACAATTCTTCTCTGTAGAAAAAAATTTTAGTTTTTCATTTGACATGTTTAATCCGAGTTTAATTAGAATTGTAGCACTAGTTCCTGATGAATCTAATATACTTAAACGACGAATAAAACATCCAAAAGAGCAAATTTATGAAAATTTTCAAGAAATTTTGAAAATTCAAGATGAATTATTAGAAATTGAGCAAGAAAGACTTGAGAGATTAAAGAAACGTGAACATTTGTACGAATTCTTAAGAGATATCTCAAAAGATCTGTTTCCCTCTAATTTTGTTAACATTTTTCGTTCCATGCTTGAATTAAAAGGAAATCAATGGTTTTCAAGACAAGATATTGAGCAAGAACATGGAATAAAAAGTGAAGAGACGTCTAGGATTCTTAAAGATTGGGAACAACTAAATCTCATAGATATTGACACACAGGACTGGACTAATCCCAAGATAAGATTTAAAATTGGCAATTATTAATTAAAAAATAAATTTTGTGTTGTAGATATTAGGAGGATTAAAAAATAACTAAAAATTCTTCTGAAATTGTATTAACAGTTAAAGAAGCAAAACCACAAGATGTAGGAAGGGGAATCATACGAATTTCTCCAGATATAGCTGATATTTATAATATTCGCTCAGGAGACGTTCTCCAAGCAATTAGTAAAAATGGAAAAAAAACCGCAGGAAAATCTTGGCATGGTTTTCCAGCAGATAGAGACCAAGGTATAATACGATTAGACCCTAATCTTAGAAGAAATCTTGGAATTACCATAGATGATCGAATAAAGGTTAAAAAAATAACAAATGAAACAAACAATGCTATTCAAATTCTGTTTGCTCCGACTGAGCACATGAGAATACAGGGGGGAGAAGAGTATCTCAAAAAATCTTTAGAAGGTAGAGTATTCACAAATGGTGATTATCTAGAATTACGACTAATGGGTTATAGCAGTAAACCTTTAATATTTGTTGTAGCTTCTCATAAACCTGCTAAATCAGAAGCAGTAATTATTACATCTGATACAAATATTCAAATCTCTGAAAAACCCATTTCTGAGATACCAATAGCTCATATTCCAAAAATTAACTATGAAGATATAGGTGGATTAAGAGATGAGATAAGAAAAGTAAGAGAAATGATTGAACTACCACTTAAACATCCCGAATTATTTGAACGCTTAGGTGTAGAAGCACCTAAAGGAGTATTATTACATGGACCTCCCGGAACAGGAAAAACTTTATTAGCTAAAGCAGTTGCAAGCGAATCAGAAGCTACTTTTTATAGTATTGGTGGTCCAGAAATTATGAGTAAATTTTATGGCGAATCTGAAGCAAAATTAAGAGAAATTTTTGAAGACGCTGAAAGTAGTGCTCCAAGTATAATTTTCATTGATGAAATCGATTCAATAGCACCAAAGCGAGAAAATGTTCAGGGAGAGGTAGAAAGAAGAATTGTTGCTCAATTGCTATCACTAATGGATGGAATGAAATCGAGAGGTAATGTAGTTGTTATTGGAGCAACTAATAGAGTAAATGATATTGATCCAGCATTGAGAAGAGGTGGAAGATTTGATAGAGAGATCGAGATTGGTATTCCTGATAGAGATGGTCGTGAAGATATTTTAACTATTCATACTCGTGGTATGCCATTAACAGAAGATGTAAACTTGCAACATTATGCTGATGTTACTCATGGTTTTGTTGGTGCAGACCTTGAGGCATTATCTAAAGAAGCTGCGATGAGTGCCTTGCGTAGAATAGTTCCAGAACTCGATCTCCACATGCCCAAATTTCCAATGGAAGTGTTGGATAGAATCCACATTAAACAAAGTGATTTCGAAACAGGATTATTGGAAACTCACGCAAGTGCGTTAAGAGAAGTATTTGTAGATATACCAAATGTATCATGGAATGACATTGGGGGAATGAAAAAGGCTAAAGAGGTTTTAATAAAGGCTGTTGAATGGCCTTTGAAGTATCCTGAAATATTTTCTGAATTAAATACGGGACCACCTAAAGGAATTTTGTTATATGGGCCACCTGGAACAGGAAAAACTTTACTTGCGAAAGCTGTAGCACACGAAGGCGAAACAAATTTTATAAGCGTGAAAGGACCAGAATTCTTAAGCAAATGGGCCGGAGATTCTGAAAAAGCTGTTAGAGAGACTTTTCGGAAAGCACGTTCCGCAGCTCCTTGTGTAATTTTTTTTGATGAAATTGAGAGTATAGTTCCAAAAAGAGGGTCAGATAATACACAAGTCACTGAACGAGTAGTATCACAACTGCTAACTGAAATGGATGGATTAGAAAGTTTAAAAGGAGTAATGGTTATAGCTGCAACTAATAGACCAGATTTGATTGACCCTGCTTTACTTAGACCAGGAAGATTTGATATTAAACTTGAAATAGTTTTACCTGATCAAGTAGATCGCTTAGAAATTGTAAAAGTCCATTTTCAAAAAAGACCTTATGATGAAAATATTAATTTGGAACAATTAGCCTTAAAATTAGAGAACAGATCTGGGGCAGATATAATGGCTTTAGTAAATGAAGCTGCGACCTTTGCTATAACTCGTTGGGTTGATCGCAGATTAATTCATCCTAACATTCAACCATCTGGATGGAAAATCACTAATGAAGATGTTGATAAAGCACTGAAAAAGTTAGAAGAAGAAATTTCACCTTCAGAAAAGGAATATCCTGAACGAACTCTAAGAGACTCAGAATATACTTGAACAGGTTTGAAGAATACGTTTATTTGTTTTAATGGTATTCAAATTAATATTTCTATTCATCCAAACGAATGAAGAATGGAACAAGCAGGATATAACCCACGAAAACTAGAAAGTATTCGAACATCCACTACAACCTCGATGTTTAACCAGTGATCAAAAGCGTTTAAGACTACTTGTAATTGTACGTTTTTTACTGTCCAAGTTTCATAGATACGTCATCAGCTGCCTATACTAACTTTGGAAGAAAAAAAGGAATCCATTGCTTAAATGAAATTACTCTTCGACTTTTAATTATTTCTATTTCCAGAGCAGATGCTTTGAGGTTGAGAACTAGCCGGACATGGTCAGCGAATAAAACAAGTAATTGAAGAATCGCGAAAGGGGATAGGAAAACTAGTGGATATTATGAAAAATACTTGAAAGAGTATATTTACTTTTTTTTTGAATATAAATGACTATTGAATTAACTATTACAACACAACGATCCAGAGAAGATGCATTCTCGTATTGGATCAACAAGGAAAAACTTAGAAATTGGTTAATAACAGATATTGACAAATCTTCAGTTCATCCAAGAAAAAATGGTAAATATTGGTTATATATTAATGACACACACAACACACATGAATGTACCATACTGACGATTAAAAAAAGTCAAGATATTAAATTTTCATGGAAAGGACCAAATGAATTTGATGAATTTCTTAATTTTCTTAGTGAATTAACTATTGTAAAAGTAACTTTTGTAGAAATCGAAGAAAAAACAAAAATTTCTTTACAACATTATGGTTGGAAAAGTTCAGAAGATTATCAAAATGCTCGTAATTGGCATTTGAAATTCTGGGAAAAAAAGATGGAAAAATTGTCCCAAGTTCTTGAAAACTAGCAAACAACTATCTTACTGCATACTGTTTTGAATTATTTTAACTAATTTTTCTGTATCAAATATTTTCTGACAAGCAGGAATATTATTCATCTTTTCAGCAATTTTAAGAGCTTTAGCAGGCTGTCCCATCGCTCTATATAGTTGAGTTAGTTCATAGAGTGCGTCTGGATCTTCAGGACCGTATTTCGTTGCTTCAAGAGCTGTTTCAATTGCTTCATCATATTTATACAAATTTCTTCTACAATTAGAGGTTAACCAAAGAGCTTCGACGTTTTTGGGATCTCTTTTTGTTGCAATTAAAAATTGCTCTTCTGCACTTTTAAATTCATGTTTTTTAATATAAAATTTTCCTTGGGTAATGGGATCCACTTTGATTTCCACTGATTTCAACTCTAATATTCCTGTTTAAATAAATTGATCTTCTTTCTGTTTAGGGAGATTAATTCACTTTTCAAAATAATTTAAGAATATGCTAATAAAATTTTAACGATTATGAGTTAAAAATAATTTCTTGTTCTATGTAGGAAATGATTTTACTATTTTATTTTTATAAATGGTTGTTTTCTTAATAAAGTTTATTGTTAGATAAAAAGGAGTATTTCTTAAGGAGGAGAGTTAAGCTTGGAAGGAATTTAACATACTAAAACACTTTTCTAATTATTAAAAAATCATTCAGTCGTTTCATCGACGGTGTTCAATTTTATTGTAATTGTTCTTTCCTTTCTAGCCTGCCTTTCTCTGAACCATTTAATCAAACCTTTAGTTAAAACATAGAGAGCAATAAGAAATCCGATATAGAAGAATATTATTTCAACGGTTTGAAATAATAACAATGATTGAGAAAGAAAACTTTGTGATTCAAACAATGGTACTGTTGATGAATCAATTGTGTTATTAGTTAAACTTGCTAATTCTTGTATATCTCCTAAAATTTGAGTCACTATTAAAATATATGATGTAGTAATTAATAAAAAGAATAGTTGTACATCTTTTAATCTAGGTGTTATAATACTAATGCTCAAAAATTTAAAAAGTGAAGAGATTATGAAAAATAACGGTACTAAAAGTAATGTAACGGGGAGAAAATCTGGGAAAATTTTTTTTATGAAATTATAAATATGAACAAAAATGACTAAAAAATTGGGAAAATTAATTTCAGGGAGAATAATATTGAAATAATCACGTAGAAAAAGAATGAAATGAGTTAATCCACTAGTAGCTAAAACCACCCAGCCTGCTAGTATGAGTATTCTAGAAGTAATTACCGCTATTACAGGTGGGGATTGGCTAGCAAGTACCCCAGTTCTAGTAAAGCTCCAACCCGTTTTGATAGCACGATATATTGCTAGCAATGAAAATCCTTCAGCTAATCCTATAACCACTGTTGCAGAACAAATGACTATAATAAAAACTGCTTGAAATATTCTTTCTAAATCAGTAGCATTTGTCAATATTGTGGGAATTAAGAAATTTAATAAACCATCTACTTGGCCATCCCAACTCTCAAAATGAGCTAGTAAATCCAATAACGACCATAAAGAGATTGGAATAATATAAAAAAATCCTATTAAGGGTAAAATCCATACCAAATTAACATATGAAAAATATGCAGTGAGCTTGATACCAGTATAAATTAACTTTGAGCATGTATATAGCCACCACGGAATTACAATCAAATAAATAATCAAAATAATTATTTGAACTATTCTTACCGTATTTGTATCAACCAATATAAATAGTAAAAAGGTAATAACAGGTGGAATTCCTAAAAATAAAGTTGTTTTCGTGATAATGGAAGTTTCTTGTTGAATACTGAAGTTTATTTTTGCAAACTTTTTTCTCCCAGACCTTGTTAAGATAATAAAAAATAAACTTACTGGAAAAATAAATAACAAAAGAAAAAATAGAATAAAAATTGTGTTTCGAGCAGAAAAATAGAATGAATAATCCTCACCTATAAAACCAGGAATTTCAAGTAAAAAGGCTTGATTTATTGAATTTAAAACTGATAAGGGCCCAGTCAATAAATATAAAGATTCAGTATCTTGAGGTAAAGCTGCATCTAATAGAATGAAAACTGAAGTTATGAATAAAAATGTAAGTAAAATGCTCCAAAAAACTTTCCAATCCTTTAATGTCCTAATATTAAAAGCTATTGGGTGGTCTAGGTATACAAATTTTGCAAAGCTAAATAACACTAAAATATATAAAAAAATACTAAGTAAAGTCAATAAAGAATCATTATTAGTGGTTATTTTTACAGGATCACTTAAATTATTAGATAATGAGTGTATAGTTACAAATATAGTAATCATAATTATTAAAACGCCTATTTTTAAAAGTTGTTTCAATATGAAATCACCCCAACTCTGTCGACTAACCTCGTGGGGTTCAGGTTCGTATACTATACTATTCACCCATTTTTTGCCATTTTGGAAGTATTTTACTTGTTTTTTCTAAATAAATATTTTTAGGATGTTTTTTGCTTTTTTTTTCTTCTTCTGGATCTATAAAGAATAATTAGGAATATAAAACTAACCGGAATACTTCCTACAAGGATGATAGCAATTGCTCTCTTTTGTAATGGATCAGGAAAAGGGAAAGTTTCATTTGTGCTCACATCTAATAGAAAACCAGATATGCTATCAGTTTTTGCCTGAGAATCAGTTATTTTTTGCTCTATTGCTGGTATATTATTTTCATTAGAAATAGTTGGAGTTCTATGACTGAAAAATAAAACAACCATAACTGAAATCGAAATTAAAATAATTTTTTTTTTCATAATTAGTATTCAGCGGTTTAAATTTATTGATCACGTAATCATTAAGTAATTTATGTATAAAAGCAATTTAAAGGAAAATCCTTTCAGTAGAAAGAAAAACACGATTTTTAATTAAAGAAAGAATTTAACTTTTTTAAAATGATAGGAAACAATTATTTAGTTGAACTTCATTCCATACTAAAAAAAAGGAAATTTCTATCTTAATCATAAATATGAGAAATATCGGTTGAAACTATCTTCTCCTTAAGGATCACTACATCTCATGAGAAAAATTGATAAAAGACACATTCTTATCATTGATGTGGGAAATTACAATATTAAAACAGGTTTTGCTGGAGATGGATATCCAAAATTAGTTTTTCCTTCATTAATATTGAAAAATAATACAACAGGAAATGAATTAGTAGGTAAATCTGCGATTCCATTTCTTGATTTTTCTTCCCAAAATTGGATTTTTCAAGACCAATGGAGTGAAAAAAATTTAGAAATACTTTTTACTCATATTTTCAACAATCTAAAAGTTAATCCCAGTGATCTGTCTATTTTGTTTGCAGAACCTTCTGATAATTCAAACGAGAACAGGGAGAAAGTAAAGAAAATTTTATTTGAACAGTTTAAAGTAGCTGGTTTGCTGATATCAAAACAAAGCGAATTAATTCTTCATGCAATGTGGCAACGAACGGGATTAGTTGTTGATATGGGTCATTCCCTTAGTACTTGTATCCCATATTTTGAAGGATTTGAAGTTGAGCCTGCAATCAAAAGGACCAGAATCGCTGGTCATATTCTAACACATGTTTTAAATAATCATATATCTTCTACAGGATATCATCCTGTAAATATTTACGATTTGCCGAAAAGAATGGAGGGTATTTTTTATATAGCAAACAATTATGATCTTGAAATTAAATTTCATGAAAGAGGATTAGCTTCAAAAGACCTTGCCAAGCCAATGTTATTAAACGATGAAGAACAAACATTAAATATTGCTGAAGAGCGATTTCGTATACCTGAGATTCTGTTTCAACCTGAAATACATGGTTTTAATGAACCTTCAATATTTGATATTGTGAAAGAAAGCATAACTAGCTGTCCAATGGATATTAGAAAACCCTTAACCAAAAATATCATTATTGCTGGAGGTGTAGCAAAACTACCAGGATTAGAGTTGAGATTAAAATCAGAACTAACAAAATATTTCCCTGTTGATTATTTCATTAGAATAACATCACATCCAAAACGTGAATGGACAGCATGGATAGGGGCAGATAGTTTAGTAACAAAAAATATACCATTAGAGCGATTCTGGACAAGAAAAGAAAATTAAAAAAATATTTTTCAGCATATCCTAAATTAAAAAGTAAAACTGAATTAATCAGAATATTCAATTTTCCTCATTTTTGTGATTAATTTGATAGAAATCCTTAAATTACTATTTGGTTCATTTTTTTTGTTTACAATATTTGCATTATTGGCTTTATATTATGGCTTTCAATCTAGAAACCTTTATCACTTTTTGTTATTAAAATATGTTCAATTAAATACAAACGCCGACAATAACAAGGAAAATATATTATTACTGCCAAATAACTCAAAAAATATAACTAACATAACAAACCGGAAGAATATTGGAAATTTTGAATTAGTTCAGGATAAAATTCCAAATTTTATTTTTAGTAGACATCCTATTATAGTTACTTTTGTTGTTAGTTCATTTATAATTGTACCATTCGCTTTTGGAGTGATATTAATGGTTTCATTCAGATCATTAACTATTTCTGGATTTAATCTCGCTTCATTGCTGGTGATTCTCTTACTAATTGAAATCATCTTTTCAACCAAAATTACTTCATTAATTAAACTAGCTCAAGATCTAATTAGAAAAGATCGTATTATAGAAAATGACTTTTCTACCCTTGAGAAAACATTATTTTTATTGAAATCAAGAGAAAAACAATTTTTTGTTCTATTCATGGTATTGGAATTAATAGCAGTATTTTTTGATTTTATATTGGATACGATTTTATACATCATATCTAACACATTTTTTAATGAAGAAGTTATTTTTGTTTTACAATCAGCAGGAAATACTAATGGGGGAGTGTCTATTGAAACTGTATTGATGATGATAATAGGACTATATTTAATTCCTAGAATATTCTTTACCTTTGCTATAAAGTTATTAATGGTGCTTTCAAAAAAATTCTTAAAGAGTCCTTTTGAAAGTAAAGATTCAGAATTATTATTACCGGATTTTAAGCAAAAATATATCATAGATGGTCAGAATATAATTGATAAGAGATATAGAAAGAGTGGAATGTTTTGGGGGAGAAGCACATCAACAGTGTGATCTTCTCATGAGATGCATAGTCGTCGAGAGCAAATGAAGAGAAAAAACAGTTTAAAATAGTTACAACTATTCAGTTAGGGATTTATGAGGTTTTTTAGGAAGAGAAACAACATCTATTCCAATATTCTTAATATTATATTCTTGTAAGGAGATTGATTTTATAGTAATATCAAAAAAGGTGTTAGAATCTAGAATCAGTTCACCCTACTAGCCTATTTATCTTCGTACTAAATTCACGAACACGTTCCCAATTCCTGTAGTCATTTTTATCATTGAAACCAATTTTCATGCAAAGATCTCTGGCTCCTAACCTTAGAATTTTTCGATCGAGACTAGTTAATTTTGAATTATCAGAATAGTCGAATATTCCTCCAAATGCTTCATACATATCTGGTTTTATTCCTATTTTCCTAAACCCTTTCTCTATAAAGTCTCTAATGGCTATTGGATAATATTTTGGATCTGAAGCATATCCACAACTGATAAAAAACCCAAGAGTGATTTCACCTTTAACTAATTTCTCTTTATTCTTTTTTAGATATTCTTTAACTTCCTTCGTCCATTGGCCGATACGAATCCCGGTACCAAGAATAATTGCACCAAATTCATCTACAGCCGGCCAATGATCATGATTTATTTGTCGAAGATTAATCACCGTAGTGTTGAGTCCAACATGTTTTAACATCATGGATAATTCATAAGCAATACCTTCTGTACTTCCCCACCTGCTACCAAATGCAACTAAAACTTTTTTTGAAATCAATTTGAAAACCTATTTCTATTTCGTTTTTTTTAGTGTTAGAAAAAAACGAGCTTGTTTTTTAATTTATTGAGCTCACGAAATTGATAAAAACAATCATTTTTATGTTTATGGTGTACATT
Organism: Candidatus Heimdallarchaeota archaeon LC_3; assembly: GCA_001940645.1. Next base: position 132,426 of record MDVS01000047.1, read on the forward strand.
ACTAGTAAAATCGACTTTGTTTACAACGTTTACTGAATTCTTTAGAGGATTCAGAAAAAAAAAACAAAATTTTCACTTTGCATTGTTTGAATCTTCTAATCCAATTGGAATGTATATTCCTCTTTTGTTTTAATATAAAGTTTTTGAGCTTTTAGAAACGACTTTCTTATTTTATGTATTTTTTATTTTTTACCCATTATTACCCCAAGAATTGTCATTATAGTTGAAGAAAAAAAATAAATTAATAAGAAAAAAAAGGTAACAATTCGAAATGATCTAATAGAAATAAAATGGATTGAAAAAATGGCGGAGAGGGGCTTTGATCCCCCGATTTCATGAATTCACCAAGATATAGCCCTGATCATAAGGAATAATCCGATTATGAGTCATGCGCCCTAAATACCTTTAAAGCACCAGATGGTGGTTCATTCCAGGATACCCGAGGTTTAATAGGAAATATCCTATTTTCTCTAGGCCACTCCGCCAGAATTAATTAATTAAAAGCTATAATAAAAAAATTATAGTTCATTTAGTCTTTTTCTTACGAATTATAAATTATTTGCATGTAAATCGGAATATAAATTACATTAACATTTTCATAGAGCAAAATGATTCTTGGTTTATTTTATTGAATTGAATTAGCATATTAGCTTAAGAATATCAGTAGATTTTAAGAAAAATTTCTTTTAAAATATTAATTTAATAATAAAGAAAAATTTATTGATTGATATTAATTCTGAAGTTGATTATCTAATCGTTATCTAACACAGGTTTTACCACAATTTATAAACAACTTGGTGAGTGTTGAATTGGCGAACTTTGTAAGGTTTATTGAAATGAGTGCAACAGTTATTAACGAAAAACTGGCAAAATTTGCAATAAAAGAATACATTAGTCTACAAAAAGCCAAAAACGCTTCGCTTATCGAAGCAGCACATATATCTAACCATCTTGAAATACCGTATGAATTGGTTAAGAAGATTTTTCATGAACTAGCTCAAGAAGGATTATTATCATCGATAGAGTATATCGATGCTTAAGATCTTAATGAGAGATCTATACTACAAAAATTACAATAAGTAACTTTCCTGCGATCTTTTGCAAATTACTTCAGTTTGTTTTTTTGCTTGTTTTTCATTGTCAGATTCAAAGAATAAAAATCACTTTTGATCATAAATTTAGAAACATTATTCTAAAGAAAGGACTTTGACTTAACCTCCTGCTAATTTTTTCTTGGATCACGTATTAGATGCAATCTTACTGCAATGTCAGTAAGTAATGCTGGAGTAATTGTGTAATCAGGTGCTTTGTATCGCCAGATAATTAATATTAATACTAGTATGAAACCAAAAGCTCCGAAAAAGTTGTTCATTCTTTCTATTTTGAATGGATCTGGATCACCGGTAATTCCTGCTATAGTACTTCCTTGAATGATTCGGTAAAAAATTGATATTCCTATACTAAAAAGAAAGAGCAATCTAGAGTAGGCTGGAAACCATTCTATAATACGTTGAGGATTAAGGCGACTTCTGGTATCATCAATCACCTCTGCATCACGAAGATGTAATATACGTCCAATTCCTATTGCTATTATAAAAAACATTCCTAAAACGTCAAGAATATCAGTTATTCGTCTTATAGAACCGCCAGCACCTATGGCTACAGGTAAGAAACGAAGAATTACTACAATAAAGGTTAAGATGAGAATCCAAGAGAGTACAGCTTTTTTTTCTTCTCTTCTTTTAGACACAACTGTATTCCTGAAATCTTTGAACCGCCAAATTAGAATATAACTTAATCCAATAATTATCATCCCAAAAAAGACATCTTGTATAATAACAAGTGCAGGAATAAATAAATTAATACCCATGAAAGAAATCAGATTTTCATTATTTATTTGTGGTTGTCCTATAAACTTAGCAAGAAATAGAGTAAATCCACTAATAAAAATTAGATTGGTTAGTAAAAAGACTAAATTAGATCTCCCGTATCCTTCAGTTTTTATTTCTGCTGTCATTATATGAATTAAAACTATAACCCCGTTTAATAAGAAAAATGATCCTAAAAGAAACCAAATATTAACTAAACCCTCAGATATAAGTATAATTGGGCCAATCAAAAGAAATACGGAAATAATCATAAATGGTAGAAATAGAACGAAAATTTGTATATCTTCAAGGGGAATATTCATATTATCTGCTAATATAACAGGGAGAATATTATCTAAAAACTTAGGTAGGTTAATAATCAGTAACAAAAGATAAATAATTACTAAAAAATAAAAGAAATAAATCGGATACTTTTTCTTTCCTGGAAATATTAACATTTTCCTAAAAAGACTTCTAACAGTATGGTTATGGTAATTTAAAGCATATTTAAATGCAACAAAAATGATTAACCCATTTAATATATTTGCCCCTAAAATGACCAAAATAGGATCGTTTAATTTTTCATTTGCTTTTAAATCCGCTTGAAATGCATCAAGTTCAGCTTGTTCTGTCGAATTTAATCCATTTTCATGAAATTCTTTTAATTCTTCATATCGAAGGATAATTAAATTATATACATCAAGTTCAGCTTGTTCTGTATTATTCAATGTCGCGAAGGGATTTAATTCTTTTTCAAGAAGATCATTAAACCGATTAGGATCGGATATTGGAAATTCTTTGCCCTTATAACAGTAATTTGTACCAATATCATGACAACGAGTTTTTTCTGACTCTGGAAGAAAAGAAAAACCTACGAAAATAAAAACATGACTAAAAACAAAGCATAAAAAATAAAGACTTTGAATTTTGAGAGAATTTCTGATCCATCATCTTTTTTGTTATAAAATACTTGTCTTAATCCAATTATTTGTTCTGAGAATAATTCCATTATGGCCACGATGATTAACAAAAATTGTTATTTCGGTTGGTTTTTTCTAAATAAAATTAATCCTTATTAAAAGAATATATAAATTAAAAATATCCCTTAAATAAATAATAACTAACATTGGGGTAGTAGATCAGCTCGGTAGATCGCTTCCTTCGCATGGAAGAAGCCAGGAGTTCAAATCTCCTCTACTCCACCATTTCAAAAATATAATCTTTTTCAATTTTCATACTAAAGAATATCTAATTTTGTTTTTCATTTTGAAAGAAAATTTTCTTTCAAAAATCTTGAAAGAATTTAATTAATTTTATAATATTTGATTTTAGTCTCTAGGAATAAAGTTTTTTAACAACAAAAGTGTTAAAATTTTACTATCAACAATATTAGCCTTAATGAGTTTATTAAAGACTAAATTGAAATAGCTAGTATATTTACTTGGAATCTCTAATAACTGTTTTGTATTAATTAGGAGTGTCTTGTTTGAACAACCAAATTGTATTTGCAGCTTTTGATGATCGAAAAGGCCCCGTGCCAGTTATTTTTAATTGTGAAAAATCAATTGCTAACAAAGTTGCTATAAAATCTATTGTTTCGACACTTAGTGCACGTGAAGGACAAAAAAAAGTTGAAGGAGAAGCAATTATTCCTTTTCCTGACGAAGGTTTATTAGGATTCATATATTACGTATCGCTTGATCAAAAAACGACAACTGGAGATTTTAGAGTAATATCTTTAACATTTCTTGCTCCCTCAGCATCAGCAAATAATTTATATAGCAACGCAGCTATTTTAAGTAACCAAGCACGGGAAATTGGAGAGGAAATTAATAGCTCATTTATTTATGGTGAGCCTTTAGCCGGTGGACTTGAACAAAAAATATTTTCATGGGGTATTTCTGAAGAAACTGAGGTGGATATTAGAGAGGTGGCAATTGAGGAAAAACCAATTACCTTACTTGACCTTTATTCATTCTTTCCACCAGTTACAGGGTTTCGAAAATACGAAGATCCTTTATCATATTCTTTACTAGCATTCTTAATGGAAATACCAGTCGTTTTAAGTGGTCCTGATCCAAAACACTTGTTTGATTTTGCGAATATTTTTCAAAAAATCTATCAAGTAAAAGAATTACGTATTGAATTAACCATCCCTGTTATCTCAAAATTTGCCGCTCAAAAAATCCAAAAAATTCCACGAGCTGATGTTGTTTTGCTCACGGACGATCAACATAAGAAGTCATTCTTTAGCAGGGATCCTCTTGTCATCTTAACTACCTACCAAGAATATAAAACCCCCTATCACAAATTTGAAGAAAAATATCTAAAACGTGTTGGTGAATGGCTCAAAAAATCAAGAGATATTACCCACGATGAAGAACTTTCCTTGAGAACAATAAAAATAGAAGTTGATGGCATTGATGATCGTCTCAATCAACTAATCTTCTTAGCTGATGGAAAACGATCAATGAGTACAAAAGAAGTTCAAGATTTCATCGATAAAAGTACGCGACTGCATATTGATAAGGAATTATTGGATTTTCTTATAGATATCTCGTTAGTATCACATAAAATTCCTGCTAAAAAACTGAATATTTTATTAAGCCCTTCAAAACCTTATGAAGATCTTGAATTCCGTTCTAAAGACACTATTGGAATGGTAAACGTATAAATAATATTCTTAAAAAGAAATCAAATTTATCCAGTGATTTTCCCCATCCTTCTTTAGAGGAAGAAGAAGAAAAATAACTTTTTTATTAACAGTAAAAATTGAAGAATTAATTAGAATAATTGATAACAGGCAAAAAAAACAAATATATTACTTATAAGGATAATATTTCGCCTTTTAATATAAAATAAAGTCATTTTTACACAGGTTGAATTCGATGGTAGAAAGAAGTTCACAAATAATCAATTATCAAACTGTTGATAGCGTAAGTGGACCATTAATTTTTGTTAAAAATACACGTGGAGTCTCTTATGGAGAAATTGTTCAGATTGAATCTCCTAATGCTGGACGATTGAGTGGACAAGTTCTCGAAGTTTCTAACGATATGAGCATTGTTCAAGTATTCGAAGGAACAAGAGGATTGGACACTAGTAAAACTACTGTAAGATTTTTAGGTGACACAATTAAATTTCCTTGCACTCAAGATATGATTGGTAGAGTATTTAGCGGAAGTGGAAAGGTTATTGATGGTGGCCCAAAAATATTTGCAGAGGAACTAGTAGATATTTTAGGAGCACCTATTAATCCGTATGCTAGAGAATTTCCCCGTGAATTTATTCAAACAGGAATTTCGTCAATAGATGGATTAAATACATTGGTTCGGGGTCAGAAATTACCATTATTCTCAGGAAATGGTCTACCTCATAATCAAGTCGCAGCACAGATTGCACGTCAAGCGAAAGTACTTGGTAAAGAAGAAGATTTTGCTGTAGTCTTTGCTGCAGTTGGTATTACAGCGGAGGAAGCTAGATTCTTTCGTGAAGATTTTGAAAGAACAGGAGCACTTGAGAAAGTTATTTTATTCTTAAATTTGGCTGATGAACCAGCAGTTGAAAGAATTTTGACTCCTAGATTAGCTCTAACTGCAGCTGAATATTTAGCCTACGAATACGACTACCACTTATTAGTAATTATTACAGACATGACAAATTATGCAGAGGCTCTTAGAGAAATATCAGCTGCTCGTCAAGAAGTACCTGGACGAAGAGGTTATCCTGGTTATCTTTATACTGATCTTGCTTCTATTTATGAACGAGCAGGTCGTATCAAAGGAAGAAAAGGATCAATAACACAAATTCCAATTCTTTCAATGCCTTCAGACGATTTAACACACCCTATCCCTGACCTTTCTGGTTATATCACTGAGGGACAGTTAATCGTTGATCGAGGATTAGCACGTAAAAACATTTATCCTCCAATTCAGCCTTTGATTAGTCTATCACGTTTGATGAGGGAAGGAATTGGTAAAGGTAGGACACATTCATCTCACAAATCTTTACAAGATCAGCTGTTTGCTGGATATGCTAGAGGACAAGAACTACGGGCTTTGGCAGCTGTAGTAGGTGAAGAAGCTTTATCCGAAGAAGATAACAAAGTATTAGAATTTTCTTATGAATTCGAAAATCGTTTCCTTAATCAAGGTCCGTATGAAGAGAGATCAATATTTGATACACTTGAGCTTGGTTGGGAGCTCCTGACCATTTTCGATTACGATACACTATATAGAATTCCTCCCAAAGTTAAACAAGCCTTTCATCCTAAATTTAGGACCCAACCTCTCTCATTTGATGATCCTGACCCAGAAGAAGAATAATTGAAATTACTAATGTTATTTCAATTTGACTTATCTTTATTTTTTTTATTTCACAACAAAAGAGTGAGTTGAAAGTATTTTTTGTCGAAATTATATCAGTTTTGGTAAATTTATATATAATATATAAACATATAAATTAATATAATACAAAATAAGATTTTTATAAAGCAAGAAAGAATAGGTAAATGTAGGCAAGAATACTTGAATAAATTATACTTCAAGGAAAAATTATAAATACCTAATAAATTTACATGAAAAAACGAATCTCAGTTTAGTAACAAAAACAATTTTTATCTTGGATTACAATCTTTGATTATTATTTAGGTGTTATTTCGGTGTACAGTTTCGGAGAACCTATCCCAGCAGTAGTCAATGTCTTAAAATCATTTTATGAAAAACTACCCGGCATTCAACTTTGTTCTGTAGTTTCAATTGAAGGTTTACCAATCTCACATTATCCTGAAGATCTTCCCGGTCAAGCTGACAGTACAAGAGTTGCTGCGATGACTGCTTCTATATTATCATTAGGAGAACGTGCTATGCTGGAAGTGGGGTTCCAAGAATTAGATAGAATTTTAGTGGAAGGACCACAGGGTTATTTAATCTCTGTGACTTGTGGTAGTAAAGCTGTGTTAACAGTTAGTGCATCAAAAGCTCTGAAAATTGGTCTACTTTTTTATGACATGCAAAGAACTGCAAAGGAGATAGGGAGTATTTTGGAAAATCCCGAAGATGAAGAAGAAGGATAGCATTCTGTTCTTTAATTAGTAAAACAAGCTTTAATTATTTCTTTTAAGATTGTAATTATTCCAAATATTCTACTTTTATAGTTGAGTTCAGTAAGAAATACTCAGAAAAAATATTAATTGAATATTCTTTTTGTTGAAATGACCTATTATGCATGAAATAATAGAATCAGCGTTAAATGCAAACCGTTCTGTGCTGACAATTACAGAATCCAAAAAAATCTTTGATTCATATGGTCTACCTATTAATAAAAGTATTTTTGTAGAGAATGAAGACGATTTAGTCCAAAACATTGGGGAATTACGACCACCTGTTGTAATGAAGATTGTATCACCTCAGATTACTCATAAAACGGATGTTGGTGGAGTAGTTCTTGATTTACAAACCCCTTTGGAAATAAAGAAAGCGTATATTATTATGACTAATGTAATTTCAAAATTACGTCCAGATGCATCCATACAAGGGGTAATAATTGAGGAACAGGTGAAAAACGGTCTAGAGCTAATACTTGGTACCTTCAACGATCCTGTTTTTGGATCAATTCTTATGTTTGGATTAGGCGGAATTTTCGTTGAGGTTCTTAAAGATGTAGCGTTTAGACTGATTCCTATAGATGAACAGGAAGCTTATGATATTATTGATGATATTAAATCTTCTTTTCTTTTAAAAGGATATAGAGGTAAAAATTCAATTAATAGAGAACAGTTAGTTTCTATTATCCTATCCCTATCTAAAATTGTTGAAGATAACCCGATAAAAGAAATAGATATTAATCCACTAATATCTATTGATAATAAGCTAGTGGTTGTCGATGCAAGAATTATTCTAAAAGAAAACTAGAGTCGTCTTATAAAACACATTTAATTATGATTTTACGAACCAGCTTTTTTATAATAAACCCTATAAAATGTTATAATGCTAGCAATATTAATGATTCCCACCACAATTCCCATACCAATCATTAATAGAATTAATGATTCATTAATAGAAATTATATCAAAATTAGATAACATGACTGCCAGAACAGCAATTATTCCAAGGACAAATGTTGGCAATCTTAAGAATTTACTCATTGTTTCTTGATTTACCTGTATCCATAATTTTTCTAGCATGGAAAATCCAACAATTCCAATTACTAACCCAATAATGAGCGGGAAAATAAATAGATTAAGAGACTCATCTGACCCTAAAAAACCTTGTGAAAATGTAAGTATAAGAATTAGTACAACAAAAGTAATGATAGGTGTAGCTAATAACTCCCATTTATCAAATTTTTCTTTAAAAGAAGTCATACCAAAACGTATCCTGATTCATGGAGTATAATTTTCTATTTATTAACCAAATTTAAATAATCGTATAAATCACATTTTACTTGATTAATGGAAGAATTTGAGTGAATTTCTCTATGTACAATAAAATACAGAACTATTTTATGCTTTTCAGACCTTGGCAATATTATAAAAATGTCCTAATATTTTTTGGAATAGTTTTTTCAGGAAGTATGCTCGATTTCACATTATACATGCCTTTAGTACTCGGATTTATCTCGCTTTGCCTTATATCTTCAGTTAATTATATAATAAATGATTTAAGGGATAGAGAGCATGATAAACTTCACCCCGAGAAAAAAAATCGTCCAATCGCTTCAGGAAATGTATCAATACTTGAAGCTTATACTTTATTATTGATATTTGGTTTTTTAAGCATAATCATTGCATCTTTAATCCCCATGGAAACAGAAAACAGATATTATTTGATTGGGATTTTAGTCTTAATTTTTACAACAAGCCAGCTATATACTTACTATTTCAAGCATAAAGCTCTATTTGATGTAACTTTTATTGCATTAAATTATATTTGGAGAGCTATTGCGGGAGTCATTATCATTGATGTTTACTTGTCTCCTTGGCTTTTTGCTCTTGGATTCTTATTTGCTTTATTTCTAGCATTAGCTAAGAGAAGAGGAGATTTGATTCTACTAGGCGATGAAGCAAAAAAACATCGGAAGGTATTTGAAGAGTATAATCTTCCATTATTAGACCAATTCATAACAATAGTAATAGGATCCATGATTGTATCTTGGGCTATTTATATAATTGAAGCTCCTTTTCGTACCAATGTCCCTGTCACGTTCACTAATGAAAATCTAGCATTATTAAGTATTCCTTTAGTTACAATTTCTGCCTTAAAGTTAGTAATGCTTCTTCAAACTGATGGAAAATATGCCAGAAGGGCAGAATTACTTTTTTTCAATAGTGATATTATAATTCTAGGAGTTATTACAGGGATTGTAATTATATTAGCTATTTATTGGGATAATGTGGAACAGTTTGTGTCGCAAATCATTTAGGACGCAAGATTATAATTATATTAACACTTAAATTTGATTTCAATTAATTATCATGACACTATGGTATTAATTTTTATAAAATGAAAAAAAACATTAGAATTATTAAGTCACAACCAAAAATATGATTAAAAATTAGTAGATAAACTCTTGAAAACTAAGAATAAGTTTTTCAATAAAAAAACATGAAATTTCCAATTATTCTAAGAAAATAGAGAAAATAATATTCAATTTTTAAAAAAAAGTGAATTAGGTAATAAAAATGGCATTTGAACCAACTAAAGTCGGTCTTATTAGACCTGGAAAATATATCATAGAACCAGATTCAAAAAAAATATGCCAAGTAGTATCAGTTGATAAGTCAAAACCTGGAAAACATGGAGCTGCAAAAGCAAGAATGGTCTTAATAGGGTTATTTGATGGCAAAAAAAGCGAATTAGTTTCAGGAGTGGATAAACGTGTTAATGTCCCAATTATCGAAAAGAAATCAGCTACTGTTACCAATGTTCTGGAAACCACTGTTATGTTAATGGATTCTGAAGATTTTTCAGAGTTCGAAGTTATGCTTCCTACTGATGAAGACCTGCGGAATAAACTCCTTGATTTGTTCAAAGCTGGTAAAGGAGTATCCGTTGAAGTTTGGAATGTAATGAATCAAAAAAAGATTGATAAAGTTAACGAAGAAGAATAAATTTCCAAAATAATAGATATTAATATGTCAACCCAATTCTTTAAGAAAAATGCAATATATCTTCTTGATAGCTCTTTTTTCTTTAGCACTCAACAAATTCCTAGCAATATCGTGGGAATTTTAGTTATCACTCCTGATATTTTAGAAGAGATAAAAGACCCAATGAATAAAATACGGATTGATTCATTGATATCAGCAAATAAACTATCTATTCAGGAAGGTAATGAAATAAAAAATTCTGAATTTCTTAAGAAATTTCAAAAATACAGCAATATTAAAAGATTGTCTTCTGCTGACCAATCGTTAATAGTTTTAGCTCTTACATTAAAAGAAGAGAATCTTGATAAAGAAATAATTATTGTAACAGATGATTATGAAATCCAAAATGTATCTAAAATGCTTGAAATTGTTTTCCAACCTATTAGAAATAAAAAAATTATGAAAATTAGAAAATATTCTCTTAAATGTAAAGCATGTAACTACATCGTCTTTAATAATGAAGATGAATGTGAAAATTGCGGCCATCAATCATTTTATTATAAAAAAAAATAGTTTTTACTATTTAATAACAGAATTTATTTAAAATCTGTTAAAACATAGAATTAATATCCTTTTCTTTCACAATCATTGTTGAATTTAAAGTTTTATTAGGGAAATTAAATAGTGAAAATTAGATTAGTTAAGAGAATGTCAAATATAAATTTATTTTTGAAAAGATAAATACGTGTTCTAATTTAATATAAAATCATTTGTAATTATTATTATTTAAAAAAGTTAATTCGGTGGTACTTATGCCTATTCAAGTTCAAACAGAAGAAGAATTTAAAGAAATATTAAAAAAAGCAACTGAGGTTCGCATGAAGCGTTCCCATAGTAAAGTAAAGATGAAAGCAAGAACCAGTCACTATCTTTACACTTATGTTTGTGAACCAAAAGAAGCAGATATTCTTTGGAGAGAAATAAAGATAAATAAAATTGAAATTAAATAATAGACTACTTTTTATTCAAATCAGTTGACAATTAAGTTCCCGATCTCCATAATATGATGCTAGGGGTCTAAGTTAAGCACTAATGACTATATTATAATTGGATTGTAGAAATGGAATGTTTTCACCTAAAAGTCTTGGTTACGATAGAGGACATATTTATTCCCCAGATGGTAGACTCTATCAAGTTGAATACGCCAATGAAGCTGTTCGGCGTGGATCAAATTGTTTAGGATTAATTGGTAAAGATGGAATAGTTCTCATTGCTCAAAAAAAGGTTTCTGATATTAAATCAAAACTTATAACCATTGAAGGAAAAGAAAAAATATTTCCTATTGAAGAGCATATTATTCTTACCGGTTCAGGTCTATTAGGAGATCTACAATGGCTTGTCTCATATTCACGTGTTCAAGCTCAAAATCTCAGACTTATTTATGGAGAACCCGCAGGTGTTCCATTATTAGTGAAGAATTTAGCAAGTTTACTTCTAAATTATACTCAAATTTCGGGTTACAGACCATTTGGAGTTTCTATTATTTTAACTGGTATTAACCATGGAAAAGCATTCTTATATAAAATTGAACCATCTGGAAGCTATTTTAATAATAATGCTGTTGTGATTGGAGAAGGCATGGAAGATATAACAAAATATCTTGAAGAATATTATAATCCTCAAGAATCAATATCTGATCAAATTATTTCAGGATTAAAAGCATTTAAAGTACAAAATCTAGAGTTAGAAAGTAACCAAGTTGAAATTGTTCAGATACAAATAGAAGAACCAATATTGTTCAATCGACTTACTAATAAAGAGATTGAGACATTATTTAATGAAATTTAAAGGTGATTTTACTCATGGCAATAAATCCTGAACAAAAAAAGTTAAATTTTACAAAATCAAACCAAGCATTGGTTAAACTTCAGAAAGGGAATTTGAACTTTGAAATAATTGTAAGTCCAAAAGAAGCATTTAATTATATTCAAAACTCTAAAAATGTAAGTAATGATGAAAACACTCAAATTCCTGATATTATTGATGTTTTAGAGATTGATATCATTTGGAGTGATGCTTCACGGGGAGAAAGGGCAAACGAAAATGATTTAACCTTCGTTTTCGAGTCTAATGAGGCTCTAAAGATTGCTAAAACTATTCTTGAAGAAGGGAATTTACAATTAACACAAGTTCAACGCGATGAACTCGCAGAAAAGAAGAGAAGACAAATAATCACTTACATTACGAAAAATGCAATAGATCCCAAAACTAATCTTCCACATCCCGCTGCAAGGATTGAAAATGCGATAGAATATGGAAAAATTCGCATAGATCCATTTAAATCAGTGGATGAACAAATAAAGGACGTCGTCAAAAAATTAATGGAATATTTACCATTAAGAATTGAACAGGTTGTAGTAGCTGTAAGAATGCCTGCAGAATACGGAGCTAAAGCTTATGGACTGGTTAAACGATATGGAGAAATAAAAAATGAAGAGTGGAGCTCCAGTGGCAGCTGGATATGTATTGTTTCTATACCAGCAGGTCGACAATTAGATTTAATTGACGGAATTGAAAGACTTACCAAAGGTAAAGCAGAAATAAAAGTAATGGAACGAACAAAGTTATAATTAGCATTATTAATTTAAAGGTGAAAAAATTTGTCAATAAATTTTCAGAAAAATCAATTAGTCCTCCCAGGAGATAAACTGGCCTCAGGTAATTATCGACCAGGACAGGGTGTATATCGGGAAAAAACTAATGAAGGAACAACTTTCTATTCAGCATTTATTGGGTTAGCTTCAATTAGAGGTAATGTTATTTCAATCACTCCTTTACAAGGGAGTTATGTCCCTCTAGAAGGTGATGTGGTTATTGGAGTTATTACTTCAGTTGGTAGTCGAAGTTGGATGGTGGATATTAATTCTCCTTACCCAGCAATATTAGCATTAAATAATGTTGTTGATAGGAATGAAGGTTCAGGTGCAAGTGATCTTAATAGATTTTTGCAATTTGGTGATTTAGTTTTAGCTAAAATAATATCTTACGATAGGACTAGAGATCCTTCTTTAACATTACATCAACGTGGATTAAAGAAATTGGTTTCAGGGAGAATAATTGAAGTTAGCCCAGTAAAAATACCCAGAATTATTGGTAAACAAGGGAGTATGATATCTCTAATTAAAGATATGACAAAATCACAAATTTACGTAGGACAAAATGGTCGTGTTCTCATAAACGCTCCGGATTTCGAAACAGAAAAGTTTATTATTGAAATCCTAGAAAAAATTCAACAAGAAGCTCATATATCTGGTTTAACCGATCGGATTAAAGAATTGATTTCTGAAAAGCTCGAAAAAAAAATCACAACATAAAATGAACATAATTATGGTTATTATTTAAAATAAAGAAAAGTGAATGAAGATGTCTATACAAAATGATATTGATAAGGTCGACTTACAATCTGAAAAAAGCTCTAGACCCCTAATACGAGATGATGGTAAAAGACTAGACGGACGTGCATTGGATGAACTTAGACCAGTAACAATGAAAGTGGGAGTACTTCCACAAGCAAATGGATCTGCATATATTACACACGGAAATAATAAAATTTTAGTTGCTGTATATGGGCCTCGAGAATTACATCCTAGGCATTTGATTCAAGTTAATAAAACAAGAATAAGAGTTGAATATAGATTAGCAACTTTTTCTGTTGGTGAAAGAAAAAGTCCAGCCCCAAGAAGAAGAGAACATGAGTTATCAAAAGTTATTCAGGAGGCTGTTGAACCTTCCGTTTTTACGGAACGATTTCCCAGATCAGGAATAGATATTTATATACAAGTTCTTGATGCTGACGGAGGAACAAGAGCTGCATCGATTACAGCTGCATCTTTAGCTATTGCTGACGCAGGAATACCATTAAGAGGACTTGTGGCTTCTGTAGCAGCAGGGAAAGCAGGTGGCAAAGTTGTTTTAGATTTGTATGATGTTGAAGATAAAGAAGGAGAAGCTGATTTACCTATTGCCATTTTATCTCAAAATAAAGAAATAACTTTGTGCCAAATGGATGGAAACATGTCTAGAGATGAAATTGCAGAAGCTTTTGACCTAGCAATGAAAGGTTGTGAAAAGCTGCATCAAATGCAAAGAGAAGCCCTCCTACAAAAATACAAAAATATAACTGTTCAAGCTTCCCAAGGATATGATAATAATGAGGAGGAGGAAACACAAGAAGATTCAAATATCGAGGAACCCATTGAAGAAGATAATGATTTTAATGAGGATTCAGAAGGAGAATTGAATAATTAAGGAGGAATAGAAATGAAAACAGATAATTTAATTCCAAGTATTATAGAATCAAAACACACAATAATGTTACTAAATCGTGATAAACGATTAGATGGAAGAGAATTTTTTCAATCACGTGATATTTTTCTTCAAACAGGTATGTTAAACAAAGCAGAAGGATCAGCGAAAGTAAAACTAGGTAAGACTCTTATTTATGCTGGAGTTAAAGCTGAATTGGGGACCCCATTTAGTGATACTCCCAATGAGGGGGTATTAATTGTTAATATTGAGATGAGTCCAATAGCTTCACCATATTTCGAGTCAGGTCCCCCTTCGAAAGAATCAATTGAGTTAGCTAGAGTTGTTGATAGAGCAATAAGAGAAGCTAAAGTTTTGGATACAAAAAAACTTTGTGTAATAGAAGGAGAAAAGGTATGGATAATATTTATTGATATTTACATATTAGGTGACGACGGTAATCTCATCGATGCCTCTTGTATAGGAGCTATGTCAGCATTAGCCACAACTAAATTTCCAAAAATGATTCCTGATCCTGAAGATGATAAAAAGCTGATAAAATCGGATGAATTTTTACCAATTCCAATAAATAATTGGGCTACGACTTCAACATTTTCAAAAATTGGTTCAAAAATAGTTTTGGATCCAACTTTAGATGAAGAAAAGATTGAAAATGCACGATTCACAGTTGGTGTTAACCAGAATGGTGACATAACTGCCCTACAAAAAGGATTGATAGGTACATTCTCCACAGAAGAGCTTTTAGGTTTAATTGATATTGCAACAGACCGTGGAACATCCAAAATTAAGAAATTACAAGAATTAATAAAACAGGGTGGAAATTGGCCCGAAGATGAGTTCTAATAAAACAGAATGAAATTTCTTTCTACGTTAATTTCTCTTTTCTAGCTTCTGCTTCTTCAGAATTGCTGCTCATAGCCTCAATTTGTGATTTAACAACATTCAAATTTTCTTCAACTTCCAAAAGTTTTTTTGAATTAATACTATATCTATTATTGGCGTCTTCTAATTGTTTGGAAGTCTGAGAATATTTTTCCTGAATATTACTTGTTGATGATTGAACACGCTCGATATTGGCAGAATCTGATTTTATTTTTTGATCAAGCTGATGTAAATTATCAAGTACTAAATCAAGTGATCCTTTTGCCACCCTGACATCTTCTCCGACTGACACAACAACGCTTTTTTCTCTATGAGCTTCGTTTGTTGATTGGACTAAGAGTAATTTTGATTCTTCAATTTTATCTTGGATTGAATTTATTTCAGCTTCTTTTTCTTCAACAACAAATTTTCTTCTTTCTCTTCCCTCAATAACATGTTTTAGCTCTTCAGTAGCTTCATTTATTAACTCTTGAAATTCATTTGTTTGATTTTGAGATGATTTGATTGCGTTATTTAACTCAGCTTGGGCTTTATCAAAATTTTCTTTAGAGATCTCAACAGCAGCTTCTAAAGTCAATGTTTCACTTTGGAGATTTTTTATTAAACCGATATAGTCTATAATTTTTTGCTTTTGAACCGGGATTTGATTATTCAGTTCTAATTTTTTCTCATCATTTGCTGAAGTGACAGCTAATTCTAAATTTTCTAATTCTTTTTGCAGAGATTCTACTGTTTTTTGATGTAAATCAATTTTTCCAAATTTTTCGTTTACTAATTTTTTTGATGCATCGTAAGATTTTTTGGTTTCATCAACAGTCATCGTTATGGATTGATCTATATCAGAAAACCCTTTTATATTCATTTCATCAATTTTTGCTTGCAAATATTGTGCCGAAAGGGCAAGTTCATTCAATTTTTCAGCGGCATCTGATATTTCTTTTTCCTTTTCTTGCTTTTCTTTCTCTAGGATGCTAATTTTTTGATTGAGGTCATCGATTCTTTTTTGTTTATGATTGAAATCTCCTTTTGAAGAATCTAATGCTTGTAATTTAGATTCTAAATCCCTTTGATGTTCCTTAATCGATTCAACACGTTTTCCTCTCTCAGTTTCAATTTCTGATTTATTTTTCAGAACTGATTCTGATTCTGTCGATTCAATTGAAGCTTTTTTATATTGTTCAAGTGTCAAATTCAATTGATTTTTGAGATAATTATCAGATTCTATCTGGTTTATTAACGATTCTTTTTCTAGGATTAATTTTTTGGATTGAGCCTCCAATTTTCTTTTTTCATCTTTTTCTGAATTAAGGATTTTTTCAATTTCATCTATTTCATTTTTGTTTTTTTGGTATTTTTTTAATTTTTTTTCTTCAATGGTCTTATTAAGATCAGAAATTTGCTCTGAGAATTCTGTATATTTAGAAGAAAGTATTACTTTTTTATCAGTAAGAGTTTTTATTTCAGAATCAATATCACGCATTCTTGTCTTCAGATCAGTTATATTAATCTTTGTTTTATCTTGTTCTCTTTCTACGTTAGCCAAATCACTTATTAAATTGTTTATATTATCGCTTTCATGCTGTAATTGTTTTTCAATTTCTAAAGATTGTTGTTTTAATACATTCACCGATTGATTATAATCCTCTTTAACCTTTGAAAGAGATTGTCTACTTTCTTTTAGTTTTTGCTCTAAATCATCAAGAAACTGCTTTTCTTGTTCTTTATATGTACAATTTGGACAGCCCAATTCTTTTCTAGCATAATAAGATCCACATATTTCACAAATAGGCATGTATACTTCTCCCAATAAATCTAATTTACAAAACATTTAATCAGTAAGAGTTTCAAGTTCTTTATTTAATGTAGATAAAATAGCTTCTTTTTCAGTCGTATCTAAGGAAAGTTGTTGACATTCATTTTGGAGGGGTATTAGATTTTTGTTATTTTTATCTGAAACTGCTTCTAATTCCTGTAATTCTGTTTTCAATTCATTTAAATAGTTATTCTTATTTTCTAGTTCAACTTCAAGTTCTTTTACTTTCGATCTAATATTCTCTATATTTGCAGTTGATTCTATAATTTTTTTTTCGAATTCTTCTTTATCGTCAACGAGTTTTCTTTCCAATTCCAGTCGTTCTTTATCAGCATTGTTAATACTGGTTCTTAATTGCTGGTCTAAGCTAAATTCAGAAATTGAAATTGCTTTTTTTGTACTCTTTACTCCAGTATCTGGTTCTTCAGTTATATTTAGTGAACACGTTGGACAAGGGGGTCTTAAATAGTATCCACCACATATTTGACAAATTGGTATTTAAATTCACCTATAAATTAATGATATTTTTTGGTATTATTTGATATTTTGCATTTATTTATTTAACAAATAATTTTTCTCCTTTAGTATGAAAATTAATTCATGTTTATTAATTATTTGGTAGTTTATAATTTTTAATTTAATTTACCTTCCTTTTTTATTTAGTCAAATATAGACAAATCTATTCATCTATATTATTGCCCATCCGGTAGTTAAGAAATCGCTGGTTTTTCTGTTAAGAACAGCTGAGTGGAGAACAATAGCATTATAAGATATTGTCTTTGCTTGTTTAAGTGATTATTGTTTTCTTTTTTTCATTGAAACAAAGTTTCATACACACGATAAATATTAAGAGAAGCAATCTAGTCAATTTCGGCTGAAAATGAACTTTTTTTGGTCAACACAGAAACCTTTATGTTTTTTTGACTCGTTTAGTACATGAATCAAAAATATTCATCTCCTATCTGAAAAAAGGAGTCTACTTTCCGTATTAGGTATAACGAGCGATTACGAAAAATGTATTATTTATTTTTCTAAAGAAATTTTAGTAATATCGTCTAAAAAAAGTTATTTTATCTTTGTCATATCCATAATTACAGAAACAGCTTGAATAACTTTACAAATGAGCTTTGAATTCATGGATCTTTTACTTAACAAGTATTATGCAATAATACTATCAAAAAATACTAGAATACCGGATATTGCGATTAATCTAGATCAACAAGTGAATCCTTTAACCTCTTTTTCGGCTTACACGATCAACAAAATTACTGGAACAAATCCACGGACTACTGGAGAAATAATTTGGGTTTGGCGAAAAAACTTGCTACGTGTGAGATTTTTTCAAGTCTATGGAAATAATCAACAGCTTATTCCTATTAATCCAGATAAAGTTAAGGTATTTTTTAGAAGTACAAAACATATTCTAATCAATGGTAATGTTCCTCAAAAGATTAGATCTGGAATTGGAAATTTTCTTAATGATTTTCAACTGAATATTCAAATTAAGATATTTAACAATTGTCCTTTATGTGAAATTAATAACAGAATTACAATAATGCAAACTCAAAAATCTTTTGAGTCATTAAAAGGTTTATCCATATGTAAATCATGTTCTTTAGCTGAAATTACTCAGGAACTTCACATTAAAGGTATTAATGTTACTCCAACTGTAAAAGCTTTTATTAACAGATTTTTATCACAAACTAATAAGATTAAGGAAATATTATCAATATTAGATGGAAAACAAGAATTTGGGAAAGATACATTAGTATCTGAATTAACTGGAGAATCTTTACCTGACAAGCCTTTAGAATTATTTCCAAAACTAAAGAATTATATTTTGGAGAATATAAAGCGGAGAGGAATTGAATCATTACTTCCTGCTCAATATCTCTCTTTAGATGCTGGGCTTCTCAGTAATCAAGATCTTCTTATTGTTGCAGAAACATCTGCAGGAAAAACATTAATCGGAGAAATTGCTGCACTAAAAACAATAATTGGACTTAAGAAACGTGTATTATATCTTGTACCGTTAGTAGCTTTAGCTAATACTAAATATGAATCATTTTCGAAAGCTTTCAAAGAGGAGAAATTTAAAATTGGTCTTCGTGTTGGTAGTGAACGTTTATTAGCTCTTAAAAAGAGAAAAATACTAGCAGAAACAAAAAATTTAGACGAAAAAGATATTCTCATTGCCACATACGAAGGAATTGACCTAATTCTACGCTCTGGACAGTCCCTCAAAAATATTGGATTAGTTATAATTGATGAAATACAGACATTAGGTGAAGTGGAAGATCGCGGGCCAATTCTCGATGGATTAATAACACGATTAAGATTACAAAAAACACCCCTTCAGATATTAGGTTTAAGTGCAACAATCGGAAATCCAAGCTTTTTAGCAAAAGAATTACAAATGAAGCTAGTTAGATATAAAGGCCGTCCAATTCCTTTAGAAATACATATATTGATGGTTCCATCAGAAGACATGAAAAAAGAAAAAATTGCTGACATTGTTGAAAAAGAACTTCAATTGAAATCGAGTTTTGGATTTAAAGGTCAAACAATGGTCTTCACAAACTCTAGAAGAAAGACCAAAGAAATTCGAGATTATCTTTTAAGTCAAAGAATTCACACTGCAAACTACCATTCAGGGTTAGCATATGGAATTAGAAAAAATGTAGAAGAAGCATTTGATTCGGGGGACTTGGATACAGTAGTTGCTACATACGCATTAGGTGCAGGTGTGGATTTTCCTGCATCAACAGTAATTTTTGAATCTCTACAGATGGGGAAAGAATTATTAATAGACAGAACCAATATTTTTTTTCAGATGCAAGGACGTGCAGGAAGGTTAGGCAAACATGACAAAGGAAAAGTTGTTTTACTAGCTACTCCTTTTCCTCCTAACGCTGTTACCCAAATAAATGAAATTGATATGGCTATGGCTTTAATCAAGTCAAAAAATCAAGACGTTCTTCCAGAATATGAAAAAAAAGTCATTGCTACTCAATTGCTTGCTACAATGGCTTATCTAAAAATAACAGAAGAAAAAGTTTTAGAAGATAGTTTTAATATGTTAGTAGGATCTACAGGCACATTTAATGATGTTTTAAACTTTTTACTCAAATTTAAGTTAGTCACTAAAAAAGGAAGTATTATTTCTATCACTAAATTAGGAAAAGCAGGCGCTTTGTCATTTTTGACAATAGAAGAGATGGAATTAGTTTTAAAACTGATAGATAAGAGAGATTACATCGATATCGCGATACTCCTAGATCCTTTAGAAAATATTCACATTTCTTCGACCATTGTTGGTCTTCTGGAGAGAAGCTTACAAACTAGAGTAAGGACACGATTCTTTAACAGTAATATACTCGACTTAATAAATAAAATGGGTGAAAAATCTGATAAAATGGAACCAAAAGCCCTTCAAATTTTAATTTCTTGGTTTCAAATGTTTTTCAATTGTAAGTGTAAAGATAAACCCGATTGTGATTGTGGAAAAGTAAAAGTTAACAATAAGTTGATAGAATACCGTCTGTTAGGATTATCTCCAGGTAGAATAGCAAAAAAGATAGATATTGAATATGGATTATATGTATATCCTGGAGATTTGCTACGCTGGTTAGAAAGTGTTTTATATAAACTGGAAGGAATAGAAAAGATAGCAACCGCTCTAGAACAAAATACTAAGGAGATAAGAAGGATAACACGTGCTATTCAAATTGGAAAACCTATTGAAGATATAACTGGGCAAGATTTAGAAAGGATAAGAACTACTACTGTCCAAAAGGATACATTATCACCAAAAGGGCAAAAAATTGTTTCAAAGAATGAGCAATTCGTGATAAAAAGAACAAAGATTAAGTCCAACACCATCAATAAAGAAATGGAACTACCTCCTAATATTATAAGAGCATTAAGATCTCATCGAAAGAAGATTAAATCAAAAAAAATTGCAGATTAAATGGAATTAAAAAATGAAAGTAGCAGTTCTTGTCTCGGGGGGAAAAGATTCAACATTCACATTGTGGCTGGCCCTTCACCAATATGATGTTATATATTTAGTAGCTGTTCTCTCTGGAAAAGAGTCAACACTATTTCAATACCAGAAAAAACCGTACATTGAAGCATTTAGTCAAGCAGTTCAAATTCCAATAAAAATTATCGAAGTCATTGACGAAAAAGAAGAATTACCCATATTGGAAAACGGATTAAAAGATATTAAGGTTGAAGCTATATTAATAGGAGGATTATTGTCTGAATACCAACGATCAAAGTTTAATTCAGTTGCTATGAATATCGGAATTCCCTGTTATGCACCTATATGGAGAAAGAACCAAAAAATGCTTTTACAAGAAATGATTAGCCACGATTTTAAAATAATATTAAGTTTAGTTGCTGGAGTAGGATTTAAAGAAAATGATGTAGGAGCAGAAATAACACCACAATTTCTAAATAAATTAGAACAACTGAATACTAAGTTTGGTATTAGTTTGGGGGGAGAAGGAGGAGAATACGAAACTCTTGTACTAGATGCTCCTTTTTTTAAGAAAAAAATAGAAATTGTTGAAAAAGAAGTAATATTTGATGAGAAAAGATTACATGGTTATCTTGAAATTAAGGAAACCAAATTAATTGAAAAATAAAAAAGATTATTTATTATTTTTTTTTATTAAGAACCTTTGAATTAATCCTTATATGAAATTTCAAAATAAACGTTTTTGTTACTTCTAACAGTAAGAAAAATGATCTTAAATATTAATCAAAGATGTTATTAAAAATTATAACAAATAATATTTTGGGATTTATAAAATCAAATGTTCCTAATTTTTATAATAGGATCGGCTCCGAGGGGAATTTCAGAACAATACAATTTTTTATTGTTAATTTGAACCCCCGACCTACAGCTGTCTCTAATGTAATATTCAGAATTGAATTTTATCTTAGGAGGCTGTTGTCCTATCCAAACTGGACTACGGAACCATTTAAATTTAATTAACGGCTCCGGAGGGATTTGAACCCCCGACATTCTGCTTAGAAGGCAGACGCCCATTCAGGAGTAATTAATTTTTATCTACTTATCCTGGCTAGGCTACGGAGCCTGATTCACTCTTATTTTGGAGTATTTTCAGAAGATTTATCTTTTATGGACTAATTGTGATTTCGCATATAGAAATTTTTTTCTATCGATTCTCCTATATGTTGCTGGTAAACCTAATCTACTCTCGTCTGATGATCCGAGATTGTTTTGATTTACAAATTTACTAAATTCTAAAAAAAGACTTAAGAACCTTTATCAATCCATTTTCTATAATCATTTCGTCTTTTTTCTTTTTCGTCAATCTCTTCTGCATATTTGGAGTCCCAAATTTCCGCATCTCTTTTTTCACGGGCTTTATCTAGTTCATGTTTCCTATAGCTTACGCCACATGATTCACAAACATAGAATGGGTTATGCCACTTAACTTTTCCACCACATTCAAGACAAGTCGGGATATCTACACATCCAAAGTATTTGTTACATTTTTATTATTTTTAGATATTAAATATTATATGTTATCTCTAATATCTTAATTATTCTCATTTTTAAATATTTATATTTACTTACAGATATAATTAGTTGAGACAATCTCTATTCCTAGTATTACTTGTTCAAAAACATGAAGTAGATGTATGAAATCTTATTTTACTTGGGAGAATTATGGTATTTTTCATTTTGCCGGTGCTCCAGACTCAGGTTTTCTCAGAGACATTAAACTTTATACTCAAGAATTGTTAGAAAATAAAACAATTTTTTGGTTTGATTTTCCAAATAGATTTTCTTCTTATAGCTTTGAGAAAACAAAACATTTAGATTCTCTATACGTTTTTCAACCAGATAGTTTAGACACAAGTGTTGCTATTATTGATAATTTAGAATACAGATATTTCATCTCTTCTCCCAAAATTATTCCTTATCTTATTATTGCAGACTTTCCATTTTGGTATAGTCTTCAGACTGGTGTTAAAAAACCAGTTCTAACTAAATTAGCCTTTATTATATCATGGTTGTCTTCTTATAGTATCAAATATAAGTTAAAAGTTCTCGTTGTTAATGAATTAAGAATTGATATCGAAAGTGGCTCTGTTAAACCTTATCTTGATTTTTTAATTCATCGCTATACTACAGAGAACTATTATAAAGAGTGAAGGTTAAGAAAAAAGAAATTATTTTAAAATTCGATTTTGAACTACAAGCAAATAGATTCGTTTGTTGTGACGTAGATAAAATTTTTCAAATTTTCAAAAACACTTTTACCAATTCAGTTTATTAGGGAATTCTAAAGAAAAATATTTGAGAAAAATCCCAAAAGAAGAAATTTAAGATTGTTGAATAGAAACATATTTTCTTAGCTTGTTGTTTCTAAAATCAAACTTGGTTTAATTACCATGGATTGTAATTCTTGTAAAAGTAGTTTGAATGCATACGAAACAGCGATTTTACTTATGCTTGTATCTGATGATTGACAAACTTTACAACTTGTTTGACCAGTTCTAACATTGTGGTCAGCAATTAATCCACAAGTTTCACAAATATAGATCTCAATTTTATCAGATTCTTCTAATAACCGCTCTTTAAGTAATAATGCGGCACCATGACCGATTATACAATCTCTTTCCATTTCTCCGAATCGTAATCCACCCTCCCGAGCACGTCCCTCAGTTGGTTGTCTGGTTAAAATCTGAACAGGACCTCGGGCACGAGCATGAATCTTATCTGCGACCAGATGGTGTAACTTCTGATAATATGTTGGACCAATAAAAATTCTACTTGGCATTTTTTCTCCAGTTATACCATCATACATAACAGATTCAGCATAAGGATGAAATCCAAGCTCCAATAATCGTTGACTCACCTCATCCGGGCTAGGCGATTCGAATAATGTGGCATCAAATTGTTTTCCTTCTTGAGCTGCAATTAACGCAGCCATACATTCAAGAACCTGACCAATAGTCATCCGATTAGGAATAGCATGTGGATTAATTATTAAATCGGGGATAATACCTTCTTCAGTAAAAGGAAGATCTTCAGAATCAATTATTGCACCGATAACACCCTTTTGACCGTGTCGAGATGCGAATTTATCTCCTAACTCAGGGATCCGTTGATCCCTGATTTTGACCTTTACAAGCTTGTTTCCTTCATTTGTTTCAGTGATAAGCGCAGAATCAACAACTCCTTCTTCTCCATGGCGCATTGACAGAGATGACTCACGACGTTGAGGTTCAGGACGTTCCAGCTCAATATATTCTTCTAAGAAACGAGGTCTTGAAGTCCTACCGACTAAAACATCACCCCCACGTACTTCTATTTCTGGTTCAATGATTCCATCGAATTCAGAAAGATGTCGATAAACTTCGGCTGCACGGTAACCGCGAACACCTTTTGTAGGAATCTCAAATTTGTCTTCTTGTCCACCCATATATTTTTTCTCTTCAGCATTGTAAGAACGGAAGAAATGACTTCTAAATAATCCTCTCTGAATACTTGATCTGTTAAACACAATAGCATCCTGAATATTCCAGCCTTGAAAAGAAATAACACCTACAATTGAATTCTGTCCAGCAGGTCTGGAATTAAACCCTATAAGTTCCATTGCTTTATTACCAACTAAGGGAATTTGTGGATTCTGGAGTATATGAGCACGACGATCAGCTCGGTATTTGAAATTACTGGCGTATAATCCTAAAGCTTGTTTAATCATTCCAGCTTCATAAGTATTACGTGGACTCTGATTATGTTCAGCAAAAGGAATAACAGATGTAGCAATACCCAAAATGGATGATGCAGTAATCTCCATATGAGTATGTTCAGGAGTAAGATCTTCAACATTAATTGCTATATAAGCGTTTTCTTCTTCTTCAGCATCAAGAAATTCAATGACACCGTCTTTTTCTAAAAACTCCAAGAAAGTGCGCTCACCACGTTTAACACGTTCGACATGCTCCTTTTTAACGAGTGGTTTCGAATCCCTACAAATGATTAAAGGCCGACGCACACGTCCACCATCAGTGTTAATTGATATGATATTATCTTCAGCATAAAATGTAACATTAATTTCGTTGCTGATTTTAGCAGCTCTGCGTGCTCCCCTTATAGTCTCATGAAGTCCTTTTTCTCTAGTAGTAGCAATAAATTTACCATTAACAAAGATTTTAATCCCTTTATGATCAATTTCTTTTTCAACTTTGATTATGGGTAGATTGTAAATATAATTAATTATTTCTTCTTCATCGCATCCAGAACTAATATAAGCCTGTAAAGCTAAATTCTTTACAAGACCACAATTAGGCCCTTCAGGCGTTTCATTTGGGCAAATTTTCCCCCAATGAGTTGAATGAAGATCACGAGCCTCAAAGTGTGCTTGAGAACGAATTAACGGAGAAATAACTCTTCGCAGGTTAGAATAAGTTGACATATAATTTGTTCTGTCTAGGAGTTGACTAACTCCCGCTTTTCCTCCTACCCAATTTCCTGTTGCAAGAGCGTGTCTTACACGTTCTGTAATAACATCTGCTCTCATGGCTACTTTAAGATTAGGAGTTTTCCCTCTTTTTGCATTCTTTTCAAGTTGATATTTGATATCACGATAAAGTGATTTGAAAGCAACTCTGAATAGAGAGGTTAGCATTTCACCAGCTAATTTTAACCTTTTATTTGCATAATGATCTTTATCATCAGGTGGTTTTTCTTTCAATTCAAGTTCTATGACACGTAATGCCATATCCGCCAAGAAAATTGCTTTTGTAGGTCGATCACTCTCTTTTGTACCGATATGAGGAAGTAAATAATGGTCTATTACATGTTTAGCACGGATAACACGATATTGCTGTGTTTGACCTACTGCAACACGTTTACCGATAAAATCAAGAGCTTCTTCTTGAGATAGAATTTCATTTGATTGTAAGAGAGAGGGAGTTAGTGCTAAAAGAATATCTTCACTATCAGATATGAGATTAGCAATATCTGCATCAGAATCAACTCCTAAAGCTTTCATTAAAACTCCAAAAGGTAAAGGTCGTGGAACAGAAAAGAAATTGACCGTTAATTTTCTATCAGTTCGTCTCTCGACTGTTACTAATGATCTGAACCCCGCAATGGTTGAGAAAATTTTTGCACTTGAACTGATAGGCCCTCCTTTTCTACCATGATCAATTAATACTCTATTAGACACAAGGTATTCCTGAGTAACAATTACTCTTTCAGATCCATTAATAATAAAGTAACCACCTGGATCACGTGGATCTTCCCCTAATTCAATTAATTCTTCTTCAGTTTTTTTACTTAACGGACACTTTTTACTTTTGAGCATAACTGGTAATCTACCTATATATGCTTTTACAACTTTGTCCTCTTTTTCAAGTCCATCTTCGACTAGTATTGGTTTCATGACTAATTGTAAGGGAACAGAATAAATTAAATTACGTATTCTTGCTTCCGAAGGGTAAATAGGTCTTTCTGAACCATCTGCCTCTCTAATAGATGGTTGTCCAACTTCAATACCTAATAGCTTAACGTAATAACCCTCTATATCTGGTGTGATCTTACCAATTTCAGCTACAACATTATTTAATTGATTATCAAAAAAATCGTTAAAAGATGAGATGTGTTGTTGCACGAGTCCGATTTCACGAACCATTTTATCAAATAAAAGCCACCGATCGGCTAAAGTAATAGTATCCTGTATATTTTTTCCTTTTTTATCGCCTTTTGTCAATAATATTACTCCTCAAATTTTTGTTGTTCAACAATGCGAGAGTACCCTGTCTAAATTTTTATTAAAATATGAACAGGAGAAGATTTTGAATTAAACGTGAATGCCACCATATAAATAGGATGTGCGTTCAGATTTGAACATCTTTTTTGATCTTATTTATGTTACTTAGCTACAGAATAAACGCTTTCCATTTATTAACAAATATTATTTTATAAGAAAGATATTAACTGGAAATTTTTTTTTTTTTAAAGCAAAAAGAACAACAAATTACTTTCTGATGTGTATGATAAATACATTTTTTATTTATCTTCAGTTACTGTAATTTTTGCTTTACCATTCTTTAGACTAACTTTTACATGATTGCCATTTTTTATTTTAGAAATATCTACTTTGTATGCTAGCGGAATGCGGGCAACACTGCATCCAGAAACCGTTCCTTGATCAGATTCCCGATTGATAATTGCTAAAGGTGTGTTATTATGCTCGCGAAGATTTAGAAGAACATAAGGACCAACAGTAGATCCAACACCCTTTGGAAAAACAAAAATTTTATCTTTTATTGATTGACCGTTTAGAGGGTGGCTTTCTTCAACAACTTTTCCATCTAAATGATTAACAAAACCCAACAATGTAATTGGTGAATCAGTAACTATTGCTTCTCCTTCAACTACAGTCTCACCAAAAGAAAGTAAGCCAATGCTTTCAGTTTCGTATAAAATTTTACTATTCATTTGAATGACCTCTCAATGCAATCGTCTAACTTCA
>MDVS01000048.1 GCA_001940645.1 Candidatus Heimdallarchaeota archaeon LC_3
TTTTTCCTTTCTTTAACAAAAAAGTACAAAATTGAAATGAGTATGGAATTTAGAAATCTTACAGGTCCAATATGTCCTTCAGGCATTTTTTTAGGTTTAAAATTAAGAAATACAGAAATAAATCCAATGATAACGAAGGTAGTTAATGCAGCTGCTTTTAAATCCGCTAAAGAATTAGGAAATCCTGTTAATACTGAAATGGCTTCGTTTTCTAAATGACTGTAGAAGATTTCGGCTCCAAGAAAGAAAAGAAATAAAATTTTTGAATATTTTGGTACACCACTCATCCAGGTAAAAGGTCTCGAAAAACGAATTTTGTCTGATGGAGTGGTGCTATCTGGAAGATTAATTACTCCATTAATTCCAATTAGTAAGATAATTATTAACAACATTATATCAATGAAGTTTGTTATTGATCTTAAAGTGTCATCCCATATAAATCCACCCGGAATTCCTCGAATTATAAAAAAAATAATTGCATAAAATGTTACCCAAGGAATAATGCTTTTCTGATATTCGATCTTCTCTGAGGAACCCTTTTTCCTTTCTTTAACAAAAAAGTACAAAATTGAAATGAGTATGGAATTTAGAAATCTTACAGGTCCAATATGTCCTTCAGGCATTTTTTTAGGTTTAAAATTAAGAAATACAGAAATAAATCCAATGATAACGAAGGTAGTTAATGCAGCTGCTTTTAAATCCGCTAAAGAATTAGGAAATCCTGTTAATACTGAAATGGCTTCGTTTTCTAAATGACTGTAGAAGATTTCGGCTCCAAGAAAGAAAAGAAATAAAATTTTTGAATATTTTGGTACACCACTCATCCAGGTAAAAGGTCTCGAAAAACGAATTTTGTCTGATGGAGTGGTGCTATCTGGAAGATTAATTACTCCATTAATTCCAATTAGTAAGATAATTATTAACAACATTATATCAATGAAGTTTGTTATTGATCTTAAAGTGTCATCCCATATAAATCCACCCGGAATTCCTCGAATTATAAAAAAAATAATTGCATAAAATGTTACCCAAGGAATAATGCTTTTCTGATATTCGATCTTCTCTGAGGAACCCTTTTTCCTTTCTTTAACAAAAAAGTACAAAATTGAAAAAAAGCATGAAAAAACTAAAACTATTGCTCCACCTAGTAAAAGACCCGTATTATCATAATTTACTTCAATCCCCGGTAATAAAGTATAATCACTAGTATTTTTGAAAGTCATTAACAACCAAAATATGAAAATAACTATTACGAATAAAATTAGAAAATCCACAATTAAGAATCTTTGAGTTTTTTTCCCAAACCCCTTGAATTCGTAATCCTCGGAAACGATTTCTAATATTATTATTAAACTCTTGAAAAAAAGTACTGGTTCTATCATTAAGAGCCATATAATAACCAAAGCATTAGATATGCCAGAAAAACTATCAAAAAATTGAACAGGATTATGGAAATAAGCGATGAGTATTCCAAATAACGTACTAGTTATTATGATCCAAGTGATGAAGGAAACGATGCTAAAACTATGTTTTTTTACTTTATCAATAAGGACAAGCAGAACAGCAGTAATAACTAAAATAAAAGCTAAAAAATGAAATAATTGTCCAAAAAAACCTGGAATTATTTTACATGATGTTTCAAAATCGATTTCACTAGTTGTGCAATCTAATGAAAATGACTCCTGATGTGTAGAAAACTGTAAAAAAGCTAAAACCATTGTTGATAGATAAACCATAAATAGACTACTTTTGAAAAATGAAAATTTCTTAATTCCCTCTTTAGTATCGAAAAAAAGATAATTAAATCCCCTGATTTGTTGTTCAAAAATTTCTTTCAAATGATCACGAATAAATGTTTGTTAAAAATGGATTTTAACAAAAATTAAGAATCTATCTCACGATTATAAAAAATGGAAAATTTAAGCTTTTTGATCAGAGTTTATTAAAAAACTGAGGAAGGGAACTCTTTTGATCTTCTTCAAGAATTATATCAATTCTTTTAACGAATTTGTCTTTTCTACTTACACTGACAGAAGAATCAACATAAAATTAATCTTTAGAGGGAAATTCAAGAACATTTATATTCTTAATGAGCAAATCTGATCCCTAAGTCTTTCCAATCTTTACCTACCTTTTCCACCTACAAGGTTGATTTGGCTAGATTCATTGTGTGTGTACCCAGCTTTTACTTGCAATTTTGTTACCTCGATTTTTCAGTTGCAAAGAAATTTCCTAAGTATTACGTTGATTTCCTGAAAAGAAATTTTCTGTTTCTTTTTTAAAATGATTTAAGATTTCAAGATTTTGTTATTGTCTTTGTAAGAAATTATATTACTTTTGTATGACCTAAAAGTTTTATCTGCAGATAGATTTCAGAAGTAATATGGTCAGAGAGTTGATTGAAAATAAAATTTGTAATATTGTCGGATACTTATTACAAACCAAACATAATTAATAAATTTACTAATTTATGTTTTGAAAGAAGTAACAATAATATTCCTTTTAGTGATAAAAAACATTTTAAGCAGATTTTTTTAATAAAGGAATATATTATGCTCTTTTAATTTAAAAATTAGATCAATATTTTCTGCTTTAAACCATTTAAGATTAGAACTAATTCTTATAATCCTATTCAGTAGAAAAGTATTTATCATATTATTTATAATCAATTTACTATGCAAGATCTAGGGAAATTCTTTAAAGATGCAGCAGAGTCAATTGTGAATCTGGATAATGTTAAAGCTACTGAATTAGCTCAACAGGCTATTGATGAAGATCTTAATCTTCTTGAAGTAGTAGAAAAAGGATTTGGTGAAGGAATAAAAAAAGTTGGGGATTTATGGGATGAGGGCGAGTTTTTTCTTCCTGAGTTAATGCGCGGAGCCCAGATAATGCAAGAAGCGATTGATATCCTCACTCCTAAACTTAGAGAAAGTGGTCATACACGCAAGACACGTGGAACAGTAATAATGGCAACGATTGAAGGAGATATTCATTCGATTGGAAAAACGATTGTAGGAACAATTCTACGAGCAAATGGATTTGAGGTAATTGATCTTGGAGTCGATGTGAAGGCTGAAAAAATAGTTGATGAAGCTATAAAACAGAATGCTACCTTAATTGGTGTTTCAACTTTGCTTACAACCACTATGGTAAATCAAAAAAAGGTCCTAGATTTGTTGGAAGAAAAAAATCTAAGGAAAAAGATCAAGATAATGTTAGGAGGAGCTCCAGTAACAGCTAAATGGGCTCTTGAAGATTGTAAAGCAGATGGATTTGCTGACAATGCAGTAGAAGCTGCTAAAGTTGCAAAAAATTTATTGAAATAGAGATTTAAGTGATTTTATTGCATTTTAAAAAATTGCTCGAATCAAACAAAGTAGTTCTTTTTGATGGAGCAATGGGAACTGAAATCTTCAAACAAGGATTAAATCCAGGAAAAGTTCCGGATCTTTTGAATATTAAAAATCCTGAACATGTCCAAAATATCCTAGCTAATTATTATAACCATTCAGACTTGGTCCAGACTTGTACTTTCAGTTCTAATACTCTTTGTTTAACTAAAAATAATATAGCAGATCAACTAGAACAAATTAATATCAAAGCCTTAGAAAACATCAAAAAAGTTTGTCCCGAAAACAAATTGATTGTTGGTGATATTGGTCCATCTGGTGAGTTTCGGCCACCTGTAGGAAAAATCAATCCTGAACAATGGAAAGAAAGTTTTTTAGACCAAGTCAAAGTGTTGGAATCAGGAATCGATGTTTGGCATGTAGAAACAATATCAGATATTCAAGAAATGGAAGCAGCTATAAAAGCGATCAAAGAAATATCTCAGAAACCAATTATGGCCTCTATGACTTATCGAAAAACAAAAAAAGGATTTTTTACAATCATGGGGGATTCTCCCTCATCTTGTGTTGGAATTCTTGAAGATCAAAAAGTTGATGTTATAGGGACTAATTGTACGATTGGTTCAGATGAAATGGTTGAACTTTCAGCGGAATTAACGTCGTTAACAAATAAACCAGTATTAGTAAAACCCAACGCAGGATCACCAAGACTTGAATATTCAACTGGTCAAACTCTCTACGACCAAAAACCAGGGGATTTTGTTTCAGACATTTCTAAAATGATTGATAATGGAGTTAAAATAGTAGGAGGATGCTGTGGAACGACAGCAAAGCACGTAGAACTTTTGCGTTCAAAAATAGATACATTGTGATTTTTGTGTAGGCTCTTTTAGAAATTGAATCATTCCCCAAATTCCACATCATTTCTGAAGAGTTCAGGCAATCAATTTTTTCACCAGTGCCTTGCGATAAAACACGTGCAATGTCGCTGACCAAACTTCCATAATCAGAGAAAGGACAATTAACAGTACCATCAGCACTCGAGCGATGTTGTTATCAATCCACTGCACCAAAAATCTGAGAAAATCCGGTGCTACATCTGCAAAATAGGTGAAGTCAAAAGGAAAAGTCACAAAGAGCCAAACAATGCTGAAAATGAAGATCAGTCCTCCAAAAAGTTCAAAAAGAGTTAAAAGGTTTCTGCGACCCAATAACAACTGTAAGATGTTTGTAACAATCCAAAAAATAAGAGATCCATAAAGTAGGAGCATTTCTAGAGTGTTGAAAGCTGTAGTGAAAAAACCAGTTGACCCCATCTGATGAGCAAGTAAGTAAAATCCAAGCAAGAGGCTAAATCCAACCATAACTAATGGAAAAAGTCCGGAATAGGTCTTGCCCTCAAACTCTGCCTCTACTTGTTCTGATAGAAAACTCTCAATCGCTTTAATCAATGACCTAACACCAATTTTTACCTGGATATTTATCATCCATAAATAATGAGATATAGAATAATCATTTTTTCAAACCTAATATTTGTTTTTGTTCAAAAGAAAATATAGAACAATTAATGATTTTCATTGATGATTAGGATCCTTATCACCATTTTAGATTATTTTTCTCAGGATATTTTTTATGATAATTTATTTACTGAAAAAAATTAATCTACATCTTTAAGAATTGTTGCCTATGGGTATCTTACGACCAAAGATTCAAATTCTTGACGAACAACACAAAAAAGACATATTTGAAGAAGCAAAACAAATTTTATTAAAAATCGGCATTTTTATCGAAAACGAAGAAGCAGAAGAATTACTTAAAGCTCAGGGAGTGGAAAATAAGGAAAAAAGATATTTTATTCCCCCAGATCTAGTAGACAGATGTTTAAAATCTATTCCAAATGAAATATCACTTTATGATCGTGAGGGGACTAAAACCTTAACACTAAAGGATGATAATATCCATTACGATCCAGGATCAGCCGCAATCTTTATCTTGGATGAAAATACAGGAAAAATAAGAGAGCCTGTACATAAAGATTTTATTAGATTCACGAAAATTGTTGATCAATGCAAAAATATTGATGCTCAGAGCACAGCAGTTGTTTACTCTGATGTTCCCAAAGAAGCTCAAGATTGGCATCGGCTTTACACTGCTTTATCCTATGGACATAAACCCGTTGTTACTGGAACTTTTAAAAAAGAAAGTTTCGCAATTATGAAGGAACTACTTTTAGCATGTCGTAAATCAGAAAAAGATTTAGCAAATAAACCATTAGCAATATTTGATGCTTGCCCTAGTCCACCTTTAAACTGGAGCGATTTAACTACTCAATCTTTGATAGATGCAGCCCGTTCTGGAATTCCCTCTGAGTTTATTTCCATGCCGATGGCAGGCTCAACTGGTCCAATTACCTTAATAGGTTGTATCACACAACATTGTGCTGAAAGTTTGGCAGGAATTGTGATTTCTCAATTAGCAACTAAAGGTTCTCCTGTTATCTGGGGAGGTAGTCCTTCAGTGATGGATATGCGTTATGGAACCACTCCCATGGGTGCAGTAGGAACTATGACGATCAATGTTGGTGATGCAGAGATGGGAAAATTTCTAGAATTACCAACGCACGCCTATATGGGTTTATCTGATTCAAAAATTCCTGACGCTCAAGCAGGATTAGAAACTAATATGGGAGCATTACTAGCAGGACTAACAGGAATAAATATGATTTCAGGAGTTGGAATGCAAGATTTTGAATCTTGTCAATCAATTGAAAAATTACTAATAGATAATGAAATAGTGGGAATGGTCAAACATTTTATTAAAGGTATAGAAGATCATGGTTCACCCTTTGCTTCCGAAATACTTTCCAGCTTCTATGATAAAAACGAATTGCTTTCACATCCAACTACAATGAACCTTTTCAGAAAAGAACAGTTTATTGTTAGTCCGATTATTGCACGGATGACTCGTAATGAGTGGGAAGAAAAAGGCTCAACCTCAGCTCGTCAAAGATCAAAAGAGATGATACCAAAGTTATTAAATAAAGAACCAATTTCCCCTATAGATGAGTCATTATCTAAAGAATTAGAGAAAATTTCTAAAGTTCATCTTTAACAAATAATGTAGAAGAAATGCTTATGATTGTTGAACAATTTTCTGATCTTCAGCTTGAAAATAAAGAAATAATCCGGTTGTTAGGAAAGAAAAAGAACCCCAAATCTTTAGATACTGAATATGTTGAAATAATTGAAAACATGAAGACAGAATCAACGGATTTAATTATTCCGAAAGCAATTTACAAGATTTTTGATCAAAAAAACTTAGAATCAAGAGAATGTTTTGATGAAGCAGAAAAAATTGGTTTAGCTATCTGCACTATCGGAGAAAATCTTCCAAATAAAGTAAATAAATTAATTGATGAAGGAGACTTAGTTAAAGCTGTAATTTTGGATGCGATTGGATCTGTTGCGGTAGAAAAAGTTGCTGATTATATAAATGAGATTATCAATCGAAAAGCTAAACAATTAAAATTTGAATTCTCAACGCGATATAGTCCTGGATATTGTTCATGGGAAATAAAAGATCAAAAACTAATTTTCGATAATTTACCGGGTAATGAGATTAATGTTCACTTAACTGATTCATTTATGATGAAGCCTATAAAATCAGTTTCATTTGCAGTTAATTTTGGGCAAGAAATAAAAAACACACAATGGGAAAATCGATGTAAAGAATGTGAAAGGAAAGCAAAATGCAGTTATCAAATGGGTTAAAATTTCTTTAGTTTTTCGATCCTGATCAAAAATATCGATTGTTATTCCAAAACGATATATTAAACAATAATTTTAATAAAAAAGTTGTTTCTTTCCCAATTCCTAGAGAAAATATTTCTTAAAAAGATTATAAAAAAAAAGAAAATTATGTTATTCTGCCTTAATTTTTTTAATTAAGATTTGAAATTTATCAATAACTTCTTGATTCGTTTTTTGTGAAACATTTCCTTCAACGCTTTTGTAATCAGCTAATAATTCACGAAAAAGTGTTGATGACGTTGCACGATGGTGAATGCCTACATATTCTCCAGTGTTAAGACTATCACGTAATTCCTTTAATTTATCCATTATTTCAAGCTTATCTCTTGGAAAATTTTGTAAATATCTAATAACTTGTTCAATTTGTGCAACATCATTGTCATATTTATTGAACTGGTTCCCAGTATCAGCACCTATTCTGGCTTCTGAACCTTTAGAAGATTCAAACATTATTGTGATTTCTTCTTTTTGTTTCTGAAAATGATCTTTTAGTTGTTGAATGATGTAATCATTATTTTCAAATTTATTCATTTTTGCTTGCATATCTTTTATTGTACTTTGAACAGTATTAAATCTTTCATGAAGAAGGTCATGCTTTTTTTGAAGACGATCATCGGATTGGAGTAGAGGTTTAACGATTTTTCCTAATTCCTTCAATTTATGATGATTTACTAAGATAAGAGAATTAATTGTGTCAGAATCAACCGGATCAAGAGGAGAAGGACTATTACTTTTAATATTATTTTCTAATTCGGATGATGAATCAAATATCAATTGGGTTATTTCTGTAATATTGTTTCGAGCTGTCAAACTAGATTTTTGAGTTCTTTTCAATTCTTTAAAAATGGAATCTAAAGAACTGACAATAGACATTGGCAAATCCACTTCAGTGGGTAAACGTTCTAATGTACCAATAATTCTTGAAAACAATTCCGATTGATTTGAGAAATAGTTACTCACTCCTGATAGCTTATCAACAATTTTTTCAATAACAGGACTCAATTGGTTATTCTCTAATGATTTTGATTTTGCAGGAGAAGTTCCGGGCATCATATCTTTCTTATTCCTATTAAAAATATAATTGAAATTAAAGTTATTAAATAAATATTTTTTCAATTAGATATTAAAAAATTTAAATTGAAAATTTCTATATATTCTTCAAATGCTTATATCATTTATTTATTTTCTACGCAAAATTTGTTTCTTAAACAAAGTCGGAATTTAAATGGCAGTATTAAGTTAATTTTTTTTAAAGAATTGTTGATTGGTTTTAAGATTAATTAACCACTTGGAAAAATCATTGTCAAACCCTCAATTTCCAAAAAACTCTCATATGTACCTATAAGAACACCAGCATCTATCAATACTGTTGTTACTTGATGAGAATCAAAAAAACTTAATAAACATTCTTCTCAAATCTCTAATATTATTGAAATTATATCTGGAGTTAGTAACATTACTTTTAAGTTTGAAATAACCATGAGGTGAGTAATATGGATTTTTAAAACTCTTTCCCTTAAATAATTTTTAATTTATTGAATTTCTATAAAAACTGATGTAGGAAGATTTATTTGTTTTCTTAAAAATAATCGTGTCTTAATTGTGATCTTGGAGGGATTTTTTGTTCCCCCTCGGTTATTCTCCAGACTTCAGGTAATTTATACTTCTCTAAAAAATTTTGAATGTCTTTTAAAAAACTCTCAGCTTCACGAAGTAATTGAGTGACATATTC
Organism: Candidatus Heimdallarchaeota archaeon LC_3; assembly: GCA_001940645.1. The sequence goes on from MDVS01000048.1 coordinate 8,895, forward strand.
CATGTTAAGGAATGAAGTACGAAATCGCATGTAGATTTTTGTAGTTAATTTTTCTTGTTTATCAATAGACAATCTAATTTGTGGATATTTTGATTGTTCATTGAGTGTATCAATTAAAAAATCATTAAATGGGTTAATATCGTCATCAGGGGTAACTTGCGTTAAAGTATTAGTATAAAATATCATTTCTCTTCCAAAAATATCAAATTCAATAAAAATATCAGGAAAATCAATGTAAGGCACTAAAATGATAATTGATCCATCCCTTGCGTCCTTGAAGATAACTGAATCCAACCCCAGTAACGATATCCAATAATAACAGGATTCTACAATATTTGGAGAATTTTTTAGGTCATTTGGGGTGAGAGTGATAATTGGGGAATTCATGGTTCTTTTCTACCTCAACTACTTTAGTATCAGAGATTTTATTCATTTTTAACTACTAGCTTACATGAATTTCATAAATTTAGAGAAGTTAATTGGTATAAATCCTTTAGAAAATTTGGTTATCTATATTTAATAATCCAAGTTTTCTATCAAACTCTTATTTTCAAGAAATTCCAAACCATTAGGTGGGAAATATCATTATTCATTAAAATATTATTTAAATCCATTGGTTTTCCAGTTAGAATGTTCTTTCCTTGTTTATTATAACCATAAAACTCTATTCTATCAATAATAAAACCATTTATTATATAAAAATTTGATAATTGAATATCATCTGCTATCACTTCAGTTAAAACTTCAGTTATTGAAGGATTATATTGTTTTATTAGCTTTAATCCGTAATCCAGAATTTTAGATCCATATTTTTTATTTTGAGAACTTGGAAGTACTCCTATTAGATCAATAGTAGCTCTTTTATGGCTTAATTCTGTTGAAAAGACGAAAATCCCTATAATCTCTTTTTCATCAAATACCAGATATTGTTTATCTGTAATTTCATCCTGTTTAAAGAATAAACCATATCTAGTGAAGAAAGTCTTCTCAAAAATTTTGTTAATAAGAGTTTGGAGTATTTCGATATCAGAATCTGATTCTATTTTTCGGAAAATTAAAGAATTCGCGATTTTTATCTTGGTCATAATATATTAACCTTAAATTTCTACTACATTATGCATGAAATTCTTTATTTCAATAAGCAAAAACATTAAAGAAAACACAAAATATGTCAACATTGTTGATTAAAAACTTAACTGAGTTAAAATTCAGAAAGTGAATCTTACTTATTTTAATTGGAGAAACTATTTATGACTTATCCAGGAATGAAACAACATCAAAAAGATTTATTGATGGAATATGGACCCAGACTAAAGGATATTGATGAAAGCTATATCAAAGATCTTTATTATCCAATATTGGACCAAGTATATGGTATTATGGAGGATAAAGTTGCGCCTTATGTTAAGAAATGGGATGAAGAAGGCGCTAAATTTGTTAATGGTAAAGTTCAATTTCCACAAGGTGTTCTAGAAGCTTATAACGCATTAGTCCGTGATAAAAGTGGTTTAAGATTGTTTGAAGCTTTTTTACCTGAGGAATATGATGGAGTAGGATTACCACCCCTTATGGCGGGAGTTATTATGGAAACAATAGCTTCTTACGACTTAAGCCTTCAAGTAACGATTGGACTTAGCACTACTCTGATTGAAGCTATTGGCTTATATCCTACTCCCGAGTTAACAGGAAAATATTTTCCTATGTTACAGGAAGGAGCAGCAGGATATGTTGGGTTTACTGAACCGGATGCTGGTTCTAATTTAAAGAATTTAAAGGCAACTTCAACCCTTGATGGTGATGATTACGTCGTTAAAGGTACCAAAATATGGATCAGCAATGCAGGATACGCTGATTTAGGGTTGGTCTTAGCACGTAACATTGTAGACGGAAAAGATGAAGGAATGAATGCTTTCATCATTGAAAACAGTATGCCTAATGCAGATGGTAATGGAGGTCCGGGTGTTGTCTGCAGTCGTCTTGAAGAAAAAATTGGTCTTCATTCCTCATCAACTGGGGTTTTAGAATTTAATGTTAGGGTTCCGAAAGAAAATGTTATTGGCCAAGTCGGGAAAGGATACCAACGAATTCTTGAAAGACTTATGGGAATGAGGATGGGTGTTGCTTTTCAATCTATTGCTTTAGCTGATCGTGCATATGAACTCGCAAAAGCCTATGGAGAAGAAAGACATCAATTTAATAAACCAATTGCTTCATTTCCAGGTGTTGCTAATAAATTAACAGGTATGGAAAAAGAATTAATGAGAATGCGTCGGTTAGGTTTTGAAGCTTCTTATGTTTTAAGTAGGAGTCAACAGAAACTTACCGTCAATCCAAACTATTTGAAAGTTGATGCTGATGGTCAAGCAATGCTTGATTCTTTTCCATTATATTCCGCAGCAGTTGTAGCCTTCACTGTTAGTAGAGCAAAAATGTACAATTCCGAAGTTGGATGGATAATTACCGATGATGCTTTACAAATTTTTGGTGGTAATGGATTAGCCAAGGAATATAATGTTGAGCGTTTATTACGTGACTTCCGGGTTTTAAGAATCTACGAAGGCACATCTGAAATTCAAGAAGGTATTCTTGATCGAACTAAAGCAGCTGCTAAAGCTAAAGATTTGGATTCATTAATGGCGTTAGCAGAACAGACAGGTCGGCCTGAACCCGAATTTAAACCACTAGATTATAATAAAATTTTCTTTACAAGATTTCCTAAATCGGTAGATGCGTTTAAAGACGAAAACAATGAGGATTTCTACTTATATAAGAATTAGAACAGAGCTATAAAAAATTCTCTCCAAATTTTCTTAATTCAAGATAGAGATGGAAGATTGAAAGAATGACTCAAAAAGTTTGCCCAAATTGTGGTAAGGAAATATCTGAAAGCCAATTTTGTCTGCATTGCGGAATGCCGTTAACAGACCTTGCAAGGAAATCACCTACACAACGTGCAATAAAAAATGAGACAAAGGAAATGTCTAATTTATGGATATTTCTGATAATGTGTTTATGTTTAACTCCTATAGGTGGTATAATATTTTTATTTTTGATACCAACTTTTTTCTTTTAGCTTACAAATTTGCTCCTAAGTCCTTTCTAAAGAAAATTAGAAAATAGCTGGATTAGTCCCCTCTATATCAAAAATTCCTCTATTCCTAAATATAATGTTATAGATTCAATTTTTCTTAATTAAAAATAGATTTGGATGTTATGAAAGGATATCTCAAAAAATTTGCCCTAATTGTGGTAAACAAATCTCTGAGAGTCAGTTTTGTTTACATTGTGGAATGACTTTAACGGAACAAGCAAAGAAATCACCTGCACAACTTGCAATAGGAAATCAATCTTAGGAACAATTTAATCTTCCCTTATGTATAGTGATGAGTTGCTGTTTAGCTCCTTTAGGTGGATTGTGTTACTATTTAATGGTTAAGAGCGAGTAATACCTTTCTTTTTAAGTACTTCATCAAATATGAAATGTTCAAATAAAATATAATCCTCTTCTAATTATGATAGTTTACATTTTTAACTTATCAGGAAATCTGGTTTTAACATATTTTTCTACTGATTAGTAAAGTATTCAGATGGATGTTTTTATTTATGGCAAAAAAATCAGGTTTAAGTGATTTAGGGGTTATTCTCGCCTTGATTGGTGGAATAATCATGGTTGTATATGGTATACTACGAATTGTAGGAGTCTTCGTTGCTGAAGCTAACGATATTTTATCAGACGCATTCGATGTCGATTTATTATCTGGAAACATTGGTGGCGAAAATGGTGTATTAATTAGAGGAATTATTGCTTTAGTCTTAGGATTAGTAGTAATTTGGGTTTGGAAGGAAAGGAAAGCTTCTAGAGATGGAATACTTCTCTGGGGTATAGTTTTTATTGTTATTGGTTTAATTGGCGGATCCCCAGGTGGGCTTTTACTCCTGATTGGTGGTATATTACTGGTTATAGATTATTTTGCTTGAGTTATATTATTTAACCTTTTTCTTTTTTTTCTCATAATAGTTATTTTCAAAAATTGATACACGATTCGAATCTTAAGTTTGACTAAATTTGTCGCAATACGTTAATCTTTAATTAAGAATTTATCCAATTGATCTCTAGCTTTTTCTCGTTTTTCTTTATGACTTTTCAAAAAGGTATTAATCTTATCTATAAGTATGGCTTTAAGTTCCCCACTTAATAAATGCCCAGATTTATACTGTTCATAAATTTCACTCAATTTTTTATCGTCTGGTTCAAAAAGGATGTTCAAGTATTGAAAACTCACATCAATATCCGGATTACCACCCAATTTACGGTGTTCCTCAATAGTAACTTTTCCACCAGAAAATGCATACTTATTGATCTTTGATTTAACTTTTTTAGCAGAATCATTAATAAAAATTGTTTGCCCCTCTGAAGCACTCATTTTGCCACCGGCCCCCTGCAAACCAGGAAAAAATTTACATTGAATACTTGCAGGCTTGTAAAAACCAAGTTTAGGTAAAACATCTCTACTGAGTCTAAAATGAGGATCTTGATCAATTGCGTGAGGTATTAAACAGGGAACATTTTCTCCTTGTCTGATACTTTCTAGAATTGATGGTACAGCTTGAATACAGGTATAAAAAATTTGACCTAGATTATTTGAATTGGTGAATCCAAAACTCGATTTAACTGTTGAAAAAGTTAATTTTTTTGATATTGGTAATGCAGCATTATATAAAGTCTTAGCATTATCTGTATCTATCAATATTTCCGTTTTTTTACTATCAAATCCTAAGGCAATAATATCTAAAGCATTTTCAATTGCGTAGTTATAGGTATCCTTTAATTCTAGCTTCTCTTTAAATAAAAATTTCTCATCATCAGTTAATTGAAAAATAAGTTTTACATCAAATTTCTCTTGTAACCATTTAGTGAAAAACCAAGGAACAATATGACCTAAATGAACATGTTCCGATGGACCACGACCAGTATATAGATAAAATTTATTTCCTTTTTCATATTCATCCAATAACCAGTTCATATCACGATGTGTAAAGAAAGTCTTCCTTCTCAACATGAAATGCAAATCCCCCGTATGTTTTTTTATACGTTCAATAAGAGGATCTGTTATTGGTTCGGTTCCAAATTCTTTAATTAGTTTATCATAATTTACATCTCCTTGGACATCCCAAGGAGTAACTGAAAACCCATTTTCTGTCATAAAATGATCACTAGATAAAAAATATTAATGTTGCTTAAAATTTAAACAAATTTCTTCATTTATGATTCGTACAAATCTAAATTATTTGTTAAAAATTTATTAAAAGAAAATTAGTATTTTCTCGTAATTTGATTCTTAAAATAGTATTTCATTAGAAACTAATTAATGGTAATTATTTGGATATTCTCTCTATTTTAATACTTCCATTTTTAAAATCTATCGGAATCTTCAGGATTTTAATATAATACTCATTAAAATTTTCTATTTTTTCTTAGAGTAAAATAATTATTTATTTCCTAAAGCTATTTTAACTGAATCTGGTTCCTTTCTTAATAATAACATTGATATAATTCCGAAAATTGGACCTATTGCTAGAAACATAAATGCATATGTCCACCCTACTAACTCAACCATTATAGGAACTAATTGAATTGAAAAAATTGTTAATGCAAATCCTAAAGCTGTCTGTATTGTCAATGCAGTTCCTAAATATGATGGATCAGATAATTCACTGATCATAGTTGAATACTGTGGTGAATCTGGAATAATTGCTATTCCCCATATAATAGCAATTACTAATGCTAAAACGACATCATTTATAAATAATCCTATCAGTATCGAGCTTGTTCCACTTATAGAAAGTGCTAGAATATTAAATTTTGTTCTTCCTATTTTATCAGCTATTCCTCCCCCTAGTACGTTTGCTATAGAGCCGCTAAAGAAAACAAGAAACATACCTATAGAGAAATAATAGACCATTCCTACTTCATCTGATGTTCCATTTGAATTTTTCCATACTTCTTGTAAAAAAACTGGTATCCATACCCAAAAGGCGTATAATTCCCACATATGACCAAAATAACCAAAATTTGCGTATATTATAGGTTTTTCTTTCAAAATTTCTTTTATATTTGAAAGTTTGAATACGACTTTTTTCCCAATGAAAGGTCCTTCTTCAACAAAGAAGAATACTATGAGTGCTCCTATAAATCCTTGTATCGAAGAAAGGCTAATTAATATTCTCCAGTCAGGGATTCCTGTTAAATTAAATATATAAGGTAGTCCTGATCCTACTGTAAGTGCACCTAATAATATTCCCACTGCTAAACCTCTGTTTTCTCTGAACCAAGAAATTGTTAATTTCATTGCAACAGGATATACTCCAGCCAAAAAGAAACCTGTTAGAAAACGAGTTAGAATAACAATGGTGAAATTGGGAGCTAAACCTGATAATAAATTGGTAGAACTTGCTAGAAGAGCACTAATTACATAAAAATTTTTTGTTTTAAAGACATCAGGTAAATTTAAAATAGAAAAAAGTAGTCCACCGGTAACGAATCCTATGATGAGGATAGAACTTAATATTGCTTTATCTGTTTGAGTTAAACTCCAAAGAGTCTCTAGTTGACTTATTATTGCGTTTGCAGAAAACCAGATAGACATGGTTAATAATAAAGAAATTGAAGAAAAGAACAATGTAGATCTTGGTGTACTATATGTAACCATATTTGTTTATTTCTTGAGAAACATTTATAGAATGAGTAATAACAAAAATTTAGATTTCTGATAATAGAGTATTGATTGTTTCTTCCCATACTGGACTTTTATTTATTTCTGTATGTGTTGTATCTTCAATTGTAATAAATCTACCATAATCATAATTATTCGATGAAAATATCTTTCTAAATATCTCCGCATGTCTTTCATAATCAAAAATATTATCCTTTTTTGTATGAAATATTAAAATAGGAGCATCAACAAACCTAAGTAAATTTGAGGGATTATTTCTTTCCCAATCGAAATTTCTATACCGAAAAAAAATCACATAGGGAATCCAACCGAATAACCATTTAGGAATATGGATATAATGGAATAAACTCCAGAATATGTTTTTTATCGAATAGGTACTAGATTCTAAAATTAATGCTTTATAAATAACCATTTTTGATAAGAATAGACAGGCTGTTGACCCAAAAGAAACACCATGTAAAATTGGATTAGCGATCTTTTCTTTTTCGATTATTTCTAGTACAGTTGTTGAGTAATGAACAGCAGTAGCTCTCCAAGAAAATTTTGTCAAACCGTGGCTTGGCCCGTCAACAAGTAATAATGAATAACCATTATCTAAATAAAATTTTCCTCGTTCAGCCATACTTTCTGATTTTCCAACATAGTAATGTAATAAAATAACCCATCCCTTGGAATTCTCCTGATTATGAATCCAATAAGCTGTTTTATTATCATTAATGTACTTCAAAGTAATGGGAAAAGGAAAATTTGATGTTCCTTTCCGCCATAATATCGGGTTATTAGTTAATACAAAAAATACGACTAAAGATAGTAGAATATATGTGATAATAATAAATGTAGTGATGAAAATAAAAAATTCAAGTATTTCTGGCAATTTAATTAAGAAAATTTATAATTTTATTATAAATTTTTCTTATAATTCTTTCAAAAAACGCTTTCTTCTAATTTATTGTACTTTTTCATAATATTATTTTTTATTGAATCACTTATATTTTACTAATAGCAGTATAAATTAAATCTTAAATGTAATTTATTAAACAAATTAGTATTTGATATTTTATTAAATGGAGAATTTTACCTTATGCAACTTTTATTAATACATTCAGATCATTTTTCTTGGGAAGCTAAAGATAAGGCATTGAAAGATATTAGTGACATCACAGAAAAATTTTTTTCTACCAAAGATTCGATATTAGTAGTTTTTGTCTCAGTAGAACAATCTGATGAGGGTTCACCAGCAATAATTTCAAAAAAAGCTGTTTTAGCAATCATTGAATCAGCAAATGACATTAAAGAAAAAAATATTATGATTTATCCATTTGTTCACTTAATTACAGAAAATCCTGGAAAACCACAAGTAGCAAGAAATATACTATCTAAAATGCTTAAGGGATTTGAAAAGAAAACTGAATTCACAGTTTACAGCTCTCCTTTTGGTTATTACAAAGCTTTTACACTAGCTAATAAAGGTCATCCGTTAGCAGAAAGATCAAAGCGTATCACAATTGATAGTGTTGTTGAAAAAGAAGTTCCAACTGATGACGAGTATTCAGATAAAGAAGATTTAACAGCTATTAAAGCAGAAGAACAATCAAGCGCAGAATTCTTTATTCTCACCCAAAAAGGAGATCTTATCAAAACATCTGATTATAGATTTCCTAAAAAGGAGAAACAATTCAAAAAATTTATCAAGTATGAAACAAATAAAGATCGTACTTCGTTAGAACCACCCCCCCATATAGCTTTAATGAAACAGCTTGAATTGGTCGATTATGAACAAGGAACAGATCCAGGAAACTTTCGTATTTTACCAAGGGGTTTGGTAATAAAAAATGCTATTGAAGAATATACAAAACAGATGTTAATAGATTATGGAGCTCATATTATAGAAAGTCCTCTATTTTATGATTTCGAACATCCAGCACTTAAGAAATATTTGAACAGATTTCCAGCAAGGCAATATGTTGTTGAATCTGGTCATAAAAATTATTTTATGAGATTTTCAGCATGTTTTGGGCAATTTTTAACCTTGAGTCAGTCTACGATTAGTTATAAAAACCTTCCTGTTAAAATCTTTGAGTTGGCAAAGTCATTTAGACGAGAACAAAGTGGAGAAATTTCAGGGCTCAGAAGATTAAGAGGATTTACAATGCCTGATATTCATACCGTTTGTTCAGATATTCCTATGTCAAAGAAAGCTTTTAGAGAACAATATGAAATGTCACTTCAAATGATGAATGAACTAGAGCTTGATATTGAAGTAGCTTTTAGAGTACAGAAAAACTTTTTTGATGAACATAAAGACTGGATTCTTGATATGGTAAAATTATCCAAAAAGAATTGCTTATTAGAGATTTATGAAGAAAGGTACGCATACTTTATATTAAAATTTGAATTTAATTTTGTTGATACACAAGGAAAAGCAGCTGCATTATCAACAGTTCAAATAGATGTTGAAAATGGTGAACGATTTGAGATTAGGTATGTGGATGAATCAGGTAAGGAACAATATCCCTATATTTTACATTGTTCCATTCCTGGATCAGTCGAAAGAGATATTTATGCTTTGTTAGAAAAAGCAAGTGCTCAGATTAACAAAAAAGAAATACCTATTCTTCCATTTTGGGTTTCACCTGTTCATACAAGATTGATTCCCATTGGAGAAAAGCATCTCGGATATTGCCAACAATTAAGAAAAAGTCTTGAATCAATTAATGTTCGTGTGGAAATTGATAATCGATTAGGTGAACGTGTTGCTAAACGTATTCGAGCAGCAGAGTTACTTTGGATTCCCATGTTATTAGTTATAGGTGATAAGGAATTAGACTCGAATGAGCTTACAATTAGAGAGCGTGGAACTGAAGAATATCAAAAATCAAAACATGATTTTGTATCAGAATTAGGAAGAAAATTGGATCGATATCCTTCAATTAGACTTAACCATCCCCCAAAATTATCTGATCAAATTATTTTTTCAAGAAAACAATAAAATAGTCAAACTTTTTTTCTTTTTAGATTTTGATCCCCTTTTTACTGTTTTAGAAAATTAATGAGAATCATTAGATCACAATTTATGACAAAAAGTTAGGCGTACCTACTTATTAATCATAACTAACAGATCTAAATCTTGAATCTGAATTTGCTATATAAAAATAATCTTTTTAAAAAATAGAAAAAAATTTGGTATCTTCAAAAATTATTGTTTTATTCTTGGTTCTGCCAGAAGTGTTATCGGATTACCTTCTGAATCGGTACAGTTAGCCATTGAAATCATGTTTGGGATATCGATAATATCTGTGACTTCAACACCTTTAGCTTTCAAGGTTTCCGAAGCTTTTTCTAAATCATCAACAGGCAAATTAAAACTTACCGATCCTTGAGTAACTTCTCCTTCTTGTAAAACATTTAAACCAAGCATAGCATCTTTAACTGGTAATTTAAAATCACACCAACCTGCTTCTGGTATATAATTACCTTTTTCGAATTCCATTACTTCACTATACCACTTTATTGCTCTTTCCATATCAGTAACTCCCATAACAACCCATATTGGTTGAGTAACGTGTCTTTTCTTAAAAGATTCTATTTTAGGGGAAATTTCTTTTTTTGTTGACTTTTTCGCTTCTGATTTCTTAGCTTTTGAAGTGCTCTTTTGAGAACTTGTTGAGGTTTTTTTACCTTTTCTTTTTCCCATTTTGTTTTCACCTAATCATTTAGTTTTTGTTTCTATTCTTTTAAATAAGAATTAAAGGAGATATTTAATAAATATACTAAAAACTTGTGAAAGATTCAAAAAATCAGGATTAGTATTTTTTCCAACAATTCTTTGATATAATTGGCCGTCAAAGAATTTAGTTATTATACCTTACACAAAACAAAATTTAAAGAAAAATTTGGAAATTTTATTTTAAATTTTACATTTATTTTTTAGGTTTCTGAGTAAAATTCTTCATTTATTATTGTATTTATATTTAATATTCCTTTTTTTACAATCTTTGTCAGTAATCACTCCTTGATTACCCTGAATTTATAGCATTAATTTCTAGAGTAATATTAGAATAACAATATTCAATTACAAATGGATGTTACATTAATGGCTAAAGCAATTTGGAACGGTAAAATCATCGCCGAGAGTGACTCTTTTGAGACTGTCGAAGGGAACGTTTATTTTCCTGAGAACAGCATTGATAAGAAATACTTTAAAAAGAGCAATAAGAATACAAGATGTCCTTGGAAAGGTACAGCATCATATTACACTATTTCTGTAGATGGAAAAGACAATGTTGATGCTGCGTGGTATTATTCTGATCCCAGTCAAGCAGCTAAGAAAATTAAAAATCATATCGCATTTTGGAGAGGTGTTAAAGTCCAAAAATGACTTTAATTTTTTGAATTATAAAATTCTTCACAAATAATACAAGATTTATTTTTTAAATTAATATTGAGGTTATGAAAATGAGTGAATTAATAATGAGCAGCAATAAACTACCAGATATAACAAACTGGTCTAAAACAAGAGTAGCTTTACGCTCTGCAAGTCATCTAATAAAACATATTCAAGTTAAATTTATTGAATCAAAGTCAATGCAACTTGAACACGGTATATCAATCAACAAAAATGGTGTCTATACCGATAATTTAGGTGATTTAGGACGTTTATTTTTTAATTTTCGTTCAGGTGAAATTTACCTAGAAAATTATTCAAAAGAAAAGGTTTTTTCTATAGATATTAAAGGAAAGAATATAAGTTCCTTGACCAGCGAAATTAAATCGAAATTCAAGGATTTGGGAAAGGATATAATATTAGATAGTGACGAATTGAAGGGGACTGAATCTTTCGAATTCTCATCTGATGATTCAAATAGGGCTGCTGATATCCTATGGTATTTCTACTCTGCATTAGCAAGATTTAGATCTAAGCTATTTGGGGCAATGTCACCCGTTGTTATGTGGACTCATCACTTTGACTTTGCTTTTGTATTTTTTACATCCCCAGAAAAACGAACAGAGCAAGATTCTCATATGTGCTTTGGATTTGCACCAACCTTAGATGAAAGTTATAAAAATCCATATGCTTATTTTTACGCATGGGATGGACCAAAGAAAGAATATGTTAAGGTTGAAGAAGACTTACCCGAAAATGTTTCTTGGAATAAAACATTTACCGTTCTTAAATACGATGATGTAAAAAAAGATGAACATCCAGCTGAATTCTTTGAAGACCATTTCATGAAATTGTTTGATTTACATGTTTCAAAACTTTCATAGAAAGTAGAAATATTGATTATTTATCTTTTCCTTATCATTATTTTTTTTTTGTAGGAAACCTTTTTTTTAAAAAAAAATCTCTTTTCAACAACTTATACATGAGGTCTCTCGAATTGCAACACAAAACTCAACAGCAAAAATTAGAAAATCCAATTACTATAATAGTTTTATTACTGGTAAGTACATTGACAGTAATGGCAGGAGCTACGTTATCTCCTGCAATTCCAGAAATAGAACAAGTTTTCATCAATACACCCAATGTTGAAGTTTTAGTTCGTTTAATAATTACTTTACCTGCATTATTTATAGCTCTTGGAGCACCTATTATGGGTGTAATTGTTGATAAATGGGGAAGGAAAAAGCTTCTGACTATAACAACAGTGTTGTATGGGTTTGCTGGAGGATCGGGATTTTTTTTGAATTCATTGAATTTAATTCTCATTAGTAGAATTTTTCTCGGTATTGCTGTAGCAGGTATAATGATAACTAGTACAACGTTAATTGCTGATTACTATCAAGAAAGTCAAAGAAATAAAATATTGGGATATCAAGCAGGATTTATGGCTTTTGGGGGGATTTTATTTTTAATAACAGGAGGGTTTTTAGCAACTATAAATTGGCAATTTACATTTCTAATATATTTTAGTGCTCTTTTTCTTATCCCCGGTATTTTAATTTATCTTTATGAACCCGAATCGGTTGAAAAAAGAAATATTTCGAAAGGACAAAAGAATATTTCTGGATCTGATAGAAGTGTCCCTTATAAATTTATTATAACTATTTATTCATTAGTATTGGTCTTACAAATATTCTTTTTTTTCAGTATTACAGAATTACCATTTTTCTTGGCCGGATCATTATCCTTAAACCCAAATCTAGTAGGAATTGTTCTTGCTTCTATGACTGTATCTGGTGGTGTGTTTTCTATCCTTTATAAATCGATAAAAGAAAAAATTTCTTTCAAATCTATTTTTTTCATATCCCATTTCTTTTTTGGTTTAGGTTACATCCTAATTGCTTTTTTCCCGAGTGTAGAATTTATAGTTATAGGGTTGTTTACTGCAGGTATTGGTTTAGGATTATTCGTTCCGAATGTTACAGTTTGGTTGACATTAAAGACTCATTCATCAATAAGAGGAAGAGTATTAAGTGGATTTACCATGTCTTTATTTCTGGGACAATTTTTATCAACTTTTATTAGCCAGTTATTCCTAAACATACTATCTTTTTCATTTTCCGATATGTTTCTAATAGCTGGTATTTCCATGATAATCATCGCTCTTGTTTTCCTAGGTTTAATTATAAAAGAAAAGAATTTTAAAACTATTTCATAAAAGTAAACTACAATCGTAAGTTTCTCTTTCTGCTAACCTTTTTCCGATTTTTTGAAGTTCTTCTTCAGAAATCATTCTTTCTAACAAGGGAAATAATTCTCTTTCTTCTACCCTTATATGTTTCTCTAGCTTTTCTCCCAATTTTTTCATTTTGTTAGCTAATTCTTCATCTGATCCATGTTTAAGATCTTTAAATGCTTTTTTGACGTAAATATGATCTTCAAGGATTTTATTTAATAATTTCAAAGACTTAGGAGATATCAGTTCTTTAGCTATAACATAAAGATATTCTTCCTCTGCCTGTAAATGATATTTGAGCTCAAGGTTAAAAACCTCAATTGCTCGTTTAGCTTGTTCACGTTTTTGATCATTTTTAGGCCAGTGACTCTTCAAATTTTCTGGATATCCTTTCATCAACCTTTGAGCTAATGTCAGCTCAGTGAAATGATCTCGGGAAAGAGGTTGTAAGGCCTCATGACGTTTAACCATTATAATACCTTAAAAATGAATTGTATAAATAAATTTTGATATTAATTCTAATTAGGTTCAATAAATATTTTTCTTTTCGACAGAGTTGGATAGACCTTGATTATTGCGCTTTCCAATTCATCAATTAGTTTTTCTATATCCTCAGTATCTAAGTTATCATCAAAATCAACTTCTAGTGAAATTATCATGTCATCCGGACCTAATAACATTGATCTTAGATCTGTAACTTCCTTCACATATTCAGATTCATTAATGATCGCAACAATTTTCTCTTGATCCTTTCTTCTTATAGCACGCCCAATTAAGTAACTTTTGTTTTCTCTCGCTAATATTAAGCCTCCTACCATTAACACCAGTCCTATTAATACGCTTCCTAATCCATCAAAGGATACGTCATGTGTTATATCAGTTAATAATGTAGCAACAAATGCAATAACAATACCAATTAACGCTAATGAATCTTCAATTAAAATAGTTAATAGTGCTGGATCTCCCATGTTTTCCAGAGTTTTCATCATCGAAGCAAATTCCTTTCTTTGTTGAAGAGCTCTTACTTCTTTATAAGCTTTATTTAGAACAAACCCTTCTATTATGAAACTTATAACAAGGATAACATAAACAATTAGATAATCTTGTCCTACTACTGAGGGGTGAGGTTCAAACAATTTTTCAAAGCCATGAACAAAAGAGAGTCCTCCAGCCAAGCCAAATATCATAATTGCAACTATGAAACCCCAAAAAAATTGAGCTTGGGAATACCCAAACGGATGTCTTTTATCTGGTTTACGTTCTGATCTTTTAATTCCAATAACTAAGAGTACTTGATTAATAGTGTCAGATAAACTATGATAACCTTCAGAAATCATAGAAGCAGAATTTGTTAAAAATCCGGCTGCGAATTTTGCCAATGATATTATAAAATTTCCAATGAGAGCCCAATAAATAGAAGCAGCCATTATAATATTACTCTTTTCTTAAATTGTTGATGAATAAATAAACAAATAATGAAATTTTAATTTAATTGGTTTTAATGAATAGAATCAAAAGGATAGCAATTTGGGGACCACCAAGTTCTGGTAAGTCTACTTTGTCAAAAAAATTAGAAAAATTTTATAACCTACCAGTTTATCATTCAGATGAAATTTTTGAAACCAATTGGAGGAAAATACCCAAAAAAATTGTTCAGAAGAAAACTGAAAATATAATCAATTTCGAAAAGTGGATAATTGATGGAAATTTTGCTGAACAAAGAGAAAAAGTATTAAATTTTGCTCAAATGGTAATAATACTAAATCTTCCCTATCATATTCTATTTTCACGGCATATAAAGAGAACTGTTTCTGCCTACACGCGATTTCAACTGAGTTCAACAAAATATTATCATAAAATTCAATATAAGACTAACAAACAAGTTTTGGATCAGGAATTAATTGGTGGATTAAAAACAATAATTCAATTCAAAAAAAATTATTATGGCTATTTAATTAAATTAGGTAAACTGAACAATCAATCAAACAAGTACATTATTATTGAAAACCAAAATATTATCCTTTCTAATTAATGAAAGGAAAATACGCTCTATTAAAGAAAAAAATGTTATAAATCAGTAGGAAACTTTATTTTTGAACCTACAATAGACCTGTTGGTTACAAAAAAATTTTAAATGCTTTTCTCTTACTTTTGAATATTCCAATATAAATTGGGTTTAAATACCATGATGGTTCCTCCAGAAGAACTAAAAGAATATTTATTAAAGAATTTTACTGAAGTAAGGAAATATTCAGAAGAAATGTGTAAGCTTCTTAAAATTGAGGACTATGTTGTCCAAGCTTCAGATTTTGCATCCCCTGTAAAGTGGAACCTTGCTCATGTGACTTGGTTTTTTGAAAAGTTTATTTTAAAGAATTATGATCTCAGTTATAAACCATTAAATGATATTTACGATTATCTTTTCAATAGTTATTATATCTCAGTTGGTAAGCCTTGGACTAGAGCTTTAAGGGGGACAGTTAGCCGTCCTACTGTTGATGAGGTGTATGAATTTCGCACTTATATTGAAGAAAAAATGACTTCAATACTGAATTCAGCTGATAAGGATTTATTAACTGAATTGAGTCCATTAGTTGAATTGGGATGGAATCATGAGCAACAACACCAAGAATTATTTTACACTGATTTAAAATATAATTTTTATAACCCTATGTATCCAAAATACATATCAAATATCCCCCCTATTACAAATAAGGAAATTTCTGATCTCGAATTTGTTAATTTTGAAGGAGGTCTTTTTGATTTTGGGGTAGATTCTACAGGTTACGTTTTTGATAATGAAACTCCTTCTCATAAGTTTTACGTTAAAAGTTTTAAACTTGCCAACCGGTTAATTACTAATGGAGAGTTTATTGATTTTATTGAAGAAAAAGTTTATTCTAATAGTAAATACTGGTTATCAGATGCTTGGTCAATAGTTCAAAAACAAAATTGGGAAGCACCTCTTTATTGGGAGAAAATTGATGATGAATGGTTTTATTTCACTTTATCCGGACTAAGAAAAGTTGATCCAAAAGAACCAGTTACTCATGTTAGTTTTTATGAGGCTGATGCATATGCTAAATGGGCAGGAAAAAGGTTACCATCAGAGTATGAATGGGAATCAGTTGCACAAATACTTAAACTTAATCCCTCCGAGGGTCACTTCAGAGAGGATGGTAATTTCCATCCAAAAGCTTTAGATCCGGATATGATAACAGAAGAAAAACCGATAGCTCAAATGTACGGAGATGTTTGGGAATGGACTTCTAGTGCATATTTACCTTATCCTGGTTTCAATATCTTAGCTGATGGAGTAGGTGAGTATAATGGTAAGTTTATGTCTAATCAAATGGTTCTAAGAGGTGGTAGTGTTGCTACACCGCGAAACCATATCCGATTAACTTATCGAAATTTCTTTTATCCACATGAAAGATGGCAATTCAATGGAATAAGATTAGCTGAAATATAAAGAGGAGTATTTCATGTCAGAAACATCCAATGTAAAAAAAAAATCCACTTTTAGAGTGTTAGAACACAAAGACTTAAAGAAGGCCTCCAGTTTTTTAAATGAATTTGCTAGAGATGTATTTATTGGATTAAATAAAAGTCCTAAACAGCTTTCAAGTAAATATTTCTATGATGAGAAAGGAAGCAAAATTTACGAAGAAATTATGAAGCTACCAGAATATTATTTGGTTAAAAGTGAAGCAGAAATTCTAAAATATTATGCCAACGATATTGGAAATCTTGTGAAATCAAATCCATTTCATCTAATCGAATTAGGTGCGGGAAATGGTGAGAAAACAGCAGTTCTATTGAACAATTTTGTTAAAAAACAACTTGATTTCGAATATGTTCCTATTGATATATCTTATTCAGCAGTTGAAAGTCTCATAGATAAATTAAATGAGGAAATTCCTAACTTACGATCTCATGGATTCGTCGCTGAATATTTTGATGCGCTGAAATGGTTATCTGAGAATGATAAATCAACGAGAAATTTGGTATTATTTCTAGGATCAAATATTGGAAATTTTATGTATTCTGAAGCGAAAGAATTCTTATTCAGTATGTGGCATTCTCTTAATGATGGTGATTTAGTCGTAATTGGTTTTGATCTCCGAAAAAATATTGATATTATGTCGGCAGCATATAATGATAGTCAGCATGTAACCAAGAAATTCAACATGAATTTACTTAAACGAATAAACACTGAATTAGGCGGAAATTTTGATCTAGATAAATTCAAACATTATGAACCCTTTAATGTCTACAGTGGTGCTATGGAGAGTTTCTTAGTTAGCCAAGATGTCCAAGAAGTTTACATTAAATTATTGAAGAAAAAATTTTACTTTGATAAGTTCGAACCAATATTTATGGAGCACTCATACAAATATCTGGATAAAGACATAAAAAAATTAGCTGAAATAACTGGTTATAGGTTAGTTAAAAATTTCTATTGTAAAAATCATTATTTTGTTGATTCAGTTTGGGAAGTTAAGAAAGAATAGAAAATCCTAGAATATTAAAACTGAAAAAATTTCGCAAACCTATGACAAACCTTCTTGATTTCAAAGTCATTCCTCTAGCTGGAGAGTCTCTTGGAACTAGAAGTATGGCTGTAGCAGTACGAGGGAAAGAAACACAATTCATTTTTGATCCAGGAGTAGCAATAGCTCCTAACCGTTATGACCTACCACCACACTCTTTAGAACGAGAAAGAAGAAAAGAACATCGAGAGAATATTCTCAAAGTAATGAATCAAAATAACGTTGCAGGTTATTGGATTTCCCATTACCATCAAGATCACTTTCCTTTTTTAAACGAAGCTGTGAAATTAGATAATAAAATGAAGCTATGGGAACCTCATTTGCATGAATTTCCTGAAACAGGCGATTTCTATATCAAACATCCAAAAGAAAATCTGAATAAAAATCAGACTCGTAGAGCGAGAAAATTTACCTCAGCATTAAAAAAATTAAAAAGAAATTTCTCACCTGCTGAAAATATTGAATTTAATACTGAAGAATTCTCAATTAAAGGCTCGCCATTATTACCTCACGGAGAAATATCAATACTTGGATACGTTGTTGGATGTGCAATTACCTATAAAGAGACAAAGTTATTATTTACTGGAGATGTTGTTGGTGCACCTCTAGAAGAGCATATTAATTGGATTATAGGTGAACAACCGAACATTTTAATTATAGATGGACCTATGAAGGAACATTTAGGTAAATTCAAAGAAAATTTTCAAAAAATTGTTGATAAGACAAATATTAGATATATTATTCTAGAACATCACATATTGCGATCAAAAAACTGGGATGAATTAGTAGCTGATGAATTAGATTATTCAAAATCTGCTGGAGTAAGAGTATATTCTTATGCGGAATTGTTAGGAAAAAAAATAGAAGTACTCGAAGTTAATAGAGACCAATTGTATGAATTTCTACCTGAAACAGCTCCGATAAAACCAAAACCGCATAAAAGAAAAAAGTCAATAAAATAGAATTATGAATTATAATTTCATATCCACTTTTTTAATAACAAAACCCAACATACCGTTAATGCTAAATTAATTTGAGTAAAAAAAAATTGGTTAAAGTTATGAAAGTTTAACAAATTTAATAATTCACTATGAATTCAAAACAGGTTACAGTAGAGGATTTTATTCAAATAAAAAATGTATCCTCACCACAAATTTCTCCAGACGGTGGACGTTGCGTTTATGTTCTCCAAACAGTAGATGATAATAGAAATAGTTACAAATCAAACATTTGGATAACCTTCCCAAATGGAAAAATACCATCTAGACAATTTACTTCTGGAGACAAGGAATCTTTGCCTAAATGGTCACATGATGGAAAATGGTTAGCATTTTTATCAGGAAGAAATGATAAAAATAAATCTTCTGAGCAGAAATCCGGTCCTCAATTATTTGTTATCCCTGTAGATGGAGGAGAAGCCATTCAAATAACAAATTTTACCCATGGGGTAAAAAATTTCGACTGGCACCCTAGTAGTTTGTGTTTCGCCATATTAACCTCTATATCAGAGAAAGAAACTAAAGAATTGCTAAACAAAGATGGAGAATCAAGACCATCATATATTTTATATCCAAATGAAGCAGAAGCTTATGATGCAAGGAAAAGAAGCGAAAAAAACTTAATGAGCGATCCTAGACATATTAAACGTATGTTTTACAGACAATTAAATTATTATAACGAAGATAGGAGAGATCAACTATTTTTAATTAATTTAAAGGAAAACTTTGTAGATTACACATTTAAACCAGTCTTAGTTACTACCACAGAACATTATTATTCCCCTTCTAAATGGATGAATAATGGAGAATATCTGATTTCAACTCGACCTGTTGGAGGTGACCCTTCAGCTACTTTTCAAACAGAAATAGTTAAAATAAATATAAAAGACAAGTCTATCACAAAATTAGGAGAAATTGAGGGTTATGGAGGAGACTTGCTTGTCTCTAAAGATGATCAATTTGTATTTCTGACAGGTTTTGGGGAAAAAAATGAGGATGTTCATAGGAATTCCCAACTGTTTTCTCTTCCTTTGGATGAGCCGGGAAAATTAAAATGCTTTTCAAGATCTTTAGATGGAAATTTCAACCAAATAATGTGGTTAAGTGATACAAAGGTACTTGGTATTACCCCTGAAAGTGGTACTACCATTATATATGAAATTGATATTTCAAAAACAGAAGATAATGTTAACAAAATAATATCAGAAGATAGAAACATAAATCAGTTTCATTATGTAAATGATTATATAATTTTTGAAGTTTCCACTGAATTTAATCCCTCTGAACTTCTTTCATACCACTTATCATCAAAAGAAGAAATTATGCTAACTAATATAAACACTAATTATCTGAAATCCCGATTAATAGCTAAAAGTGAGGTAGAAATCGTCGAAAGTTCTAATGCAGGTAAAATCATGAGTTGGTTGCTATTACCTGGAAATCATGATGGAAAATCAAAATTACCTGTGATTTTAGAAATACACGGTGGTCCTGCTTTTATGTGGGCAGTTCATGAAAAAACTATGTGGCAGGAATTCAATACGATAGTATCGCAAGGTTATGCTGTTATATTTACAAATCCTAGAGGTAGTGATGGATATGGATACAAATTTCGAAGAGATGCTTATAGAAATTGGGGAAAAATACCAGCTGAGGATATAATGGCTGGTGTAGATCATTTTTTGAATAAATATGATTTTCTAGACAAAGAAAGACTGGGAGTAACTGGAGGGTCTTATGGTGGTTATATGACTGCTTGGTTACTAGGACATTATCAAAATAGATTTAAAGCTGGAGTTTCTCAACGTGGAGTCTATGATTTACAATCTTTAGCATTAAGTACGGACATTGTAGCTTGGATGGAAGGACAATATGGAGATATATGGAACAATTTAGATGCCTATTGGGATGCTTCTCCAATAGCATCGGTTGAAAACTTTAAGGCTCCTTTACTAATACTGCATTCAGATCATGACTTCAGAGTACCAGTAACAACTTCAGAACAACTATTTTGGGCTTGTAAACGCTTCAACAAAACAGTTGAACTTGTGAAGTATCCTCGTGAAGGTCATGAGCTCAGTAGATCAGGAGAACCAAGACACATAATTGATCGACTTAGTAGAATTGTTGATTGGTTTAATAAGTATGTAAAATAAATTTAATTCATTTTAATATGAAAATTGGTATTTTCTGATTAAGTGTATTTTATTTTATTGCAATAACTACTAAACGATTAGCATTTTGGTCATAAGATGATCCTTTAAAATCCCCAAAAATACTAACTTTTGAAAATCCTACTTCCCTCATGAGGTTTTCCATCTCTTTTCCTGAATAGAGACGATGATTAACTTCAAATTCTTTTATTTCTCCTTTATTGATGATAATCCATCGATTTTCCATCCAACTCCACCCTTTCGATACTTTACGCTCTTCTAAAGCATAAACTCCATCGATTTCTTGCCAATCTTTTTCTTGAAATATTCGGGCTAATATTTCTTTACCCATAAGATCGATTACAAGTTTTCCCCCTTTTTTAAGCGATTTCAAAGCATTTTTTAGAACTAAAACATCCTCTTCTGGATCTTCAAAGTAACTAAACGATGTATAAAGGTTAAAAACCGAATCAAAATAATTAATTTTACGATATTTTCTCATATCTTCTAAAATAAAATCGATATCAAGATTTTGCTTTTTAGTGATATTTTTTGCACTCTCAAGATATTTTTTTGTACGGTCAACACCTGTAACAATAAACCCCTTCTTTGCTAGCTCTATCGAATGTCTACCAACTCCACAACATAAGTCAAGAACAATACTATTTGGTTTAAGACCAAGCAATGTGATTAGTTGTTCAACTTCAGTTATGGCATTTTTAAATGAGCTTTGGTTAAATATGAATGGATACCACAATTCCCAAAATTCATCATTTTCGTGCCAAGGAATATTAGGCATAATAAATCGAATTTGAAGGATTTTATTACTAATTTAAAACTATAAGAAATATTCCTCAAATATTCCTTAGATATTAAGGTCATTATTAAGATAATTTCCTAAAATATTGAATATGGAATTTGATTCTATCAAAGATGATGTTGATAATTCACTAACTTTAAGTCTAAAAAATTACGCTTATGAAATTTTAGATCAATGTAAGCAAGTTTATGGACCTCATATCCAAATAAGTGAATTATCTTGGGTTATAAACACTCAAAAGACTCTAAATATATATTTAAGAACATTTAAGGATCGTTTTGGATTTGCCATAAGTAGTCATAAAGACATCAAACAGTTGGGAAATTTACAATATCAGATAATAACTGATCTGGAAAAAAGTATCCCCAAAAATGCAAAAATAACTCAAGAATATTTTTATCCACAGTTAATTAAATCGTTTGCTAAACACAATAAGAAATTAGCTGATTCTTGGATTGGTTAATTAATAAAGCAATTAGTCGTTTTCTTCAATTTCATTTTTTTTAAATGCTCTTTTCTTGATAATCGTTACCAAACATTTTTCCTATTAGAAAAATAAAATGAAATTTCAAATCGTATTATTATTTAAATTTAAAATATTTTGAAAAAAACTGATAAGGTAATAAAATTGTAGAAAAAATAGGTCCTTATTTTGGTAGAATATGAAATAATAGAAATTAAAGAAAGTAAATTGATTCAACAAGTCATAGAAGTTCAGAGATTAGCATGGCAAAGAGATGATTATTCCTTAGTTCCTCCAACAATTTTAAGAGCTTTAGCAACTCATGGTGGAAAAATTTTCGGTGCAGTTACACCAGAACAACAGCTGATTGGTTATGTTTTAGGATTTCCAGCCTTGAGTATAGTTGATTCATCTAAAGGAGATAAATTTCTTTATTTTCATAGTCACCAAATTGGTGTGATTCCAGCTTTTCAAAATTTTGGTGTAGGAACAGCATTAAAAGCAAAACAAAGAGAATATTGTTTGAAGATGAAATTTCCTGTTTTAACATGGACGTATGATCCATTAGTAAGCACAAATTCTCAAGTCAACTTCAAGCACCTTAATACTATTTCTAGAACATATCATACTGATTATTATGGACCAAGAAATGATGCATATAATGCTCAATTACCAACTGACAGGATGGAAGTTGAATTATGGCTTATTCCTAGTATAGAGTCTTCATTACTAGCTCTAAAAGATAAAATTCTTGGAAATGTACAAGATCAAGATGTATCTGATCTGTGGCATTTTAACGATGATCCTCTTCCTTCTCTTGAATCAGTTACAATAGATGAAAACATAGAATCATATTTCATACCAATTCCTGGTGATTTTTTAATAGCTAAAAAAAGTGATTTCGAAAAATTACTTAAATGGAGATTAATTATTCGAGAAGTATATAAAAAGCTAATAGAGAAAAAATTTGTTTGTATCGATTTCTGGAGAAGTAGAGACCCAGAAATTCCTTCAACATTAGTCTGGACAACAAGTCCAGTTTTCGAAAGAGTTTCACCTAAATTTTTACAAATAAACTAAAATCTAGTTTTCAATCAAATTATGAATTAAAAAAACTCATTATATACTCTTGAGTTTCGAGTACACTCATGTTATGAGTTTTTATTAGAAAATAACAGTATCCCCGAGCATAAATATCTGGTTTTTTGCCTTTTTTTTCTTTTGATGTCTTTTTAAAAGGATAAGATTTTTCTACAATTTGACCTAATTTTATTTGATGTTTTTTCTCTAACCAAACTAATGTTTCCCATATATCGGATAGAGCATCTTCGTATACATCATAAAGATATAAATCATTATTTAATTCGTATTTCAGTTTATGAGCTAATATGATTGACCCATATCTTGCTAGTCCTTCATCTATGCAGTCATATTTATCCATATAGGATTTTTCATAAGTTTTATCGAATAAATAATGAAATATTGAATGAATAATCGTAGTAGTAAATCTTATTTCACGATCATAATTCATTCTAATTTCACTTTGGAATTTATTAGAACCTTTTGAAATATATTCCTCTCCATCTTGATCAATCCTCTTATTTGTTTTTTTCAATTTTATGATAGGAAAATTTTCACTTTCAAGATTTAAATTCAAACTTTTGAAGAAAAGCTTTTTCACAACTGCTAGAATTTTTTCTAAGTCGTCTTCCTTAATTATTTTCCCTAAATTACTTTCGTTTTCTGAATACAATTCATCTACTGTAGAAAATAGTTTTGAGTGTTCGATTAATTTGTAGGATAAAATTTCGACATTTTCTCTTGAAGAAATCAAAAACTCAACTATATCATTGTTAGTTATCAATTTTTGACTCAATATATCTCCCGTTTATCTCAATATATGCTTATATTAATTATCGCAAAACCCTTCATCCCAGGTTTTAGATTTATCATGATTTCTAAGGTCAATACCATAATCCACTGCTGCTTTAAGGTTGAGAAGAACAGATACCCAACCTGGTAAGACGTCATATTTCCACTCCATTTTAACGTTTTCATCAATAAGCTCAATATTAGTCCCCCCATTTTCATCCTCAATTAATTCAAATGTGGTAATACTATTATCAATGTACTTGATTTTAAATTTTTTGTAGGGAATTCTTTCAATTATATCAGAAACCCATTTATATCCATTAGGAAACTCAAAATATATTTTATTATTCTTTTCTAGAGAATTTTCGGCCCAAAATTTTGATCTACCCTCATTGGAGTTTAAAAATCGGTATATTTTTTCAGATGAAGATAAAAGATGGATTTTCCATCTAATTTTAGTAAAAAATTGATGTTCATTCATTATTCTCAATCATTAATTGTTTTGAAGGGTTGTCTAATAACGGTTTTTAAACGATCAGGTTTAGTTCTTCTTGGATCACTTAAATAGATCTCATGATGTTTATGAACATGTCCATCAAAAATTCCACCTTCTTCTTGAATTTTGGAATGTAATTTCTCAATACTAGGGCCTTCATAACTATAAGGACCAATATGCATAATTTGCCCTGATAAACCTTCATGATAAGATTTGAATTTTAATTTCTCTAAACTAGGTAAGGATTTTTCTTTTTCTTGTAATTCTGATATTGCTTGATTTACTAGTTCTTGCGTAATAAAATCAGGTTGTAGAACCATGGAAGTCCATTTCCATTCATCTTTTCTATCCATAAATTCTGTTGTGAACACCTTAAGGTCTTTCGCCCACCAAAGGCCTTCTAATGGCATTACAGTATAATCTTTATTCTTATTTTTCATCATAAACTTAAGAGTGTAAGAAACTGGATAAAGTGTTTGCATTGCATCTTGATACTCTTGACTAGTCCCAGGATATCCTTGACCATCAATCATCAAAAAGTTAAATTCTGGTATATCTACTATAATAACTTCTCCAGGCTTTCCACTATAAAATTCTTTATATTTTTTTTTCAAATCAAGTTTAGTCATTTAATCACCTTAATTAATATAATTCATGCTTATAATCTGATAATGTTTTCGCACCCTTGATCTCTTTTTCAACAATTGAAGCAAGATTTTCTTGAATGTTGGAAATTAATGATTGATCTGTAGGTAATTCTTTGAATTGTGCAGACAAATCTTCCCATAAATTTCCTAAATAGTTGTAATAAACGCTCAAATTTTCTAAATTATCATCACGTAAAATTTCTGAACTTTCTTTTAAAAATCTACCATATAAAAACCGAAAGAAACCCCTACCAGTTCCATAATCAGAAATAAATCCCACAACATCTTTAGATCTTTTCAATAAGTCTTCATTTGATAAATTCGTCCAGTTTTCAAGATCTTTTGAGAATTTCTCAAGTCCTTTAGGCCCACCATAAATTCCTAAGATTCTCATTATCCTTCCACTCTTCAAAAGACTTTTTCCGTTATATCTAATTGCTTCTGGTATAATTTTATTAAAATCAAAATCTGCTTTCGAAAAATCGTATTCATATATTAAATTATAAGGATCCATCCATTTATTATAAGAGGAATTTCTTCCTTTGGTAAGATATTTCACAGAGACTTTTTTAATATCCTTGTGATCTGTATCTGTAAGATAAACATTCTCCTTTTCAGGATCGTAAACACAAACTACAACAACATGCTGACCAAAATGATAATCATCAGGTAAATCATCGAAATAAGGTAAATAAGCCATATCAATATTTATTGCTTGAGGGATTTTATTGAGTAAGCTCTCTTTTAAACGGTTCCAACCTTCTTCCATCTCTTTGGTTTTATATTCATTCAGTACTACATTAAATTTTTCAGCCAAATATTTTTCAAACCCATTTCTACGACCTCCTATCATCGGATTCTGATTTAGAAATTTTAAATATCCTATTCCTAATCCAGCACCGATACCAAATATAAGTTCTTCACTTAATTTAATACTATTGTGTTCAAATATATTTCTAAGAGCACTTGAAGCACAATGAACACCTGGTTGATGTACAAAACCTTCAAACACTTTTTCATGTGTTACATCATTCATACCTATACCTCATTAATTTTAAGCTTTTCACTGTATTATATCATCAATATTATTTAATATCCATTTCTCTTCAGCTTCGACTAAGGATAACGGTCTAGAAAATATTATAAGTATATTTTTGAGGATTAAAGGATTAAAATCTTTTTTTCCTTCAATATCTAATCCATAAGCTCCGGGTTTCTTAAATTCTTCAAATTTTATCTGTAATAATTCTTTACGATCCTTAATCATTTTCAGTCGAAGATCAAAGGCTTTTTTTTTTCTTTTTGGCGATAGCCAACTTGAAAAGGAGAGGGCTATATCAAAGGGATCAATTATTTTTTTGTGAGTGGACAAAATATTAAAAATTGCTTTTTCTATCTCATTTTTACCTTCGTGTGTTATTTTATAGTATTTTTCTTTAATAGGGGGTTTTGATTGGTTTTTTCTATAATATTTGGCCTCTGAACTAACGAAATTATTTTTTTCTAGTTTTTTTAGTCCAAAATAAATGCTAGATTTTCCAATTTTAGTCCATATCCGCATATTACGGTTGTCAATGGTTTTTTCTAATTCTAATCCTGTTACACCAGTTTCACGTTCTAAAAGAAGTCCAAGAATAGTAAGATCATTTAAAGTTAGTTTTGTTCCTTCGATACTCAATATTTTTCCCTAATCTAATATTAGAATAGGTATGTTATAAACATTTTTAAATAATGATCTCTATTCTATTATTAGAATGGGGTTAAGATTATTAACAAATAATTGGATTTTACGGATACAAAAAAATTAGATCCTTCTATTCAAAAAAAAGGGTTATTAATTGAAAAACAGAAAAATTACATAAAAATAAAATTATTCAAATTTCTAACAGAAACTACATCGACTCAGCAAACCTTTTATCAAATCTATTCTCTAATAATCTATTTATGTTATTTTTTCACTTCTATAAATTTCTTTGAACTCTTCACAAACTAATGCCATCGTTTCTGTTGCAGTAATACCTAGTTTATTACATCCAAAATTTCTTTAAGTTGCTTAGAAATTTAGAAGCTTTTCATATAGCTTGTAAACCAAGGAACAAACTTAGAATGCCAAGCGTTATATCCCGCTGAAGTAGTTGGAAATTGTTTCATAAGTTCTTCGACTTTTTTTGTACCCTTTGCTAATTTCCTGAATTTTAACATTAACAGGTATCTTGGGGATGCTCTCATCACTTTCCATAATAATGAGGATGTTGAAATACCTTCTCCACTATTAATTCTAGAAAAATCTTCAACGGTTAGGACTTTTCTTCTTAAAACATAATCCAATCCCTTCATCTTCACTGCTGCTAGTGTTTCCTCAAATAATTGAGTCTTACAATGAAGCGTACCAAAAGCTTCCATACAATTTTTGTTATATTCCCATAAAGCTTCGGTAGAGGGTTTGCCATTTTCGATTGCTTCTACAGCTTGCTTACCTGCATAATAACCAGCCATTAGAGCAGGTCCATGACCTTCAGCAGTAAATGGATCAACGTGAAATGCTGCATCACCGGCAGTTAAGAATCCGTTAGTGACAGCATTAAAGAGTGGATAACGGGTAGGTATTGTGTATCCCCCTGCTTGTAATATTTCATAATCTTCTGGTTTAAAGAACTTATGAGTAACTTTATTGTAAATATTGCGCATATTTGCACCTTTATTAGGATTAGAAAGTTTCCAACCGATACCCAAGTTCAATTCATAAGGACCTTTAGAAAAGATCCAATAATAACCGGGTTCAGGTACTAAATTATTATAAATGAGGTATATTGCCTTGTGGTAGTTATGATCTTCCTCTTTTAATTTAATTATCTCCCGATAACTAGCACAAATTTCATCTGGCTTCATTTCAAGTTCTAGGAGAGGAAATTTCTCATGTGGAAGAGTTTTACGTATTACAAAGTTTCTTCCTGAGCAATCAATAGTAACTTTAGCTTTAATTTGTTCTGTTTTATTATTCTCTTTATTTTTGAATTCTGCTCCAACAACCCAATCCCCATCTACTAATGATTTTTTAGCATTCATATGAGGTCGGACTTCAGTTCCGACACTAATAGCTTGGTTAAGTAATCGTTTCCCGTAAATATGTCGATCAACAACGAATCCATCTCCAAATACATCAACTTCTTGATTTTCAGTTTGTATTACTAATCGTTCAATGATATCTGATATTTCATCACCATGAGGTAATTCTAAGCCTAATTTATCTTTAATCAAAGTCGGTGCTCTAAGATCTATTGCATCCCCGCAGGTTTTGTTTCCAATTTGATCCATAGATTTTGCATCTGTTAATATAACATATTTACCCAATTTTGCTGCAGTATAAGCTGAAATAACTCCAGCAGGTCCTCCACCAACTACTAAGACGTCACATTCAGTCGTCAAAAAAATCACATTGAGGTTTTTTGAAAAATTATAGTGGTTTATTCTTTACACCAACTTTAATAAATTCACATTTAAAAATTAAGTAAACTAAATACAACCTGATTACACTTACAATATTTAGGGAAAAATCATGGCTAAAGGGCATTTGTTTAGAGAAAATATTCGTAGCATTGTTGAATCTAATTTAGAAAATTTCTTGGAAGGAATAAATAAATTTGTAATCGACAATTTAGAAGAACAGCCACTAGAAATGACTGAACTAAAAACTACGATTCAAAGTCTTGAAGGAAGCTTTGACCTTTTATCACAACGTTGGAATTTACAAATATTATATTCTCTTTTCTTTAAAGAGAGATTAAATTTTAACGTTTTTAAAAAAGTTCTTGGAATTAATTCTCGAACGTTATCTACTAAATTAAAGAATTTAGCATCTAATAATTATCTAGAAAGAAATGTAACTGATGGTCCACCTATTTCAGTTGAATATTCTTTAACAGAACGAGGAAGAGACACTGTTCTATTAGCTTTACCACTTTTGTATAATTTTTTGAGTTACAAGGAAAAGGAATAAGCAAATAATATTATTTCTCACTAATATAATTATTTAAGTAATCATTGATCTTTTATGTTCAACATTTGAAGTAATAAGGGTCAAAATTTGAAATTCCTCCAGTCCAATATGTAGGATTTTAAGCAATGGGTAACTAACTTAGTTTAGCGATCTTTAATTTTTTTTATTTTTTGTATATTCTGGGGCTTGTTTAGTTTATTTTTTAATCTCCTTCAGATCTTAATACTGATTTTTCTTGAAATAGGGTTTTTTGCGTGTTAATAATGAAAAAGATCCAAATACTCTCAACCTGATTTTGACTGTTTCGGTCTTCTTTCGCATTTAATCTTAAAATCCAACATAAAAACATATCTTATTAGAGTTGAATAATTTTCGCTGTAAATATGCTTAATACTTCAGAAAATATATTAGATTCAATTTCCTTTGGAAAAATTGTTCAAATTCGTGATAAATTATTACAAGCACAAACTAGTGGAAAGAAAGTTTATCGTTTCGAATCTGGTGATCCTGATTTTTCCCCACCACCTCAAATTTTAACAGCTATTCAAAAAGCATCAAAAGAAGGAAAAACTCACTATTCAGCAAATGCTGGTATTCCAGAATTACGCAAAGCTATAGTAAATAAACTAGAAAGTAAAAATGGGTTTACTAATGTCACCACAGATAACATCTTTGTTACTAATGGTGGGATGAATGCCTTATTTGCAATTTTCATGTCATTACTAAATCCCAATGACGAAGTAATTATTCCAGAACCTATGTGGACTGAAATAGGCGAGAACATTAAACTTGCTCGAGGAATACCTGTTCCTGTAAAATTAACCCCCGAAACAGATTATGAATACTCAATTGACAAAATAGAAGAAAAAATCACCCTTAAAACCAAAGCAATATATATTTGTTCACCTCATAACCCGACTGGAGCAGTTTTATCAAAAGAAAAGCTTCAAAAACTTGTAAATTTATCAAATAAACACAATTTATGGATTGTAACGGATGAAGCATACGAAGACATTATATATCATCCATACAATCACTACTCCATCGCTTCTTTATCTCCCGATTATAGCGAAAAGATCATTAGTGCTTTTTCTCTATCAAAGAGCCACGCAATGACAGGATTACGAGTGGGATATATAGTAACATCTTCAGAAATATTGTTAAAACGTTTACCAAAAATATTACGGTGTAGTATTAATGGAGTTAATAGTATTACTCAATGGGGAGCTGTCGCAGCTTTGGAAGGAGATCAAAGTCATATAAATGTAATGAAAAATGAATATATGAAACGTAGAGATATCATGTACAATACTTTAAGCAATATTGAAGGAATAAAACCCTTTCTACCCCGAGGTGCTTTTTATATGTGGGTAGATCTAGAAAATCCTATTTATGAAAAACTACAATGTAAAACTGCTAATGAGGTTTCTGATTATTTATCTAATTTAGGAATAGGGAATGCCCCAGGAGACTGTTTTGGATCATCCTGTCAAAATTCTTTACGCTTTGCGTTTAGCTGTTCCACAATAATGGTTGAAGAAGGAACAAAAGTACTAAGAAAGATCTTAACAAAAGATCATTTCTAAAAGCATTTCTTTTCCCTAACTCTTATCAAAAATATTTAACCTTTCAATCTAGGTTTATCACGAATATTATGATGAAAAATAACTTATCATTTAAATTCAACTTTTGAAATTTATGAATCAAATTTCATGCTTGAATCTAAAATTTTAATATTCTCGAGATAATTCTTAATCTCATCTATTTGTATTTCTTGAAATCTTTGGTTTTCGTCTGATCTAATGAATGTTTGACTAAATTCTTTTATAGCGTTTAATTCTTTAAGTATTTTATCCTTTAACAGATTGTAACCTAAAGGATTGATGATATGGAGTGTTTGTTGCAATAATTTGTTTGCTTCTGCAAATTGTAATTCAGAAATTAGAAATTTTGCTTTTATAACATTAATCAGATATCGGTTTTTCAATAATTTTCTTGTTATTGAATATTCTTCCCATTGACCTATGACACGTTTTAGTTGCTGATAATTGTCAATTGTTTGTTGCTTTTTCCAGAAAATCAAATGGATTTCAGTTAATAATTCGAAAGCATAGGTTTTATACTTAAGATCTAAACCCTCTGTTTGAATAACAATTTCTAGATTTTTCTCCACTTTTTTCATTTTATTTTCTTGAATTAAAATTAATGTTCTGACCAATAACAGTACGCTGTCTAAAATCACGCTATCAAAGGGAGGATGAGGAAATTTATTAATTATATCTGATGATTTAATTTCTTTTCCAGAAGTTAGATAATCTATTGCTAATTCTAATGATGCAAAACCTAAATTGCTAGGGGATTGCGTTTGTATGGCAAAATGTAAAGTTTTTTCATGATATTCATAAGCATCATCAATTTTACCCATTTGTAGATAAATCGAACCAAAAATTTTGTTTATTAAGTAGTTTATATGAGGATTATCTTTATTGCTATAAAGAGAGGTATTATCAACCATTGCAAGGGCAGAATCATACAAACCTTGTTCAGTATAGATATTAGAAATCTCTAGCAGAGTTACTGTAATAAAATAAGCACCTGCACCGATTTTCTTATGGATTTCTAAGGATTGAAACAAATAATCTAGTGCGATTTGTAAATGACCAATCGTTGAATAAATTTCACCTATATAGAAAAGTTGATTGGCTATAAAATTATCATTATTCATATTCTTATAAATAGTTAACGATTCATTATATGATTTGAGAGCAAGGTCTAAATTCCCTAATGATCGATAAGCAAAACCTAGATATCCTTTCACTAAGGCAATACTTACAGGATCTTGTGCAGATTCAGTCAATTTTAAAGCTTTTTGGTAGTATTCAATTGCTTTTGTGTAATCATCTTTATGACCTTGAATCGAGCCTAAATTATTTAAAACAAAAATTATATGATCAGTATTACCAATTTCAGTAAATATTTGAAGTGCACGTTCAAGATTTTCAGAAGCTTTTGCAAACTGTGCTAAGTCTATTTCAATAAGTGCAATATTATTTAGTGTCCCAGCTATTTTTGTTTTGTTTTTCACCTCTTCAAAACATTCTAAGGACTTATAATGGTGTTCTAGGGCTTTTTCTAAATTTCCTGTCGCCCGATAGATTAATCCAAATTTACTATGTAACAAACCAGAATAAGCAGGATTAGTAGTAGTGGTTAAAGAATTAAGATAGCCCAATGCTTCATAATTTTTTCCTTCAATCCATAACAAGGCTAATAAATTGTCATAATAACAAGATTTAACAATGTCTGATGATATATTTTGAATTTGTATGTTGTCAAGGATTTTTTTAGCATCTGAGAGTTTTTTTTGCCTCCAAAGTACTTCACAAAATCTTAATCGCGTTTCTATATATAAATCGCTATCTAAAGAAATGTTTGTAGTTTTTTTGATGTTGTTTAAGATTGAATATGCTTTATCTAACTGACCCTTTATTATCAGTATTCGTGATGAGAGTAATTCTTTTTTAGTAAAAAGAAAACTGTTATTTACTTTTGAAAGAAGTGAAAGGTACTTGGTTGCTTGCCCGTAATCCCCAAACTCTATCAATGCTTGAATGAAAAATAATTTAAGTTCAATATCTTCAGTGTCGATGGTATCAGTAAATGTATCAATAATTTCCTTATAAGAACCTTTGTTGAGTAAAGATTTAATTTTTTCAGAGGTTGTTATTGAATCATTCAGTTTTAAGCACTATTAATTATCTTTTGTAAACAAGAAAATCTCTAGATCTAAAAATCTTTGTAGTGTAAATATTCAAGATCAGATAATCAAGAACTTATCTGAACATTAGCATTTACTTAATTCATGAAACTTCTCTTAATCACTACCAGATTCGATAACTGTTTCTTTTACGATCGGTAAAATTACCTCTGACTCTTCTGGGAAATAAAATTGTCTGAATCCAAAACACGTGTTACTTCGAGTATAAGTACAAGTCTCACATTCTTTCCAAGCATTTGGATCTCTAATTCTTGCAACAGCTATTCCCATATACAAACCTAATCCCAGAAGAATTTGAATAATTTGGAAAAAAATGTTTGGAGCAATTAGTATCGATAAGATTCCAGTTGCAATTCCTTGTCCTAGTAGAAATCGCATTGAGAATCTTGCATATTTTTTTGTTGTTTTAAGATATTTTATTTTCAATAATCTTAGCATAGTTGGAAGATACAAAAAGAAGGAGAGGACTAGTAATTGTTCCCACGAAAAGAATTTTAGAAATCCAAACAGGATAATAAAAATTCCAAAAAGAAATCCGCTATAAAAGCCAGTGCACCCTAAACACAAAGATATTGAACGTATCCGTATCACATGGTTTCTATATTGCCAACACAATGGTGAATGAGCCAATGAGAGTTTTAGAAATCCTTTAAGATACATTCATATACTCCTAATATTTGACTCTTTTAATACTGCCTTACCTGGCCTGGGTGGTCTGTTAACAGATAATAAATCAATGCTGCTACTGGACTCAAACAACAACAAAGAAGCAAACAAATTCCATCATCATATTGATGACCAGTTGTTACTCTAACTGTTTATTGAGGCTGGTATGGTTGTTGTTGAGGATATTGTTGATATGTTGGAGGAGGTTGTTGACTACCTTGAGGAGCTCCACAATTAGAACAAAATTTTTCAGTTTCATTTAATTCGGTACCACAATTAGGACAAAATGCCATATAATCCCACTTATGTAATTATATTGTCGATATAAACTAAATATTTAATTTTAGAAGAAAATATCTGAAGTAGGTTTAAGGTATTTTTTTTTGTATTTATAATTTTCTAGTTATCAGTACCGAATAGTAAGAATTTTTTGAGATTAAATCTATTAGAAAATTATTTTTTCCTTATCATTTTTTATTATGAGCAAGGTTAATCTTTCGAAATGTTTGCGATGTAAATGCTTAAAGAGATTTAAAATGATTTTTACATCAAATAAATTTTTACTCAATTGATTAGTTTGAAGTAATTATTAAGAATATCAAAATATTGTTTCACAATGAAATCTAATACAAATCCTGAAATTCAAAATTTGAAAATAATTATCGCGAAAGGACTCAAAAAAACGTATTATTTAGATATGAGGGAAGTCAATGTAATTAGGAACATTGATTTACAAATTTTCAAAGGAGAATTTTTAATTTTAATGGGTCCAAGTGGTAGCGGTAAAACTACTCTCTTAAATCTTATTGGAGGCATTGATAGGGTCACTGAAGGTGAAATTGTTTATAATCTTAATAATCATCAATCTAAGGAAAAAAAAGAATATTTAGATATTACTAAACTTTCTGATTCTAAATTAACATCGTTTAGAAGAAAAAATTTATCATATGTGTTTCAGTTTTACAGCTTAATTCCTACACTTTCTGCTAAGGAAAATGTTCAATTAATGGCTGAATTAATTGGATATAAAGGAAAAAAGCTTCAAAAACTATCAGAAAAATGGTTAGAAGTTGTGGGACTTGCAGAGAGAATGAATAATTTTCCAAGCCAATTATCTGGAGGTGAACGCCAGCGAGTAGCTATAGCAAGAGCAATAGCAAAAGAACCGAAAATTATGCTATGTGATGAGCCCACAGGACAACTGGATCAGAAGAATGGCAAACAAATAATGGAAACTCTTTACACTGTTTGCAAAACGACTGGTACCACTATTATGATGGTTACACATGATTCCATCTATAAATCTTATGCTGATAGAGTGCTTTATTTGGAAGACGGAAAAATTATTGGAGAAGAAAAAGTGAAATGATCTTTTTTAGCAAGAATATAATAAAAACAATTATTCGTGATCTTTATCATAGAAAAACACGTTCTTTAATTATTCTTATCTCTGTTTCTTTAATTATTATTTTTCCTGTAGCCTTTATTAGCAGTGGATCATCTCTTTTACTTTCTTTAGACAACGAATCTGAAAAAACTCAATTATCCCATTTAGAAATCTTTTTCATCAGTATTCCAGAATCAACCGTAGATCAGATCAAAAATATCACTAATCCTGAAGAAATTGAAGGAAGGATACGTCTCCAAGGAATATTAGAAAAAGAGATTGAAGATGGTGAAAATAAAGAAATTTTTATTTTATCGATGCCTGAATCAGGAACTCCCAAAGTAAACATTCCAAAAATGAGAAAGGGATCATATACTGGTTATTCTGGTTCCTGTGCTGTTTTAGAAAGTTATGCTATAGCATTGAATATTCATTTAGGAGATATAATAGTTGTTAAAGCAGAGAATGGATCGTTACCTTTGACTGTAACTGGTTTAGTTACTTCCTCTGAATTTGCTAGCTATGAAATACTTGGTCAAGGGGTAGTTTATGTCAATTACGATGATGCTGCTAGATTGGGAGGATATGAAACAGATATACCAGTTAAATTGTATAACAATGTGGTAATATCTTTTGGTTATGACAAAGAAATTACAAACAAATTTCTAAAGGAACAAGTTTCGAATATAGAGAAAGAATTGATATCAGATTTTGATTTTACTAACGATCCACTTTTTATTTTTTTTACACAGAAGTCAAGTGTAAGAGCAGCTTTAGCAGATGGCACAGAACTAGTAGGTAGGTATTTAGGAGCTGCATCTACTTTTACAGTCTTAATAACTGGTTTTGTCGTCTTTATAA
The DNA here is from genome assembly GCA_001940645.1 of Candidatus Heimdallarchaeota archaeon LC_3. Next base: position 44,940 of record MDVS01000048.1, read on the forward strand.
TTATGAATAGATATATTAACGAAGAAAAAAAGTTAATTGGTGTTTATCATTCCTTTGGATTTTCAAAAATTGAAATTATCTATATTTACTCAGGCAGGGCATTATTATTAGCTCTCGGTGGAATAGTTTTAGGATCTATTCTAGCTATTGTAACACTGAATGCTATAGTAACAAGTATAGGAAACTTATGGGCAATTTCAGAAATATCTTTGGTAACACCAATAGATATTTTCTTATCGTTCTGGATATTATCCTTACTTTGCACGTTGGTATTTGCAATCATTCCGGTAATACAAGCCGCCAATCTTAATCCTTATGAAGCTTTACGGGAAATACGAAAAATTGGTGTTCCTGGAAGGGGAATGCTTAGCAGAATAGCTAGTTATCTACACTCCATACCTAAAATGTCAATAAGAACACTAGCTAGAAATCGTGTGAGGACAATATTAACTGTATTTGCTATTATTGGTTCAATGGCTCTTTCCATAGCATTATTATCTACATTTTCGTCTGTAAACTATACGGTGGAAAATTATTTCGAAGAAAACTTAGTATTTGACGCAAAATCAGATTACTACACTTTCCAAAATAATACCGAACTTGAACACATTAGAAATCAAACGGGGGTAAAATATGTTGAACCACAATTTGAACTCTTATCAAATCCTGTTCATGATGTAAGTGAGGTTATTTCTATCCGTGGATTTATAAAAAATACTAAAAATTTTGTTATTGATCCAATAGAGCTTCATCCTAATTTTATTGAATTAGGCTCTTCTAATACTTCTAACCATGCCCTCTTAAGTCAAAGAATTGCTCGAAGAATAAATGTTACTATTGGAGATGTCTTCACTATAAAATGGAAACCGGGTGGTATACAATTTCCGAACTTAACATTAAAAGTAATGGGATTAGTCCGTGATTTCGAATATTCAATTGGTGTATATGTTGGATTGCCATTTTTACAAGCCCATTTACAAGATCCAAGTAATTATTTTACTAGTTTAACTTTGAAACTTGATTCTAAATATATTACATCATTCGTTCAAGAACAACAAAAAAGGTATGAAGTTCGGTTTGTTTATCAAATTAATGATTTGAAGGAAAAAGCTGATAAAGTCGTTAATAGTCAAATATTTGTAGTATCCTTGACTGTTATATTAGGTTTTTTGATTGCTCTCATAAGTGTTTTTAATACCCAATACATTTCTATTGCTGAGAGAGAAAGAGACATAAGTATTATGCAAGCTTTTGGATACTCGAGACGATTTTTTCTGTTTGAATTCCTGGTTGAAATTATAATTTTAGTCCCTATTTCTCTATTTTTAGCAACCATTCTTTCAAGACCAATTACTCAAATCTTTTTAGACTTAATAGAAGGTGTAGTAGTAAAAATTGACTACTTTATAGGAGAAGGTGAAATTATGATCTCATTAATATTTGTTTTTATTGTGGCTATATCTGCTGCGGTCATTCCAGCGTTGTTTTTGGTAAATAGCAAAAAATTAGCTAAAATATTGAAAGCAGATGAATAAGTATAATTAAAATTCTCCAATGAGCATAATTGTCTAGGTTGACCTACTAAGATTTTTAACAGCTATTTCAAAATTTATATTAGTAGGTTATAAGATGGAAATCCAACTTGAAAAAGACGGGAAATCGTATATAAAATGTGTAGATTGTGACTATGAGCTGATTATTCCAAAACATTGTGGTAGACCTATGAAAATTGTGGGGAATAATTTTGTCTGTTGGAAAGGAGAACATAATCCTTGTTGTACCAGTGCATCAATACAAGAATTGCCATTCCATCATGATGAACCAATGAAATTAGCTGAATAATTTTCTTTTTCTTAAAATGGTGCTTTGCTCACCCATTTTTGTGGTTCTATTCCTGTTACGTTTAATCTTACGTGCAGCGCTCCAACATGAAGCATTATATGGCGTAAGTTATACATAAATGAGCTTAAAACTGATGATCCGTGCCATTCAAATACTGAATCTATTGTTAGTTCTTCTAATTTAAGATCTGTAAATCTTTTCTTTGCTTTCCGTTTCAAATCTGTTATGTAATCTAGTAATTCCTCTTTAGTAAAGATTTTATCCCATTTTAACCCATCAGTTCTCTCACCCATTTGGTCGGGGCCAAGTTTTGGTGTAAAATTTTCACGTTCTTTTTTATTCTTACTTAAATAAAAATCAATATAGAACAAAACATGATAAACCACTTGACTGATAATAATTTCTCTATTTGAATCACTCCAAAGTTCTTCTCCACAATTTTTGACAATGTTTTCGAGCATCTGAATTGATGCCCCATACTGCTCTGAAATAGCATCTGTAATTAGCTGATTACTTGATTTGTTCATAAAAATCTTAATCATAAAACTCGGATTTATATGATAAGGTCAGTTCAAAAAAACAATATTACACATTTCTTTTATCAATCAATCATTTTTTTATTATTATTTCCACGATGTCTGAGTCTTGGAGCTCGTGATTTATGGTTACTCTTTGTCCTGGAAAATTAACAGAAGATCCCCATACTTTCGCACTTTGAAAATGAGTCACAAAATCTTTATGGATTCGCGAGGCAATATCTTCAATGGTTGAGCCTTCCGAGCAAATAAAAGGAGATTTTGTATTATGTTTTTGTTTTGGGGGTTTAGAAAAGACTCTTATAATTTCAAGAAAGGTAAAAAGATTCTTTTTAAGTTTCTCAAGTGATTCCGGGTGGTTTATTGATATTGTAAAAATCTCATAATCACTTTTCTCTTTTAGATATTCATAATTTTCTTTTGATGCTGGTAAATCTCCTTTAGTAGCAATAATCCCAATTTTATATCTTGATTCGCCATTTATGAGCAATTTTGCACCTTTAAACTTTTCAATAAGGAAATCATATTGTCGATCAATATTCATTGATAAATCAATAACTAAAATAATTGCATCGCAACTTCGAGTAACTCTTAATATCTGCTTTCCTTCTGCCCAATCCTCTCTAAAATCTAAAAAACCTGGTAAATCTACTATCTGAATATGTACCTGTTCATATTCCAAGGTTCCTGCATTAGCCCTTCGAGTAGTATGTAGATAATCTCCAGTTTTTACATCCGTATTTGTTATAGCGTTCATTAAAGTGCTTTTACCAACATTAGAAAGTCCAAAAAGTGCTATTCGCCCATCTCCTGATCGTGGAATTTCAAAAGGGTCGTATTCCCTACTTTTTTGTGTCTTTTTTGTTCTCGCTTCAGAGATTGTCGTTTCCAAATCTTGTATTAGGATTTTAAAGAATCCTTGTTTATCAAGCTTCTTATTTTTAATATCATCTATGAAAAACTGACATTTTTCGGCTAATTCAATACCTTCTAACAATCTAATATTTCTGGCAACATTAAACCTATACCATTTAATTTTGCCATACTTACTCATAATAAATCAGCCCTCTAAGAGATATAGGAAAAAAAAATACTAGTTAATAAAGAAATGAAAATAATTACTTGATTATCACCATATAAAATTTATTATATAAATATTAATGAAAAAGAGGTAGTTTAAATCTTAGAAAGAGAATTGATTTTTTCTTTTAAATTTTTACTTTTGATTCACTCTCTTTCGTTAATTTATTGTAATAGAAGATACTAGCAAACGAAATTCCTATCAAAAATGCAATTAACCCGAATTCGATCGTTATTGTAGTGAAATTTAGTAAAAAATTAAGAAAGAAATGAATAACTGCTATTCCCAAGTAAAATAGACTTATATAGTTATGTATTTCATTATATTTAATTTCATGGCTTATTATCCATATCATAGCTCCAACCAGTGCAATTGTTCCACCCAATATATTGGAATCTGAGTAAAAAGCAATTGATAATATCAATAACCAACTATACAGCCCAACAAGTGTATTTGATGCTATTTCAATATTTTTCGTTAATTTAGAAGATATTAATACAAATATTATTGTTAAAGCTAGCAATACTAAGATTAAAACTCCAGCATAATCAAGATCGTGAAACCATAACATAATATTAGTAAAATTAATTATTAATCCAGATATCAACACTATAGAAAAATTTAAAAATAATGAAGTAGTAATACTAGATCTGATTTTTAATTTCAATGGATATTTAATCGAATAATATAGAATGAAGAACCAGAGACCTAAAGAAATAATCCAAATTAATGCAATACTTTCCGGTAAGATAACATCATTTGGGAAAAATATAGAGAAATTATAAAGAGAATTCAATTGATGAAGTAATAAGTAACATAAAACAAAGAAAATCTCAATAATATTCACTGTGATCACCAGATTTTTATATTTATTAGAAAAAATACTATTTATCAACAATATAGATCCAAAAAGAATTCCTATTAGTAAAAAGTAACCTCCAACAATCCAAGGATAATTCTGTATTTTAAAAGAATCTATTAATAGAAATACTAGATTTAAAATAATGAATTGCCATACAAACATATGAATATATATCTTATCTTTTATATTGAATCTTAAAATAAACCAAAACAAAAGATATATTACTAAAATAATTACTATTAACGTTTCTGATAATAAATCTGTACTTATTGATAACCAAGTAAGTAAGAAAAACAAGAAAAAGGTTATAGTGTTTTCAGTTACATTGAAAAAGTTTTTACTTATCAAATTTATTACAATTAATATAACAATAGAGGAAATGATAGATAAAGCTATACCCCAGTCTGATAATCTTTCAAAAATAATAAATAAACCAAGAAATAGTTGAACAGAAAAAACTGCTAAAGCTGGGGGTCTAAATATAATATCATTATCAAAATTTTTCCTTAAAATTAATAAGGATGCTATGAGATATCCTATATAAAGAAAAATAGTGAATATTACAATTTCAGGTGTTTCTGGATAATTTTTCAAGGTGTCAATTTTAAATTCTTTAAGAACTAAAATAATTAAAGGTGAGAAGTTAGCGATAAGAAAATCCAATGATATTTTCTTATTCATCACGTAAAGACTAGAAATAAGCGTTATCAAATAAATTGCAAATACTAGGTAAAAATTTACAACCACGTATTCCTCAAACCAAAAAATAACAATTAGCAAAAATGACAGAATAATAAGATATAAATCAAAGATATTTTGCATTAGATGCTTAGAAACATATCTTAAAGTAAAACTGAGAACAGTTAATGGCCCTAATAGCGATACAAGAATTAATACCGTCAATAAAGTTGTTTCAATATTAATATAGAATACTGAAAAAGCTATAATAGCTAAAGGTATAATTGATTGAAGAATTGAATATATTATTAAGCTCGAGTTGTCTTTTAAGAAATAAAAAAATAATAAATACAGTATAATAGTAATAAAAACTGCTTCTGTTATAATTAATGGAGAAAAGAATTCCTGATTCCAGCTTAATAATACAGAAAGACCGCTATAGAATAAAGAAAGAATAATCAATCCTATAAAGTTCGATAAGATAAGAATCTTCTTTCTATACACAAATACGTATAGAAATAACAATATTGGTAATGTCATTAATTCTATCAAGGAATATTTTGTAAAAAAAGTAGAAAGTGCTAATATTAAATATGGAAATGACAATAATAATTGTTTATCACTAATAGCGGGAGTAATAGTATATGTTTCTTTTGACTGATAAAGCACGATAAAAATGGCAAAAATTGAGAAAATAATTATAAAATAGGGCACCTCTACAAAAAAGATTGATCCAAATATGATAACAATCGAATTGATAAATCGAAAATTAATAGGTTCGATTTGTGATTTAAAAAGAACTAAAGAAGAAGCAATGTAGAAAACAATAAGTACTATTAAATATTCTTCTAACGAAATTGGTAGAGAAATTATGTTGAATAAAGAAAAAGCAACAAAAATAATTGAAATTTGTAATACAGATAATTCTCGTTTTATACTCTTTGAAAAGAACGTTAAGGCAAACAATATTGGAATAATTAAGAGTAATGTTACGAAAATAAAATCAAAGACAGGATAAGTATCTGTAATTACATAAAAGTATGAAACAAAGTAACTAGAAAACATTCCTAGATTTAATAAAACAAAATGTTCAGGAGACATCGCATTTTTTCTAACAATTAATAGGATTGCTCCTAAAATTACTGGAGCAGATATGATAATTAGTAAACTTGTTGGGTACCATTCTAGTAATCTGATAATTGAAAAATCATGTATTAATGATATAGAAACACCGAATAATGGAAGTATTGCCAATAAAATATTGTTATTTGTGATATTTCTGGAAATAATTGAAAAAAATATTCCTAAAAGTGTTATCATAAAGGAAATTGTTAGAAATAAAGCAAAAATATAGAAATCTTCCTTACTTGTCGTTAATACGAAATCAAATATGAAAAACATATACAGCGCAATTACAATAACATTTTCTAGCTTTTTAATGCTAAGAGATGAAAGTAGAAATATCGAAAATAAAAGAATTGATCCTAACCAAGCTGTGGTGTTGTAGGGCAGCTCTAAAAAGTTAATTGCTTCTATTGTGTTAGTTGAAAATCGGATTACAAATAATGAAACTAAGCCGAGAATTCCAGCAATTAAATATCCTGTTTTTTTGTATTTCCTACTTCCATAGAAAAACGGGATATAAAATATTAGAAAATTAGCTAAATATAATGCTAAAGTACTAAAAAATAAAATATCTCCTGCATTAAAGAGAATATCATTATCTATTGTTGGGGCATTATCAATGATAATTGAACCCACTATCAACAGGAAAGCTAAAACAATAAATCCAATAGCTCCGAAAAATAGCCAATTTTCTAAGTTATAACCAGCTACTTCCCTTTCTGTTAATGTTACTTTAGTTTCTTTTGTTTTCGGTTTAATAAATGGTGTTTCAGCTATTATTGTTTCTTTCTGCTGAGAAATATACTTTGGTTTAATAACTCTATGTGTTGTAAGACCTTCTTTGATTTCTTCACCTAATAATTTTCCCGAAGGAAGTGATGATGCTGTTTCTACTTTTTCAGGTGTTTTTCCAAGTTCATGGATTCTAACAGCAGGGGTTTCTTGTTTAATAAATTTTTCTACAGGTTCTTTCTTTATAAGTTCTTCTTTATCAATGTCTTTAGTTGAACTTATTGTGATACCCTTTTCTAAATCTTTCAGTTTTAGTTCACTTTGATAAATTCTTGCTGTTAATCTAGAAAATAAAATCTCGTAATTCTGAGTAACTTTTTTTTGGTTATAGAGAATAACAAATGGGGATGACAGAACAGTTAAAATTAAGGATATAGTTGCGTAAAGAATTAATGTAAATGAATCAATATTTCGAAATATGACGATAAGTAATACCATCCATATTACATACACAATTAATAGATCTCTTACTGTAGTATCACTACTTACCTTAATGTCCCGTATCTGTTGACCTATATTGAAGTGATTTCCAGTTTTGGGTTGCACTACTGTTCCTCATCCACATCTGATTCAATTTTTTCTGTTAAATCATTTGTATAGGAGTTATATCTAACTTGAACTGATTTAACTTGACTTTTCAACCATTCAGGTGGTTTTCTAATTATAATAAATATTAGAAATACAACTCCTGCACCTACTAAGTAGATGAAACCACTAGGAATACGTGTATTTGGAAGTATATCAACAAACCAATTTATGCTGGCTATTGTAGTATTTTGAAGTCTTAATCTAGCATATAATTCATTATAGCTTGCCTGAGGATTTTCAACATAAGGCAAATTCACAACAACTTTGGTTAATCCATTGACCGTGATTTTTTCCGAATAGGATTTAAAAATTTTATTTGACAAAGGTTCTATTTCTAAATCAAACTCCAATAATACTGGTGAAAAAATCTGGAATGTAACTTCCGTGTCTAATCCTATTGTCGGTTGATCATTATAGGTAACAGAAACAATTTGTGGACTATTAAGGAAATAATTCCAACCCCAAATGTTAGAAATTGCTTGACCAAATGGAGAAGGTTTTCCAAACCGGTCTGTTGATCCGTAAAATCTGCCTGAATTTTCCTCAAATAGATATTCTTTGATAAAAGCATCAGTTTCTAAATATTTGTCTAAATAACGTGGATTGGTCTCATCTATTCCCCACAAAAATAAAGATAATAAAGCATATTGAACTTGGTCTTCTAATCCCTTTCCTGCAATAATAGGAACATTTCCATCCGTTCCACTAAACAATCCATTAAATCCAAAATCCCACATCTCATCATTCATAAATGTCCATACATTCTTTGCTTGATTCAGATAAATAACATCATGTTCATTAGAATTATTGTAATAAAGCAAATTAGCTAATCCATACATGCCATTTTCTCTAGCAAAATAATTACTAGATGTAAGTGATCCATCCTTGTTAGAAAAGGAAGTAATTGCTTTAGTTTCTGAATTCACCAGGTTATTCCTTAAGAAATCGAGTGTGTTTTTTAATTGAAAATCAATTTGGGTATCTGAAACATCGATAAAAGATAAATCCATGAATGAAAAGAAATAACTCATCAAAGATAAATCAAAAGTTCTTTTTGTAGGATCTATTTGCTCAGTTTCATCGGATAATAACAGATGACTATACCAACCACCATTAGTACTATCATAAAAGCGTTCATTTAGATAATTCCATGTCTTATTGGCAAGTTCATTATAGGTTCGAGACAAAGATGGAGAATCAGTAATTTTTTCAGCTTGACTTAGTGCATAAATAAATAATAATTGATCTTTGGCGTAACGGGGAGATTTAGGATAAGATAAATCTCTGAGATTATCATCATACCAAGATACTACTCCTCGTTTCTCAGAGATATATGGATTAGATAAATATTTTCGAACAAATTCTAAAGAATTCAGCGAAGCATCTTTAAGGGTAGAAATCTGTGTCCTTTCATATTGTTGCATCAATGTAATTGAACTTAACAAATTATCGTAAGCTAAAAATTGATTGGAAGAAGGATATCTACTATAAGCTTTAACAGAATTGTCGTAATAGACCGAAAATGAATTAATTAATGAATCATGGGTATTATTTGATTTTACAACATTGGTAGATGAACCAGATATTGGATTCATTAAAAAAACTAACACAATAACAAAAACTAAGAAAAGTTTAATTTTCTTCATTTATGATTCCTCCTTCTAAAACTAATAATTAGTAGAGTTGATAAACCCAAAACAAACAAAGTTTCTATTATGGTATATCCAGGAGATGCTCCTCCTATACCTTCACGGAATCCTCCTTCAGTTTCTGTAGTGGACGCTGTTGTTTGGGTTTGAGTAGGAGGTGAACTTGATGGGGGAGAGAAATCAGGCGTTTTGTATCTACCTGGTGAAGCTAGAACTATAGTCAAAAAGCCACTAGCATCTCCATTAAATGATGTCCTGATTCCTTGACTTAATGATAACTGAGAACCATTTTCAAATCCGTAAACGATATCAAAACCAATTAAGTAGTCAGAAGGATCAATAATGACAGGATCTGTTAATAATTGACTAGTAGGAGGAATAAGTGGAAATTTAAATTCAATAAACTTACCTGAAACACCTCCTATTATTATATTTGATACATAAGAAGAAAAATCATCTTCTGTATCTTCAATTAGAGAGGAAATACTAGTAAAATAGTAATCTGTTTTAACATTTGACGCTGTTACATATTTCATATCGTCAGCTAAAGTTAAGTCATGGTTAGAATCTAAAACCAGGCCAATGTTTGAAATAGTTTCATTTAAAACTGTAAATAATGCAATATATACATTATCCTTAGTATTTTTAATATAAATCCTAGTTTCTATATCTAAAAGGTCATGATCTAACGCATCTGCCCAGTCACCAAATTTACCACCCGGATTAAAATCAGTATCGCTCCAAGAGCCATTTAAATAGTTAGTTTGTCCATTAGCTGGAAAAGAGATAAGTTGAATTAAAAAAAAAGTCAAAATTATTATCGAATATTTATTTTTCATTTTTTAAACCCCTTTTTCTTATACTAAGTTACCTCTTTAAAAAAACTACATATATAGAAGTATTCCTGCTGAAAATGCTCATAAATTAAAAAAAGGAGAATAAATGGTTAATCCCGAAAAAAAATTTAATTGATATTGGATTTACTTACTAGCCATTATCTTAGCTTTATGAAGTTTAACATCTTTTTTATCTCCTTTGATTAAAAGTCCTTGACATAGTTTTATAAAAAAAAATTATTTGAAAACAACTAATCGGAACAACTTTTTAGTTTGTTAAATAGATTGATTCCGTAAAGAAATAAGGTTATGAAATATGTCATATGATCAGGAACCACAAGAAGTCCCCCTAGTACAATTAGCAGATGTTAAACCATTCCAAAACCGTTTTAAAACAATTTTTAAAGTTATTGGAAAATCTGAAGAAAAAGAAGTTACTAATAAAAATAATCCAGAAGAAACTCACCGTATGAGTGACATTACAGTCGCCGATGAAAGTGCTTCAATAATTCTCACTGCTTGGGATGACGATATCAATTTACTTGAAGAAGGAAGTTATTTCAGTTTAGCGAATGGATATGTAAACCTGTTTAAATCTTCAATGCGATTAGCTCGTGGAAAATTCGGAATTATTGAAGCTGAAGAAGCAGATTTTGAAGGCAATACAGAAAACAATCGTAGTGAAGAAGTACACGAAGCACGTAGACGAAGAAGAAATTATCAACGAGATGATAGATATTAACGATCAAATAATTTGATTGTTTGAATATTCATCAGAAAATCTTCTTATTAGGTATTTTTCTTTTGTTCTAAAAGAAAAAATCTTAATTTTATCAATTTTACCTTTTTGTAAGTCCTATAAAAGTAAAGTAGTGAAAATACTTACTCGTCATCCTGTACAGTATCTTTTTTCGGATTTTGTTGTCAGTTTAAGTGAATTCTATCCTATATTTCATTAGACCGATATAATACAAAGTAATTACAACATCGAATGGTTACTTAATTATAAATTATTTATATAGGGTCGTGATTCCCAAAATTTGATTTACAAATAATTAAAAAAATAATGAATTGATGACGAAAATGAAAATCAAACTAAAAATAAAATTTATAACAATTTTTCCTTTAATTTTTCTGGTTTTTGCGGGTTCCTTTGCAGTAATTCCGTTAAAAGCAGATTCCATACCTGTAGTAAATATCGAATTCGTTTCTGAGAAATTTACACCTACTTCGATAAATAATCACAGTCTTTATATTGTTGAACCAGGTTATATTGGGCCAGATACACAATATGTTGGTAAACCAGCGAATGTCCAATATACTACTGCTGGATCAAATAATTATGGAGATAACAACCCATCGATTAATAGTGGGGAAGATATGCCTACAGATTCTTTAACTTCTCCTGAAAGATCTTCAGATAATCCATTTTTTGAAGATGAAGTTCTTCCACGGTTGGTAAACATTACTGAAGCAACAGTGAACTTAACAAATAGCGGAAATACTCCTTTCAGCTTACATTTTGGTTATAGTTTTACATTCTTTTTCAATAAGACATTGATGTATACTGCAATGGTTAATGCAACAACTCCATTTTTCCTTGATGTTCAGGTTTATAATCCCAATGCTAAAATTAATTTTGACTTAACAGGTACTTTATTTCCCAATACGGTAGAAACAGCTGAAGATACAAATTCTTATGCTATTTTTCCTGCAGGAAACGAGACATTAAATATCAATATCTGGGAAGATAATAATGTTAATAGTTTAGTTAGTTTAACTCCTTTACCTATTGATGTTGAACAATTTTCTCCAGAAACTATTGAACCGGACCAATATTTCTTTGGATCAGTAGAACAAGGTGAATGCTTCGATTTGGATTCCGATCCAAAAGCTCAACCAACTCAGGATCTTCTAGACATGCAATTATTCCAATTTCCAGTAACTAGAGGTAATGTCTATCAAATATTCTTTTTCCAAGATGACATATACGAAGTTGATGCAAATTTTATTGATAAATGTGGAACAGGTTCTCTTTCGGCATTTCAAACTGATCTTCCAGATGATTTTGGTTATATCAGCGGAAATCTCAATGCTAATGGTAGAGTAATTCAAGCATTAGAAAATGGGACAGCTAACGTATTGTTAGTTGCTGAAAGAACGGTCTTTAAGGAATTCTCATTTTATTTCAGGGAAGCAAACGACATTAATATTCCTAAACCACCTGAAAATCTACCTTTAGTCTTCAATCAGGCAATTAATTTATCTATTGATGACTTTTATAATTTTACCGTTTCTGAACCATCAGTTTTAGCAATTAATAGAACTTCAGGTGGTGGTTATAATTCCGCTTTTTCGTGGTATCAACTTGATCCTCTTCTTGACGCCTATCTTTTTGTATCATCTTCTTCGTTTTCAATAGAAAATGGGAATCTTTATGGCGATTCATTAGGAGATATTGGAACAAATTGGATTTACTTACCTGCTGGAGATTATGGTTTCGAAGTTTCTGGAGGCAATACTGTAAATTTCAATTTTACTTTCAATCTTATACCAGTAATGGATCCATTTAGTGGTTCAACTACTTTGGATATCGACAATTCCAGTCTTTATGCAATCGAATTACCCTTAGTTATGGCAACAATGAATTACCTAAATTTTTCAACCTTAGAACAAAATAATTTAACTATTTCTTATGAATATTCGATTATTGGAAAATTTGCTCGTCCGACAAATGAAGATTTAGTCAATCATATCACTAGTAATTTCGAAATTGGAAATGAACAAGATTCCGGGAACTGGATTGGATATGGAGCAGATGGTAATGAAACAAATGAACGTATTTACATGCCTACAAGAACGAATTTTGTTCCAATATTGATTTTTCGACCGTATAGCGCTATTAATTCGACAGCTGATCCACAAAGTGAATTTAATTCCTCAATAGTTGTTAGTTCTAATGTTATGCCTTATGAATTTGGTGATTTAGGTGATAGAGATTTTATTAACGGAAATAATATTGCTGATTTAGACTACATTCCAAAATTGAGTTCAGAAGTAACGTCCCAAGTAACAGTTGATGTGAATAGTGATATTTCTTCAATAAATAATGTCATTTATGGATTTCCACTGAGGACCTCACCTAATGCTGTTTATAGAGTTACAGTTACTACTACAGGTAATTATACTGATACGTTAAAAAATATAACAATTAACGAAGTCAATTTACATGGAGGAAATTATAATGATTTACTTGTTTTCGGCCAGTCTTCCCCTAGTTCAACAAATACAACCAATTCTTTGACTTTAACGATTATGACACTAACGCAAGTCAGTTATGCTTTTATTGAAATTACTCGTGTTAGTAGCAGAAATGGTACTTTGACTGTAGCAATAGAAAAATTATCCATCTCTAATGTTAACATACCGAATTTGGTTATTTCGTCCACATGGAATAGTACAACTGATCCCGGTGAAATTGAAGATACTACTCCACTCTGGAATATATCGGATTATACTTATTCTGGAACAGGTGGCGGAAAAGGTATTGATGTAGGATCTGTATTACTATTGTTAGGAGTTGGTGGAGCTGTTGTAGTTGGCGGAGGAGCTTTAGTTTACTTCGTTAGAAAAAGAAAAGTCACTGGCAAGTTTCCCTAAAAGAAATTAGTTTTCTTTAAATTCTTCTTTTTTTTTTCTAAAAATATTTTTTTTGACTTCTTTAAATCCAGTTAACACTTTTTTCATTAGAAAAACAAATTCAATTCTGTTTACACTGTATACTTAATGAGATTTCGATTAATATTAATACAATTAAGGAATCGAAACTTTATTTGAACAGGCTTTATTTAGTTATAATTAAAGGAATTTCTTATTATGGCAAATCCCACATCTTCAACGGATTCTTCAACTGCAACACAAACTAATTTACCTTCTTTAAAAAATGTTAGTATGAAGAAGAGTATTAGAGTTGTTTTAAGCACTTGTAATTTCCCCGAAGGACAAGAAAAACCAGATTTTATATCAAAATGGTTGGTAATAATGCGATCATGCGTCTTTTCTATGACAATCTTTTCAGGAATCATAGGAGGAATGTTTGCAATATTTACAGCTTTAACAGCAGGAACAGACATATTAACACTAAATTGGTTTAATTTCTTGCTAGGAGTTATTGCAATAACACTCAGTCATGCCACTAATAACATGTTAAATGATTATTTTGATTTAAGAGAAGGTGTTGATGATAACGAGTATGTTCGAGCCTTATATGCTCCTCATCCGGTATTATCAGGCTTGATTTCAAAAACAAAATTATTAATAGTAGTCACGCTATTAGTAGTAATATTTCTTGCCATTACTCTTTATTTTTTCTTTACAGGATACGAATTAGCAATTACTTTTGCAATATTTGGATTTTTTCTTTCATGGGCATATGTAGCTCCTCCATTTAATTTTAAGAAAAGAGGCTTAGGAGAATTATCTGTTTTATTAGTTTGGGGGCCTTTAATGACAGGGGTTGTGTATTATGTTACTATTGGAAAAATAGATGTTTTTATTCTACTTGCTACTTTACCCTATGCTATAACTGTTACCACTGTTCTGTTTGGAAAACATATTGATAAAATACTTCCCGATAAGGAGAAAAAAATATACACATTCCCCGTCATTATTGGAGAAAAACTTGCTAGAAGAGTCACTCAAGTATTAATGATTTCTTTTTATCCTTTGATTTTTCTTCTTTTATGGTTTCAAACCGTCGGAATTGGTGTATTATTAATAGTTTTCGCTTTACCAACATTATATAAATCATTGAAAGTTTATAATAAACCTAAACCAGATGATTCAAAAGAAAAATGGACAGGTTGGCCATTATATTTTGTTGGATGGTCATTCTACCACAGTAGAGCGGCAGGAGGACTATTCATTTTGGGTTTATTTGTAAATATTATTCTTGGAATGGTAGCTCCCGATTTTCTATTTCTTCAAGATATTCTAGGAATTTAATGTCATTTCAAGATATATTCTAAATTTTTATTCTTTTAATAGCTAATTGTAGTCGCAATTACTGTTTGAGCAACTTTTTCCATGAAATTGAAATCCAAGGTCCCAATAACATCTCCCCCGGTGTGATAATAAGGATTTCTAAAATTCGCACTATCAGTAATCATTAATGCGGGTATTTCTTTATTCCAAAATGGTGCATGATCAGATCGTAATAGATCAACCATCATTTTTAGGATTTCTTCAAATTTCAATGGAACTCCAAATAACATACTAGACAGGTCAATCTCAGAATGTTGTGTTTGCTTAAAAAAATCTTGACCTAATCCTAAGGATATTTTATCACTCACAATGAAAACATAATTACCTATTGTAGTATCTATAACGTTATGTTTTGGAAATTGATCTGGGTTCAATCCTGGAGGATAATTTTGAGAATGTGGTTTAATCGAAGTGAATCCACAAGTTTCCAAATTTATTACACCCTTTATATTATTAGAATTTACGAAATCTTGTTCAACCCATTTTGTACTCCCTACTAACCCATAGAACCCAATAGAAGAGAATTTGGAAATTTTTTCATCAAAAACTTTTCTATAATCAAAAAACTCGAATTCGGAAGATGAAAGATCATTTTTATTGTGTTGGAGAAAAGAATTATTAATCTCTGGTCGATTCATTCCTCTGAGTCGGTTTTCAGTATAAAATTTATCATAATTTTTTAATTTCTCTGCAAAATCTAATGATTTTGGGATTCCTTCCTGATTGTAGAGTCCTAATGATAATGCTTTATTGTATAACTCTTGTTGAATTCCCGGATGCCCTTCTTCTAAAGTAAAGGAAACAAATCTTATTGTTTTATTAATATTTTTTTCACTTAAAATCCGAGCAACTTCTAACATTATACTCACACCACTGAGATTGTCATCAGCACCAGGTGACCCCATTATATGATCATAATGTGATGTAACTAATATTTCTGAATCTTTACCAGGATTAAGTATTCCAGAAATGTTTTTAAATGACTTATCTAAGTATTCAACTTTGAATTCTTGCTCCTCAACTTGTAAACCTAAATATTTGAACTGTTCTGAAATATATTCTCCCGATTTTATGAGGTTTTCATAAGAAGTAATTGGATTACGCTCGAAGTGTAAATTCATAATATTTTTGTAAATATTTTCTTTGTTTACTTTAGAAATTAACTCATTAACTTTCATATTGTTCCCAAGAATTATTGATAGAAATCTTACGGGTAATAATAAGAATGTTTAGAAATTAAATAATTGATTAATCTTTCAACTAAATAATTTATCAATGAATTCCATCAAAGGTTTAGAAATTTTTGTAGATACCAATTAATTTGGTCAGCATTCGATTACTTTCTTGTCAGATGGCTAGTTATTATATCCTATTTTTATTATTCTTAGTATACTCAAAAAGAAATTAATTTCTTGAAGTGTGAAATTATTATGGCAAATATTACAGTAGTTACTCCTGAAGGAGAAAAAAAATTTGAAGCTGAATCCGGTACGCGGTTAGTTAATGCTATTGAAGATGCAGGTATTGATATTGGTCATCGTTGCGGTGGTTATGCTGGATGTACCACTTGTAGAGTCAAAGTAATTGAAGGTGAACCAAAAAGAATCACTGAAGCTGAAAAAGCTAAACTAAAAGAAATGAATTTATTGGGACAAGTTCGCTTATCATGTCAAATACTCGTTACCAACCAAGATATGAAGATTGAACCAGTTTTTTTTGTTTCCAAACAAGCTGAATGGGAAGGACAAGGTGGAAAACGTCCAAACGACTCAATTACACCTGATGCTGTATGGATTGATCTATAAAATTAGAAGAACAGTTCCCTTATTGGAATTTATTCAGGTTTATTAAAGTCCATCATCTTTGTATGGGGGAAACTCTAATAAATAATATAAATTTCCTGTTTTTTGTGATTTCTTTTGTGTACCTCGAATAAATCCTTCTTCGCGCATTTTTTTTAATACTCTTCCTACTTGAACATCTTCTATAGGTAATCCAACTTCTTGAAGATTTTTAATTATTGCACCAGCATAAGTTTTTCTTGTTCGGTAAGCTTCTAGTAGTATCTCTCTCCATTCGTCATCTGATAAATCAAGAGAATAATTGGAGGATTTTATTCGATCGTTAGTATCTAATATTTCAAACACACGGTCATATGTTAAAGGTTTTTTTGTGATAATAAAATTTTGTTTAGTTTTTGGTTCTGTGTACTGATTATTACTCGAAAAGAGAGATGAGTGAATTTTTACTTCAGATATTTGATATATTTTATCCAAACAGACTTTAAATAAGTATTGTAATGCTATAGGATCTAATTCTAGTCTAATTTGTTCATTATTAGATGTTTTTATTAATAATTTATCGTTCTCTATTCCCACATAAGCTTTTTGATTGTTTTGGAAAAGAATCTCTAAATTAGGAGTAGAAATGGTCATTAATAGATCTTGTTTCAATTTTGATTAGTAGTTGATAAGTATTTCAGGGAATGAGACAGACAGTTGAAAGTAGATTTATTAAAATTCTAACACATAGATTGGTAACAAACGCGATTCTGACACTTCTAATTTAGCATCCTAAACATTACCCTGATTGAATCATAAATTAAATGAGAATTCATTCATAGATTCTAGTATTTCTGCTTTATCTTCCTCGTTAGATTCTTCCATTCTTAAATAATCTTTTCCACAGTGTAGAGCAATAATTCTATTTTTATTTTTCCAATATTTCCAATCTAAAAATGCTAATTCATTAATAGATAAATTTTTCCCCTTTATCATTTGTAATTCGATCATTCTTTTAAGTAAAAAATACTGAGAATTATTATAAAGTAATTTCACATCATCTGCATTTCTAATTTTTTTCAAATCATCATTTAGAGAACAAAACCGTTTTATTTGAATTAATTGCTTATTACCAGTTAGTTGTATAACGGTACTTGAATGTGCTAAATTTAAGTCATCCATGGTATTTATTCCTATAAGTGATTTTTGTTCTCCTATGTTTGAGGGAGTTATAAATGTAATATCCGGAATTACCCTATAGACATCAGTAATCCGATTAAATGTATAAAGAGAATAATTAGTTAATGTTGATTTAGTGGTAACAAATATTTGAGGTTCAAAATGAAATCCATCTGGTTTCTCATTGTTATATAATGAAACTATATTTGATTTACTTAATTTTGATTCTAACTCAAGAAAAAGATTAGCGTTAATGAAAGGATGATCTGAAGGGATCCACCATATAATTTCTGTTTGACAATGATCTATTGCTGTTAATAATCCTCGTAATGGTCCCGAAATTTGGGAATTCTTATCATCAACTAACAATTTTATCTTTTTTAGTGAAAATTTTAATGAAGACTTTAAAGAAGCCAACTTCGTCTCAAAAAAAAGAAATTCTTCATCATTACGAGTTACAATGATGATTTCATTAACCATTTGCCCTAAATTGATTAAATTATGTATAATTATTGACTCTTTATCAATGACGATCCAAGATTTACTAAAATTTGAATCTAAAGACTCTTTTAGTCTCTTACTTTCTCCTCCAGTATTTATTATTAAAGTTCTTTCAAATTTATAAGACAAAATATATACCTTTGGAACAAATAAGATAACTTCAATGAATAAAATAGTTTCTATTGTTTGTTATTAAGTTACTTTATTCAAGTTTTCATTATCTCGAAATTTGATAATATCTTCATTCTTATTTTTTATGAATATAAAAGATTGAATTATTCCTTAGAAAGATAATATCGACAGATATTTTCAAAAATAGCTTTTATATTTTCACCTGTTAGTGCAGATGTTTCATAAAAAGGAATATCCTGTTTGAAGTCCTCTGCAAGTGATTTTACTAATTCAATTCCATCTTCGTTCATTATCATATCATTATTATCTTCAATTCTTAAATCAATTTTGTTAGCTACAACTATAACAACCGTATTCTGAAAACCACAATGTTTTAAAAATTCTTCAATCCAATGACGAACATTCTCAAAGCTGATGCGATTTTTGATATCATACATAACAATACCAGCATGAGAACCACCATAAAACGATTTTCTGACTTGTGAATAAGTTGGTTGTCCACCAACATCCCAAATTTGAAGTTTAATATTTTTATCGTTAAATTTTATATCTTGAAGAGAAAAATCAACACCTAAAGTGGGCATTAAATCAGATTCAAACTCTTTTCCGATATACTTGTATCTTAAAGAAGTTTTTCCGACAGTTGAATCACCTAACAAAACAACTTTAAGTGCTTCAGGACTTTTATCATTTGAATTTTGCATGAAAATCGTAACTAATCCTATTAAGATAAGGAAAAAAATTAACTGACTTAATACTTATTATACAATTTATTAGGTTTTATGAATTACCCCTTTATTTGACATTTGATTGACTTAATTTTTTTACGAAAGCCTTTTTCAAGGCTGAACTCCATATTAATTCAAAAATTTTATCTGATTTCATATCGAATGCGTGAATTAATACTTCTCTTACGGATTGTATCGTAAATGAAGGTAATTTATCAATTTGCTGTTTGAAATTTCTATATTCCTCGTTTACTTTATTTAAGTTCAATTTGTGAACTTTACCTCTAATAGATGTATGCCATAATAAGAATTTAGTCAATAAAAATTGGTTATGTGATAAATCATCATTATTGGCATGAGTATTTGGAAAAATTGAAAATTTATCTAATAAAACGAGAGGTAAATGTTTACTAACAGCATTCTCAGCTGGAATTTGAATTAAATCATCAATTAATCGTTTATTAACCTTTTGTTTTAATGCTTGTTTTAATTCTTTATGCGCTTTTAATTGTATATCTTGTAACCATTTTGATACGGTTGCGCTGGTAAAGGTAATAAAAATTATGTCATCAGATTTTGTAGTTAGCATATTTAACGTTCTATCTGACGATTGTTCAGTTTTTGAAATAATTTCTTCTTTAATTTCTTCTCCCATTTGCATTTGAGATACTAATTCACCTCTAACGGTTGTAGTAGCACTAATATATCCTGAAAGCATTAGAGGATCAATATTAAATTGAGGATTCACTGATGATTTTTTGACAAGAATTGGTAATCCATTACTGGTTTGGATGTTTATCATAAATATTTTTTCAATTTCGTCTAATTTTCTTGAACATTCTTGAATATAGTGAGCTTTTCTTTTTCTCATTAAAATGACGGCTCTGACGATTAAAATGATGCCTATAATCGAAATTATTCCAATAATAATGTATAAATAGAAAATTTCAAATGAACTTGGCTGTGTTTTAATGAAAAGAAGCTGATTATTAAAGGATGTCTCAATAATTAAATTAGAATTATCTGAAGCAAAAATTTCCCAGTGAAATGTTCCTGAATCTGTAACTGAAATACTAACTACATATAAGCTTCCATTAAAAGCCATTAGTGCACTTTTCAATTCATTAACTGAACTTAACCTTGCTGAAGATTTAACAGATTCAAATGAGTAAAATACCTTAACCTCTGAAACATCAGATCCAATATCTGAAACATCTGCCCAAACTAATATAGTGAAATCGTCTAGTTGTATTGCTCCTGTTTCATGAATAGTGGGAGCCCATTTATCAGGCATCAGAATAGCACTAGCACCTATAGAGTTACTTACGAAACCGTCTCCAAATTTAGATTCTTCTTTTATAGAAATATTGTAGGCAAAATTGTGCTGATAGGGAATACTTAACCTGAAAACAAAGTGACTCCCATTATAGATCATTGTTTGATTGATCCAAGAATCATCAGTAGTATTGTCGAATACTGTAATGTTTACCTGCATTTTTGATTTATCTACAAAAGGAAAATCAATGTCGATCCAAAATTTTGCTTGATTAAGATATCTTTGGTCATATTCAACACCATAGTCAATAATTTCAGGTCCAATTGTTAAAAAAAATGGCTCTGAATAAGTGGGTGTTTGAAATATATTACCTTCATTGTCTGTTGCTAATATATTAAATGGAATTGAATCACCAGGTTCAAATCCCGAAATAAGAATTGTATAATAATTCCCTGTTCCATTCCAAATCATTGTTTCTGAAAAGTATTGTTGAAAAATATATTCAAGAATTATAGAATTATTTCCATCTGGTAATCCACTTCCATACATATCTTCAACAATATTAGCCCAAATTGTTATACTTCCATTCTTATGATTAATAACACCAAATTCATTTATCTTTGGTGGAGCATAATCTGAAATAAGAAATTCTTTAGTTAAGTTTCCTATATTTCCCGCATTATCGTTGGTAAAAACTTGAATTACTATGGTCTCGCCATAAAAGAAGCTTTGGGTATATGAATAAGTAAATAACGATTCATAATGCATTTCGTACATATTTACAGATTGGTTTGTTGTTATTTTTACTTGAAAAGTGTTATTAATAAAATTTGTTTCACCATAAGGGTCAGTTGCAGAAGCACGTATTGTGGTTTCACCATCATTTATTGTAGAATTTTCAATACTAAAAATAACTATTGGTCTAACCATATCAGTAAGAGATATATTTAAATATTGATCAGGGGTAGGAACAAAGTAATTATTATTAGTATCATTTGCTATTATGTAATACCAGATATTTGATGGTCGAAAACTTAGATCTCGAATTGTTATACTAAAATATGTACCATTTTGATCAATCATATCTAGTTTAGTCCAACTTCCAAAGAAATCCTGAGTATAAAATAAAACTGCACTAGTTTGATTACTTGGCCAATCTGTTATTAGACTTGAAAATTCAACAGTTCCGTTTCCATATTCTTGAACTCCATAATTAACAATAGGTTTAATAGTATCATCGATAGTAAAGTTTCCATGCAGATTCCCAATAGCGAGATTGTCTGCATAGTCCCGAGCAGAAATAATGTAAGAAACAACATCACTAAAATTAAATTGATAATTTAAAGCGAATACAATAGATCCAAGAGGTATCATAGGGATTGTTGAATTTTTTCCATTAATAATAAGTGTTATATCAACACTACTGATATTAACTCCACTTTGATAAATATTCCAATCATCGATAAAAGCTGTTATTTCAACAAATCCATATTCATGTGTATTGAAGGTATCTGTAACTCCGTAAATATGGGGAGCTTGAGAATCGGAAAGAATTATAATTAAATAATCAGGCAAAGGACTCAGACTTCCATTTGCTAGTCCTGCTTCGTTACCAACCACATCAATTGCGGAGTAGATCGTAAAATTTAGAAATCCACTAATTCCAAATTCAGCAGAATATGTCCAAAATCCTGATGAAGGCTCGAAAACCATGCTGAAATCAGAATTATTAATTCTGATCAATACTTGATGGACTGAACTTTGATTATCAGTAATATTTGCGTAAAAAAAGATTGTTCCATTACCAAAGATAGTGGAATTGTATTCATGTATAGTAGGAGCGGTTTTATCAGCCAAATTAACTGTTTGATTAGATGAGAAAGCTATATTTCCTGCAAGATCAATAGCTGTGATATTATAATAAATGATTATGTCTGAACCAGGAATACCTAATAAAGATGTATCATTAAAATATCGAATTCCATTAGTTGTAACCATTTGGGAGGAATTGTCTCTAATTATTGACCCATTTGTTCCGTTAACAACTGTAATATTCAGAGTTACAATAGAAATACCACTTACATCAAATACATCAGCTGCAAATGTATCATTCGTGTCAAAAAAATCAACATTTTGAATTAAAGGAGGTGAATCATCTATATAATCATCGATGATAATCGAATAAATAAAATTTCTTTGTGTTTCATAAGTTTTTGATCCATAAATACCCAGATTAATTAAGCTATTATTTATTGTACCTTGAAAATCAGCTGAAATATTGTAAATACCATAAGGGATACCTGAAAAAGAAGTTGAACCTGATATTGAGGAATTCGACCAATTTTGTAATGTATTTAAGTTAATTAAAGTTACATTTGTATTTTCTAGAGGCTCGCTGTTGAGATCAGTAACATCTACTTGGATGTTTGCAGAACCATTATTGTCATCATAAAGCACCCAATGAAGTGATGTGTTAAATAATTTCCAGCCATCTGAAGTCAGATGACTTCCATCTCCCCCTGACCAGAAGACTCTACGCTCATAAGCTGGAATACCATACCAATCCAATTTTCCACGATCCAAAGCAATTAAGGTTCTTCTTGGTGCTGATGCAGAGATTGTTGCTGTAAGACTGGTTATTTCATCTATTCGGGTTAAAGTATAATCCTTGAGATAATTTATTGGTAAAGAAGCATTATATATAGTAACTGTTGGAGAAGGCGATCCTTCAAGAATATAATGGGACGATGTATTAACTAATTTAATATCAGTCTGACTTGTTAGAACGCCTCTTGTATTGGATAGTCTAAACTCATCGTGACTAAAAACCTCCATAGTTAAAATTGGGACAGTGATATTTGAAAGTGAATTAACAACATTATCTTCAGCAATTGATTGGGATATCACCACAGCATCATAATTTGAATAGGGATAAGAATTATTATCTGAATGCAGTGTTACAATGTACCCTAATGTATTTGTCATGTAATCATAAAATGGTTGATCATAATTTGAATGTGGTGCTGTTTCATCGTCTACAATAAATAAAATGCTTGGTGTTTGAAAAAATTGAAGAGATTTTCGAATATCATTACGAGAAACTTCTGAAGATGTGTTTTCTGGAGTATTAGATTTTGATTCTTCAAAATTAGTATTATCATTAATTTGGAATATAGCATTTTGGTTTAATAAAGGTAAAATAAATAGCAAAATTACTAGAAAATTGATAATTTTCCTTTTTTTGGTTTGCCTACAAAGCCAATGCATATTATCAATTCTCACTTAATCCAATATATTTTATTAGGGAAAATTATTTTGCCTAAATCTTGATTATTTCTGAGCCTGTAATAGATGATTTAATAATCAGAATAACAAAATAATTATGCTGAGATAATTGGTTTTAATAAAAAGCTGAAAAATTATTAATTCTCTCAATTCCTTCCATTGCTTGCTCCATTGAAACATTTCCAAAAGATATTCTTACATTTTTTTTCCATTGAACTCCAAATGCAGATCCTGGAAGTATTAAGACTCCTTCTTGTCTTACTAAATTTTCTACAAATTGGTCAGAATTTTTATTACTTGGTAAAAAAAGCTTTGGAAAAATGTAAAAAGCTGATTGGCCAGTCGATGAGTTTTTATCTAACTTAAAGAAAGAGTTATCAATTAAATTATTCATCAAATACATTCTTACTTCGTTTATCTTTTGGATTTTTTCTTCTAACCAATTAATGCCATCAGACCATTTTAGGCATGCTTCTCCCAATAATTGTGACGGTACTGGACTGGAAACTACTATTGTATCTTGAATTTTTAGCAAAGACTCATTCAAAGACATTGGATAAATGAGATACCCTAATCGCCAACCAGCCATCCCCCATGCTTTCGAAAAAGATCGAACAATTATTATCCTGTCTTTACAATTATTTTCTATTGCCCCAGCACTATAAAAAGGGCCAGTTATGTCTGTGTTATATATAAACTCAGCATATGTTTCATCAGATAAAAACCATAAATATGGATGTTTCTCTAAAAGACCAAAGATTTTTAGTAAGGTTTCTTTTGTTTCAAGAACACCTGTTGGATTATTCGGATTGACATAAATTAATAACTTTGTCCTTGATGTAATTGACTTTTCTAACTCCTCAATATCTATTGTTAACGATTCAATATTTACTGGAACTAAATTGAGTTTTAATCCTTCCATAGCAATAGCCATTTCATGATTGAAATAGAAAGGTGAAAATATTATTACTTCATCACCCGGAGAACATAGAGCTTTAATTGCATTATAACATGCTTGATTTGCTCCAGCTGTTATCATGATTTCCTTATTTGGATTTAATTCTGGTAATTGATATCTTTTTCTTTCGAATTCTGCTATTGTTTCCCTTAATGATGATAGTCCTTGGTCTAAATTATATCGATGAACAAAATGGTCGGGATTTTTCCATTCATCAAGAGTCTTCTCTAAAATGTATTTAGGGGGACCAAAAAAAGCGACTCCCTGACCAAAAGATATTAATTTTTTATCTTTAGGAGCTAGAGATAATGCTTGACTAGCGATTTGAACAATAGGAGGAAATTTTACCTTTTTTATTAATTCAGACATTAATTAATAATTATTGCGATGTTTTCTTAATTATGATTGCTGAAATTCTAATATAAACCAATAACAAAACATGATGATTATGCCTGAATCTGAGTTATTTGGATTTAAATCAACATTAATGTTTGATTTTGATAACACACTACTGTTAATGGATGAAGATAAATTTATTAAAACCTATTTTTCTCTTGTTGCTAAAAAATTCGAAAAGGAAATCCCGTTGGAAGATTTTTTTCGATATATGAGTCAATCTACCTTATCAATGACATCGAATAAAGAACAAAAGATGACTAATGATGAAAAATTTTTAAAAGACTTCGAATTAATGACCAAAATTGATCGAGAAGTTATAATAAGTCGTTTTTCAGATTTTTATCTGAAAGAATTTAGTTTAGTACAGAATGTAACAAAGCCACATCCTTTTGGTTTTTCTACAATCGAAAAAGCAATGAAAAAGGGATACAAAATTGTAATTGCTAGCAATCCCTTTTATCCTGAAATGGTTTCTGATATTAGATTAGGATGGGCAGGCCTGGAAAATTTTAAAAATGATATTGCATTAATTACTACTAGCGACCTAATGCACTTTACAAAACCCGATATTAATTATTATAAAGAAATTTTGGAATTGATTGATGAAAAACCAGAAAATTGTATAATGATCGGAAACGACTACTTAAATGACGGTATAGCTTCTGTAATAGGAATTGATGTATTCTTATTAGATGGAACTGAATTAAATAATTCGATGGCTGAACCGCATTTTTTAGATGAAGAGTCTAAAAGACTTGTTGGTAATAAAAAATTCGATATCAGATATTCTGGGACTTTAAAATATTTTTTTGAATCTCTTTAATTTTACTTTTTGAAAATTTCTTGAATTTTCCCAACAATAGTTATAAGGCAATAGCCATAAAAAAAAAGAGTTAATGACAATATTTAACTATTTTTACACGAGTGTGATATAAAGTGCGCGCATCTTCAGTTTTAACAATTATTTCTATTACAATTACTTGGTTAATTACTGCATTGGTATTGTTAGTCTATTCATTCGATTATTTAGAGCTGATTAATGTAGATTATGGAGAATTTGTAGATTTAAAAACAATATTACTGTTTTTAACTGCTACTTGTGCTATCCTAACATTACTTGTTACTGGTTACATTATTGATAAAAAACCTGATAAAATACACCTGATATTCGGAATATCTCTTAGTATTGCAATTATAAGTTTAATTTTAATTGGTTCTTCTTCAGATTTAGTTATTGGATTAGCATTTATTACCCTAGGAATTTCTTTAGGAGGACTAACAGGAGCCTCTGGTGCTTATTATGGAGGATACACAAAGCGAATCAACAGAGGGAAAACATATTCAGCAGGGATAGCACTATTTACACTATTTAGTGTCATAATAATAGGATTTCTGAATATTTCTGACATAGAAAATTCAACACAAACAGCTATGTACATGATTGCACTTATTGGAATAGTTTTTCTTATTATGTTTCTTTTCTTAAGTAGAAAAGTCGAACATTGGAAAAATGATAAATGGCCAACTAAATTAAGACAAATTATTGATAGAAAAACGTTACAAAGTTATTTATTAACACATTTTATCCTTTATTTTATGATTGGTGTCGCAATTCAGACTATATCTGCCACAGGTAAGTTAATTTCAGTAGAAAATGAGTTCTTATTACAATTTGATATTGTTGATTTATTTTGGTTAATAGTATTTCTCTTTGATTTTATTGTGAGTTTGTTCGCTGGGAATATTATTGATGCTAGAAGAATGAGAAAAATAATCTTAATTGTAAGCATTTATGGTATTGCACTTGCTATTATAGTTTCTGGAATAGCAAATACAATTGCATTTTATTTGATCTCAGCAGCTTTGATGGGTGGATCATTTGCTTTTATACACGTGACTATTGATTCAGCAATTTGGGCCGATTTATCCCCAAGAGATGCATTAGGAAGATATTTTTCTTTAGGATTTACTACGTTAATATTAGGTGTATCCTTAGGTTATAGTTTCGGGTTGTTATTAAACTTTCTTTGGTTGGATCAAGCCATAAACATTGCAGGATTAATTCTGATCTTGGTTGCCTCACTATCTATGTTTCCATTATTTTTTGTGTCTGACACTGCTAAACCATTAGATTTCTCTCTATTATTAACAATTATGAGAGATGGCCTTCCTTGTTACGCTTATAATTTTGGAAAGGAAAGAAAAACTAAAATCGAATTACCAATGCTTGCTGGCGCATTACAGGCGATTTCAACCTTTATGTCTGAAACGATTGGTAATGATTCACAATTGAATTTAGTTCAACATGGCGATTATCTTATAATTTCAGAATGGAATAAAAATATAACCGCTGCCATCTTTGTTAATAAAGGTGACACAGAAATAAGATTGAAATTAAGAAAATTCCTTAAACTATTTATAAAAAAGTATCAGTCTGAGATAGAAGAATGGTATGGAGATCTAAGTCATTTTCAAGAAGCAGACAATATAGTTGAAGACGTTTTTGGTCCATTGTTACCAGCTGAGGATTTTTATTGAAAAATTATGAGTTATTAGGATTTAAAGTTAATGGTCTGATACATTCTTTAAGAGCGAAATAAGCCAATATTTTAAGATTATAAAATAAGACAAGAAAGTAGTAATGGAGCAAATAAAGAAATAGTTTTTGTATTTTTATGATTGTACTTGAAAACAATTTCTGAAGCATTGACTATGCTGGAAGGACAGAAATTTGTAATTGTAGAGTGTAATAAACCGGTTAGAACTTTCGGAATAATCCAATATTTTCTGAGTCCAAATTTTTTTTTGACAAACTCTTCTTTTTTCTTATAAATATAGGAAAGATCATTTAATATAACCTTAAAGCTATGTTACATTTAAATCTATAACTTAAATACTTCAATATAGTTATTAGCATTTTGATTATCATGATCAACTCCAAAATAGGAATTCCACCTTCTAATATATCAATGAAAAGCGATATACACATTTTAACTTTAATTTTTGTTTCAATCGCACATTTATCCGTGGGAATTGGAATAATAGGACTATCAACATTTATTCCTGCACAATTAGCACTAGAAGGATGGCCTGACACAATAATCGCAACCTTACTTGGAATTGCAACCTTGTTTGAAATTTTCAGACTTGCTATTGGATATTACCAAGATCGGTATAGCTTATTTGGATCTTTTAGAAGGAATTATGTTCTTACTGGATTAATAATCCAAACAGTTGGTCTTTTAATGATTTCTCAGTTATTAGGATCAATATTTATTATTTTTGGAATGATTTTTTTCACAGTTGGTTCTGCAACAGTCTCAACTACCATAGACGCTTATTTAGTAGATAAAAGTAATGATAGCAATAGAAATAAGTTCGCTGCTACTCTACAATTTTTTCGATTAAGCGGTTTTGCAGTAGGAGGAATTTTAGGGGCGATATTATACAGTAAACTTAAATTTATGGATTTTTTCATATTTTTATCCTTTTTTGGATTTTTTATTGGCTTAATTAGTGTTATAGCAATTAGAGAATCAAAAGAATATAAAAACGATCGTTTATCTCAATTATCAAAGGAAAGCGCTTTTTATGATTTCAAAATTTTACGAACGCAAATTAAGCAACCGATAGTAATGGGGATGATCCTATTTCTTTTACTTTATCCTCTTGGATTATTCCTCCAAGATGCAATTTTGGAGCCTTATGCGATTAGAATTTTCGATTTCAATGAAGAAGGAATAGGCCGACTAGCAGCAGTCTGGGGAATAGCAACGTTAATATTTATTCCTTTAGGAATAGTCTTTGATAGAAAAATAGGAAGAATACAAACAATCATCTTAGGAACAATCATTGCAACATCAGGTTTGTTTCTTATAGCCATGTTAGGATTGAATCCAGGAAATTTAAAATTTCTAAATTTACCTATGTATCAAAATGGCCTGCTATTATTCTTGATTTTATTTGGAGTTGGATTAGGTATGATGACCACACCTTCCACGGCTTTAATGCTTGAGGTAACAGTAATATCAAAGAATAGAACTCTTATGTTATCATTTTTTGGATTAGCACTTACAATAGGAAGATCAAGCGCTTCTTTTATTGCAGCATTCATTATGATATTTAAAAACTATCAGATTTTGTTTTTAGTAGAATGTTTATTTCTCTTATCTTCTACAATTCCAATTTACTATGTATATAAAAATCTAAAGACCAAAGATCTTATTAAAAATGAAGAAGGACTAGAAATATTTAGTACAGTTGATATTTCGTAACAGATCAATTTGATTCTAGCTTCTCAATTATCTCACTTGTTCCCATAATAGTTGCAAACTCATCATTTAGTTGTACTAAGGCTATCTCGTAAACGACATCAGCATTAAAAGTATTTTCTTTATTATCCTTTCTTTCAAAAGTGGATATTTCATCAGAAGCTACAACTACTTTGAATTCCATATTTTCAGCCATTTGAGCAGTTGTTGAAACACAATGATCAGTCGTTAAACCTACACGATCTTTGTATGTATAAAAAAAGAAAAAGTTTTGATTGGTTTTTTTTTAGAATCACAAAATCCCTATAATATATTTTGTTTTATTCGAAGTGTTTTACAATATTTGAACGTTTATAAGTCAAGTAAATTCCACTGAAATTGATTAAAGGACGGATTAATTATGCAAAAACTAGCAAATACTATAAATATTAACCTTATAAGAAAAAAATATGATATAATTGATCAAAAAATTGTATCTACTATGGATAAATATGGAGTTGATTTATTACGGATAGCAATGGGTATAGTTTTTATTTGGTTCGGAATTCTTAAACCATTAGGGCTCAGCCCTGCTGAAAGATTAGCAAATGAACTAGTTGCGGCTGGAGCATCGTGGATACCTGGAAATGAATATTTTTATACAATATTGGCGATAATAGAAATATTTATTGGAATATTTTTCCTTTTCAGAGGAACAGTTAGGATCGCTATCTTTTTATTGGTAATTCAAATGCCTTTGACTATATTACCATTAATTTTGTTACCAAACATTTCATGGCAGATTATTCTTTTTGTTCCAACTCTAGAGGGGCAGTATATAATTAAAAATCTTGTTCTTATTAGTGCAGCAATTGTTATAGGTGGAAAGGTTAGAAAATTTGATGCTGAAAGAAAATAGAACAAATTTTTAATATTATTTGTAAGATTAAGATTATTAGTAAAAATCTATCTTTCACCAAAACCAGAATCAATTGGATTAAAATATAGAAAATTAATAGATTAATCTGCAGCCAATTCAATTTCTTGGCTTACTTTCTCTACCTTTACAGATGCTACTTTCAGTTCTGGGATTAAAGCAAATGGATCAAGAACATCATTAGTGAGCAAATTTACTCTTGATTCTTTAAAGTGGAAAGTCATAAAAACAATCCCTTCAAGAATTTTATCAGTTACTTTAGCAATAGTTACCAGCGTACCCCTACGTGAGGTTATTCGCATTTTATCTCCGTTTTTAATTCCTAACGTTTCAGCATCCTTAGGATTTATTTCTGTTTTTTCTACTGGATGTCTTTCATCTAGTCCTTTTGATCTTCTTGTCATTTCACCAGTATGAAAGTGGTAGAGATTTCTTCCTGTCGTTAATATTAGAGGGTACTCATCATCGGGTAATTCTGCAGCAGGAATATATTCAGTTGCTAGAAATTGACCTTTACCTATGCTAAATTGAGTTGTATGAAGGATGGGTGTTCCAGGATCGTCATTAGTTTTACAGGGCCATTGTAAGCCATCAGTTTGAATCCTATCGTAGGATATTCCTCCATATATAGGATTCACTAGTGAAATTTCTTCCATTATTTCTGATGGTTTATTATATTTTTTGGGAAAACCAAATCGTATTAATAATTCATTTAGTATTTCCCAATCTGTTTTTCTTTCACCTATTTGTCGTAGAGCGGGTCGAACCATCTGGACTCTTCTTTCTGTATTAGTAAAGGTCCCTTCTTTTTCAGCGAAACTTTTTACTGGAAGTATTACATCAGCATATTTTCCTGTTTCAGAGATAAAAAGATCTTGAACTACTAGAAAATCAAGTTTATCAAGCGCTTTGACAACTTTATTGATATTAGGATCTGATAAAGCTGGATTTTCACCCATTATCATCATTACCTTAATATTTCCTGAATGGGCCTCATGCATCATTTCAACTATGGTTAAACCAGGTTTATTTGTTAAATCAGTACCCCAAAATTTCTCGAATTTTAATCTGTTTTCTTCAATATTAGTTTTCTGGTATCCAGGAAATACATCAGGTAAAGCTCCTAGATCACAAGCACCTTGTACATTATTTTGTCCTCTAAGTGGATTAATACCAGTTCCGGGTCTACCAATATTTCCAGTCATCATAGCTAACGATGCAAGTGAAGCTACATTATAAGTTCCAGTGAAATGCTGTGTTATCCCCATTGCATAAACAATCGCAGCTGTTTCTGCCTTCGCATATATTCTCGCAGCATCTTTTATTTTATCAAGTGGTATTCCTGTGAGTTTTGCCATTAATTGTAGATCTTGAGTTGCTAATATTGCTTTTAATTCCTCAAATCCTTCTGTTCGTTTGTTAATAAAGTTCTGATCAAAAAGATTTTCTTCAATAATAATTTTCATCATGGCGTTAATTAATGCTAAATCCGTTCCCGGTATTTGCTGTAGATGAATCTCTGCAGATTCGACTATTTCTATTTTACGAGGATCAGCAACAAGTAATTTAGTTTTTCCTTTTGCAACAGCTTGTTTAATTTTAATACCTATGATTGGGTGAGCTTCTGTTGTGTTAGAGCCAATAATGAATATTACTTTGGCATCATTAGTAAGATCTTCAATGCTATTAGTCATGGCTCCAGAACCAAGCGTCCTTATTAATCCTGTGACAGTACTTGCATGACAAAGACGTGCACAATGATCAATATTATTAGTTTTAAATGCTGCTCTTGCTAATTTCTGCATAAGATAATTTTCTTCATTTGTACATTTTGCTGAGGATAAAAAAGCAAATGCCTCTCCTCCATATCGATCATAAAGCTCCTTAAACTTCGATTCTATTAAATCTAGTGCTTCATCCCAAGTTGATTTTTCTAATACTCCATTTTTTCGAATATATGGAACATCAATCCTGTCCTTATGATGAATGAAGTCATTCCCAAATTTTCCTTTAACACAGAGAGCAAGGCCATTTGCGGGACTTTCTCGATGAGAGTCAACATAAATAATTCTGTTATCCCTTTTATGAGTAACTAACTCAAATTGACATCCAACACCACAATACACACAGGTGGTTACAGTACGCTCACTATCTATTTCTCTTCCACCATGTACTAATGTATTGGGAACAAGTGCAGCCACAGGACAACAATTAACACAAATTCCACAGCCTACACAACCAGCATCTTTGAAAGTTCTGTCAAAACCTGGTGTGGGATACACATTTGCTCCTCTTCCCTGCATTGTTAGTACTCCACACATCTGTATTTCTTCTGTAGCCTGAACGCACTTCCCACATTTGATACACATTGAATAGTCGAGTTTAAAGAATTCATTTTGTTCTGAGAGTTCTATTTTCTCATCCTCAGGATCCATATACTTTTTCAGCTTTTCAGCTGGTACATATTCATAGGAGAGCTCCTGTAACTTACAATTGCCCTGTTTATCACATACAGTACATATTAATGGGTGATCTGCTAATATCAATTCCAATAATACTTCTCTAGATTTTTTTATTCGATTATTGTGAGTATAAATCACTGAATTTTCTATAACTGGAGTAGTACAAGCAGATACAAGTCTTCCAATATTTTCTATTTCAATTACGCATAGTCTGCAAGAACCTGATGGAATAAGATCCTTTTCGTAACACATGGTTGGTACATAAATTTCTGCTCTTTGAATTGCAGTAAGATATGTCTCACCAGGAATTGCGTTAATGGTTATTCCATCAACAGTTATATCAAAATATTCTTGAGTTTGCGACATCTTATTTCCACTCCACTATGCTAATACTATCAACTGGACACACAGATAGACAATTTTTGCATCCTGTGCACAAATCATTTATGATTTCAAATCCATCTTCTTTATTTCCACGGATTGCATCAAATGTACAATTCTTTTGGCAAACACCGCAATTTATGCAAGCATCCTGTTCTATGCGTAATTTGAATAATCCCGGACACACTCCAGCAGTACATCTATTCTCTTGAATGTGCTCTAGATATTCACTTTTGAAATATTTCATAGTTGACATTACAGGATTAGGTGCTGTCATCCCTAATCCACATAAACTAGTATCTTTAATCACCTCGCATAAAATTTCAAGTTCGTCTAAATCGGACAACTGCGCTTGACCATGTGAAATTTTATTGAGAATTTTTAATGCCCTCAAAGTTCCTTCTCTGCAAGGGGTACATTTTCCACAAGATTCATCCTGGGTGAATCTGAGAAAGAATTTAGCAAAATCCACAATACAAGTATCTTGATCGATGACAATCATCCCTCCAGAACCCATTATCGATCCAATTTTTGCCATCGACTCATAATCTACTGGAGTATCTAACAAATGTTCAGGAATACACCCACCTGAGGGTCCACCTGTTTGAACAGCTTTAATATTTCTATTACCTTCAATTCCTCCCCCAATATCATAAATTATTTCTCTAAGGGTTGTACCCATTGGTACTTCAACTAATCCAGTATTATTTATCTTCCCCACTAGAGAAAATATAGCTGTACCAGACGAGGATTCAGAACCTA
The DNA here is from genome assembly GCA_001940645.1 of Candidatus Heimdallarchaeota archaeon LC_3. The sequence goes on from MDVS01000048.1 coordinate 79,003, forward strand.
TTTTTTTAAATTCTTCCCATCCATTTCTCATTATCCAAGCGACTGAACTCCATGTTTTTACATTATTGATGTTTGTAGGTTTTCCCCACAGTCCATTTGTTGCAGGAAAAGGTGGTTTTGCCACAGGAGTACCACGGTGACCCTCAACTGATTTAATGAGAGCAGTTTCTTCACCACAAACAAAGGCACCTGCACCTTTGTATATTTTAATATCAAATGAAAAATTACTGCTTATAATATTTGTTCCTATAAATCCATTTGATTTAGCGTCTTCAATTGCTTTAGAGAACCTAACAATTGCCAAAGGATATTCAGCTCTTACATAAATCAATCCTTTAGAAGCACCAATTGCATAAGCACCTATTATTAATCCTTCTATCACTGAATGAGGATCAGCTTCCAAGAGCGATCGATCCATAAAAGCACCTGGATCTCCCTCATCTGCATTTATAATTACGTATTTTGGTTCTCCATAAGCTTTCCTAGCCAAATCCCATTTTAATCCAGTTGGAAACCCAGCTCCTCCTCTTCCTCTTAACCCAGATGACATAATTTCTTTAATTACTTCTTCTGGATTCATTTTTAAAGCAATTTCCAATCCCTTATAGCCACCTACAGCTTTGTATTCATTGATTTTCTCTGGGTTAATATTCCCACAATTAGCTAGTATAATCCTTGTTTGTTTGTTATAAAATGGGATATCTTTATGCTTAGCAATAAGTTCGTTTGTGATAGGAGATTTATAGAAGAATTGGTTAACTGGATTATTGTTTTTCAAGTGTTGCTCAACAATTTCACTTACTGAATTTTCATCAAGTTTTGAATAAAATATATCATCAACTATAACTATTGGTCCTTGGGAACAGAAACCATGACATCCAGAAATTTCTACTTTGTGATCTGGTGCTAATTCTTTAAATTTATTAGTTACTTTGTCAGATTTAGAAGAAATACAACCAGTTCCCTCACAAACTCTTATTGTTTTAGTTATTTTGAACCCTCCAAACGTTTTATTTTATTAATTATTTTTCTAATTTTCTTTGTGTCCATTTCTCCATGAATTTCACCATTAATTTCTAAGGTTGGTGCTAAAGCACATGCACCAATACAAGAAACGTGTTCCAAAGAAAATAATCCATCTTCAGTAGTTTTATTAGGTATTATGTCATAATCAAATTTTAAAGCATTAGTAATCATTTCTGCATTCTTCACATAGCATGCAGTCCCGTGACAAATCTTAATATTAACTTTTCCAGGTTTATTTAATTTATAATGAGAATAAAAAGTAATAATACCATATATTTTTGCAAGTGATACATGTAATTTTTTTGATACCTGCTCTAAAGCTTCCATAGGTAAATATTTATATTTTTTTTGGATATCATTTAACATACTAATCAGAGCTGTTGAATCACCACGATATTTATCAAAAATATCGTCCATTATCAAAGCGACCATTATAGGTAGGTATTATGTTTTCTTGTTTTATCTTATTTTGAGGTTGATTATTTATGGTGCGACTAGGTATACCTACTAGAAAATTATTCTGCTGTAATTATCCCAGAATCCACTATGTGTTCTTTGGTAATTTATTTCTTTAAAACAATTTTTACAACATCGCTATCCTCTAATACATGCTGTAATCCTACTTTTTGTCCAGGAAATTTTGCACTAGGTCCCCAAATTGAAGCATGCCGGAAGTCATTTAGAAATCTTCTATGGATTCTTTCTGCAACCTCTTGTATAGTTGATCCTCTTTTAATAATTAAGGGTTCCTCATAATCTGCTTTTTGCCCAGGTCTTCTCAGATAAATACGCATTAACTCAATTTTTTCAACGATTTCTTCTTTAAGTTGCTCTAAATTCCATCCTTTTTCAGCAGAAATGGGAACAAAAAAACCTATTTTTCCTTTAATTTTCTCTAATTCTTTCCGTTCTAATAAATCAACTTTATTTAAAATAATCAATGAAGGCATATATATACGATTTTTGGCCACTGTATCTATTATTTCATCTAAACTTACATTGGGCTCATTTATAAATACCTCAGCACTTATTATACGATATTCTCTTAAAACGTTTTGAATATCTTCTGCTGTATATTCTAGTCCAATTGTATGACCAGTAACTATTATTCCTCCCCTATTTTTTTCTTTAATGATAACTCTTCTAGGTTTTTTGTTAACACGAAGATTAGCTTTATATAATTCATCTAAAATTACATCTAAATCATTGATTTGAAGTGCAGAAAGCATTATAAGGATTAAATCAGCGTTACGTGCAGCTGAGAATATTTGTTTTCCTCTCCCTTTTCCTCTAGCAGCATCTTCAATAATTCCAGGTAAATCAATTATCTGAATCTTTGTTCCAATATATTTTCCGTCGTAATTCAACATACCAGGAATTGCGTCAACTGTGGTAAAGTCGTATGCTCCTATTCTACTTTCTTTATTTGTTACTGCACTAAGTAATGTGGATTTTCCGACACTAGGAAATCCAAGAAGAATTGCGGTTGCATCCCCATGTTTTTTGATTGCAAATCCTGACCCTTTTTTTGCCCCTTTTCTTATAGCAATTTCTATTATTTCAGATCGTAGCTTAGATAATCGTGCTTTTAATGTTGCAAAATGTCCCTGAGTGGCTTTATTGTACTGTGTTTTGGCCATTTCTTCCTCTATTTCTTTGATACGTTCCTCAGGGGTAGGCATTAGTTATCATTTTTGTTATCTATACAGATAATTAAATATACTTTATTTTTTTATTTCTTTTTAGTAATTAAAAAGGAATTATATCTTATCCAAAAATATGGAAAATTGATTATTAATTGTTAGTGAATTAATTTTTAAAAGATTTTTTATATAGGTCTTAATATGGATAAAGATTTTATTAATCGATTAAATACACTTGGAGTTCCTTCTACATTTGTTGATATGTTTTGGAAACAAACTCAAAAGTCAATTCTAAATGCTAAACATAGTAAACTAACAGAAGCAGCTTTGATAATTTCGGATATTCATGGAAATTTGCCAGCTTTAAATTTAGCGTTAGATTTTTCAAAAAAAAATGGTGTATTCAAATTAGTTTCGCTAGGAGATATGGTGGATTATAATCAATATAATAATGAGGTTTTAGAAACAATATTAGAATATAAAGATGGATTGGTATTAATAAGAGGTAATCATGATAGTTTTTTTCAAGATAATAACGAAACTTTTCGAACAAAAATAGAACAACATAAAATAGATACAAAATTAGTTAAAAAGGTTAAATCTCTAAATGCATTTGAAATCTTAGAAGTAAATGGATTGAATCTTTTAATTTGCCATTCTAATCCTTGGGGATTAGACTCATATTATATATTTCCTAATGATTCTCTTGTTTTAGATTATTTCCTTCTTAATATTCCTCTTGATGGTTTTTTTTATGGACATACGCATATTGCTAATTATTATTCAAGCAAAAATAAAGTTGCTTTAAATCCTGGATCATTAGGACAATCAAGAGGAAAAATGGAAGATCTGACGTTTGCTTGGTTACTCCCAGCTGAGGAAAAAGTCCAATTTTATGGAATCACGGTGGATAGAAAAAAGTCAACTTTAATACTTAATGAGGATCCTTTTCTGATTAGAGAGATCCCATTTGATCCAAAAAAAGAAATTAATTATATTTATTAAATGTAAACTTACTTCTCTGGAGGCAGCTTACAACTGTATCCATATCTATCTTAAAATGAGCTTCCTATAGAAGTGAGAAATTTCATTAATTCTATACCCTGTATGTATTAAGAAATATTTTAATAATTAATAATGAAATTATTCTATTGTTAAATATGTAAAAGAAAAGCTATTTTTTAAGTGGAGGGGAGAGACACTAAAGATAAAGATTAAAAACTTAGATTACTAAAGATTCAATTAATAAAAGGAGAATTAATATGAATTTTTTTAATTTTCTAGTTAAATATTTATCAAATGAACGTTTAAAGAATATTCTTAATTATTATAGCATAAATACCTCAGGAACTAATAAAGAATTAGTTGACCGTTTGGTAAAAAATGAGAAATTTGAATTTGACAAATTAATGAAGTTTTTTTCAAAACAAGAATTGATAAATCTTTGTAAAATATTTAGTGTACCTTATAAAGGGAATAAACCAGAGTTATGGAACAATTTTTTTACTAAAACAAATATTTCTACTGATATCGTATTGGTAGAAAATAATAATAATCAAATTGATCAGAATAAGGACGATAAGATCGATTCTATTGTTAGTTCTCTTGAAGAATTATTTTACAAAGATATAGGTAATATAGTTCATAGGTTTGTTGATTACAGTAGTTATAGTAAAGAAAAAGCAATTGAGTTGATTAAAAAAAAGTACCCCAAAGAAGATGAGGGGCAGATTAATGAAATTTTTGTTTATATCTACAATGCTTATGCTGATGTGAAGACTGTAGTTAAAAGAAATAGTGATAAATATTATGATGATTGGATAATGAAGATAGATCGGTTACCTAAAAATTTATTTCCATTTGAACTCGAAATTCATAAAAAATATCCCAAAATTCCAAAAGAATGGCTTTTGATTATGATTAACTTTAATTTTATGTATTATTTTTTAAAATAGCTTTCGAAAGCTTACTCTGCAAGTAAAATTTCTTCATTTTAGTTTTAAAAAATTTCCTGATTTAATTTTTTGTTTTATTTTTACTGTTGTCAATATTTGTTCTTTTCTTTATCAAAATTAATATTCCCATAATTTTAATTCGGAAAACCTTTTATCTAAGGAAGATTGGATGTAATTACGTTTCTTAAATAATCGAATTTTACTGAAGGTATCTTTAATGTTAAATAAAATACAATTGAATAAAAAAATCATTACAAGTCTAATCCTTCTGGCATTCTTTATATCAATAATTGGGATTTTAACACCAACGACAATCAATCAGGTTACAAACACTGAAATTATTAATCCTTTAAGCCCAATTAATGATGAAGTAAAAGATAATAATATTAAATTATCATTAAATGCTGGAGTAGACTTAGTTGTAGATAGTATAACCATACCAAATACTGTGATAGAATATGGAGTTAGTCCATATACAGCGATAACATTTACTATAAAAAATGTGGGCACAGACCCAATTAATAATACAATAATTTATGCTGAACTTGTAAATGTGACTAAAGACGGATTACCTTCTACATCTGGGGGATATTTTGGTATTAGCAGTTATACAGCACCCTTAAAATCAGGAGATACAGTAAGTCACTCTTTTTTAGTAGGACATGATGCAGTATGGCCAGTAGGTGCTTATACTCTTCGAGTTAAGGTTGATTCACGCTTTGGTGGTACTGAGTATATAACTGAAGTAGATGAATCTAACAATGTATCACCTGAAATTTCCTTTTTTGTTGGTAATCCAGGTGTAGATTTAGTCATCTCAGATATTTCAATTCCGACAACAATTATTGTATCTAATCAAACCCCTTGGACTCGGATAACATTTGTCATTCGCAACATTGGAGTTTTTCCCCTTAACGATTCCTCGATTACTGCTGATCTTGTCAATGTAACTAAAGATGGATCTCCATACACACCTGGTGGATTTATGGAGGTAAACACTTACTCCGTTCCATTATTTCCAGGACAAACAGCTTCTTGGACATTTGCTGTAGGGCATGATGCTGCTTGGCCAGTAGGAGAATATTCACTCCAAGTTTATACAGATCATAGAGGAACATCGACTTATATTCCTGAATCAAATGAATTGAATAATCTTTCACCAGAATTGCGATTTTCTGTGGTACCAGCAGATACAAGACCAGATTTAATTATATCTGATATTACAATCCCCACAACCGTTATACAATATGGTGCCACACCATGGACATGGGTTGATTTCACTGTTAAGAATGTTGGATCTGGTCCAGTAACTAATTCCAGTATAATAGGCGATTTAGTTAACGTTCTTAAAAATGGGGCATCATTTCCAATTGGGGGTTATTTTAACGTTATAAATTTTTCTGCACCATTAAATCCTGGCGATATTGCTACACATTCTTTTGCTGTAGGTCATGATACTGTTTGGCCTGTTGGAGAATACTCTATTCAGGTTAGAATCGATGCTTGGAATTATGAAAATGAGACAGATGAATCAAATAATCTTTCACCAGAATTACGATTTATAGTAATTGAAGAAGGACAAGTGAATCCCATTATCATTAATGGGAATGATGATTTTCAAGCAGCAGGCTTTTCTGGTGATGGATCAGCAAATAATCCATATGTTCTTGAAAATGTTATAATTTCAAACTCTACTGCTCCATTAGTAGAGATTCATAATACAGATGCATATTTTGTCATTAGAAACAGTAGATTAGATGGTTTAAATGGAGGATTTCCTGCTATTATCTTTGACAATGTTATGAATGGTCGATTAGATGACAATCATATTCAAAGAGTTTCTACAGGAGTTTTTTTCAATTATACATCAAATTCATTCGTTAATAGTAATATAATTGGTAACAATTCAGAATATGGTGTTTGGTTTGTTGATTCTTCCAATAATGAAATCACCTTTAATGAGATTGGAAATAATGGTTTTGATGGGATTTTCTTCAAATCTTCTTCGTACAATTTGATCTTAGGTAATAGAATATACTCAAATGGTTATGGTTCAACGATTCGCTTAAGTATCTCTGGAACAGCATCTATAAACGGATTGAAAGCAAGTTTTGGAGCTGGAATATTCTTGGATCCTTCTCCTTTCAATGTTCTTGATGATAATGAAGTATTTGATAATGCACAAAATGGTATCCAATTATTAGAGTCCAATTATACTTTAGCCATAGAAAACAATGTATATGGCAATGGTTTAGGTGGAATATCTATCTTGAACTCTAGCCATGGAATATTTAGTGGTAATCAAGTGAATTTTAATGGACTTCAAGCTCCATCAGTTCAGAGTTCCAAATTTGCTCGATTGTCTATTAATAGTCCTGACAGTTTACAAGCTAGCTTTGGAGCAGGAATATTCCTAGATCCAAGTTTTAACACAACTATTTATCAAAATACTGTCGAAGGTAACTACGGTGAAGGAATTTACTTATTTGTCACAACTTTGACTGATATTTCAGGAAATACTGTTAAAAATAACGGATTGTCTGGTATATTGTTCAAGATTCATCTGAATTTGATATCACCAATAATGAAATTATTGGCAACGGTTTTGGTTCAACTTTAGGTGTTGCTTCAACTGATGGCATGTTTGCAAGCTTCGGAGCGGGAATATTCCTGGATCCCTCTACTTCAGGATATGTTGCAGGAAATACAGTATCGAATAATGCCCAGGTTGGTATTCATTTACTGTTGACAGATAACTCTGAAATTATCGATAACAACGTCAATGGAAATGGTGAAACTGGTATTTTTATAGAAAATTCCAATGGAAATACCATTAAATTTAATGAAGTTATAGGTAATGGTTTATCTACTTCTTTAGCTTCACTTTCTGGTTTGAAAGCTAGTTTTGGAGCAGGAATATTCTTAGATCCAAGTAGTAACAATGTTGTCGAAGGTAACTACATTGCAGATAACGCAGTAACAGGAGTCTATCTATTAGAAATTGATAATAGTGATATTGTTGATAATGAGATTGTAAATAACGGTTTGAACGGCTTATTCATCCAAGATTCCTCAGATAATTGGATTTCTAGTAACTATATTGCTGGAAATGGTTTTAAACCCCAATTAGCATCTATTTCTGGTTTAAGTGCTAGTTTTGGAGCTGGAATTTTCTTAGATCCTTCAAGTAATAATGTGATAATTGATAATTTTATTGAGGATAATAACTATGGTATTCAAGTAGAAGATTCCTCATGGAATAACATCACAGAAAATGTCCTTAAAGATAATAATCTCTATGGATTATATATTAACCTCAACTCCGATAATAATTTTGCTTTGAATAATGATTTTATAAGGAATAATCCAGAAGGAACCTCCCAGGGTTATGATGATGGTACGAACAACGGTTTCTTACATAATTATTGGAGTGATCATATGGATCCAAGTATACCCTATCTACTTGATGGTGAATCAGGAACTACTGATCCTGATCCCGCAGAAGAGCCCAATGTTTATGAACCTTCTATTCTCTCCGATCCCACTGTCCGTTTTCCCAATGGTGGAGAAAGTCTTAGTGAAACTGTAGAAGTTTCTTGGGCTCATGTTAATGTAGCATTTGAAGAAATTAAAGTTACTTATTCAGTTTTTATTTCAAATGATGATGGTGAAAACTGGAAATTGCTCGAAGATGGACTTGTTGATAATGTATATGATTGGGATACAACAAAGGTCAGTAATGATGAATATTTATTGAAAGTAGTGGCCTATGCTGATGGTGATGAAACATCTGATACTTCTGATGGAACATTTAAAGTGAATAACGAAGGTGGAGATCCAACTATTACAACAACACCTGGTTGGACACTCTTTGGTATACTTGGAGCATTAATCGGAGTTTTTTTCTTAAAGAAAAAAAGATTTAGCTAAAAGAAAAATTTAATTATCTTTTATTATTTGTTCTTCTCTAATCTTTTAAAATATTTTTTCTTTTCTATTTTTTTACCCAATATTTATTTACCGAATAAATTTGAGTGCATTTTTTGCCTAATTTTAGTGAAATAGAAGCTTTTTATAATTATTTTGAAAAATTAGGACCTCAATTCGATTTAGCTTTAGCAACGAATAAAGGAACGTATTTTCCAGCATCAATTCTTCATATTGCGTCTATTTTGGATGATCTAATTCAAAAAAATATTGTTCAAAGACGTCAATATTTTTTAGATGCAGGAAGTGGTGATGGAAGAATTGTAGCATTAGCTTCAGCAATGGGATTTAAAGCATTCGGAATTGAGTATAATGATGATATTTACTCATCTTCTGTAAATCACATTGAAAATTTATTTGAAAAAGGTCTTTTGGATAAAAAACCAAATTTGATTTTAGGTGACTTCTTGGATGATGAAGTATATTCAAAAATCAAATTAGAATTCAAGGATTTTGATGTTATATTTAATTTTAATACTCAACCTTATCAATTAGTCAATAAAATATGTTTGGAATCTACTCAAAAAACTGTTTTCATTTTTAATAGTATTCGTCAGGTTTTAGAACCCAATAGCTGTCTTAAGCTAATTGAAAAGGAATATTTTCAAGAAATTCATCAATTATTAAACATTTATGAAAAAGTCTGAATCTTAACTCCAAAGTGGGGGATTAAAATGTCTATCTTATGCTCTGACAAACGATCCATTTAACGCAGATCCTCAATGCTGGTTAGCATCAGAAAAAAGTCAACTTCAAAATCTTGAAATACCAGGAGGTAACATAGAGGTAATAGAATCAAAAGAAATTTTCATTCCAATTTGAATCAATATATTATTTTAAAATATTGGGTATACAATATGACTGAAGACATTACCTATTGGATAAATAGAGCATCCATTTATAACGCTAATGGCTCGCTTTTAGATTCAAATGCTAAAGAGTTATTTCTATTTAGACAGGATAATAATTATATCATTAAATTATTAAAACTGATTTTGTTGTTAACGACACTAATTTTATTTCTTATTATCATTAATGTTTTTATCAATCAACGTGAAGTCATACAGAACATAATAAACATTGTTTATCCCATTGTCTTAGTATTTGGAATCCTTACTATTTTTGGAGAGATATTTTGGATATCTAGTGAGATTAAAATAAGAAATTCAGAAAAAAGTCAAATTGGAAGAATTAAATGGAATTGGAGAAAAACCCAATGGAAATTTGTACAAAAAGACAGTAATTCCAATATTTCCATTTCTTTAGATAAAGAAGTTGGAATCATTTCAACCGCTAACAATGAATTTAAAATATTGTCAGAAAAAGGATATTGGGGTGGAAATAAGTTTATTGTTAAAGAAGAAGTTAGGGGGAATAGTATAATCATTGATGCAGGAAATAATGTTAAGCAAATAAAAATTGATGTAAGGGAATTGTAGATCCTTTAATAATTTGTGTTTTTATTATCACAGTTATTAAAAAATACTTAGTGCAACAAAGACCATCTTCAGGTGGGGGTTCTGGATAAAAAATAATTAGAAATTTACAAGTCTACTAAAAAATTTGGGAAAATTAAGAAATTCAATATTCAAAATATGTTCTAATTTTAGAAGTTTTTTTAATTTCTTCTTGATTTTTTACATACTTCAATGTTTTTTCGGTAGTAACCTCATTATTATTTTCTAAACCGTTCATAGAAAATTGGTCAGAGTGAATTTGAAAAGCGGGTAAACTAATTACGAACAAGAATATAAAAAAAGTGCTATAAAAAATTGAATATATTGTCTTTGTTTGAATCATATTATTTTCTCCAATGAAATTAGAAAAAGAGTCAATTTATCAAATTGAAAGAATATTGTAGGTTAACTTAACTACCGATAAAAAGGTTTACAATTAATTCATGAATGAGTTTGTCAGAAATTTGTGCTAAAAACCAATAAAGATTTGATTTTTCAACTTGATATTAAGGTGATAACATGATTAAACAACCTGAAATTACAGTTTATGGTTCTAACTGGTGCTCTGATTGTCGTAGAGCAAAGAAATATTTAGGAGAACAAAGAATTCACTATACTTGGCGAAATATTGAAGATGAGGATGAATTAGGACAAAAAGCATATAATTTCGTTCTCAAAGCGAACGAAAAAGTATATGGAAAACCTAAACGTAAAATTCCAGTTATAGAAATTAAAGAAAAAGAAAAAACGGAATTAATGATTGAACCTTCTAACATTGAATTAGCTAAACGCTTGGGATTAGCAACTAAAGTTAGCAAAAAGTTTTATGATGCTGTCATTATAGGTGCCGGTCCTGCTGGGTTAAGTGCAGCGATTTATTTAGCTAGGGATGGATATGAAGTATTAGTTATAGAATCTTCAACAATTGGTGGTCAAGCATATATTACTAATCGGTTAGATAATTATCCTGGATTTCCTGATGGTATTACAGGTGAACAATTTGCTAAAAACTTGCATAAGCAAGCAAAACGTTTTGGAGTTGAATTATTAGTCCCACAGGAAGTAAAATCTATCGGCCCTTGTCATGAGAAAGGAAATTTCGATACCTGTACATTTAAAGAAATTATTACAAATTCAGGTGAAAGCTATCTGGGAAAGTCTATTCTTATCGCAACTGGTTCAAAATATAGAGAATTAGTTGTTCCTGGTACAGAGGCATTAATGGGAACATCAATTCATTATTGTGCAACATGCGATGGACCTTTTTATAAAGGAAAAGAAATTTTTATTATTGGAGGAGGAAATTCAGCGTTTGAAGAAGCACTTTGGTTGAAAAATATGGCTGAAAAGGTCACAATAATCTACCGAAGAGATGAACCTTCAGCAAGTCCTGTATTACAGGAAAAAATTGAACAAACTGATGGAATTGATCTATGGCTCAGTACAGAAGTCATCGAATTGAAAGGAGAAACAAAGTTAGAAAGTATACTATTAAATCACAAAGATAAAAATGAAAAGAAGGAATACACTCCAGATGGGATTTTTGTTTTTATTGGCCTACAACCCAATACAAAATTTTTACAGGGTATTATCAACCTTGATAAACAAAATTTTATCGTAACTGAAAACGGATCCAAAACATCAGTAAAAGGCATTTATGCTGCAGGTGATTGTCGAAAAGGATCATCAAAACAAGCAATAACCGCTGCAGGAGAAGGGGCAGCTTCTGCATTATTAATTAGAGAATATTTGAAAACAGTATAGATTTTTAAGATCTAAAAAACATAGCTTTATTTAAATTAATACTGTAAAGGCCATTATAAATATTCTCTGAATAAAATTAATCTTAGAAGAAGCTTCTATACCACTTTTTTTTAATAAATTTTAATTTCATTGTTCAAGAAAACACGGAGTTTCTGGAAATACTCAAACTTTAATGTAGGAATATTCAAAAACTCTAATATTTCAGGCAAAAATAATTTTATTCTCGGAATGTGGCAAACTTGTCCAGATGAACATAAATTTTCTAATCTTGAATCGAAGATGAAGCTTAAAGCATTTCTTTTAAAATCTGGCGAAGGAATAATTGACCTTTTAAGATCAATAGACAATCCTAAAAGATTCGAAATTCTATCTTTACTTTTGGATGGAAAAGAAACATCCTTCAGTAATCTTTTGGAAGATACGTCCCTTCAAAAAAGTGCTTTATCAAACCATTTAGCTCTTCTAACTGAGAGAAATTTGATTGACAAAAAATCACGTGGTAATTATCAAATAAGCTTTTTTGGTGAAATTCTGCTTCAACGGCTAACAAATACATTTATTGAGGCTAAGGTTCGAGAACAAGAGAATTTAGTTCATCTTTTTGAATTGATAGGTAAAAAAATGGAATATATAGATGAGGAATTAATATTGTCCACTGAAAATAGAAATTTAATATTGAAAATTGTAAAACTACTTCCAATGAGAGTAGTTTCGTTTCATGCAACCGATAGTAAAACTCCCGAAGATGATGCCGCGAAAATGGTAGAAAACTGGACTAAAGAAAAAGGGTTATTAGATGATCCTAATCGCTATCAAGTATTTGAATTTAATAATCCTGATCCACAAAAGGATAATCCCAAGTATGGGTATGAGTTCTGGATAGCAGTACCTAAAGAATTTGAAGTCGAAGACGACCAAGTTATCAAAGAGTTTTCTGGAGGGCTATATGCTGTTATGAGTTGTCGTGGAGTTATGAATATCGGACCCACATGGAAAAAGCTTGTTCAGGCAGTTAATAATTCAGAATACACTTTAACACATGATCATCAATGGTTAGAAAATAATGTGAGTCCTGATATTAAGGACCATGATAAGCTACGATTGGATTTATACTGTCCAATAAAGGAATAGTGTGAACAAATTAGCATCTTTTTGGTTAATCTTTTAGTTCATGAATTCATGGAGTTTGAAGAATCCGGTATTTTTGCTATTATTCTTCTTTTATTTTCCAAGAAATAATTATTTTAAACCCTTCATATCTATATAATTTAGATACTTTAGCTAATCCGGTATCTAAGCATTAATTGAGGTATTTGAATTGAAAAAAGGTAGAAGAATTAATAACAGCATTCAATCACAGAAGAATATATTTTCTTTTCGGAGAAATCTAAATTTTTATATTGGTATTACGCATTTAAATAAGTGGAAATAAAGGTAAAAATCGTTTTTTGATCATTTCTGAATATTAAACATAATAATCCGTATTCAATTTGAATATTAAGGATCATGCTCAAATTATAAAACTAATTATAATCCAATTATTAATTAAAAATTGATTAGATAGGTTAGGATGCCAAATGAGGACATTGGTTGCCCATTTTCCTATATTGCAATTCTTCTTCGATAGGAATATCTTTTTGTATTTTGCTACAATAAACATATTCTTTCAGTTCACTTTTAGACGAATATTTACAGGATTTAAGAATTGGTACTTCTCCCATTACCTCCTTCTTAATGATGCCCATTTCACATAAGATTTGAGAAAAAGATTTGAAATCACTTAATTTAGGATGATATTTTGGTTGTTGAATTAATTCTGAGAAATTAATTTCGAATATTGAAGCGGCTCTCTTTACTAATTCGAATAATTTTTTCATTTTGATTTTTTTACTGGCAAAAAAGATTATTAATAGATGTTGTTCACCTATTTTTCTTGTTTCTATCGCCATTTGAGCTTCATCAAAATGTACCTCGCGGATAGCCTTCTGACCAAACTGTAGAGAAAATTGAAATACCGCAGCCAAAAATCCACTGACTAATAGATGATTAGGTTCTTTAGCACAATTTTCTCCACCAAAACAACCAGAATAATAAGGTAAACCACTAGACGAGATAATAAATACATCATTTATTGCTTCAAGATCAGACAAAGTAACCAATATAATTATCGTAGGTAAGTATTTAAACTTTATTTTTCAGTACCTTAAACCTTGAACTGATATGTCCATTTAAATCTTAGTCATCGATTGCTGACCATTGTTTCTATTAATTTTTTCCACCCTAAGGAGCTATGTAAATCTTTTAAATGACCATTTTCTGTTGTATATTTCAAGTTCTTCTATCCGTGATCAACCGCTTTCATTAAATATTCAAATACTTCTTCGTTATTTCTTAGTTTTTTTTAACAGATTGCAACTTTCCAATATAGAATAGAATCTTTTGAGTTTAATTGTATTACTTTAATATTGCCTTTATTGTTTCTTGAAAATTGTTTTCATCATATTACTGGTTGGTTTGATGAATAACATCTTGACACACAAACTAAAAGTAAGTCATACAAATTGGTTTGCTAATCAATGTGAAAGTATTATTCACCTTATTAATGAACTTTAAATCAGAAATTTTTACTAATCCATATCTTACAAGATCGTTAAAATTAATAGATCCAACGACCATTGATGAAAAGTCAGCAATTTCTATTTCTATTTCAATATCATATTCCTTATTTTCTACTGGCTTAATCTTCCCCTTTTTTACCTCTAAATAATAAATTCCATCGTTTTCCTTAAGAAAAGAATCTATAAGTCTTAGTTTAAGATTAAAAGTTTCAAAACCAAAGGTTACTTTTTTTAATTGAACAAAAAATTTCTTTAGGTCAACAATACGATACATGATACCCCTTCCTTGAGTATTTATTTCTTGGGAAGTGTTATACATATTATTAGATCCATTTCTTGCATCTGAAAGAATGAAATGGAGGTTTTCATCGTGTGTACCGAATTGAATTCTATTAATTTGATCAGCTTGTGTTTCTAAAAAAGAGCATAATGCCAATAATGCTTCTGAATTGTTGTAAATTAATTCTTCGATCACTATATCATAATAAATGAAATTATCAGTTTTTACTTTCCTAAAACGGAACATTAGATAGCCTGATAAATTATTATTTGATTTATATCCAACAAAAATCTTATCTTTCTTATTTTTAAAATAAAACTCAAAAGTTTTTTGGTTACGAAGAACCATTCCATGATTGTTATTGAAAAATTCCATGTAACAATTATAAGTATCTAAAATATCTTCTGTTGTTAAGTGAAAAACATTTTTTCTATTAACATGCCTAGGAAGACTGGTTGGCTTAAAATAATAAAGGTTCATTTTCGTTCCATATCCAAAACCCATTTTTTTATAAAAATCAGCTCTGAAAGGATATAATATTGCCATAGATACATTTTCTTCTTGTAATTGTTTCAAAAAGTAAGTGATAAGACCTTTTGCAACTCCTTCTTTTTTATGAACTAAATCAACGGCAACTAATCCTACACCTCCTACTTTCAACCTTTCTCCTTTCATATTCATAGTAAAATCATGGAGACGTTGAACACCTAACAATTGATTTTCACGATACAAACCGTAAAAATCTATAGTTTTGTTATCCTTTTGTTCCTTAGCCAATCTCTCTTTCATCTTATCTTTGTCGTCGTCAGTAAATTCTCCAAATTCACCTGGGTAAGCATTAACTATTATTTCTGTGAAAGCGTCATAATCTTTTTCAGGGATAATTTTTATTTCATCCATAGTTTATTCCTTCAACGAACAATCGTGTTATAACTGATATTTATTTTTAAAAAAAAGATCGTTATTAAAAAATTTTACTGACAAAAAAGAAAGTAGTTAATTCAGAAAGGATGTTAATAGAATAAAAAAGAAAAAAATAAATAAACTCAATATAATAATCCCGATTATGACGGAATCCAAATTATTTTGTCATTTTTTCTTAAATTTCCTTGTAAATAGCACGATAATTAAGGAGATTAAGAAAATTAAGATATTCCATCCAGGAGTGGTAGTGATTTGAGAAGAAGAGGTCAATTTTGAGCTGGAAGTTGAAGTTGAGGTCGGTACTGAAGTATCGATTGTGAATGTTAACGATGTATGAAAGACATTCCCAGCAGAATCAAAACCATACACATGTAAGGTGTAAGATCCATCAGGAAGTGTTCGCGTCGTTTCTGAAGTCCATGTCTGGTTTACTGTATCCACAGATTCGATATAATACCAATAAACATCTGCATCACCAGTAAAAGCTATTGAAACTGTAGAAGTCTCATAGGTTCGATCAAGTGGTGAAGAAATCGTAACTGAAGGAGGAGTTGTATCAACGTAAAAAATAATTGAAGTATGGAAAACATTCCCCAATAAATCAAATCCATAAACGTGTAGAGTATAGGTTCCATCAGGAAGTGTTCGTGTCGTTTCTGAAGTCCATGTCTGGTTTACTGTATCCACAGATTCGATATAATACCAATAACTATCCGCATTTCCGGAAAGTGTTATAATTACATCAGATGAATAGTAGTCTTGATCTATCGGAGAAGAAACATTTACTGTAGGAGGTGTATTATCTATTACTAATGACCCAGGAAGAGTGACGTTTACAACAAGACTTCCACTGCTAACAGTTTCAATTTTCAACTGATAATTTGTTCCATCTGGGATAGAAGTTGTATCCCAATCATAGCTTGTATCTGTTAACCCAGAAATGATCGACATCCATTGTGTTCCTCCATCATTTGAATAATACAGATTGTATGAGACATCAAAACCCCAAGTATCTACTGCATCAGTCCAGGATAATAATACCTGACCTGTGAGATCTTCTCCAATATTTGGTGTAAGAAATGCTGGTTTTAATATGAATTGAGAGGATGAAGGTAGTGCTAATGGCGAAGAATCGGCATTATTCGCAGTTCCTGCAAGGAAATAAGGTGAGTCTACAATTCGATCATCATCAACATCTGGAGAAATCCAATTATTCCAATAATTATATGCAAAACCATTGATTAGGAGAGATGTACTATTGTCTATTGCTTGTGGAAAACCCACATTGTTATCAATAAAATCATTAAACACGAAAAAGTTAAAGAAAGAATCACTGTCTGCTCTAACACCATATTTAACATTGTTGACGAAAGAATTATTAGTAAACTGGTTTAACCCACCACTATAAATCCAAACACCAGCAAGTTCTGTCCCAGAAATAATATTATTTGAGAAATAATTATTGGAGGCATTATCTAGAACTAAACCATAATTACTACCTGAACCAAAATTATTGTTAGTAACATTATTGTAGTAAGCATCCCAAAGTTGAACATCTCCATGATTATTATAACCGGTATTATTAGTTACTGTTACATTATAAGTATTTCTATCAAGAAATAAACCCCAACCAGCATTAGTAACTGTGTTGTTAATCATCGTAATATTAGAGCTATAAGCTGTGAGAATACCAACAGAAACATCGGATATTACCTGATTATTTACAGTTATGTTTGTTGAGTTAAAGAGAATAATTTGACCCATGTTATCTGGAACTGTTTTATCTACTTCATTTTCCCAAAATAAAAGCGGTTTTCCATTAATTGTATTATTAGCGATTGATTTCTGAATATAATTGTCAAAAATTGTACTTCTGATGTAAAAACTGTTGTTCAATAAAGTGTTATCTTCTATAATATTATTTTTTGATTCCCAATTAAAAATACCATACCTAGAATTATTGAAAATAGAGTTATTACTCAAATTATTGTTATTGGAACTCGAAATGAGATAAATACCGTCATGATCATCAAAAATAATATTTTGCATTATTGTATTATTTATTGATCTTTCAATATAAATACCATGATTTGTGTTATTAAAAATTGTATTATAACTTATATTATTAGTGTTAGAGTCTGTAAGCCTAACACCCGTCCAATCGTTATTAAATAAATTGTTATTTTTAATTGAGATGTTGTAAGAAAAATCGTATAAACTTATTCCAGCCCAAGTGTTATTATACGCAGTATTGTATGAAACAATACTATTTCCTGATGCGCTTAGTTCAATCCCATGTGCATTGTTATCGTAAACTGTATTATTTGTTATAACATTTAAGAAAGTTGAAACGATATACATTCCAGTTCCTTGATTAACATATGCAGTGTTATTTGAAAATTTATTGTTGTTGGAGTATTCTATTTGGAATCCAACCCATCCATTATTATAGGCGGAATTTAAGGTGACATTGTTAAAATTGGAAAATCGTAGCCTCATTCCATCTTCGTTGTTAGCATAAGCATCATTATTTGTAATGTAATTATTTTTAGAATTATCGAAAGAAAATCCAGAAAATCCTTGGCCAAAAACAGTATTGTTTGAAACAATATTGTCATTGCTATTCGAAAATAGCCTTATACCATCATCATCATTATTGTAAACACTATTATTAAAAATAATATTCCTACTTGAAGATTCTAGCCATATTCCATTCTCTTGAACACTATTAAAGACAAAATTCGAACTTATTGTATTATTATTAGAAAAATTACTTAGTCTTATACCATTATACCAACTATTGGAAATGGAATTATTAAAGATAGTATTAGAATTAGAATTCGAAAATTCTATTCCTTGACGACTATTTATAATGGTATTATTTTCAATAGTCCCATTAACCACATTGCTAAATCTTATTCCTGTTATTACACCGTTTAATCCATTTAGAAGATTATTACTAATCCTAAAATACAGCGTCGTACTACTAATGGAAATCAAAGGCCCAGAAAAACTAGTTATATTGAGTCCTTCTATTCGGATTGGATCTAATAATGTCCCATTACCAGGAAAACTACTATTTAAAACACTGTTACTAGAAATAGATATGGGTCCGCTTGGAGAGTAAGATTGAACACCAGATATTTTAAATATATCAAAAGATTTATCTTCTGAATTTTCATTTACACTCTGAAAATTCATTTCAAACTTAAATAAATCAAAATTTATTGTTAGAAAACTAACTAGGAGCAATACTCCTATACTTTTTTTTATCATTTTATTTTCCTCAAACTGTTTTATAATAATTACATGGAATTTGTTTACATATAAAAATCCTTTTGAAATTTTGTTCTATAATGTAAATAAGTGAGCAAATTGTAACTAAGAAATAAACGTGTAAAATTTTTTTTCACAAACTTACCTGTTTACAAGTTAGAAGGATTTTCTAGCATATCACTAAGAAAAATATTTAAATCAGGGTTTAAGAACTAGAAAAGTAATTCCTAAAATGGAATTAGGGTATTTAAATAAAATTAAAAAAGAAAAATTTTAACTCATTAATGATTATCAAGCTCAGTTTCAGTATAATTCTCAAATTTCTGAGAAGAATCCATTTGTTCCAAGGTAATTTTTAGTGTTTCTTTCATTAAATATAAAAATCTGTATCCTTTTTCTGATACCGTATAATTTTTATAACGTGGATCATTAAGCACACGTTTTGATATATAAGGTTCGATGTAATTAAGTTTAGTTAATTTCTTTATCTCTGTTGTAAGAGTTGAGGCAGGAATACTAAGAACTTTGGATAAATAGGCTGGATTTGTTCGCTGAGGGTCGTTATAGGCAATTTCTATTAATACAAGTATCGATCGTCCTTTAATATTTGAAATTAACTCTTTCCGGATATCTTCTGGAAAATAATTGATTATTGATTCTACTTCGAAACCTTCTAATTGAAAATTAGGGGTTTCAAAAGATATAACATTTGTTTTAGCTGTTTCAAGGCCGACAATGATCTTGTTGTAAATATTTCTTAAAAATTCTCTTTCTCCAAGCTGTATAAACTTTGAAAATGATGGTTCCTTTTTTCTTCTGACATATAAGAACCCTAGCCCAAATACTACCACTGATAACAATGCTAATGCTAATATTTGAGGAATATTTGATACATCAGGACTAATATTCTCACCAGTTTGTCCAGTATTGAAATTGATAAGGGTGACAGATTCTGAATTTAGTGAAGTTTGGGGATTGATATCAAAGTTATTAGATGATCCTCCGATTTGATAGAGACCAGTACCATTCCAATCTTCCCAATAATTATTTTCAAAGCTGTTATTTGTTCCATCATCAAAAGCATATAAATTTGGTAATCCAACAAAGTTATTGTTACGTATAATTGTGTCTTGAGTATTTTCATGAAGTAATAGACCCCATTCTGTAACTAATAGAGCATTAGAGCTTTCTAAATCGTTATTTAGAATAGAATTGTTTCTCATAATTAAATGATTTGACACAGTAATACCAAAGATAAAATTCGAAATCAAATTATTGGCTATGAAATTATGACTACCTCCTACACCAATTGCATGCTTATTTTCTAATAAAAAATTCTCTAATATGAAATTATAGTCACCAAAGACTGTAATACCAATAAAAGAATAGTTTAATAAAGTATTTCTCAATACTAGAGTATTATTTGAGTTAAAAATCGAAATACCCGTTTGACCAAATTCATTCTCTAATGAATCAAAAAAAATTGTATTATCAGTAATGGTAATTTTGTGAGATTCAAATATTGATACTGCAAGATCAAAATTCCTAAAACTATTATTTTCAATCTGCCCATTTTGGGTAGAAACAATTGAGATGGCTTTTGTATCGCTACCTGTAGCTGTAAAGAAATTATTTTTTACTTTGAAATTAGAAGATATCCCATCAATGGTAATCAATGGTCCAAAACCAGATAGATTTAGTCCTTCAATTAAATATGGATCATTTTTTGTTCCATTACCAGAAAAACCATGAGAAAGAAAGTCGCTATCAGAATTTATAATGATTGGTGAATCTTGAAGAAATTTCACATTTTCAAATACATTATTAGGTCGAACTAAAATATTTTTAGCTTTAGAATTATTATCAGAGTTGGAATCTTTAACCATAGAATTGTGTGGGATAAAGATTCCTAATATAAATAAAACTAGAAAAAAGTAAATTGAATATTTTGAAGGCATTTTATAAAAGAGCTCATTTAAAAGATGAATTAAGGAAACCTATTTAGAAAAAACCGTATTGGAATTTAAAGTTTTAGGTTATTTTGTACCACAAATTGAGTTACTTTTTTCTTAATTACTGAGAATTTTTTAAAAGAAAGGATTAGATTTTTGATAGCAAAAATTCCCTATTAAAGCTCCTTTTCACTAAATAATAAGCAATTAAATCAATAAATGCTAATGCTAGTATTCCAATAAATAGAAATAACCATGAAAACATAAATCCGATTATTTCCACCATAACAATTGTTAACAATGGTAGTACTATCAGAATTGATAATTGTTGAGCGTCTCGTGCAGCTTTCACACGTGTAGAAAGCCAAACCATTGCTGTCACTGAAGCAAATACAAGTAAAGGTGCAACAGTCCCCAACAGTATTAAAAATCGCAAATCAGGAAGAAGTAAAAATCCTAGTTTTTCGTACACGAAGTAATCTATTAATAAAACGTAGGGAATGCATGATAACCATACAACTAAAATCGATGGAATAGCTGAAGAAAGTATTTTTCCTAGAAGGATTTCACTATCTGTCAATGGTGTTGCTAACAGGCTCTCCAACGTGTTTCTTTCTTTTTCACCTGCTACCGATTCTGATGCGAGAATTGATGGAAGTATTGCAGGCATCATAAGAAGAAATATCACTGGAAAAAAGGATAAAACAATTAAGTAACGCTGTTCTGCATCTAAAATATTCCAGTTATCTGTTAACGGTGGAATAATATCTACCACAAATTGAATATTGGCTGATATTTCTATTTCACCTCTCATTATTGGTATTCCCACCATAAGCGTCGGAAATAGTATTGCAAATGATAATGGGAGAAAAAACATTGATAATAATATGTTTTTTGACTTGAAAATATCAGCTATATCTTTTTGAACGAGGATTTTAACTAGTTTTCTTCTCAATTTTGATTTCACATCCTCACTGTTCAATTATTGCTTATTTCTCTAAAATAAATATCTTCCAAAGTTTCTTGTAATAATTTGACCTCAAATACCTCATTTTTATTTAACACAAGTGATTCCACAACTTTGGGAATTACCGTTCTTGGTTCGTTTTTTGTTGTAAATTCAACAGTATTCGTCTCTTTTGTAAAAATTACAGATATAACACCTTTACATGACTGTACTAATTCCTCAATCGCACTACTATTACCATTTAATGTAGTAAGAACAATTCTAACATTATTAACTGGTCCTGTTCTAAGTTCTTTGGGTCGCCCAATCGTAATTAGACGTCCTTTGGATATGATACCGATTCTATCAGCTAATCGTTCAGCTTCATCAAGATTATGCGTGTTAATAAAAATAGTTTGATCTTTTGACTTTGCTAGTTCAATGATCATATCACGAACGTTTTTGGAAGCTACAGGATCAAGAGCTGAAGTCGGTTCATCTAAAAACAAAACTTTTGGTTCATGTATCATCGCTTTGGCAATTGCTAGTTTTTGTTTCATACCTTTCGAATAGGAACCTGTTGCAGTTTGCAATCGATCCTTTAAGTCAAATCGTTCAGCTAATTCTTCTCCTTTTTGCCGAGCTTGTGATTTAGTTAAGCCATACATTTGACCATAATACTCTAGATTCTTCATCCCTGAGAGTCTTTCATATAGCCCTGGTGTTTCAGTTAACATACCAACATTTTCTCTTACAAGTTCTGACTCATTTTTAACATCGAATCCACACACTGTTGCTTCACCTCCTGTTAAAGGCAAAACACCGGCAAGCATACGTATTGCAGTAGTTTTTCCAGCACCATTTGGACCTAATAATACGAATATTTCACCTTTCCCGATGCTTAATGAAACTTGATCGACTGCCAAGATACCAAGTTTATTTTTATTGGGCCGGAACAATTTAACCAAGTTAATTGCTTCTATCATGATACGAACTATTTTATTTCTTATTTAATAACTTGAATAAAAGAAAACTAAAAATTTTATTTAAAAATTTGAGGATCAGGGTAAAAAAGACAATTTATTTCTAAAATGGAAAAATTGATAAGCAATGGAAAAAGAATAGAAAGATTCAAAGGATTCTTGGAATAAAAAGTCTGAAGATTGGCATATTCAATTAGAAGATGAAGGGGATAGAAATAGAATAGAAAATTTTGATTTTTTTCTATGGGAATTTTTGGGAGATGACATTAAAGGTTTAAATATTCTTGATGCTGGTTGTGGAATAGGTTATCTTAGTAGATAACTTGCTCAAAAAAGCGCTATAGTAACTGGCGTTGAAATCTCAGATAAAATGATTGAAATTGCTAGAAATCTATCAAAAGAGCAAAAATTAGAAGGAAACTATCAAGTTGATTCTGTTACTGAATTGAAAAATCTAAAATCTGACTATTTTGATATAGTGGTTTCTAATTATGTTTTACAGGACACACCTGATTTAGATTCAGTAATGAAATCACTCTATCGAGTAATTAAAAATATAGGTCGATTAATTCTTGTTTTTACTCATCCATGTTTTCCTCAATCTGATTTTACTAAACTAAGAGAAGACAATACTGTTCAATATAAATAGAATTTTCCTTATCTAGAAAGGAAAAAAGAATGTTTCGAACCATGGGCTCATTTCAAATCAGAATTTATTTCTTATCATCGTTCGCTTTCATTTTAATCGATAATAATATATAGATGTTTTATCTATATAATCGTCCTTTTCTCTGATAATAAGCCATAAAATTTTAAATCGTCTACTCCTAGATCTACTTTTTGACCAAAAGTTTATAAGATAGTCTACTGCTTAAAACTCAAATGATAGACTTGTCGAACAACTTGAAAGTTTTCCAAAAATAACGTAAAGTGCAAGTGAAACGAAAAATTGCATTGTCTTTAGGTATGTATGAAATCTTCGATATTAAAGAAGGTGATGAAGTCATGATACATGCTCTTAGAAAAATGGAATATGCTCAATGATATAGATAGTACTACACAGGTAAACGAAACAAGAACCATAATAATTGACCCACTTAAGCTTACTCCTTTGCAGGAGAATGTAATAAATGAGATTAAAAAGGAAAGAATAATATTGAAGGAAAATAATTTCACGCAATATTGACTCCCCCCCCTTTTATTTAAAATCGGGTAAAACTAAACAACTTTTTTCCAAAATTTTTTCTTTGCTTTTAATTTCAAAAGTATCTTTTTGACCCTTAATTAAAAGTGAAACCATTATAAATTACAGAAAAATCATTCACCTTAACATTAAATGATTTGGCTTATCATTTGTTGATAAAAATATTATTCTTATCGTGGAAGAAAATAAATCTATTGAGAAGTATTGTGACGCTACAAAATAGACTATTTTGAAACTATTAGGATCAAAATTAAACTCATACACAAATAATAGGTAAACCTACATTGATCATAATTAAATCGGAAGTATTTTTAAGCCGTAGGTAAACATAATTTCCATACTAATTATTTTTTTAATAATAATCTGAATAAGGCAAAATTTGAAGGAATATTTATGAAAGCAATCGTATGCACAAAATACAGATCACCGGATGTTCTTCAGCTTAAAGAGGTGGAAAAACCTTTCATCAAGGACAATAATTAAAATAATTTCTTCTTAAGAGTTATTGTTCGTTTGGAGAATAAATTCGGGAGAACAGTTTTTAAACACAACTTCTAAGATATAAAGATCTATTATGGATTTTTTAAAATGATGTAATTTCAGCCGAAATTCAAATCTCTGATTAATAACTAGGGTGTTAAGTTAGTGAATACAACTTTAGAGAAAAAAATCAAAATACTGCACATTGATGATGAAGAAAATTTTTTAGAAATTACAAATCTTTTTTTTAAAAAAAAAGAGAAAAGATTTATTCATGTACCCTGTAATGAGTCAACTAAAGCAATTCAAATGATAAGCCAACAGACTTTTGATGTCGTTGTATGCGATTATGAAATGCCACACTTGAATGGTCTACAACTTTTAGAACAATTGCGTAAAAAAGGGAATTTCATACCTTTTATCATTTTTACAGGACGTGGTAGAGAAGAAATAGCTATTAAAGCTCTTAATCAAGGGGCTGATTTTTATGTTAACAAAGGGACAGATATAATCAGTCAATATAAAGAATTATGTCATTTTGTGAAACTCGCTGTTGAAAAAGAGAGAATGAAAAGGGCTTTAACTGAAAGTGAGCTTAGATTCCGACATATTTTTCAAAAAACCCCTTTTGCTCAATATATACGAAATCATTCAGAAATTAAAAAGGAATTAGATGCAATAGAACCTGAAAACAGGATAGAAACAATCAAAACTACGACCTTTCAACAAAAAATTACTAGTAAATGGAAAACAGTCGAGGTTAATGATGTTCTTGTTAAAATGTTAGGCTTTAAGAATAAAGATGACTTTATTGCTAATTTTACGAGTCAGATTCTTAATCAAAAGGGTATAATCGCTAATTATGTTAATGATGTTTTAATACCTATGCTGAATGGAGAAACCTTTGTAACTTCCCATTATTCACTAGAAATTAAGGGCGAACAAAGGTGGTTTGAGTCCACGGTTTCAATTGCTGATCCTGAGTGGTCTGAGGTTTTTATCCATGTTAATGACATTACAGACTTAGTAAAAAGAGAAACAGCATTAAAAAGAAGTGAAGAGGAATACCGCAGATTAGTAAAAAATTTGCCTGTCGGTGTTACGAGAATGAATTTAGATGGAATTATTAAGTTTGCTCATCTAGATTTTGAACGATCAACCCTTAAAGCTGAGGATGTAATTGGTAAATCTGTATTCACACTAGCACACTCTACTCATAAAGAAAAACTCAAATCCATGTTTAATCGAGTTATTAAAGAAAAAAAAACTATTCGTGAAGAAATCTTCACTTTTAACGATAGTTGGACTGACTTACGTTTGATTCCAATAATCAAAGATGGTGAAATAATAGAAATTATGTCTATTCATGAAATTATTACACAAGAAAAGGAGGCAAGAGAGGCATTAAAAAATAGTGAGACGAAATATCAAACTTTAGTTGAAAATCTCCCCGTAGTCAGTTGGAAATCCACAATTGATGGGAAAACAACTTTTATTAGCTCCAATGTTGAGCAGATTTATGGTTACACGCCTGAAGAAATAATAAATGCTGGAGAGGAGCTGTGGTTTGGTCGGATTCATCCTGATGACAAAGAAAATGTGATTAAGCACTATCAATCTATTTTTAACTCTGAAAAAATCTTTGATGTTGAATATCGGATTAAAAGAAAAGATGGTCATTGGATTTGGATACATGATAAAGCCATTAGAGTATTTGAAGAAAATAATAAAGTAGTTGCATATGGCGTTTTTGAAGATATAACAGACATTAGAAAGAGTGAAAAAAAATATATCAGAACCTTATAACGAATCATCCTATTGGTGTCTTGCTAATTTTTATCTAATCAAGTTAAAAGCTTTTATCATAATAAGAACTATAATATTTTTTGATTTTGGTCTAGATTAAAAGAAAATCTTGTTTAAAAATTTACAATCAAAGTATTAAAAACAAAAATATGAAAATAAAATGAGATAAAATTCTAATGAATGAAGAATATAAGTAAGTGAAAGAATCTTGGGATGAAAAAGCTGAAGATTGGCATATTCAAGTAGGAGATGATGGGGATAGAAATAGGTTATATAATTCTGATCCATTTTTGTGGGAATTTTTGGGAGATGACATTAAAGGTTTAAATATTCTTGATACTGGTTGTGGAACAGGTTATCTTGGTAGATAACTTGCTCAAAAAAGCGCTATAGTAACTGGCGTTGAAATCTCAGATAAAATGATTGAAATTGCTAGAAATCTATCAAAAGAGCAAAAATAAGAAGGAAACTATCAAGTTGATTCTGTTACTGAATTGAAAAATCTAAAATCTGACTATTTTGATATAGTGGTTTCTAATTATGTTTTACAGGACACACCTGATTTAGATTCAGTCATGAAATCTCTTTATCGTGCAACTAAGAATAAAAGTAGATTAATTCTTGTTTTTACTCAACCATACTTTCCACAATCAGATTTTACGAAATTAAGAGAGGACAATACTGTTCATTACAAATGGGAATTTCCATATTTTGATTTGAAAAAGGAAGTTATTAAACCATATGCACATTTCAAATCTGAATTTATTGCTTATCAAAGACCACTATCATATTACTACAAGAATTTAAAAGATAATGGTTTATTGGAACAAAATTTGATGAACCAGTTGTAATAGATCCCGAATTATATGGCTTAGATAAACGAACATTTTTTGAAAGGAAAATGGAACCTAATTCAGTTATTTTTGAACTAAGGAAAGTTCAATACCAGTAACTTTTATTATTGTTTAGGTAAAGATAATGGATATTTCAAAAGATACAATCAATTGGTTACTTGAAGGAGATCCTTCAATTATTTGGCAAGTAAAAAAAGATTTATTAAATAAAAAAACTGAAGAATACACAGAAGAGAGAAATAAAGTATCGTTAATAGGTTGGGGAAAAGAAATGCTAGAAAATCAAGATCCAGAGGGGACATGGGCTAAGGGATTATACACTCCTAAATGGAATAGTACAACCTATACCTTACTTCAATTACGACGTATGGGATTACCCCAAGAAAATTATCAAGCCCAAATAGGAACACGAATACTCCTAGAAAAGGGAAAATGGTCCGATGGGGGAATAAATTATTTTAATTCAAGAAAGAGTAGTGAAACTTGTGTTACCTCACTGATTTTTGGAATTTTAAGTTATTTCAAAATAGATGATAACTATCTATCTAAAATATTCGATTATCTCAAAGAAAATCAGATGGATGACGGTGGGTGGAATTGTGAAATAGAAAAAGGGGCTATCCACGCGTCTATGCATACTACTCTAATGGCTCTTGAAGCTCTTCATGAATATAAACAGCTGAAAGGATCACCAATAAATGAAATTCAAAGTTTACAGAATAAGGGGAATGAATTTCTTTTACAGCATGAATTATATAAATCACATAAGACAAAGGAAATTATAAAGAAGGGAATGATAGATTTTTCCTTTCCTCCAAGATGGAAGTATAACGTATTATCTGCATTGGATTATTTTAGGTTAGAAAATCACCCTTATGACGAAAGATTTGTGGATGCAATAAAATTAGTAAAGAAAAAGGAGAAAAATGAAAAATGGAGAAGAGGACTTAAACATACGGGGAAAGTTTGGTTTGACATGGAAGATGGAAGTCAACCCAGTAGATGGAATACTCTCCGTGCCCATAGAGTTTTAAAATGGTGGAAAAATATACAATTGTAAGTTAATTCGGGTCATGAAAAACATTGATTTGCGTAGACAAAATGAATTTGCGTTACAAAACAAAATTGCTTAATAAAGATAGAGTGTTTACTTAGTGGTATTATTTACTGGAGAACAAATAATATTTGCATTATTATTTGGGGTAGTTTTTTTATTCATAACCTTTTATGAAGAGAAAAAATTAATGATCGTATTATTTGGGGTTAGTATAGTTACTGGAGTAGCTTATATACTCATAGAAGATTTTTCTTTTGAAGGCACCTTTAGTCACATTGATTGGGAAGTAATTTTGATATTATTTTCAATGTCATTACTTGTTGAAGCTTTAATAGAACTTAGAATTTTTGATTTTGTTTCTTTAAAGATTTTGATTTTCGCTAAAGGTTCAACGACTTCGTTGCACATAATTTTCTTTGTGATTACTTTTTTCATTTCTGCGTTTCTTGATAACATAACAGCAATTATTTTAATGGGAAGACTAACTTTGAGTATATGTAAAGGTTTACATATAAATCCTAAGGGATTTATTTTATCTGAAATTTTTGCTACTGAATTAGCAGGGATAAGCTCTCCTGTAAGTTCTTTACCAAGTATTATTATCGGGGTTGAAGGAGAATTATCTTTCATAGATTTTTTCTTGGTCAATGGACCTCTATTAGTTATTATTGTTCCATTATCGATTTTATGGTTTTATTATTTACAAATTCATAAAACAAATTTGAATTTAGACGATTTAAAAGAAGAAATTCGTTCAACAATAGATTTAGCACTTTTTGACTTTGAATTTATCATAGGCAGAAGGAAAAATATCATTATTTCAGTTGTTGTCTTGTTTTTTATGATTTTAGGTTTTATTATTGTTGGTGTTTTACCCAAAGACCTTCCTGATGTTAGCATAGCTTATGTAGCTCTATCTGGTGCTGTTTTATTAATTATCTTAACAAGACAAAAAATGGACTATTTAATTACAAAAGTCCACTGGGAAAGTATTATATTTTTTATTGGTCTTTTTTTGTTAGTTGGAATCTTGGAACAGTCTCATTTCATAACAAGCATTGCAAGCTTTATGATTGAGACTACCCAAGGGGATGTAGGCTTATTTGGATTATTGATAATTGTTATTTCAGCTCCACTTTCCGCAATCGTGGATAATATTCCTACAACAGCTGCGTTAGCACCTATTATTATCGAATTATCCCAAACCGATCCAAATATCACAGTGAATTCTTTACATTTCTTATGGTTTATATTACTTTCAAGTGTAACTTTTGGAGCAGGTTTCACTCCAATTGGATCTGCAACATCAATCATAGGATTAGGAATGTTAAGGGCTGATGGTATAAAAGTTAATTTAAAAGAATTTGTTAAAATGATTTCATTATTATCATTGATAATGTTATTAATAAGTTCTGCATACTATTTCTTAATTTTTAGAATGATCTTTTAATGAACACTAAAAGTTAATAAAATATTTTTATTATAAGTTCTCTAAGAAAGAACTCGCTAGAGGAAAAATAATTTCTAAATTAATGATGCCTAATACCCAATTTGTGGTTTGGTTGATTTTTCTCTTGATATAACCAAATCCCTTTCACTGGTACATCGAAACCCATTTTAATAAGATTTTTTGGGTATTCTTTAAAATCTGAATAGTAATTTTCAATCAAATAATCTACTGCTTGTTCTGGAGTTATATCTGCATTCTCATTTCTTAATTTCATGACAGTATCGAACCAAAATTCACTAGTTTCTATTAAAATGTTAAGTAACCTTTCTACTTCTACTGACTGACCATAATGAGTAAAAAATAAGCTCTTAGGATTAATTTCTAAAAATTTTTCTATAGTTTCTTTATAAACAAATGGATTATATTGAGGAGGAGGTGTTGTTGGAAGTATAACATCATATTCCTTCCAATACCAGCCAGTAGAGTCTCCAGTAAATATTGAGTTAGATTCTCTATCTAAAAATGCATAGTGAGCTGTATGATGTCCAGGACTATCGATTACTTCCAGTTCTATATTATCCATTTGAATAATTTCTTTATTTTTTATTATATGTACTCTATCTGAATTAATTTTTCCTGGTTTCCCAAAAACATCAGCCATTATTTTGTCTGTTCTTACTGTTGAGGAATAAATTCGTTCTGGATCGATAATGTGTTTCAATGTATCTTCATGGTGCAATATTGTTGCATTAGGAAAGTGCTTTGCATAATAACCACAACCACCGGCATGATCAAGGTGGATATGAGTTGGAATAATAAATTTCACCTTATTTGGATCAAAATTAGGTAATTTCTTCATTTTTTCTAATCCTATTGGTGCACTATTTGCTGTACCTGTCTCAATTAGAGCATACTCTTTATTTCCAACTAAATACACGGCACAAGTTTCTTTAAATCCTCCCATTTCTACATCGATTATTTTTATATGATTGTTAAGGATGTTATTAGACACGAGAATCAATTATTCCAGGTATCAACTTTTCACAAACTCATTTGTTATTCGATCTTTCCACATTTTTAATTTCAGGTCTAATTCTGATACTTCGTGAGGTTTAAGAACTCTATTTGTTCTAAGTTTATGATCTGATATTTTTTTCTTAAATTTACTCAATACCATGCTTCTCTTCAGTTCATTTTGAGTTTCTTTTGAATTCAAACCAGTTAACTGATTTAAATACGAACTAAGGTCATATTGAACCTTTTCTAAAATATTTAAATCTTCTAATTCATCTAAAACATATTTCAAACTTTCATAAATTCGATAAACTTCAATTTGATACTTTTCTTTTGATGTTTTTGCATTTGCTGTTTCAATTACAATTTCTAAATGTCTAGAAAGACTCCCAAGTCTATACCCAATATTAAAAGCATTGTGAGTTATTTTCATTCTTTATCTTATACACTAAATTAATTTTATTACTTATTTAATTAATATCTAACAAATTTAAGGATATTTTTGTTGGTTAATAAGTTATATTTTTTTATAATCAATTAGTTCTTTATTGGTCGAATTTTTTTTCAAATGAGACTTTATATAGTTTAAACGATGTGTTTCCAAAATAAAATCAGTAGATGATTCTGAATACTTTTCCGAAATAATTTTTGTCTCTTCGAATAATTTAGATCTCAAAGAATAAAAATTTTTATATTCATTAGATATTTTGATGGAAAGAGTATGTTTTGGATTAAATTTTGTTATGAGTTTATTGAATTCATTAAAATTTGGAGCTAAAGATGAAATTGAGGCCATATTAGACACATCAATGTGATAATCAGTTAATAAAGGCTCTATTTCAGCTTTAATATCTGGAATATTTCTTTCATTAATTAAATCAATTTTTGTTAGAATAATCCAAACTCTGGAAAATAAATCTTGATCTATTTCTTTCAAAGTATCAAAAGAGGTACATAATTTTCTTTTTATTATATCTAAATTTTCTGAAATATCTACAAGAATTAAAATATTGTCTGTTACCAATGATTCTTCTAGAGTCGATCGAAAAGCATTTATCAACGATGCAGGGAGTGCTTCAAAAAATCCTACAGTATCAGTTAATATGATTGGTAAATCATGGTACTGATACCGACGACTAGTTGTTCCTAATGTAGTAAATAATTGATTTGCTACTTCAACTTTTTTATCTGATTTAGTTAAAGCATTCAAAAATGAGCTTTTTCCAGCATTTGTATATCCTAATAGACTTAATGTAAGAATTTCATCATTCTCAGCTTTTTTTATTCTCTCCTTTCTTCTAGAAGCACGTTGTTTTTTGATCTTTTCTAATTTTAAACTAATATTTGATTCCAATTTTTTGTAAGAAAATTCTAAATCATGGCTCTTTAATTCCCCACCTTGCATAAACCCTAATCGTTGCCCAGAAATTCTTTCTGATACTAGATCAGCTTTAGCGAATGGTAATTGATATTTGAGTTTTGCTAATTCTATTTGTAATATTGCTTCTTCCGTTGATGCCCTCTTTGTAAAAATTTCTAAAATTAAAGTAAACTGGTCTAAAATTGTAAAATGTTTCCCTATTTTTCGACTGATGTGGAAAAATTGCAACGGTGTTACGGTAGTATTGACTACAATTATAGTTGTTTCAGACAATTGTTCAAGTTCGATTAATAAATTTTCCCAAAATCCTTCTCCAAAGAAAAAAGTTGAAGTTGGAATTCTTTTTTGAGTGTATAACCTTTGAATATTATATCCTGCTGATTCTATTAAAAATTGGTATTCACTTAATGCATTATTGTTATCAAAATTATTACGATAATGTAAAAAACAAGCTATTACATTAATTTTTTCTGAATCTAAACTCGTATCTGTGGAAGGATTGATATTCATGGTAAACAGAATTTTTCTTATTAATGTTGTATTGAGATAAAAGACGTTCAGATTTGATTATTTGTTTATGGAAATTTTAGTAGATAACTCTGTAAGAGTTTTTAAGACTTCTTCTCCTAAAACAGTGACAGTATAATTATTATTAGAATCTTTTGATATAAATTTATTTTCAATAAGTTTTGTCAAATGATGATCCAGAACGGAACTTCCCGCTTGAATTAAGTGTTTAAGTTCGCTAAAGCGCTTATGACCACGAAATATATTTAAAAGTAGTGCTAATCTTGTTGAATTTGATATGGGATTTATAACTTGGTCATACAGTAATTTTGGATCTAATGTGAATTGTAGAACCTGAACGTTTGGTATATCTGTTCTATGGAAAAAGCCTAAAAGTGATCTTAATAATTCCTTAACTGGTTTAATCTGTTTTTGAATTTGTAAAGCACAAATTTTGCATTGATCATTTTCTGAAGCGTAAGGTTCTCCTGATGAAGATACTTGAATGATTTCATATTTATCTAATTCCTTGTAAGCACTATGCCAAGACCCAGCCTCAATTTTATCAATAAATGGTTTGAATGCTGATTCTTTATTCTCCCAGCATTTTAATTTAATTTTTTCATCTAAATTGCAATTCAATTGCTGAATTTCTTCATATACTAATTCTGATTGTTGAGAAGCAAGTATTCGTCCAATTCCACCCTGAATCAAAGAAAGAAATTTCTCTTGAACATAAATAAATTGATCATCTAAATTTTTAGAAAATTTATCAAATTTTTTATTAAGATTCTGGATTTCCTTCAGTAAAATATCGTTTTTTTCTTCTTCACTCAACAAAATCACAATAGATGTTCTATTAGGATAAGGAAATTAATGAGAAATTTAATGTTTATTTTCATTGAAATTGGATCTTTAGTTCAGGAATAACATAAAAGAAAAATGTAGTAATGATTTTAAAATCTGATATAAACAGGTTTTTAACTCAGATCCAATCATTTGAATCAATTTTCAAAGGTAAATATTCGTTGGTCATAAAACGAAGATGTTTACTTGATAATGCTTGTATTTCAGCTTTTTTATCCATTTTTAACATTAATTCTAGTTCTTCTTTCCAACGGGGTCTCGCTTTCACAAAATCTTCCCTTAACATTGATTCACAACGTTTAATGTCTTGTTCAGACAAATCTAATAACGCATCAGAAGGTATTTCATATTTCTCTAGATCACTGGGAAGAAGACCGAGCCATTTAATGTCTGTGACAGCTAATTCGGAAGTTTCTAATGACATAGCCTTTGATCCTATTGTGTACACACGAAGGATTTCGAGTCCATACGGATCCGCATCCATAAAGCCTAATATCGGAATTTGCAGTTCATTTCGTAGTCGTTTAACAAAAGCTCTTGTTGCAAGATCAGGTTGACCTTTTGCTGTTATTATTATAGAAGGAAGATAATCAAAAAATCTATCCTCCGCTAATCTATTAAAAACAGCGTCTTTTTCAATTAGTAAAACAAATTCTGCATCGCTTTCAAAATTATCTACAAGATCAAGCATTGGTGTAATACTTCTTCCTCCCACACCTTTAGAGCAATCAATTAAATCTCCTTTTTCTGTAAATGACAACCTTCCTAAGACCACACCTTTAGCTGATGCTATTACATTAAGAGAGTTTCTGGTTACTTGTAGAGCTGCTCCCATATCTTCTATAAGACCGTCAGAAATCCTTTGATCTTTATTAAATATACTAACATTCTGATAAAACAGATCTCGTTTGGTAACATGGATACTTTCATTCAGTACATTATAAACCAATCGCATCATTTCAGAAAATTGAGCCACTGATTGGACAGAAGAGAGACTTCTAAATGTTCTATCTATGAATTGATTTCCCATCAACATCATTTTCAGATCCTCTTCATATCCGACATTATCAGCTGATCTACTAGGAATTCGAAATCCTGCTCTTGCAGGGTCAGTTAATGCTTGAAGAGAAAAATTGATTGCTACTTCTTCGATTTTTTTCCTTACTTCCTTGATTGGTTCGTCTTTAACTACAATTACTCCAAATGGGAACTCAGTTACTGTTTCTTGACGACCCCGTAAATATTTTAATTTTGCTAAATTTACGTTTCTTCTTACATCAAACGAATTTCCATTCTTTTGTTCTAATATCTTTATTATTTCATCTACATCTTCGATTTTTTTACCATTGTGAAATAATACTGGTTTAAAATCGATACCTAAAGACTGTTTGACTAAATTTTCTACCGATTTCAGACTGGCTGATTCATCAAATATTACTTTTTGAGGAACAGGTTTATTTAGTCTCAAATCTCTTGTGAAAATTGTGAACTGGTTTTTATTTGGTCCTTTGGAAGATTTTACATTTATATTTCTATCATTTCTTTTCCCCATCATTATTTCCTCCTTTTACTACTGGTTTTAGATGATTTAACTATAGAATTTTTCTTCGATTGTGTTCTTTTGCTAGAGGTTTTCTTTGTTGATCCACTTTTATTTGACGATTTACTTTTTGGTAAAGATTTTTGCTTTAACTTCAATTCCTTCCTTGGTTCGGGCTTGAATAGTTTGTCAATTCTTGTTTGAATAACTTCTTTTTTCATTATTTGGGGAATAATTTTAATCGTTCCAATTTCAGTTGCTTTTATTTTTGTATTTTGTCTAATGACTGATCCAGGAACAATAATAAAATCTTTTAAAGTCTTAATGCCAATATTTCTTAACTTATTGATATCTGACAATGGAATTCCATTTATTCTCGCAATAGATATATCGTGTGGATTGAGAAGAGATTTATCCTTTATCATTCTCTCTAGATCTCTCAGATCATCCTTTTTAACAAGATAAATTTGTGGATTAAACAACTCTTGCATTGTAAATATTCCAATAGAGTTTAAAAATTCTATATCTTTTTCAGAAAGTCTGATTAAATTGTTTTGAATTGATAAATTCACAGCATCTTTTTTAACTGAAACAGAAATTTTAATGAAATCGAGATTATTGAAAATATACCTTATTTTTGTTAAAGGGACGTCTAATTTTTCACTCATTACTTTAAGATTATTATTTTGTCTTAAAAACTGGAAAAGAAAATGGATATCCATTGAATGCAGTTTTTCTATTAAATATGGATTTTGATCATAAATCAATGATACATTATTTATCGGTGTGAAAAATACAGACAAAAATTTTTCTAAAGATATCGTATCCGATTTATTTAAACTAATTTCAGGATTAGGAGTAATGTTGGTAAATGCAATTTCTTCTAAACAATAATCATCAAAACCAAGTTGTTTCGATAGAGAAGATTGCAATGAGTCAGATAAGGCCTTGAATAATTCTTTAGATAACCCAGTAACTCCACGTGATTTCTCAATTTCTTTTGTTGACTTGACTTTTTCTTTCAGAGTTAAATATTCATCTTCTTTTGTAGAGAAGTATAATTCTTCAATTGTGAAAATATTATTTTCAAGTAATGTATTAATTTCTGAATCAGTGATATTTGTTATAAAGAGAATTGGAGTTTTACTAATCCGATATAACGTTTGGATTTCTTTTTGGATTTCTTCAGGTGCACCAGAGGATTTTTTCAAGTCCGATAAGTATTTGAATCCATATTTCTCCAAATTTTTCTTTAAAGAATCAGAAACAAAAGTGAATTTCTCAATAGATTGTAGTGCTTTTTCTTTAACACTTACTTCAGGAACCCAAGTTTTATCTAGCAATAATTTTATTGATTTAGCATCTAGGCCCACATACTTTTCTAGATCACCTTCTGAAATTAAATAAAGATCTTTTAGCTGGTTTAAGTTCGCTTGGAGAAGCTTAGTAGTTATATTAACTGGTAAATCTGATATGGATTGAATGGGAATCTCCCACTTTATTTTAAGATCAACCAAATTATACAATTTACCATTAATTTCTCTTTCATAGAGTGTACTAGGTTCTTTACTCCCTCTTTCATGTTTATAATATTGAACAAATGCTGAATATAATTTCTTTCTTGGATTTGATTTATATTGAGTGATAATATCTTTGCTGGTGATTTTCGATTTCCAGTGTTTAATATTTCGCTCTGATGTATCAAACAGCTTCTGAATTGCACTATTACTTTGAATAAGAACCTTTCCCAAGCTTTGTTCGATATTCTCACTTGCTTTTAGTTTCCATGTTCCTGGGATATTATCATCAATTGCCACTGGATAGGAGAGACTTTCCCATATACTGTCCCAATTCAAATTATTCCATAGTTGTTTGAGCTCATATTCATCCACAGTAAGGAGTGATGTTAATAAATCCGTAGATGTTTTCCACCAATCCATTAAGGTAGATATTTTTCTTCTACTCAAGTTTGTAATAATTGATTGATCTAAATCCATCACATAAGTAATAGGAATGTTTAGAGATTCTATGGTATCCCAAAAACTGAACTTATTATAAAATTCTTTTACATCGAATTCTTTTTGTATAATAATATTCTTAATTTCTTTAGGTGATGTATAAAGAAATTCACCAATTGTTTCAATATTATTCTCTTGAAGAGAGGTTACGTAAGATTTAAATTCTTGGAAAGTAACAATCGGAATTCTAAAATAAGGTAAAAGATTTTCTAATTGTAAAGATTTTTTAATTTCTGATATTTCATTTTCGCTAATACCTAAATTTTGAATCTCTTCTGTGGATACAGCAAGAAAATCTAAGACTGTTACGATATCATTTAAAGCACAAGTCTGAACAGCAGATCGAAATCTGCTAGAAACGATATAATCAGCTGGAAGCTTTAATTGATCACGAATAAGCTTAATTTTGCTCCAGAGTTCTTCATCTGATGCCAAATCATCACGTTTTTCATCGGAAATCATCACAATATCCTCAAGAGTTGTGATTCCTTTAGATTGAAGACGTTGAGTCATTTGTTTCCCTAAAATTTGAATCATTACTAATTGCGATTCTTCCACTAATTCTTGTATCTGTTGAATAGAAATATCCTGTAAAACATCATTTATTGCAGGTTCATCATGTAAAATTTTGTGTTTGCTTGTTTTTAGTGATAATAATTCAGCTATTGAGTAAATACCATTATGCTTTAACAGTACTTGATATTTTTGTGACAGCTCTTTAATCGTCGAAATGGGGTAAGCTACAATTTTACTGATATCTACTAAATTTATTTGTCTTTTAATTCCTTCTTCAATTCGTTCCTCTGAAACCTCTAATAAATCAGCTAGTTTATCATTTGGATACATAATAAAATGTATTAGTGTACTAATTTGTCTTTTTTCTAGAGTTTGAACCATATTTGGAG
The DNA here is from genome assembly GCA_001940645.1 of Candidatus Heimdallarchaeota archaeon LC_3. The sequence goes on from MDVS01000048.1 coordinate 116,897, forward strand.
TGAATTCTTCTAAAACAGTCAAAGGAATTTCTAAAGCTGATCTTAATTGTTGAATGATTTCGGTTAATTCTGGATTTTCCGCAAATATATCAGAAGAAATGAAATAAAGATCCTCTATAGTTGTAATCTCAATACTTTCTAACTCACGTCTCAATTTTTTGTCTATTCCCATTACTTCGTCTTCAATTGGGAATTTATCTTCTTGACTTTTGATTTTTACTCTTGATTGAAGCGCTATAATCTCTTCGAAAGAATCTCCTATTAAATCTGCAAGGTTTTCAGGGGGAATGATCATAAATTCTAATATTGTATGAATATTTTGCATCTGAAGCCTTAATACTAAATCAGGTGAAATAGGTTCATATAGCGATGTATCTTTTTGCTCTAACTCTTGTGTATCAACATTCTCAATAGTACCAGCTTTTTTCTTATTAGAAGATTTTTGACGTTTTTTTCGGCTATCAAATACTATAAGACCTACTGGGAGATCTAAAACTTGTCTTACAGCACGAATTTCTGACCAATCAATACCTTCAACAGCGAAAGTAGACGGATGTAAAGTAAAATAAATATCCTCGATTGTTTTAATATCTACAGAAGCTAATTGTCTTACGATAGACGGGGATAGCAAGCTCGAATCCTTCAGTGATCTTCCGGGTAGAAATGCATCTATTATTTTTCTTGAGGTTGAGATATTGGAAACTTCTGGAATTAAGGATTCCAACTCTGCGATAGGCCAAAATAAAAGATCAGAAACTTTTCTAATTCCTTCATTAATGAATTTTCTTATACTGACAGGATCCACATATGGTAAAAAGACGACAGGACTGTTTAAGAGCCTTCTAACTTCATCAATAGCTTTTTGTAATTCTTCTCTATTCTTTTCAGTAATTTCTTTTGGAATAATCTGATAATCTTTTAAGAATAAGACGTTTTCCGCTGTAAATACATTATATTGATTTAAAGTTTGTTTTGTAGATTTGGGAATTATTTTAATATTGTCAAGTGAAACGCTTAATTCGTTAACCCTAGTCTTTATTTGTTCTAAATTAATTTGCTGTTTTAATGTTAATAACTCAATAAGACTCATTTTAAGTTTATTATATTCATCTTCAGGCCATATTAGGAAATCATAAATTGAAATTATTCCATGTTGAATAACACTAGCAAAATTTTTTGGAGGAAAATGAGGAAAAGCAACAATTGGTGAATTAAGTGTGTTCTGGATGTATTCAATGTCTTTCCAAAGAGATTTTGCCTTTGAATTAATAACCTGTTCTTTTTCTACATGCATAATTTCTTCAGTTATTAGAAAGTTATTTTCATGAAATTTAGCTCTCAATTCTGGTTCTAAATAATTTAATGGAATACCCCACTGAGTCTTGATCTCTTTTATGAAATCAACATCAATTAAATCTCCTACAATTTCTTTGATAACATGAATTGGAGTAATTAAAAAGTCATAAACCGTCAATATATGAGAATCTGTTAATTTTTCTTCTATTGCAGGAGGAATCCAGACAAGTTTTTCCAAATACAATGGAGATTTTGAATTATATTCAGTAAGATTCTCTTTTCTAAATTTATTAATTAAATAAATTTTATGGTTTTTATCTATCTTATCGGTTTCTACAGAAATGAGATCATACAAATTTCTTATTTTTTTCTTCTCTAATAGTTGTAAATATTCGGGTTCATCTTTTATTATATTACCCAAACTTATTTTAGCTTTTTCCTCCTCATCTATATCTCCGAGAACGTTTCCTTTCAACTCATCTAAAACACTAGCAATTAATATATCTAATTCGATCAAATTTTTTGGATGTGCATCAATTTCATCGATAAAATCTTGCCACGTTTTCAATTTAAGTTTAGAGGTTAAAACTTTCTTGGAATCCCCAGACAGCCAATTAACTCCAACAGCTGTAATGTTTTCTTTCAAAATTTTAGTTTTAGTTACATCAGATTTAATATATCTGAGAAAAAAGCTTTGGATTGCTGGAATATTAGCTTTATGAAAAAATTCATTATTGAATTTTAATAAAAATTCAGCCTTAGTTGAGACCCCTTTAGACTTAAAATCGCTATCTATTTCAGGTGTAACCCATTTTAGTGAAGACATTAAATGTTGCGGACTATTGAGCATTCCTTTTTTCTTTGCAAGTTGAATGAGTCTATGTTTTTCTAAATACGATATTTTATCAATTAATCCTACAACAAATAAGAAGTTTTCATTTGTTGTTGCAAAAAAATCCCACACTGTTGAAATCCATCTTCTAGAGAGAGATTTTTCTATTTTTTCAAAATCCTGAAAACCTTTTTCTATCCAAGCAGGCATTAATTTTAATTCAGAGACTTTCGGAGAAGAAGGAGTAAGATCCAATCTTTTTACTGATACATGTTTTATTTCACGAATTCTTTCTGCACTTAATAATTTGGTTTTAGCAATTATCTCATTATCAGTAAATAGGAAATCTACACCTGTAACTATCCCTAAATCATCCAATTCTCTTCTTACACGTCCTTCTAATTCAGCCCACGATCGTAGTGAATAAATTGGGGGACTTGGAGGTTTATATCTTCTAAATGATTTTGGTGTTGCTTCTACTAAAGCTCTACTCATCAAATTTTCGATATTAGTTAAATCAAAAGGCAAAATTTCGCTTGGCATGCTTTGTAATATTTCAGAAAGTGCTTTTGATACTTTAGGAGCATAGAATTCGAATCTACTTTTTCTTTGTTTTTCTCTCGAAGTCCGTTCTTTTCTCGATAAGAAAGTTCTAACTCTGCTTCCTAACGTTTTAAGAATTTGAACAAGCTCTTCTCGTATTTCTTTAACATCAGCTATGTATTCTTTAGATGTCTCTGGAAAAGGAATCTTAGTTGAGACCAAGGAAACTGCTATAGCAACTGGAGCAGTATTGATGTTGATTTTATAATCCTTCCAATTCAGATTTTTATCATCAAAAATAACTTTAGTTACAATATCATTTCCTGGGCCGAATAATAAGGGGATACGATTTGCAAATCTATAAATTTTTGCATTCTTTGAATCTTTTGATCCACCTTCTGAAGAACTTTCGTCTTCTAATTGTTTACCTCCATAAGCAATAGCAGCTTCGATTACAAAAGGATGACCACCATAAGCTCCTACTGGACTTGAAATAGATTCAGCAATTTCAGGGTTAAGTTCCCGAATCAATCCTCTTTTTAATTTATCCTCACCTAATGGAGATAATCCCGCTCCCGATGGCCGAACAAAGGTAAATCGTTTTACTTGATCCTTTTGCTTTCCTTTTGCTTTTTTTGGTGAAATAGATGCTTGAAAACCATCATGAACAATTCTCCTAATATCAGAACTTGCTAATTTTTTAGGATTGCTCTTTTCAGGGACATTAATGAATTCCAAAAAGTCCCGTGCTTTTTTTGGAGTTATCCCTTCAAAATGGTTAACTAAGAAATCAACCATGTTAGTTTTTTTTGTAAAATTTATTTCACGTTTTAACTGGGTAATGTCAACCCCCCATGGATGAATTTTTGTAGTTTCCGGATATTCAGGCATTTCATCAACAACTCTCTCCAATATAATGGTTTCATTGTCTGGTAATTCAATTTTAAGCTCAGCATAAGGAGTGATAACTGCTAATGCATGAAAATAATCTTTTACATAACGCTTAGCAAGTGTCCATGAACCTGTAAAAGTTACTGATACTTCAGTGCCACTTTTTTTAAATCCCTCAGCATTTGATGCAGGAAAAACATCTTTTTTCTTAATTATCGGTTCATTTTTTTGCAAATTAATAAACAATTCGTGACGGGATGTTATTTTTTCTTTAAAATACCTTGAAGTCACTACTATTGGTAGATCAACGGTAGCCATTGCATTAAGTAATACCATTTTAGCTCCAAGGCCAAAACGACCACGTGATTGGCGAGCACCATAATTTGATCCAGTTAAAACCCTACCAAACAAATCAGGTACTGCCTTTTCCTGTACCCCCATTCCATTGTCTCTAATAGTTAATCTGATGAAATCCAGTCGCTCTTCTTTACGATACTTTTTGACTTGTAAAAGTTTTTCGATTTCGCTTGCTAGTAAGATCTCGATTTTGATAAACATTTCAGGAAGACGTTGAATTTTTTCAGCAGCATCAAGACCATTCTCTACCAGTTCTCTAACACTAGTAAAAACTACTCTAAGCGAATTGTCAAATCCTGCTATAGCCTTATTATCATGAAAGAAGTCTGCTGCACTGCGTCTTTGTATTGCTTCTTCTGGTATTTCAATCTCTTTAAGAGCCATAAAAATAAACCCATTTTTTTATAGTATAACAAAATTATGAATATTATTGTAAAAAAACAAAAATTTGAAAAGTGTAATGTGTATTTGATAGAATCAAAATGTGGTGTTTTATAAAGTTTGTATATAGAATCCTCAAAAGGGTTACCCTAACCCAAAAAAAAAAAATGAAAAAATTGTAAAACGCGATCATGAATTTCTTACATTTATCTATGATGACATTTTATAATTCTGAATCATTTTTTCAATTTTTAAAAAACAGTTTAATTAGTAACAATAATCTTGTGAGTTCGAAGAATGGGAAAAAAAAAAGGAAAACAAAAAACAGAGAATAAAAACTCATCAACAGCGACTTCCAATGTCTACATCAATTGATATAGAAAATTTTTTATCCACTATTGAAACAGAAATGGAAAAATTCAGAGTTACTACTCTGAAAAATGTTGCTAAAAAAACAAGAGATCCATTTAGAGTTCTCATTGGTTGTATTATATCTCTACGAACAAAAGATGAAGTAACACATGAAGCATCAACAAGATTGTTTAATGTTGCTGATTCTCCAACAAAAATGAGCAATTTATCAGAAGAAGATATCGAAAAACTAATTTATCCGGCAGGATTTTATAGAAATAAAGCAAAACAAATTAAGGAAATAGCAAAACAACTAGCTGAAGAACATAATTCAAAAGTACCGAAATCCATAGATCAATTAGTCTCTTTTAAAGGTGTTGGAAGAAAAACAGCTAATTTGGTTGTAACTCTAGGTTATAATCTCCCAGGAATCTGTGTGGATACTCATGTAGCCAGAATAGTCCACAGAATTGGTTATATTGAACCAAAGAAATTTGATGAAAAGGGATTACCTGTATTTCATTCACCAGACGATGTGGAGATGAAATTAAGAAAAAGATTACCAAAAATTTGGTGGATACCGATAAATGACCTATTGGTTACTTGGGGCCAGAATATCTGTAAACCCATATCTCCTATCTGTTCAAAGTGTTTTGTTTTTGAGAAATGTCCAAAAGTTGGAGTTATAAAGAACAGGTAATAGAAAATCATAAAAAAATTTGATTGAATGGATTAAACTTTCCTTTTTTATTTTAACCAATAACTCATATCAGTTACTCTCTTCACTAAATATACTATTAAATGATAATTAATTTGTAAAATACAGACTAAAATCCTACAAATTGTTGATAACTATTATGAAAATAGATACTAAGCAAGAAATTACCTTGGATGAAGACGTTGATGTATATATAGTTCCAGTCTTTGAAGAAGGGGAAATTAATTCACTTTTTCCAAAACCAGATTCTTATGATTTTAAAGGAAAATCAGGAGATTTATTTAAGTTATATGGCCAAAAACCCAAAAGAATAATATATATTGGGTTAGGAAAGCAATCAGATGCTACTCCGGACAGTATAAGAAAGAATTTCGGCACTATAGCTAGAAAAATTCGAAACAAAAAATATACTAAATATGTAGTTGTATTTCCTGCATCTTTACACCTTGAAGTTGATAAATTTACAGAAATAGTTGTCGAAGCATCGATTTTAGGATCGTATAAATTTGAAAAATATCTTACTGATCCGGAAAGAAAACGAGAACCAATAAGTCAATTAATTCTCTTAACAGGAACCCATGATTCATCTCTTATAAGCCAAGGGCTAGAATACGGAAAAATTGTAGCTGAAGCTACTAACTTCACAAGAGATTTGAACAATACACCCCATATGGATATGAATGCAATTATTATGGCTCAACAAGCGAAAACCATGGCTGAAGCTAATGGTCTTGATGTCAAAATATTAGGACGAGATGAAGCACAAAAAGAAGACATGAATCTATTTTTGAGCGTAAATAACGGATCTAAGGATGTGGTTCCCCCTCAATTTGTAGTATTAGAATATAATCCCTCAGATGCAAAGAAAACAATTGTTTTTGTTGGAAAAGGTATTACTTTCGATACGGGTGGGATATCCTTAAAACCTGGTGCAGGAATGGGAGATATGTTATATGATATGTGTGGTGCTGGTGCAGTTATTGGAGCTATGCAAGCTATAGCACAAATTAAGCCAAGAGGAGTTAAAGTTGTCGGAATAACACCTTTAACTGATAATTCACCCTCAGGTTCTGCTACAAAACCTGGTGATATTATTAAATCAAAAAATGGAAAAACTGTTCAAATAGAAAATACTGATGCTGAAGGCCGTCTTGTTTTAGCTGATGCTTTGACTTATGCGGAGCGTTACAACCCAGATTTTGTTATTGATCTTGCAACTCTCACTGGTGCATGTGTAATCGCTTTAGGAGGAGTTTATGCTGCTTCATATTTCAATAATGTAGATGATAATGTTAAAAACTCATTATTGAAAAGTGGGGATTACACTGGAGATCTACTTTGGCATATGCCTTTAAATAAAGAATATTTCGAGCAAATCAAAGATAGACACGCTGATATTAAAAATACTGGTGGTAGACCAGCTGGTTCGATAACAGCAGCGATGTTCTTAAAAGAATTTGCAGAAAAATATCCATGGTGCCACTTAGATATTGCTGGGACCGCATGGGGTGATAAAGAAAAAGGTTATCGTCCTAAAGGTGCTACTGGTTTTGGTACACGAATTTTAATTGAATTTATAAGAAATCTAAATATTTAATTTATCTAATAACATCTTGATTCATTTTTTCTTTTTATCATAATATTTTCTTTATTTAATTTAATTACGATTAGATAAAAAATCTTTTAACTCCTTAGAATTTGCTTTTCATGTTACACTGGTATGACTAATATGATATAAAATATTATTGAATATTAATATCACTATAATCCAGTTTGATCCCTAAAATTTAAAAAAATCAGCTCAACTTGTGATAAATTATGGTAAAAGCAAAATTTACTAAAATCATTAAGAGAGATGGTAGTATAGCGAATTTTGATAAAGAACGGATTACTGAATCAATTTATCGCGCAGCTGTGGAAGTTGGGGGAAGAGATAAAGATTTAGCTTCAATTGTATCTGATGAAGTGGTATTTTCATTAAATAAATATACTCATGAAGAAGAATATCCCTCAGTTGAAGAAATTCAGGATTTAATTGAAAAAATTTTGATTGAGAGAGGTCATGCAAAGACAGCAAAACGATTTATTCTTTACAGAGCTAATTTACAAACAAAGGGATTCGATAAATCTCAGAAACACCAAAAAGTCTTCTTTACTGGAGCGATTCCTTATCAAAAAATTTGGAATGTACTAGTTTGGAATCTAAAAAACAATGTTGAAACAATTAAAAAATTGAATAAAATTGTTTCTGATCACGATAAATTTGTTAGATTAATGAAAAAGTCAGATGCTAGTTATGTAGCAGACGTTGAAGCAGCAGCAAAGCGAATATTGGAAAGAAAGGATGAATTGAAATTAGTTATTGTTGCTGGTCCTAGTAGTTCAGGTAAAACAACTAGTACAATTATTTTAGAAGATTTTTTAAAAGAACAGGGTATGTCAATAAAAGCAATTAATGTCGACAATTATTTTCACGATTTAGAGACTCATCCCAAAGATGAATTCGGAGATTATGACTTTGAAATCCCTCAAGCTATCGATATGAAATTATTCAATGAACATTTGAAAGAAATGATAGAAGGAAAGGAAATAAATTCACCTATATTCGATTTCAAAACAGGTACAAGAGTGAAAGATGAATCTATTCCACTAAAGCTTGAACAGAATCAATTGATATTGATAGATTGCTTGCATGGATTATTTCCTGATTTGACATCAGGTGTAAAAGAAGAAGAAAAGTTTAAACTATATTTGGAGACCTTAGCGCAACAAAAATCTTCAATATTATCAAAGGAAGGATCTGGTTTTGTGAGATGGACGGATATCCGTCTTCTAAGACGTATGATTCGAGATAAACAATACAGAAATTATCAACCTGAGGCAACATTGACACACTGGCACTACGTTCGAAGAAGTGAATTACAATATATCATACCGTATATAAACACCGTAGATCATATTTGCAATGGAGCACTTGCATATGAATTGCCAATTCATAAAACTTTGATGGGAGAAAATTTTCCTATTTGGGCAGATAAATATAAATCGGATCCCGAACGTCAAGATGCTTATCTTAGAGCGGATCGTGTTCGAAAATTGTTTGGGGAAGTTATAGGGGCTACAAAGGAACAAATAGACGCTGTACCTAAAAACAGTTTATTTAGAGAATTTATTGGAGGATCAAAAAGAAAATATTGATCCTCAAAAACTATATCCCTAATATTCCTTTCAAGAATATAACAAAGACAAATAATTGTGCTACAAATACTGTAAAACCCTCATAGGTATCCAAACGCCGATCATCTGTTATAGAACTTTTTATTAATAGTAAAATAAGCCAAGAAAATCCTATCTGCACTAAAATAAAAGGAACGACATGACCATCTGTTTCATGAATTAAAGGTACTCCATGGATAGAATTGGCGTCAGGATGTATTCCCATCCAAGCAGCAAGACCAGAAAGTAAACCGATTAACCCTAAAATTAGTAAGAGATTTTGCATTGATCCAGCCATTAAATTTCCAAGTCCCAATTCTATACCGCCTTTTTTATTAGCAGCCAATAATGCAATGAAGTGTTCAGGAACCGATGCAGCGGCACCAATAATAAAAGCTATAAGAAATTCATCAATGTGTTGTTGTTCAGCTAAAAACTCGACAGAGGATGCTATTATTTCTCCTGCTGCAAAAATTCCAGCAAAAGAAAGTAATAAAAATCCAAATAAAACGTTTCTTCCAACTGAATGATGTGTACTATCGAGATTTTCTTCTGGAGGTTTTTTCTCAACCATTTTAAGATTATGTTTAACAATGAAATAAAGATAGGCAACATATGTTAAAACCATTAACAATGATGCTTCATGAGGTAATCGTGGTAGAATATCAGTTACATTGTCTTGAACGATATTATATACCTCAACTACGAATTCTACAATACCAATAACAAATATTGACCCCAATATGACAATTGCTACCCTCATTATAGGTACTTCTACATCTACTACCTCTTGGGGTAATTCTATAGGACCTTTTCGTATTCGGTTTCCAAGCATGATTAATATTCCTAGCATTAGAATATTAAAACCAGTGGCAATAGTTACTAAAGCTATAGCAAATTCTGTTTTTCCTGCGAGAACTGCAAATCCACCAATGACTAATTCAGGAGTGTTTGACGCGAGCGATGATAAAACCCCTCCAACATACGGAGAAAGTTTTAATTTTTTCCCTAAAATATCAATAGCATGAACTGCAATTTCCGAAGATTCAATGGCAATTAATAATCCTAGAAAAACAAAAATAACTGAAAAATTGAGGTCTAATTCTGCTTTAAAAAAAACAACATATAAAAGAATAGCAACCCAATAAAAAGTAAATCTTCCTTTCTTAAATAAATTAAATTCCATACTATTTATTCCTCAAAGACCCTATATGATTGATACTTACTAATTTATGTCAAAAAAAAATATCTTTTAAAAATTCTATTGGTTTATCGGATATATGGACAAGATATTTTATCTGAAAAAGTTAGGAAAATTTTATTCTAAGCTGTCTTCTTCTTTGAAATCATGGTTCATTAGCTTATGAATTCTATTTGACAATGTTTTTCCAAATCCAGGTAAATTAGAAATATCAATTGGATCAGCATTGGCTAATGACCTAATAGATCCCATTGTTTCTAATAATTGATCCGCTTTTGATCGATTAATTCCCGGAATTCCTCCTAGAACAAATCTTTGAATATCCTGAATGGGATATTTCTTCGATATTGAGTCTACTTGTGGCAGATTCTTATTATCTTTTTGCTCCCGTTTAGCTAAAGCTACAATAAAATCAGCTGCCTCCTCTTCAGACTCAACTTGTAGTACAGGTATTTGAAAATCCAAAATAATTGATGCTAATGCTCCGGAGAGTGCTTGTTTAGATATATTAATTGTAACATTAGATAATGATCCGTGCAATAGAATTATAGGTTTTTCGTAAATTGACAATTTCTGGCTTATTTGTTCGAACAGTCTTCCGTCAATTACTGAATGTGCAAAGTCTTCAGCAGTTTTTCTTTCAATTATACAATGTTCTGAAACTTTATAGTCTCCTGCTGGTAAATTTATTAAAGATATACTCCAACCAGCTTTTTTTAACAATCGTGGTATGCTTGAATGTCTTTCACGTGGATCAACTATTATATATGATTTCTCTTCTAAGGGCTCAATCTTAATTACTTCTTGTTTTAAAATCTCATTCTTAGTAGGACTAGATTTAAGTGAGTTTACTCCATTATTTTTGCTTGCTGAGTAATTAGAATCTGCCTCAGTTTTAGCAATATAATTAGTTAAATCTTTTGATTTTGAGGAAGAGGATAGATTAATTAAATTGTTGCCATTAGTTACTGATTTAATTTCAGATTTAAATATTTGGGGTAATTCTTTCCGGATGAATTGTACCACTGATTTTTCTCTTTTTCTTGTGGCAAAATACATAGCAGCATCTTTTGTATTCTTTGTTACAAGTCGTATTACTTCTGATTGTTTTTTTCTACCCCTTCCTACTCTTTGAACAGATCTAACAATTGAGGGGACACTGTCGTAAAATATAACTAGATCACATGATCCTACATCTAATCCTTCTTCTCCAACACTAGTAGAGATTAGTATATTCAGATTTCCATTCTTGAACTCTTCTAAAATTCTTATCTGTTCTTTTTGAGTCATTCCTTTAGATGCATTGCTTCCAGAGGATTGTCCAACAAATTTTTCACAATGAATATCATCCTCATGCAATTGATTGTAAACAAAATCAACAGTGTTTCTATAATTAGAAAAGATAATTATTTTTGAGTCTTTTTTAATAGCTCTAGATTTAAGTAAATCAACTAATTTATGTAATTTGGGGTGAGGAACAGGATTTGACGAAATTATTCGATGGAGGTCTTTAATAAGAGGATTATCAAGAAATTCTTTTAAGGTCTTCTTCTCTGGTTTAATAATCCAATTTGTCAAGCTTGCTGAAGCTTGTGGGAGCCCCTGAGTTTCAACCAATTCTCTCAAATGAAGAATTCTGATGAGATTAGGAGTGAAATTAAGTAGTTCTCCTTTTTCAGGATCATCTTTCATCAATAAGACAGCTTGTTTTTGCAAGTCCATCGCTAATGTTTTTGATAAATATCCCTGAACCAGCAACCCTCTATCTTTAATTTCTTTAACCAATTCTTTTTCTACTTTTTCAATAATCTTCAAGCTGTCACGATATACTTGGGGTAATTCGAGCCATATAACTTTAGGTTTATGACTTGAAACATAAGGTTTTACGTCTGGATCATCATCAAATCTTGAAAGGACGGCTTTAGTCTTCAAATTATCTAGAACATTCATTATTTGTTCTTTATTATTACCAGGAGTTGCAGTAAAAGCTATCACCCTTGGATATAGTTGATCAACCTCAAATAACTGCATAATTTTCACATATGCATAGTTTCCCGTTGCTCTATGTGCTTCATCAAAACAAATCAATTGAAAATCTTTAGTGTGTAACCGATCTGCCAAGAAATCATTTGCTAGAGTTTGGGGTGTACTTACAATTATGGTGTGGTCTAAATATAGTTTTTCTCTCTTTTTAGGAATAGTACTTCCATCAATCTCTAAAACAATATCCGGATCAATAGTTAAATGATTTTTAAAAGTTTTAGCAATTTGATTTACTAATGGACGAGTTGGTGTAGCCACTAGTATTTTTTTATCTGGCAATTTATCAATGAAATATGCTACTAGATACAGCATTACTATTGTTTTACCTAAACCAGTTGGAAGAACGATTAAACTGTTTTGATTAGCAGATTCTGCGAAAAGCATCTCTTGATAGGTTCTTGTTTCAATATCTTTAATCAAACTTTGTTCCATAATGCTTCTCACACGATTTCAATAAGAATTTGTTAATAAAATATAATTCAAGTTCTTTTCTAAAAATATTTCTAAAACAATTGTGATTTCTTAACTTTTTATAGATTAAATTATCAATAAATCTTTTAGCATTAATTTTTAAATAAATACATCGGACATTATTAAATTAATAAACAATTATTTCTTATCATTTCAATATTTTTACATTAATTAGAGCATTTTTGGTAATTAGAATGAATCAAGAACAACATTTACAAACTAATAAGGATCCGCTTCTTGTACCTACTAAAAAGCCTGACTTGAATTATTCCATTAAAGATAAATATTTAGTTTTTAAAACTGAAATCGATGCCATGCGTGCTGAAACTAAAGCCGTTCTCAGAAAACTATTTAGAGAGGCAAAGTATTTATGGAGAGGAATGGATCTTGTATTATTATTCATTTTGTTAGCAATTGTTATTATTGCTGCTTTTTTACTTTCTGTTGTAATAATTCCATTAATTTTATCTTTATTTCCTGGTTCAGTTTTTAAAGAAGCCTTTATTTTCAATGATAACGGTTCTTGGAAACTTAATAAGTTTTCTATTCAAATGTTGAATATTTGGTTAAACGATACAACACTTAGAATAGGTGTCGGTGGACTAGGAGCATTAGGTATCGCGTTTCGATTATTAATGAAACGGGATATTGAAAAATTTAGAGACAAAGTAAAACACAGAGGTGAAGTAACTTATGTTTTTGGTTCAACAATTTATGCTGAACGTTTCTGTCATCAAATGGTTCACGAGTACGGATATGAAGAGTACATTGCACTAATAAGTGATCAAGATTATTTGTGGGTTCAGAATATAGCAGGTTTGCTCGATACTTATACCATGAAAAATTCAAGTGAGTTTGATAAAGAAAATTTCTATACCATGTTAGAATTTAAAAATGCTAAACGGATAATGCTGATGAGTGATAATGTAGAGAGAAATCAAGCAATACTTACTAATATTCGAGCTGTCAGGCCAGATGTTCCTATATATATATTATCTCAATATACTCCTGCTTTCTTACAATCTAAATTAGTTGAAGATGAAAATATTCATATAATTGATGATTTAAATGCTACGAATAAAGGGTTAGTGACCTCTCTCTCGTTAGATATTGTTTATCCAGACTGTACTGAAATAAATGTTCCTAGGACTTATGTTGGTCGATCAGGAGAATATCTTACAAAGGATGTTCTTGGTATTGAAGTTTTAGCTATTAGAAGACCTGATATTGATGTAGAAGAAGGTTCTTGGAAGATTTTACCTCCTACAGTAAAATTACAACGAACTGATCGAATTCTATGTTATGTTACAACTGATTTTTCTATGAAAAAAATGAATAGAATCGCCACAGAATTACCAGTACATCCATTAGTACACTTGGGTCACTTAAATGTTGATGGGGTCAAGAATAAAATTACTGATTTGCCAAGCAGAGCCATCTACTTTGAACCAATGGGCTCTCGTCGTTCTTGGAGAAGAGTTTTTCTAGTATTGTTCGGATTATTATCTATTATAACTTCAATAGTCATTGGTCGTTTAAATATCACTTCAATCAATGATTCACTTAATAATGTTGACCTTTTTATTGCTTGGGATGTTATTTTCTTCTTTATTGGGGTAATCCTTCTTCTATCTGCGTATTGGTTACATCCTATTTCTGAACGAGGAATACGGATAGTTTCTAAAGATGAAAAAAATTATATAATTAAAACAAGATCATTTTCTAAATGGGGTGCTGATACAACATACAATTTGAATAAAATGGTTGAAATTTATTGTCTCTTAGATCGTTTATCAGGTGAAAGACAATATTATTTCCAGTTTAAAGACAGGAAATTATTACCATTTATTAAAATTTATCCAGACAAAAAGAACAAAGAATCATTTGAATTAACAAAAAATCGATTTGAAAAGAGGTTACAAAGTTATACAGGAAAACAGATTAATATCATTGAAGACATGAATCAAGTAAAAGAAATTAAAGAAGAGCATTATTTAAAAGATGAACCCAATCCTGTTCCAGAAATATCTGAACCTAAGTCAGAACCCGAACCTGAAATCGAGGGGGAAGATTGAATGGGATTTTTTAAAGATCGAAAGGTAAAAAAATTTGCTGAAAAAGTAGCAGAAAGAGAAAATACAATATTTATTTTTGGATCGGACATTGTTACCGAAAATTTCGTAAAAGATCTTGTTAATCTTGGTGTGGGAGGTAGAGTTGCATTAATTGCCGAAGAAGATAGCTTATGGATTGACGAAGTTGAAGAACAAATCACAATTCTTGTTGAAAAACGTAAAGAAGAGTATGACAAACCTCAACTTTTTAATACAATCAGTTTTTCAACAGCAGAAAAAATAATTATCTTGCATAAAGATCCAGGACTGGTTCAATCCATTGTTGGCCAAATTAAACATGTATCTCATGGGTTAAAAATAATTTTAATAGCTCAAAACGCCCCTCCATTCATTAAATATCTATCTGAAGCACAACGAGAAAGATTTATTATAGTGGACAATATTTATCAAGTGACAACAAAATTATATAAAGAAATGAAACTGAATCTAGTAAAACCTCCTATTATAACTGTTCCAGTGTGTGAAAGAATGTTTGGTATGGTTGCTAAAGACCTTGAAGCCCCAAATTCGGTATTATTAAGAGTTGTAAGAAAACATGAGGATACAGGAAAGGACGAATTAATGTCCCCAAAAATTAGATTAAAACCCTCAGATCGTTTAATGTTGTATTTATTAAATGATGAAGCTACCATAGATAATGAATTTATAAAATTCTTCGAGTAAAATTCTTTTACGATTTCACATTTCTTCTTCTACGTCTTCTTCATTGATCATTACTTCATTTATTAATAAAAGAATACCCTCTCTAATTGCTTCTCCTCTCGTTTTATAAAAACCTTCTCTTACTAATTCATCTAATAAATGAACGTGATTTATTGGAATTTTGAAACTTACATTGGGCAAATAATATAAACCTTCATTTTTATTCTATTTAAATAATCTCAAACATTAACATCAAGTATAACATTCTTAGCTTTTAGTAACACTTAAAAAGATTTATAATTAATTTTGTCGGTTTATATTTATATCTTAATTTTTTAATTTTGAAAATATTATTTGAAAATCCGAACATAAAATTATTTGTTTAGTAATTTATCTACCAACAAACAACCTTTGCCCAAGATGCGTTGGCAGGTTAAATTTATTAATTCCTGCAACTACTTTATTAATTGGATATCTAACACGGTAATGACTTATTTCATGTTCTTTAGTGTCAAGTACAGCAAAACATGCTCTAGGATCACCATCTCTTGGTTGGCCAATTGATCCAGGATTCAAAACAAACTTTTTTTTGTCTTCATAAAGAAAGGGGACATGAGTGTGTCCTAAAGCAATAACATCAACATCAAAAAATTCAAGCCAGTCATGCATAACCATTTCTTGATCACCGACACCGAAGTAATAAAAATATTCCCAGTCTTCAGGTTCAGAGGGGGTACCGTGAGCTAGATAAAACTTATATCCATCAATTTTGATATTTAATGTAATTGGTAATGATCTAATATAGTTCCAATGTTCTTGACTTGAGCCAACTTCTTTTCGAGTCCACACTAATGCTTTTCTTGCTATCTCGTTGAAGTATTGAGCTTCAGTTTTGAAATTATCAGCTGTTGCAATAAAATCGTGATTTCCTGCAATAACATTTTCCCCACATCTCTTCCTAATAATATCAATGATGTCTAGAGGTTTTGTATAATAGCCGATCAAATCTCCAAGACAAATTATTTCAGATATTTCTAATTCATCAATAAAATTAAAGACTGTATTTGTTGCTGGAAGATTCGCATGTAAATCAGATATTATAGCTATTTTCATAATTCATTAACCATGGTCAATGAAAGCTAATTAGTAATAATAATTAGATATTAACGACTTAACGTTTTTATTATCAACTTTCTTTTTAAATTATATTCTTAAGATTTTAAAATGATGAGTTATTGCAAAAATTTTTCGAAATTACTAAGTTTTTATTGTTTTTTCTATAATAATGATAAAAACATAAGCAAATTCTGCTTACGATTTATTTTTAGTGAAAGAATAAAGACGTTAACTATTTGATTTTCTTAATTCATCCTGAGCTGCGCTTAATCGATTCCTAACTTCTATTATTTCAGCTTTAAGATTTTTATTTTCTTCCAATGCTGCCTTTGCTTGATTTTCATTATCTTCTATTGCCAGTTTTAGCTGACGTTTTTCTTCTATCAATTCACTTCTGTTATCTGTTAATTTACTAAGTTCCTTTTTGATTTTCTCTAATTCAGCTTCTGAATCCATTAATTTATCATGCTGAGCTTGTTTCTTGTTTCTTAAGTCTTTTATTTCGTCTTCAGCAGATTGAATTGTATTTTTTGAAGTTTCTATAGCATTTTTAAGTTTATTTTGTGATTCTGATAGATTTTTTAATGTCTCAGTTAAATTTTCTTTAATTTCAGCAACCATACTAAATAATCCCACATTTGATTTATTTTTTTATTGAAAATGTCTATAAAATATAATTTGATAAAATTTATCAGCGAATTTAGCTAATAAAATATATTTACAAATCAGTAATTTTAAATATTTATCTTAGAGTAGTTGAAAAAAAAATGATTAATAAGGTAAAAAATGATTAATTAAACTTCTACTCTTCTCCTAATGTAAGATGACTAGAGACAAGTTTTTCATTTTCTTTCAGATTCATAACTTTCACTCCTTGGGTATTTCGCGATACTTTTCGTATCTGATTAACCGGCATACGGGTTAGCATACCATGAGTACTAACTGTTACCAGTTGTAAATTTGGATCACATTTTAAGGATCCGCTATCATCAGTTTCATCTTTCCAATTCAATTCTACAAGGTGGACTGAAACAACATTACCAGTTTTTGGAGTAATTGACATATTAATAACGCCTTGTGCACCTCGACGTGTCTTACGATATCGAGATAATAAAGTACGCTTTCCCAATCCATTTTCGCTTACAGTTAATACCTCAACTTCTTTACACCGATTTTCTTGTTCAGTAATTATTTCTTCTTTTGATTTATTTTCAGTATCCTGAATATTTACAGGAATAACAGCAGCAGAAACAACTTTATCCCCTTCACGTAGTTTGATACCTTTAACACCTCTAGCAGTACGACCTACAGATCTCACATCTGATTCATCAAATAGGTTAGCTTTTCCGAGCATTGTAGATATTACGATTAAATCTCGATCCCGAACTGTTCCAACTGAGATTAATTTATCATCATCATCTAAATTAATTGCTCTTATACCTTTAGTACGTACTTTTGAGAATCGATTCAGATCAGTTGTTTTCACTATTCCTCTTTCTGTTATGAAAAACAAAGATCCTTGGTCGAGATTTTCGATCGGTAAGATGATATCTATTTTCTCATCTTCTTCAGAATTCAAATTTAAATAAGCCGTTATTGGGGTTCCTTTTGCTGTTCGATTAACTATTGGCAGATCATATGCCGGAATAACAAATAATTTTCCTTCACTGGTAAAGAAGAGCAAATAATTGTACGATGAGACGGTTAAAAATAATTTTATATAATCTTCATCTTTAAGGGACATACCTGAGACTCCAACACCACCACGATGTTGAACACGATATGATTCCATATCTGTACATTTTAAATATCCTCTAAAACTTAAAGTAATCGCTAATTCTTTCTCCTCTACTTCTGCAGGAATGTTTCGTTTCCAGACTATTGAAGAGGTTGAACCTGAAGTGATGATCCTAGGTATTAATTTAGATCTTCGTTCATCACCATATTTCTTTACAATTTCTTCTAAGCGATTATCAACTATCTCGATAATTCGATTTTCATCGCTTAAAATTGCTTCATAGTTAGCAATTTCACTTTCTAATTCCTCTACTTCTTTTATGAGGTTATCTCTGTCGAAATTTGTTAATGACCTTAATGGTCGACTTAAGACATCGTCAGATTGGATTTCATCTAGTTCAAATTCTTCTTGTAAACGTGTTTGAGCATTTTTCGAATTTTCGGAAGTTTTTATTATTTCTATTACTCGATCTAAATGATGAACAATAATTAATCTTCCATTTCTTAAATGAAGTTTCTCCTCAGCTTTCTTTTTCAAGTATTGATATTTTTTCCTTATAACTTCGATCCGGAAATCAACCCAATCATTTAGGACATTTAGTAAGTTGTATTCTTTGGGAATTAATCTCCCAGTATCATCTGTATTTAGCGCCATCATATATACTGGAAATCGTGATTCTAATTGAGTAGTATGATATAATAATTCGAGTATCTCTTTTGGACGTGATCCTGCTTTCAATTTAATAACAATATTAACGGATTCACCTTCTGAACCATCAAGAATCTCTGTTATTTGTGGAATTTTCTTATCATGGATCATTCTTTCAATGTCTGCAACAACACCCTTCTTGTCATCATCTTTTCGTTTTACTTGCCAAGGTAATTCTGATACAATAAGATTATATCCTCCAGATTTGCGTTCTTCAATCTCAACAACAGCTCTCTGTAAAATAGATCCTCTTCCGGTCACGTACATATCTCGTAATTCTTGAGCGGTGTTGGTTATTATAGCTCCTGATGGAAAATCTGGTGCTTTGATATATTGTAAGAGATCATCAATTGAACTATTCCTATCTCGTAACACTTGACGTGTTGCAGAGATTACTTCATTCAAATTATGAGGTGGAATATTAGTTGACACAGCTACAGCAATTCCCTGTGAACCGTTCAATAATAAATTAGGAACTGGGCTTGGCATTATAGCTGGTTCTTCAAATTCTCCATCAAAATTTAGATTCATAGGAACTGTTTCAAGTGCGATTTCTTCGAGCATGGTTTCTGATAATTCGGCAAGTCTTGATTCTGTGTATCGGTGTGCTGCTGGAGGTTCTCCATTAGCAGAACCATTGTTACCATGAAAGTCAATAAGAGGGTATCGCATACTAAACTTTTGAGAGAGTCTTACTAAGGCAGAATAAACTGACGCATCACCATGAGGATGAAAATCAGCTATGACAGCTCCAACCGTTTTCGCACATTTTCTAAACTGTTTGTCGTGAGTAAACCCAGATCTGTGCATGGACCATAAGATTCGACGTTGAACTGGTTTTAATCCGTCTCGTACGTCGGGTAAAGCTCTACCTACTATTGTTGACATTGCATATTCTAAATATGATTCTGATAATTCTTCATGCAATTCTTTAGTCTGCAAACCATCATTGTCTTCTATTATTTCTTCTTGACTCAAAGATATTTCCTCTGCAAAATAAAACTTGAACTTTAAATTTTAAACATCTAATTCTTTTACTTTATTAGCATACTGTAAAATGTATTTTTTTCTCCCATCAGTTTCTTCACCCATAAGCATTTGAACCATTTGCTCAGCAACAACTGCATCTTCTTTTGTTATTTGATATAATATCCTATTTTCTTCACTGAGTGTAGTTTCACGAATTTCTTGCCAATCCATTTCCCCCAATCCTTTAAATCTGCTTATGGATAATTTTCTATTTTTACCTTTTGTTTCTCTAAATTCTCGTAATTCTGCTTCAGAGTTTACGTAATGTGCCTCTTTACCCATAGCAACACGGTATAATGGAGGAACAGCTACATACAGATATCCCATATCAATTAATTCAGGATAAAACCGATAAAAGAATGTTAATAACAGAGTTTTGATGTGTCCACCATCTACGTCTGCATCCATTAACAAAATAACTTTGTGATACTTAAGATCTTCAGGTTTAAAATTTTCTTTCGGTTCGGTTCCTAAGGCATTAATTATTTCGTTAATTTCTTTATTCATGTTAACTTTGATCATTTTTTCTGGAGTCGTAGCTTTCTCTACATTAATCACTTTTCCACGGAGTTTTAAGACTGCTTGTGTTTCTGCTTTTCTTCCTTGAATAACGCTACCACCAGCAGATTCTCCTTCTACAAGCAATAATTCACGTTTAGCAGGATCTTTGGAAGTACAGTCGATTAATTTTCCGCTTCCCACTCCTTTTCTTTTCTTATCAGCTTCTCTTAAGTTTTGTAGTCGAATACGAAGTAATGCTGCTTCTTCTATTCTCTGAATGATTTTTTTCTTTTCATCAGGTTGACCTGTTAAATAATCTTTAAGTTTATCATACAGAAAACTTGCTACAATCCCTTCTACATCAGAATTTCCAAGTTTGTTTTTAGTTTGACCCTCAAATTGAGGCTCAACCACTTTAACACTCAGAATACAGAGAATACCGTATCTACAATCTTCTCCAGAAAAAACAGATTCGCCCTTAGCCGCTTTATCTTTAAAAACTTTATTCTTAAGAATGTTTTGATCTTTTGACTCTTTAGAAGAAGCAATAACATTAATGGATCTTGTTAATCCACCTCGAAAACCCGATACATGTGTTCCTCCACCACTAGTATTAATTGAATTCACAAAACTTAACACAAGTTCATAATCTGATAACACCCATGTAAAAGCCATGTCAATATAAGTATTTGAGATCTCACCAGAAAGAGATATTACTTCAGCTATTGGATTTTCATCCCTTATTAACTCTTCACAATATTGAGTAACACCGTTCTGATAATGATATTCAGTTTCATATGGGTTATCAATATCTTGTTCGTCAATGAATTTTATTTTCACATTTGCATTTAGAAATGAATGCTCCTTTAGACGTGCTTCAACCGATTCTCTATTAAATCTGATAATACCGTCTTCATCACAATAATCTTCTTCCTTGAATATCTCAGGATCTGGTTTAAACATTATTATTGATCCATGCTTTTCAGAGGATCCTAGGTCAGCTACACCAGTCTGAGGAATTCCTTTTGAATAATCCTGTCGAACTTTTTTTCCATCTTTATGGACCTCCACAGAGAAATGATCACTCAGTGAATTAACAACAGCCATTCCTACACCATGAAGGCCACCAGAAACTTTATAGCTATCATGATCAAATTTTCCTCCAGAATGAAGACGTGTTAATAATATTTCCAAAGTAGATACACTAGGGTCTGATGGATGTGGACCATAGGGAATTCCTCTTCCATTATCTTGAACAAGAACATGACCATCTGCTAATAATCTAACAGTTATTTCGTCACAATATCCCCCCATAGCTTCATCTATAGAATTATCAACAATTTCAAAAATAAGATGATGCAATCCTCTCCTACCTGTTGTACCAATGTACATTCCAGGTCGTCTTCGAACAGCTTGAACTCCGTCGAGTATAGTAATGCTTGCTTCAGTATAATTAGATTCTTGTTTCTGAGACATTAATTAGTGTTCCTTTATGATTTAACATATGAATACCACGAAAAAGAAGAATTAATTAATAATTTATGTGGTATTTTTAATTTAATTACGACAAATATTTTGTTTTACTTAATAGTTATAAAAATCTTTGAACTTATAAAGATTAGCCCGAAAAGTATATTCAGATTACAATTTTTAATTCAAAATCTGATCTTATTAATTAAAAAGAATTTATTTATTTTCAGTAATACCAATATAAACAATTTTTTTTCTTATAAATTCTAAAAGAAGAGAAAAACTATGGATAATAATAATTCATTTTTGTGGTCTTGAAAACTTAAAATTGCTTAATTTATTTTTGAAAACACGCCAAAATATTATTAAAAAATTTGTTTTAGAAAAAAAAGGAAAAAATTGTTCGGAATTTTAAATCGGGTATAATTGATAGGAAATGTTAGATGATAATTTTAAATATTATTCAAAAAGTAGGTTAAAGCTAATCTATAATTATTTTTTCCTATATATTTATAAATGAATATAGAAAAACGCTAGAAATAGTATAATGAAACCGGTGATTTGAATGGTTCAAGAAATTAAAAATGTTTTACAAACTTATATGTCCAAAGAAGAATATGAAATCGCAGAATCAATTTTGGATATGATTGACGAGGTATGTTCAAAGGAAATAGATCCTTATGCTAGAGAAATGGATCAAATGGGTGCCAAAATGGAGAATGGAAAGGTAAAAATCCATCCTCAGTATAATAAAATTGTTGAAACTTTTATTAAAAATGATATTTTTGGTCTTACCGTCCCAGAGAAATATGCTGGCACTGGTTTAAGTGAGTTGATAAGTCATGCCCTAGGTGAACGCATATCCAGATCTGATAGTGCAACGGGTAGTTATTATGGGCTTCAATCCACTATTACTGAATTTTTAATGACCTCTGGTAATGAAGATCAAAGGGAAAGGTTTTTACCAGAAATTGCTGCTGGAAAACGTTTTGGAGGATTATTATTAACAGAACCACAGTCTGGATCTGATCTAGGATCAGTGAAAACGAGAGCAGTACGAGATGGAGATCGTTATATAATCTCTGGTCAAAAAATATTTATCACTAACGCCCATATTGCTGATACTCTAGTATTCTTGGCTAGTACAGATCCCAGTAAAGGTTCTCGTGGTCTGACTGCTTTTATAATGGATGCACAGAACCAACCTGGATACATTTTAGAAAGACTGGAGCATAAATTAGGCATCCGCTCTTCTCCTACAGGAGCTATTGTTCTTGATAACGTAGAAATTCCAATTGAAAACCGTGTAGGTGAAGAAGGAGAAGGCTTTCCCAAAGTTCTTAATGGATTATCCGCCTCTAGGATAGGTGTTGCTGCTGGTTCTACTGGTATTGCTCAAGCGGCCTATCAAAAATCTTTGCTCTATGCCCACGAACGGATTCAATTCGGTCAACCGATTCTTAAGTTTCAGGCAAATCAATTCAAAATAGCTGATATGGCTACTAAGATTCACTTAGCTCGAAACTCTTATATGCAAGCTTCTAAATTAAAAGATTTAGGTCTCGATTTCAACACTGCAGCTTCCATTGCAAAGCTATATGCTTCAGAAATGGCCCAAGAAGTGACATATGAAGCCATTCAACTCCATGGTGGTTACGGATTCATAGAAGAATATGATGTCGAACGATATTACCGAAATGTTAGAATCAATACATTATATGAAGGTACCTCAGAAATCCAACGAAGCATAATAAGCAAAAACGAGATTAGAAAATATACTAAAAACTGAAAACAACTACTTTTGTGCAAAACACAATAAAGAATCGCTTGTTTTTGTATCTAGCAAGGTGCCATCGTAATTGTCAAAAAATTCAAATTTATTAAACCCAGCTTTTGACAAATAACCTTTAAGTTCTTCAAGTGGAATTAGTTTAAGAAATCCTGGCTCATTTTCTTCTTTTGTTACTTCTTGATCGCTATCTTTCCACTTTAATGTCATGAAATTTGTATATAATTTATTTCCAACAGGTATGAAATGCTTTATTAGAATCTGATTAGTATTTTTATCTTGACTTTTAGCAATCTTTGAAACTACATATCCCTTACGTGGATTATCTGAATTTAAAATCTGGAAAAATATTGCGCCATTATTTGTGATTGCTTTCCCTAATCTATTGAACATTTCTTGAGTATCAACATTTTCTTGACTCCAGATGATCATTATAGCGTTACCTAGACTAAATATTGCATCCCATTTTCCTGATAATGCATTATCATCGTTTAAAAAATCACCAGTTTCGAAACTAATTGAAAGGTTAGGATCTGTATAATTTTCTTTAGCATACTGAATCATATTTTCATTTATGTCCAACCCTTTTACTATAAAACCATTTTTCGCTAGTTCTTTTGCATGAAATCCAGGACCCGATCCCAAATCTAATATTTTAGTATAATTATGTTTTTGAAAGAGCTTAGTTAAAAAAGGAACTTCTTTTTTTAATCGTTTTTCCCATTGTATTGTTGCGACATAATTTTTTACTTTTTCTAAAGTTGTAAATCCAGATGCTTCTTTTTGCAATATTTAATTCACCAAAAATTCCATTTAAAATGTTGAAAAAGTTATTTGATTACTTAGAAATTTTATATTTACTCATAAGTTCAATTTTTTCAATATGAGTTTCAAAATAGGTTCTTGAAGGCTCCATTAATTCTGATAAAGTATCGACCATTGCAAACTTCAAATCTAAGGGATGTAATTCTCCTTTAGTAAAAGCTTGAGACATTTTTTCAAATGATTTAAATACGATATCTCCACCAAATTTTGGTTTTCTTTCTATTTTTAGATTGCCAACAAATGGAAAATGAATTAATTTAGCAATTTCTATAATTGGATTGTTTTCAACAACTTTTTCTGGGCAATGAGCTTTTTTAAGCTTAGTTTTTATTGATTTTGGGGTTTCATGAGTAAAAATTGCAGATGATGGATCTGATTTTGACATTTTTGCTTCAGCCAATCCACCTAAATCATCACCTGAAGCATGAGCATCCATTTTTGCTCCTTTTAAACCCATTAATAAAGGAGTATGTAATATAACTGGTTTTTCACGGTTCAATTTCGGTGCAACTTCACGTGCTAACATATGTATTCTTCTCTGATCCATTCCCCCAGTAGCCATTTGTAACCCTCCTTCAATTTGAAATATATCCGCACATTGCATTGGTGGGTAAAACAGAAAAGCAGCTTCCATTTCGTTTTGAACATTATCTTCCCGTCCCATTATAGGAAGACAACGGATCATTCTTTGCATAGTAGTACTTTTTGCAACCTGAATTACTTCTTTCCAATAGTTTGAATCATTAGTTAGTTCTGAACTCCATAAAAACTTTATTCTCTTTTTCCCTCCTAATCCTGCGATTTTGAGAGCATCCTGAAAATACTCTCTTCCAATCTCCTGAATAGCATTCAGATCACCACCAAGTTTATTATTAATCATAGAATGCCAATCTGCAAGAAAGACAATAACTTCAAATCCAGCATCATGAAGATCATTCAATTTCTTTGGAAGAATAATACCTGTTCCCAAATGGAGAAATCCTGATATCTCTAATCCGACGTACGCTTTTGGATGAGTATGTTCATTGAATATTTTTTCTAATTCTTCCGTATTAATAACTTCTTCTGTATTTCGGGTAATAAGAGATAATTTTTCTTCAAATGTCATTTTATTCTACCATTATGATATTTAAAACAAATTAAATTAAGATTGTAACTAAATTATTTGATATTCTTCGATTTTATAATTTAAATGATTTTATATTGCTTTGATTTTAGAAAAAACTAATTGTTAGATGGTTAAGGACATGAGACCTAGTGGTCATTTTTATTCAGGATTAATATTTTGGTTCATTTTATTCATCTTAAACAATTCTTATTCTTATTATAATACTTTTTTTTTCATCACAGCAGTAATTGTTCTTGATTTAGATTATTTAGGTAAATTCATTTTTGTTGAGCAAAATCATCGAAGATATCTTAGTCATTCGCCAGTATTATGGTCTTTAATCCTAATAGGAGCATTTTTCTTTCAAAATAATTTGTTATTTTGGATTAGTTTGGGATTTCTTGTTCATGTATTAGTGGATACAATCGATTGGGGAATTTTTCTTCTTCCAACAAAAAATGCAAGAATAACACCACATTTACTAGAAGTACATGAGTCCATGAAAATAGAAAAGGATTTTTCAAGAGTTTATTGGAATAACAAAGTCATATTTTCAATTGAAGTTACCTTATTTTTGATAACAACATTTGTAATTATATATTTAACAATTTTATCCATAAATTTTTATTTATTAGTATATTTATCAGCTATATTTGTAATAACTTCTAGTTTAAGTTTCATTGATTATAAAAACTCAATAGATTGAAATTACTAATCTATCTTTTCCGTTTTCTACTTTTCCTTATCTTTTGAAGTTTTTCTTGACTTTTTTTGATGTCTGATGTTTTATTAGCTGTTTTTGCATATAATCTCAATATGATTGTTGCGTGGTGAGATAAAATGTCTAACAAAAGCAATTCATCTTTCGAAATAGGTTTATTGCTTTCTATATTTAATACTCCGATAACTTTTCCCTGATCCATCAATGGAGTAGCATATTCAGCAATTACATCTTCTTGAACCTTGAAATATGGAGTGTTAATTTGGGAAGATAAATCTTCTCTATATAGAGGTTTTTTAGTTTGAAGAACATGTGAAACAAAAAATTTATTTGAATTAGTAGAAATTTTTGGAATATCACCCAATTTTTTCCAATTATAACCCCTATGTGATAGAAATTTTAATTCTTTAGCTTCTTCATCTAATATTAAAGCTCCAAAAATTTTAAAATTAAGCATTTTTTCTGCAAAATTTGCTATTTCCTCAAAAGACTCTTGTAAATCATAGATTCGTGACAATTTTTCAGATAAGTTATGCAAAGATTCCAATTGTATTTCCTTTTTGTATCTCTGTAATATTCCCGTTGCAGTTTCAGCTACGATAGATAAAAGCATTTCATCATCTGCATCATAAGCACCTTCAATTTCTGATTCTACATTAATTACCCCTAGAACTTCATCAGATGATCCACTATAAATAGGAACAGCTAATTCTGATTTAAGAGGAATATCGGTGATCTTCAGGTAATACGGAATATTTTTATTATTTGGAATATTAATAGGACGTCCTGTTCTAGCAACTCTCGCAACGATAGATTTTTTTGAATTTACAGAGAGTTTGAATCCTTTTATTGGAACAGGTGCTTTATATCCTCTAGAAGTAAGGATTTCTAAAAAACCAGAGACTTTATTTATTAAAATAATACCAAATACTCTATAATTTAATATTTCTTTGCAAAAAATAGCTATAGAATCAAAAGCAGATTTCAAATCTGTAGTTTTAGTTAAAATTCTTCCTATATTATAGGCAGCAAGAAATTTCTTTTCCAAATCAATTTCTCTTTTCGAAATTTCTTTGATGTTTAATAATTCATTTAAAGTTTTTTTTAGAAGGTTTTCTGTAATCTCTTCTATATCCTTTATATGATCAAATTGTTTTTGTAAAGTGGATTTTACCCTTCGACGGTCAGTAAAAAGGTATTCAAGAAAAGGAGGATAATACAATGCTAAAATTGTATATCGTTTTCCGATTTGCCTTAAATCTTTTTGTCTGTTATCAGGTATATCTAATGCATACACAATTGATAAATAATCACTCTCTGGTACAGGTAAAGGTCCGTATAGCCCAGTCGAATGTTCCAATCCTTGTCCAATCGATGTAAAAATATAAATACCAGTTTTTATTAATAATTCATCATGTCTTTCAAAAATATCCGCATTTAATGTAAGATAAAGCTCGGGACCCAATTTTCCTAGTGTATATACGCATAATGCTAATTTATTCTTAGCAAGATGTGAAAAGTAATCAATTCCATTAATTTTTGCTTCAGCGAAATTGACCATATTTTGGAAAACAATTATTCGATAAGCATCTTTTTTGAGCAATTTCTTTTTTGTAATATTAACTGGAACAATTTGTAATCCAATACTTAAAATCTCACCTGTTTTTGTTCTAAAATCTTGTTCAAGATATAAATTCTCAGATAATGATTTATTTGATATCAAATCAATCTCTAAAGGATTATCTCGGTCAAATAAATCTTCAAAAGAAATATCATTAATCATTTCTTCTTCTGAATACCCAAACATATCAGTCATTTTTATATTTATGAATAAGAAATCTAAATTCTTATTTAATATCGCGATTCCGTACGGAAAAGATTGAAAATTGTAAAATTTGTTTAAATTAGATAGCATTTTCAACGTTATCACAGAAAAGAAAGTATTTTTGAAAATCAATGATTAATTATAGTTTGAGAAAGAAAATCTATTCTATGTCAATGACATTAAATTAAAATTTAACGAATTGTTAATTAAATTACTTATCATATCCCTGTATAACCAAAAAACCTCAGTATGAGAAATGAAAAATAATCTTAAATGTATGATATTCACTTTTATTTGCTTGATGGTATCTTTTGGAGAATAAAATATTGCATATTGGCTTATTATTAAAACAAGTTCCTAAGGTCATGACAACCGGAGCAGATGGATTAATGGATAGATCAGGAAAATCAATGATTAATCCTTATTGCAAACATGCTCTTGAAGAAGCTATTAAATTGAAAGAAACTATTAAATCATTAGGAAAAGAAAGCGATATAACTGTCATGAGTATGGGACCTCCTAATTTTGAACAATCACTACGACAGGCGATATCTATTGGAGCTGATAGCATGTATTTATTATCTGATAGAAAATTAGCAGGTTCGGATACTATGGCAACTGCTAAGGCCTTGTCAAAATTAATACAAAAAATTGAGGAAGAAAGGGGTTGGAAATTTGATGTTTTATTCGCTGGATTGCAAACAGTTGATGGAGATACCGCACATGTTCCTGCACAGATAGCTGAACGCTTAAAATTTAACCAAGTAACATATGTGGAGAAATTAGAATATTTAGAAGATAAAAACACTCTTAAGGTTCGAAGAATGATCGAAAAAGGGTATATGGAATTAGAAGTACCCTTTCCAACAGTATTAACTGTAACCAATGTTGCAAATATACCTAGAGGACCAAAGTTATCAGGACTAATGAAAGCAACTGGTTCAAAATTAGATAAAATGAAAATGGTGCAACTGAATATTAAAAGTATTAGTGATTTAGATTTAAAACCCGAAGAAGTAGGATTAAATGGATCACCAACCGTTGTAGCAAAAGTTAGAGTAGTGCAATCTTCCCGTCCTCCTATCAAGATTGCAGAGGGCGAAAATATCATAGAAACTGTTGAAAATTTAATTTTCTTAATGAAGGAGGAGGCTAATTAATGGCTAAGTCTTCAAGACCTAAACCAATACTTGAACTAGTAGATTTTCGAGGTGAATACCGAGGAATAACTACTTTTTGTCAAATGACAGAAGGAGAATTACTTCCGGTTGGACTTGAAATATTAGGTGAAGCCAATAGAATGAGTGAAAAACTTGGAGAAACAGGAAGAGTTAGTGCTTTACTCATCGGCCACAATATTTCAGAAAAAAATATAGAGATCTTGATTCATCATGGTGCTAGAAAAGTAATTGTTATTGACCAACCTGATTTTGAAATATACAATATACGTGTTTATTCTTCTGCAATTGTTGAAATGGTCAAAAAAAATAAACCAGAAATATTCTTATTTGGAGCGACAACTATTGGCAGGGGATTAGCACCAAGAGTTGCAGCAGCATTAGAAGTTGGACTATCTGCAGATTGTACTGAATTTGATATTGGTGAATATGAGAATAGACCAAGAAAACAGCGATTTGAAAAAGTCGCTCATTTCATAAGACCATCATTTGCTGAAGCTAAACTAGCAACTATTATAGGACCATGGACATTTCCACAAATGGCCACAGCTAGACCTGGAGCAATGCAAAAATTGGAAATAGATACTTCAAGAACAGGAAAAATTTTTAGAGAAGTAGTTTCTGTTAAAGAAGAAGATAAGCAGGTTAAAGTACTAGAAATAGTCAGAGGGTCTGACACGGACGATGGAGAACCAGTTGATTTTATATCTGCTGAAATCATAGTCACCGGGGGGTTTGGTATTGGAAAAGAAGGATTTGACTTATTAATTGAATTAGTCAAAATATTAAATGAAAATGGTCAAAAATCGGAACTAGGAGCAAGTAGGAAAGCAGTAGATGCAGGTTTTATTCAATATAAACACCAAATCGGACAAACGGGTAAAACAGTACATCCCAAACTTTATATTGCTGTTGGAGTGAGTGGAGCAATTCAGCATTTAGCTGGAATGAAAAGATCAAGAAAAGTATTAGCTATAAACCGGGATGGTTCAGCATCTATATTTCAACATGCGGATTACGGAATTATAGCAAATTATGAGGATGCTATTCCTGAATTAATAAAGAAAGTTAAAGAAGGTTATAAATTTCCAATATAATATTCAGTAATTCAAAATAGTTAGTGTAACTCAACTACTTTTAAAAATTTATAGAAATTGGAAAAAATGGATATTCATTTATTTCTTTTGAAAATTCTTTTGCTACCAAGAATCAGAATGACAAAAATAATGAAATCCAAACTGAAGTTAGAAATTGCTGTATCAGCTTCATTATCAGAATTGATATAGACAAATGTATCCGTAAGATCGTTGGATTCCTTCCAGGAGTCGAAAAATTCTTCGTAATTTTGATTATCAGGAAATAACTCCATTAAAAGAAAGGGTTGGTCATCTTCATTATAAGATATACTTTTAATTACTATTTCTTTCTCCGTTAAATATTCAATAGTCCTAGTATTCAGAAGAAGCTCTGATCTAGTAAAAGGAAGTATATAATCTGTTTTATAGCTGTAAGTAGTAAATTTGTTTACTGTGAACTCCCCTGATGCCACAGTTAATGTCTCGGTGCCTTCTAAAGTTATTATATCCAAACACTCATTTTCAACCCATCTTCCCCACTTTGTATTGTATTCACTAACAATATAACTATGATTGATGCTATATTCTCCTATTTGGATTAGTGGAACAGAATAACTATCTTTCAATCTACCACCACCTTCAACGTTGTATTTTCCATCATTGAGATTAAGGTTCATTTCTTGAAATAATGGGAAATTTTGTTTGGAATTAATTATTATTTCCCAATTATTAAATTCAATGTAAGCAGTCTTATCAATGCTGGGGGCGACTCTAACCATTCGTAAATTGCTAAAAAGAATCTTTATATTCCCATAATTATAACCATTTCTAAAGTTGTAATCAAGTTGGTCAATTTTCAAATGGGAAACCTTGGTTACACCTTGATATACTAAAGAATCAGTTCGAGGAATGATGTAAGTCACTAAATATTGAGAATCATTCTTATAGCCAATTTCAGTTTGTGTTAACTTCTTTCCCCAGAATTCCCAGTACCCTTTAAGAATAAATTTCGTTTTTCCACTATAGAGAAAATAATCCAGACTTGAAATTCTAAGTCTAATAAAAGAAATAGAATGACCTTCTAAATCACTTATTGTCCCGAAAAGACTGTTTTCATTTATATCTATTTTATAAAAATAAGAAAAATTTCCGTCAAAAGTAAAAAGATATTGCAGAGACCATTCGCTATAAGACTTTAACCCGCTGTTTGGCATACCATCAGTTAATAGGGAAGTAATATTTACAAAATCAGGAGTATTTTTTGAATTAAAATCAAAATTGATATCATGATATTCTCCAAGCGGTAGTGTTAACTTCAATGAATAGTTATTAATATCTCCTCCATTGTTATTATACCTAAATAAGAAAAAGTGAATTGATAAATTATCAGTGGTATTATAATACTGATTGGGAAGAAAAGAAATAGGCTCCCAAAAAGAAAAGGGATCATCAGTTATCGGGGCCATATGAAGCAAGCTTATATTCTCATCTGAATTTTGAAGTAAGAAATCATCATTTTTCATTAATAAGGAGTCATTATCATCAATTATAATACTATTAGTAAGGAAAACTGGAATAATTAAAATGCAACAAAAGATTATTAGGAATAAAGTAATAATTTTCACTCAAATAATCCT
This sequence comes from Candidatus Heimdallarchaeota archaeon LC_3, assembly GCA_001940645.1. The sequence continues at coordinate 148,695 of MDVS01000048.1, forward strand.
CCCTTTATGGTTCTTCTAAGATAAATAGAAACTGTGAGAATTATCAATGTGAAAGGAAATAAAAAACCAGAAACTTTATCTGAGTTTTGATTATTAGTCATTTCAATTAATAAATGATCGTAATTAATGTTTGGATTCTTTTGAAAATAGACAGATTCATAATGATAAATCATTCCAGTTACAAAATCATATTTTTTAGGAATTTTAAATTAATTTCCAGTTTATTTGTTTTTAAAACAAGAAAAAATATCAAAGCTAATGGAAAAATATACATAACTTATTATCTTAATATTCCTAAAAAAGTAATTATTGATTTGAATTGGAATATAGGTGATAGGATCAAGATAAGAATAGTCGAATCACAAGTAATATTGAATAAAGTCTATACAGAGGAAAATTCCTTTAAATTTTAATTAATCAAGTGTCATCAAGGAAACTGAACACATCTACCTTTTTCTGTAATTTTTTCTCATATTTATGGTCCATAAACATTTTAAGCAAGTATTTCATAATTTTCTCTATCAACAATATTGAGGAGAATAATACTTAATGAAAATTAATTTGATAATTAGAAAAATTCCCTCAGACAAGCAAAAATTTTAACAAATCTATTAAACTATTATACTAATTATCTTACTAATTATTGTGCTTCATCTATGCCAGTAAAACACTTTATCAAAAAGAATCCTGTTTATATCTTACGATTAATTCTCGTTTCCCTAATAGTTTTTGTTATATTTAGTCTAATTATTTTCATTCCTTTTTTTCAAACGGAAGTACAATTAAACTTATATTTCAACTTCGGACAACCAGATTTTATTTATGAGACTGACTATTTTGGGTCGAGTTTTTTTAAACCCATTGAAATAGATATAGCCAATAGTAATGAAACCACAGATTTTGTTAGCAATATATTAAATTTAGAAAAAAACTTACCCCAAGTATCAAAAATTGATCCTTTTATTACATTTTCTATCAAAGCTTATCCCTTTTTTCGGGATAATATAGGAATCAATGAAATTGGCATAAATTCAAATGACAGTTTATACCATATACCGAATTTGGATATAATAGTTGTCTCTGAAGAACATTTTAAAGATATATTAAATCAAAAAAATCTTTACAATCAGGAAATTGATTTCTTGTATGTCTTCAATACCAATTTTCCAAGGTATTTAAATAATGCATCAGAGATAACATTAATTGGAAATTCGAATAACGTAACAATTGGAATAAATAAAATTTTTTCATTAAATTTTCCAAACCATCCTGTAGAATTTACAAATGATCAATATTCATATTTACCATGGTATTTAATACAAAAACTTGATTCCTCAGGGATAATTCTACATGAAGAAACATTTTTTAGCATACTCGATGAATTAAATGGCTTTGCATCACAAGAATTAGCAATTGATTATTCCATCTGGCTTGATCTAAGGAATAATTTTAATTTTCAGAGTGTATTGGAATTTGCTGAAGGAAATAGTGACATTATAGATTTTCTAATAGAATTAAATGAAATTTCAACTACTTTGATCCATGCTTTTACTGATACTGACTTTAATTCAAATTCTCAGCTTTTTTCTCAGCTTTATAATGGAATTGAGGTTAAAAAGGATTATATTAATGAAAGTTTATCTCTTATCATAACAACTTTATACGCAATATGGTTTTTAAATATAATAATTGTTTTTTATTTATTAGAATTCGGAACAAAATTCTTTTCTCCGTTTTCTATCTGGGGAGATTATCAGAAGTACTTGATCAGACAAGGTTTTAGCAAATCAGAACTTTTAAGAATAAGATGGTCGATTTGGGGTTTATCACTATTCATAGGTTATATATTAGGAATATTAACAATTAATATCATTAATTTACTAATTAATATCAATTTAGGTATTAATTTCGTACTTTTAGCATTAATTGGCCTTATTCCTCTAATATATTTTATGTTAAAAGACATCATTTATCAAAAATATGAATATACCTTATTTCAAGAACATGAATTACATCCGTTAATAAAAAATAGAAAAGAGAAAGGAATTTATCTGTTTTTACCAGTGATTATTATATTAATACTTATTTTCTATTTTCTCCCGTTATTTATTGATTTGTCAATTTTATTTATCGGACCATTTGGACAATTAATTCACTTTTTAATTTTCTGTCTACTTCTATTGGTTTTATCGTTCTTAACTTTAATTTATTCAAAATCCATTTTATTCTCAATAATCAGGTATATTCGATCTTTTCTTAGAAAATTAAATATAAAAAATTCTCTATATTATTTTTTAGCAAGTCTTTCTAGAAACAATAAATTTAGAAGTAGCTATAGTCTAGTAATTATTGCCATTAGTGTCTTATTATTAACTGGTGCAAATTTGGTACAGATCCATACTTCTAATGCGTATACCAAAAATAGCTCCTCTATTGGAGCTGATATTTCTATTAACACACCTTATAATGATTTAAATGAAATGAAAAGCACACTAACAAATATAAAAAATACATTAAATGATTCAACCATTAAAGTATCACCATTTTGGTGGTTTACCACACGAGCAAAATTAAATAATGATTTCGTAGGACTACACTGGCTGTTTGTCGATTTTCAATCACTTAATGAATTTAAAGATTACTTCTACGGTTTTCATTCAATAAAGAAGGACCCATTAACGTCCGGACTTGATGTTTTGGTCTCCTTACCATTGAATAGCCAATATGTATACGAAATTAAAGACGATAGATTTCTTGATATAAAATCTTTTCCTGAAGTCATATCTAACCAAAATCCGTACAATTTCACTCTCAATGTTCAAGGAATTTTTGATACACCCCCTAAAATAAGCTCTATTTTAGGGGATAGCTATGGTGTTTCCATTATTGCAGATTTACATGATATGATCGGTCTTATTTTTAATCACACAATTACTATTACTAAAAGTATTGAACAAGGTTATTTTTTGTGGTTTCCAGGTAAATCAAATCAAGCAATTCAAGATAACCATAAAAAATTAATTCAAAGTGGCTTTGAGAGTGCTGTATCACCTAAAATATCTGGGCTACTTGATAATGAATTTAAAACACAATTAGAGGCTATTCATTTTATAGTTGACCTACTAAATATATTTTTAGTATTTTCATTAATTATTATACATTCAGTTAAGATGAAGGACTTATCGGAAAGCTTAGAACAAAGTATTCAAGCACATGTATTTATTAAAACAAATAAGATTGAAATTGTAAATGCAATAAGTATCATATTTATTATAATAATAATTTATAATTTTTTGATTTCTTTAATCATTTCTCTTGGAATATCACTGAGTATGACTATTTTTTTATCTATTTTTGGTGAACAAAGACAATCGTACCAAGTTTTACCATTTACTCTTGATATTGGATTATTAATGTTTTATGCGTTTTTAATTTCCTTTTATCCAATTATTTACCTTTTTTACTACAGAAAAAAGATTAATCTGGATATAAATTTAATCAAAGGCTTTAAAACTTCAGAAGATTAAAAAATGAACTTGATAACTTTAGAAAATGTAACACAAATTTATGAAAGAAAAAATTTTTTAGGAATTCCTTCTAAAAGAAGAACAATAGCACTTTCTGACGTTAATTTAACTTTTAAGGAAAATTCTATTACTTTATTTCTTGGTCCTAGTGGTTCTGGGAAAACAACGTTAATGAACATTATTAGTACTTTAACGATTCCAACGGTAGGAAGAGTTACATTTAGGAATAAGATTGTTCAAGATTTTAAAGATCTTGAGCTACAAGATATGAGAAGAAAGATAATTGGATATATGCATCAAGAACTCTTTAATAATTTTTTAAAAGATTATTCAGTAAAAGATTGTATTGACATTCTCAAGACTTTTTGTACTAATATTATTGATGAAGAAAGGTTTCTTGGACACCTTAATTTAGAACATCGGCATTTATCTGAAACAATTCTGAATCTTTCTGGGGGAGAACAACAAAGAATTTCTTTACTATTAGTTTTAATAAAAAATCCACAAATTCTTATATTGGATGAACCAACAAGTTTTCTCGACATTAAAAATAGAGAAAAAATAGTTAAGGTATTAAAGGATTTTGCCATTGAGGGAAAAATAGTAATAATTACAAGTCATGATCCTCATTTAGTAGACATAGCAACAAACATTTATTATATTCAAGATGGAAGGATAATTAAAGATAATTTACTATCTAAAATATCTTCTAGCATTGAAAAACCAATTATAATTAGACAAGCAATGAATGAGAATCAAGATTTTTTAAATATTCCTGATTTTATTTATCAACAATTGGATTTAGGGCATATTTATTCATTTAATAAAATTTCCAACAAGCCCTTAACATATGTTTTAAAATTAGTTGATCATAATGAATTTTCTCAACAAAATTACCAGAAATGGGTATTAATCGATAATCCTGAGATTCAGATCCCAACCAGTCTATTAACAGAATTAATTGGTATAAAATCCCTTGAATGGGAAGTTATTAATGAACAAATTAAAATTAAAGCTTTAAAAAAGGTCGAAAATTTTGAAAAACAATTCGATTGAGATCAAATTTGATTCAGTAACCCTGAGATTTAAGGAAAGAGTAGGATATATACTTTCGATTTTTGAGAAATTATCATTTGTTGTTAACAAAGGGGAAAGGATTGGGATTTTTGGTCCATCGGGAAGTGGAAAAACTTCCTTATTTTTTCTTATACTTGGACTAATTAGACCTTCTAGCGGAACCATTTCCATTTCCAGTAGCATTCAACTGATACCGCAAATTCCAATTCTGGATCCTTGGTTAACTTGTGAAGAAATTTTAGAAATATCAAATTTAAGAAAAAATGCTAATAAGGAGATTCATGAAACATTAAAGGATGTAGGGTTATATAATCAAAAAAACCAATTGGTTACGACCCTTTCTGGAGGTGAAAAACAAAGACTTACTGTAGCAGCCTCATTAATTACTGGAAAGAAAATTTTATTAGCGGATGAGCCATTTGGACGACTGGATCTCAAATCAACTTATAAAACTAGAGATTTCCTTCTAAAAATAGCAGAAGAAAAAAAATTAACTTTATTGCTAGCAACTCATAGCACAGACCACTTAGAAAGTCTTGATCGAATTTTTGAAATTAAGAATAGGTCACTTTTAGAACTTAATCGCAATAAACATTAATAAATTTTTAAGTAAAATATCAAGTTTTAAATTCTAAGAATAAATTTGGACAAATTTAAATTGGTTAAAGAAAATATAGAAGAGGAATGGGAATAAAGACAAATTGTGTTCCTCTTAATTTTAAGATCAATCTTTAAAATCTGTAAATAACTCTCACTTATTTTTGAAGGGACTTTAATATATCTATCAAATTTCGTTACAAATTTCGTTACAAAATATTGGCTCAGCTTTAATAAGTCAATTTGACTTCTAATTTCCCGCATGTCAATAATTGGAGAAAATCCTCCTAGATCTTCAGTTAAAGATTGAATTTTCAATAGAAATGAACTTTTTCCAACACCAGATTTACTCAAAGAATTACAATAGCCAATTACGCTTACTAATAATTAAATTAAATTTAGGCCAATTAACGGGAAATTCAAATTATTTTTGATTGATAAATATATGATTAGAATACAATTTAATAATTATTCCTAAAAATATGGCTAAGATAATACCTGCTACGACAATACTGATAATAATAATTAT